>DATFYE010000211.1:0-19445 GCA_035315185.1 Syntrophorhabdales bacterium | reverse complement strand
TTGCCTGGCGATATTCGGCCACGCCGCTCTCCTGGCTGACTTCCGGATCAGGATAGAGGCAGAGGCCGATCGTCCCCTCCCCGTGCCCACCGGGTACATCGAGATACTCTTCGTCGGTGAGGGGTCCAGTGGAGACTAAGGTAACCTGCTTCCAGTCGAGTTGTCCCTTTGCTTCGAGCACCTTCTTCGCCTGCTCGGGGTAGAGGGCCATGATCAGCGCATCAGGCGCCGCACCTTTCAACTCACGCACGTCGGGCGTCAAGTCGGTCGGCTTCTGCTCCTTCACGGCCCGCAGGCCTGCCACCTCGTAGCCGAAGCGCGCAGAATTCTCCTTCAGCTTGTCACGGAAGATGTAGCCATATTCGTTGTCGGCATACATGATGCCGATCCGCTTGAATCCCCGTGTCTGGGTCAGGTACCTCAGCATGACCTCGCACTCATTCTGGTAAAAAGGATATGAGGTGAAGATGTACCGTTTCCCGTCGAGGCTGTTGCTGCCCTGATGAGGGAACATGTACGGCACTCTCTTTTCCATTACGTACGGGGTGAGGGCCATGGCGAGGGGCATCGATCCGAAGTTGAAGATACAAAACACCTTGTCGACTTCCACCAGGCGCTTGGCGTTCTCCAGTCCGCCTGCGGTCCCGCCCTTCCTGGCGTAGCCCTTTACCTCCAGCTTGCGCCCATTGACTCCGCCCCTGTCGTTACTCTCCTTGACAGCGAGCATGAACCCGAAGTTTTCTTCGTCCCCCGAAAATCCACCTGTTTGCTCTTCGATCCCTATGAGGAGGGAAGTCTCCGTTACGCCGTCTTCTGCCAGGCACGTTTCCCGCTGCAGAAGTAGCAGGATGCTCAGAGCCGAAAGCATAAAGAGCAGAGCTTTTTTCATCTCATCACCTCCCCTTTGAAAACTCAAAGCACTCACCTTAAATCTATAGCACTCCCGCACCGAATAGGCAATCAAGGTTTGGGGATGCCCTTTAGTTTTTTAGTTTCGTTGGGATCGCGCATGCGGCCGTATCTCTATGCCTTGACAGCTTTCGCGGAGATGCACACATTACGTTCAGTCCATAAGAACGCGATCGAGTGACGGTAGCGGGTCCTTTACTGGCGCACGAAGCGGAGGTGACGAGTGACAGTGGAAAAGGGCAAGAGGCTGCGGCTATGAGCAGCGGCGAGATTCTAAAGCAGGCAGTATAGCAGTTAAAAAAAAGTACTGAAGGAGGAGTTATGACAAAGAAACGCTCAACCAGCAAAACCGCGAAGAACCAGCGCATCATAACAACCTCGAAGGGCTTTCGCATTCGCACCTATGAGCCGCCCCCTCCGGAATTCAACCCGCTCGCCGCGACGCCGCATCTTTTGCTGCATCACGGCTTTCCTACCCGGCCAGATGCCAAAACCGAGCCAAGGGTGCGGCAGATGTGGGAGAAAGCTTTATCACGCCCGCGCACATGGATCACACCTGTCTTTCGCGAGGTTCAGGGGAAGTCGCACGGTCCGGCTCTAAGGCCCGGAAGCGGGCGGGCTAAAGTCAGCGCGACCAAAGGGATCGCGAATGCCACCAGCTCAAACTGGTCCGGCAGTGTCGCGTTTGCTCCTGCCAAGCGCACCTTTGGCTGGGTCGCAGGTCAGTGGACAGTGCCGAACCCACACGCGCCGGGACTCGGAAGTTATTACGCCTCGGAATGGGTTGGTATTGATGGTTGGGGATCGAATGATGTGCTTCAAGCTGGAACCGAGACCGAGATCCTCGACCTTGGCATCTTCTCAAGCAGACAAGTCTATGTATGGTGGGAATGGTTTCCGTCCGGCGAGGTAGCGATCACCAACTTTTCCGTTTCGGCAGGTGATATTATGTACTGCCTGATCTGCGTGAACTCCACTACCACGGCCACGGTTTACCTTACTAACCAAAGTACCGGAGTCACCACCTCATTCAGCATCACCGCGCCGCAAGGGACGGCGCTGGCTGGGAATTCGGCCGAGTGGATCGTCGAGCGTCCCACGATCAATGGTTCGGTCGCCAGCCTTACAGATACGAAGACCGTTTACTTCGACGAAGGTATCGCTGGTTTGAGCGGCGCTCCTTTTACCGTCATCGATCTCGGCTCGGGAACGGCGGTCACCATGACCGGTAATAACAATGCATCGCTGTCGGTCCCCACGCTAGAGACAAGTCAGCTCATGAAAGTGGACTGGTTGAAGGCCAACTAATTCGGATGGGTGACGGAACGACCCTTACGTAAATAAGGGTGACGGGACGACCGTGAACAAGTAAATAACTCTTGGCGCGTTGCTTATAGCTACGTCAGCTATCAGTGCCGCTGCCCCTGAACCACATCGATGTTGTGCTTCTTCAGGAGAGCATAAAGGTCGGACTGGGAAAGTCCGGAGATTTGACATGCGGCCTCGATATTCCCTTTTGTTCCCGCCATCAGCCCCTGGAGGTATTGCGACTCCATCTGATCAAGGTAATCCTTGAGGGGTCGGTCGGGAAGCGAAGGCATCTTTTCCTCCCGGTCCTGAAGGGCACGCATCAGGGCGAGTGTAATCTCCTTTATGGAAGACGACTTCTGAATGTAGTCCCGGGCACCGTTCCTGAGCGCTATCTCCGGGTCGTCGAGGCCTCCAAGCCCGGTGATAATTATGACCTCGGGGGCCGATCGCGTCTGCTTAAAGTCTTTAATCCAATCCAGCCCGCTGCCGTCAGGCATGTTGATGTCAAGAAACACCGCGTCATACGCTCCTGACGAAGCTTCATCGAGTGCTCCCTTGAGCGTGTGTGCGCAGTTTACCCGGTGCCCTAACATCCCGATGACATGGGTGAGCAGATCGCATATCACCTGATCGTCGTCGACCACAAGCACATCAGCCATTTATTTAACCCTCCTGCCAAGACAGTAGGCGAAATCGCCCCGCCTTCCAAAGGGGCGAGTTATTCATTATTATACCTTTCTTCGGACTATGCCATCTACATTTTCTGAAGGCGATATAGCGCACCGTTCTGATGCACCGGCCGACCATTTCGTGGTAAACTGGACACGGAGTCACGTATATGAAACCGGTTACCATAGAGGTGGTGAGTCACCTCCTCACTACATACAGCCACTGTACCAGGTGCGGGCTTATGTTCAGAGAGTCGGGGCTCGAACGAGAGGTTACGAGTAGAGACAGGGAAGAGTACCCGCGTGACTTGCAGGAAGAATTTTTGAAGCTCTCCGAATGGATTTGTGAACTTTCAAGGCTATACAGGCATCGTATCAGTATCCGTCTCATAGATGCCAAATCCCCCTTGGGCATTTACAAGTCGCTCATGCATCGCTTCCGCATATACCCCACCTTCATCATCGAGAAAAAGGACGTATACAGCGGGTGGGATCAGCAAGAGCTTGAGTGCCTGGTCGATCTGCGCATAAGAACTGCCAACCAGTGAATCTCAGCAACAGATGATCCTCTTTAACGGCGCTGGACCGTTCCTGGCTGGTCCTCCCTGAACGTCATCCTGCGGGGAATTGAGCGGCAGAAGATATTCAAGGATCACGAGGACTACGAGAACTTCCTCGCACGTCTGGGAGGTCTTCTTACAGATACCCGGACACGCTGCACTGATGGAAACCAGACAGCGCGCGTGGTGCTCTCCTCGATCGCGAGAGGGAAAGATTACTCTTCAGGATCCTGACTTTGAATCCAGGTACGTGTGGGACAGGTAACCCCATATATTCTTGACCCAGTTCTTGTGGGTTTGGCCCTTGATGTGATTGCCGTCCATGTACATTGCCTCGATTGGCCTTGGTGTCCCCAGGGTCGAGGCGATGCACTGCATCTTAGCCGTCCTTTCGAGGATGGCGCAGATCGCGACGCACGCCTCCGGAGACTCTCCCACAGTGACTGCTCCATGTCCTCTCACCAGAACTGCCGGGCCCTGTCCCAGGGCTTCCGCCAGCTGCTGCCCTAGTTCCGGCGTATCGATCTGTCCCGGGTAGTCCCAGATGGGCACACCGGGATGAAATATGGCTGCCCGGTGATACACCGGGAGAATCTTCACCCCGGCAATGCTGAAGCAGGTGGCCAACTGGGGATGGCAGTGGATCACCGCCCCGACATCCGGCCGGCCGGCATAGATTTTCGTATGGATGAATCGCTCACCCACCGCCGACAGTTCCCCCTCCACCTTGTTGCCTTCCATATCGATGGTGATAATGTCGTCAAAGGTGAGGGTATCCAGAGTGCGGGCCTGGTCGTGCAGGTGCCCGGGCATGCAAATCAGGTCCTCTCCCGGCACTCTGACGCTCAAGTGGCCCGTGTTGAGCTCCATCAGTCCATCACGAAGAAGGATCTTCATCCCGTCCACGATCTTCTGTTTGATTTGATCGACTTGATTGGTCATTGCCCCTACCTCCTTCTCTTCTCCGGTGATGTCCGACAAGCGGCGACAAACTACTTCACATCACGGTAACTATAACGGCTTATTTCCTGCAAGTCAATGAACGAACGACCAGAAGCTTCTTGACTTGACCCTGATGTTGCAATAGAATTCGACGTCGTGAAATCGTGACATAAGATCACATCGCGAGGGTCCGAAAGTGTTGATTCCGAAAAAGTTCAAAGAGCCTGTTTTTCTTTTTAACGGGTTCCTCCTGGGAGCGTTCATCGTCATGCATCACCAGGCGAGCCGTTTTCCTGAGAGGGCGCAGAAATTCCCTAAATTCGTCCTTGGACTCGGCATCCTTACCCTCACGCTCTGGATGGTAGCGTATCTCTTTTTTCCTGCCCTTCTCAAATTCACGGAAGGCCAGGCAGAGAAAGAAGACGAAGTGGCAGGAAACCGCTCCCGGTATTACTGGTCATGGTTCTGCATTGCCGGCTCCATTGTGGTCGGCTATCTTTTTGGGTTCATGTTCGTCGTCCCGGCGGCCTTCCTGAGCTATGGTCTCATCCTTGGCGAGAAAGGGAAATGGGTTTCCCTGATGACCGTCATGCTGGCCATGACGCTTTGCTTTTACATCGTCTTCTATCGGACCCTGCATATTCCAGTGTTGAATGGCGTGTTTTTGAACATCGATTGAGAGGGATTGCGACCGGATGGCAGAGGTAGCTTAGACCTTATGGTGCCCTTCGATATCATTTTTCAGGGAATAGCCGCAACCTTCACAGTGCAGAATCTGTTCCTGCTCTTATTAGGTTTGATTGTGGGAGTGGTGGTGGGGATTTTGCCGGGGATAGGGCCTGCTGCGGGCATGGTCCTTGTTCTGCCTTTCAGCGTGGGCCTACAGGCAACCAGCGCGCTGGTCCTCATGAGCGGGGTCTATCTCGCCTCCAGCTACGGCGGTTCGGTTTCAGCCATCCTCGTCAACACTCCGGGCGAATCGGCGAGCGCCGCAACACTCCTCGATGGATATCCGATGACGCAACGGGGGCGTGGCGCGGAAGCGCTGGGTATCTCGGCGACGGCCGGCTGCCTGGGTGCCGTTTTTGGGGTTCTTGCTCTGGCTTTCACCGCTCCGCTTCTGGCGTCTCTCGCCCTGCGCTTCGGTCCGGCGGAGAATTGCTTACTTGCGCTTTTTGCCCTTTCGGTGATTTCCGCGATCGTCAAGCGCAATCCCATCAAAGGATTGATCTCCGCCTGCATCGGGCTCGTTCTCGCAACGGTCGGAGCGGATGAGGTCAGCAACAGCATCCGTTTCACCTTCGGATTGGAAGCCCTCGAGGACGGGGTGCCTTTCGTTCAGACCATGATCGGCCTCTTTGCCATTTCTCAGGTCCTCACCCTGTCCGAGCAGAATCAGACCATAAGCAGCGTGGAGCTCGCCGGCTCCGGGTTCCTCACAGGGTTCAAGACGACTTTCAAACATCCCCTCACTCTCCTCCGGTCTTTCATCATAGGGCTCTGGATTGGAGCGCTTCCTGCGGCGGGAAGGAGCACGGCCTCGTTTATGGCCTATGCGGAAGAGATCAGAGCTGCCAAGGATAAATCGCAGTTCGGAAAAGGAAATCCCGTTGGAGTGATTGCGGCCGAGATGGGGAATAACGCCTGCGCCATGGGAGACCTTATTCCCACTCTCTCGCTGGGCATTCCCGGAAGTGTCGGCGCGGCGGTCTTCCTGGGGATCATGATCATCTTCGGCGTCATCCCGGGCCACAAGGTCTTCATCGAGCAGGGGAAGACCATCTATGCTCTTTTTACCGCGTTCTTTATCGAAAGCCTTCTCATCCTGGCTTTGGGGCTGACCTATGCCAAATACTTCGCCAAGATCACCCTTGTCCGGAACGATCTCATCGTTCCAATCATCCTGGTCTTTTCGCTGCTGGGTAGCTACGCGATCCAGAACTCCTTCTTTGATCTCTTGATTACCGCGGTTTTCGGGGCACTGGGCTATTTCATGAATAAGCACGGGTATTCACCTGTTCCCCTCGTGCTCGCGCTGGTCCTGGGGCCCATGCTGGAGAAGAATTTTCAGAGGGCCCTTATCATGAGCGACGGGTCCTATTCGATCTTCGCATCCTCCGGCATCAGTCTCGTTCTGGTGGCACTGACTTTTTTTTCTCTGATCTATCCTTATCTTTCGCCTCTTCTGAAAAGGTGGAGGATCCGAAGCCGTTGAAACAGTTGCTGCATTCGACAATAAATGGGAAGGAGGTTTGAAGCGTGCATTCCATGAAAAAATTGTTGGTTCCTTTACTGATTCTGTCGATCTATCCCTCCCTCGTGCAGGCCGCGCAAGAGAAATTCCCAAGCAGACCCATCAAGATGGTTATCACCCACGCCGCCGGCGGAAGCGTGGACCTTCCTGCAAGAGCGATGGCGCAATACATGCAGAAATATCTCAAGGTCTCTGTCCAGTGCGATAATATGCTGGGAGGGGGCGGCCGGAAAGCGATGGAGTATGTCTTCGGCCAGGTAAAGCCCGACGGGTATACGATCGTGGCCAGCGCATTTCCCTCGCGGCTAATCGGAGAGCTCGTCTACGACTCCAAGTACAAGATGAAAGAGTACGTCCACTTGGGAAGCTGGGTCGGAGGGGATTACAGGACAATTTTTGTTGCCAGAGACTCTGTCTTCAAGGATTTCAGGCAAGTGATCGAGGAGTCAAAAAAACGGAAGATCAATGTGGGAGGTGGTGGAGGTCTTGGGTCGACATCCCAGCTCCAGATCGTCTATCTGAAGGAGCTTGTCAAACTGAACCTCAATTTTGTGCCGTTTGACAGCGATGCGGAAGTGACAGCCGCTGTCCTCGGGAAACATGTCGATATCGGCACGGGTCCTCTCTCGGGAGCGATCCGAAACCACAAATCGGAAGAGATCCGGATTTTAGCTGTCCATGCGCCGAAACGTATCAAGGAGATCCCGGAAATCCCGACCATGAAAGAACTCGGGTTCGACGGAGTGGTCATCCCTTACGGTGTGGGAGCGTGGGCCCCGCCCCATACCCCGAAGGAGAGAGCGAAGATCCTCTCGGATGCTATCACGACGTCCTGCAAAGATCCGGAATTCATCAAGTGGGCTGAGAAGAGCTCGACCATGCTCGACCCGATGGGCCCGGAAGAATTTTACAAAGTCACCCTGGAAGATTACAGGAGCATCGAGAAAGTGCTTCCTCTCCTGAAGAAAGAGAAATAGGGTTTGGGAACGTCCCTAAGTAGTTCAGTTGGGACATGGAAATGGTCTAATTCCGCAACGGTCGACTCTTTTCTATCCTTTAACTGAAGGCAGCAATACCGGCGAAGGCAGGATGAAGAGAAGCTTCGGCTGCAGCGGCCATTTCAATTACGTATGCCGGCCGGACATCCTCTTTCCAACGGGGATAGCCGCCCAGCCACACGTACCAGAGCAGGGCGTGGAACTGCGGTCGGTTGAAGGCGTAGTTGCCGATGGCAATCGACTCCCCGTTTGGATTCACCATTACCGGGATACGCCGAGCCGGAGCGAACGTTGTGGCAAGCGCCTCAATCCTTTCCCTGGTCAAATGTCCCTCGGGGTTTTGCTTGAAAGCTTGAGTCTCTCTTGGAAAGGGAAAGAGCCGGTACACCTCACCGATGAAACCGGACAGATCAGTGCCGGCGATGGCTCCTTGCAGGTTGCCGATCGCTTCGTGAGGCATCACGTGCACATTCCACGCGGACCGGTAGTGCTTGTCTGAATCTTGTCGCGCAAGGTCGGTCACATGGCCGCAGAAATCGGACGCAAAGAAGAAATAGTCGTTGAGCAGGAGCATATCCGTTTCGATGTTGAAAAACCCGAATGCTAGCTCACCGTGGCTGACCGATTTGAAGAGCAGCGGCACGGGAGAGTGTAGCAGAAGAACCGTACCCCACTCAAGCGACGCTGAGACAACGCGAGTGTTCCATAGTCTCGCCTGATGCAGGTGAATTGATAGTTCAACATTTCAAGAGTGTCCCCAGAACCCGCCGGGATGGGATGTGCTATTCGAGCTTCTCGTCCACCAGCCGTAGGCTCGCCTTTTCCTTTGACTTTTGGGTGCGGGATTTGTCGAAACAATTAGCTGTATCCCAGGGGTCTTGGTTTTCAGCAAGGCTCACGCGTTCGGCAACAGAGACTCCCTGCTCGGTGAGTCTAAGGCCTTCGAACTTGAGGTCAAATGCAGCTGTCGTGAGCGGCAGTTTGTTTTTCAGGATCGCAAGGCTCGGTGAATACTCAATCCTCCGTCTGACCGGGCGTCCTTTTTGTGTCAGCTCATACTCCACGGTCTGTTGTTTCAGATTTATGGAAAGGGCACGCAGCACGTCTATTTCCCGGCTCGAACGGTAGCCAAGAGCATCGTCGGTCTCAAAGGTGAGGACAAAAACCGAACCTTGAAATGCCTCTATGATAAGCTCGCGTGGCGTATTCATACTTATTGCCAGTTTTTTGTAACTTTGCCTGACGACTGATCCCCCTATAAAAGTTTCCCACTATTCTGCTGTCTCGGCAAGAATATTCTGTGTATTGTTTTAGCTGTTGTAATCTGCATAGGGCTGGCCTGTCAACATGCCTGGCTCATCCCTCGACCAGAGCCTGATAACGTGCCTATTGCGAAATCCGTCGCATTGTTATAGGATTCACGTCAACGATGCTCGCAAGTAGACTTACCTGAGGGGGTTCACATGAGCACTGCTATTGAGATTTTTAAAACCAATCGGGTCTTTCACATCGCCACGGTCGAAGGAGCCAAGGCAAGAGTTCGTCCTTTCAGTTTCATAATGAAAAGGAATAATGCACTCTATTTCTGCACGAACAAAACCAAAGACGTGTACAAGCAGCTCGTTCAGAATCCCGATATCGAGATTTCTTCTATCGGAGCCGGCGGTACGTGGCTGAGGGTAAGAGGAAGAATTGCCTTCGACGACACTCGCGAGGCAAAAGCGCAGGTTTTTGTGGAGTCCCCTGATCTTCTGAAGAGATATAGCAAGGGGGCGGATGATGAACTCTTTGTGACCTTCTACTTTACTGACGCCGTGGCAACGCTGTTTTCATTTACCGAGCCACCGAAGGTTGTTCCGCTTTTTTGAAGCGAGCGCGCTGTCCTTAACATCCCCATCGGGTCATAATACATGCTCGCGGAACAAAAGGGTGGAGGAGGTTATACATGCACTGTGTCCGGAGGTATTTCATACTAATGATCATCTGTGTGGTCAGTTGTAGTGCCGCCATTATTAAAGCCGGGGGGCAGGCACACGCCGCCTCTGGTCTTGATGCACAGGTGTCCGGTTTTCTCAACAGCAACCGGGGCTCCTGGTCCTCTTGGAATGTGCCCTATCAGGACGGAAAGATTCTTTACGACCTTGTCCTGAAGAGCAGCTTCAAAAATATTCTGGAGATAGGCACGTCGACCGGCCATTCAACCATATGGCTTGCCTGGGCTGCTTCAAAAACGGGCGGCATGGTGACAACCATCGAAATCGATAAGGGACGCCACGAAATCGCGCGTAAAAACTTCAAAAAGGCTGGCGTTGAATCATACATCGATGCGCGTCTTGCCGACGCGCACGATCTTGTGCCCGCCCTGCAAGGGCCGTTTGATTTTGTGTTCTGTGATGCTGACAAAGATTGGTACCTCCAATACTTCAAGGACCTGAGGCCGAAAATACGACTCAATGGATGTTTTACCGCGCACAACGTCCTGTGGAGCCATGATGGGGACATCAAAAAGTTTCTGGAGTACGTGAAACAAGATCCTCAGTTTCGGACCACTGTAGAGCGCGGCAGCGGGGAGGGGATATCCGTGAGTTGCAGGATCTCGGAATAAGTTTTGGTTCGCGGCGGAGTCCCACCAAAGCAAACATTGGCAATAGCCCCGGACTCGCAGCATGTTTTGTGGGCCGATCCATTACCAAGTCACTACCATCGAAAGCTCTGGACTCTCCCGCTAGATTGACCAGCTAAGGGAGTTCATAGGTGAATTTCGTTGCTCCAGCGCAAGCGCAGCAGTGTGGCAGCCCTCTTTTTTAAGAAACAGGCTCAGGCAGAGACTCCAATTCCCGCCAAGACTTGACTTCTCCTGAAAGGTACCTAGGTTAGTCCCGGAAACTTTTTTTCGAATGAAAACCGCTCGGGAGTCATAATTAGAGAGTAAAGGAGGGAGTATCATGAATACTATCACGACCAAAGACGGAACGCAGATCTACTACAAGGACTGGGGCTCAGGCCAGCCCATAGTCTTCAGCCACGGCTGGCCTCTCTCCGCGGACGCGTGGGAAGATCAGATGTTCTTTCTGGCCTCTCGCGGTTTTCGGTGCATCGCCCATGACCGCCGCGGCCATGGGCGGTCGAGCCAGCCTTGGAACGGCAACGACATGGATACCTACGCTGACGACCTTGCGGGGCTGGTCGAAGTGCTCGATCTAAAGAATGCGGTTCACGTCGGCCATTCCACCGGAGGCGGCGAGGTCGCCCGCTACATCGGCCGCCACGGCACGAAGCGTGTGGCCAAAGCCGTGCTTATCGGCGCGGTGCCGCCGCTGATGCTGAAGACGGCGGCCAATCCGGGCGGTCTGCCTATGGAGACCTTCGATCAGATCCGCGCCGCTGTTCTTGCTGACCGTTCGCAGTTCTGGAAGGATCTCACCATGCCGTTCTACGGTTACAACAGGCCGGATGCAAAGATCTCGGAAGGTGTGCGAGAGTCGTTCTGGCTGCAAGGGATGATGGCCGGTTTTCCCGCCGCCTACTTCTGCATCAAAGCATTCTCCGAAACGGACCTTACAGAAGACCTCAAGAAGATCGACGTGCCGACCCTGTTCCTCCATGGCGAAGACGATCAGATCGTACCGATCGCCGACTCGGCCATGCTCGCTGTCAAGCTCGTCAAGAACGGGACACTGAAGATCTATAAGGGAGCACCGCACGGCATGTGCACGACACTTAAGGACCAGGTCAACGAGGATCTGCTCGCGTTCATCAAGGGCTAGGGGATCAAACGCCAGGGGTGATGGCCGAAACATGCACGTGAGCTCTTTCCAGGAGAAGCGGCAAGATACGCAGAGACACCCGAAATATGCGAAGGGGGAAAACAATGAGCTCTACAGAGGACATTTGTTCCTGCTGCACAAGGCGTAGCTTTCTCAGTATCTCACTCAGCATTGCTGCCGCGGGAGCAGCATCGCTCGTGCTTCCCCATAACGGTGCTGCCGCTACTAACCCACAATCAGAACCGCGCGCCTACAATGGCGGCACCGATCCATATCCGATACCCTGGCTGGATAAGAACGGCAGTCATAATCAGCCTGCAGGTCCAAAGCTGGAACCGTCGCACATCTACCATTTCAAAGGACGGGTGGCCCGGTGCGCCGATTTCGTTGGTATGGGCACTGACAATAAAGGCAACCGGATTGCCTTCGGCACACCCACAACCGACTACGGATTCATGCAGGGAGAATATTGGGCGGCGCGCGCTCCGCAGACAGGCACGTTCACCCATATATGACTCACCCTGTTTCAGGGGCAGGCTGCTCCTGCAAACCAGATTCACGATTTTCATCCTCCTATTGCGCCTTCCGGATTATATTGGGTAGTTCCCGTTCCTGAAGGGAGCCTTATCATCAGTCCAGACGGGAAGAGCGCAACACTGGAGATGAAAAATATTCCTGTCGTTGACCAACCCAGGTGGCCCGCCCTCGATGCCGTGGGCATGCCGGCAGTCATGAGTTTCAGGATGACATGGAAATCGACGGAGGAAAAAATCACGTATGACGATCCGCAGAAACAGTTCCGGGTCGAAGGCTATCGTGCTACATCGCAGCTTGAGGCGCAAGTTAACGTTCCATCAATAGGCTTCTCGTGGAAATCCGATCCACTGGAGACCTCGAAGGCGAATTTCGCGATCATCGGGGATGAAGTGAATGGACGATACTACAATCCCATGAGGTAGGACAATGTCGACACCAGTTGAGAGCGGCGTCATCAATCTTGCGAGTCCGTATTCTGTCGACGACACGGTGCAGCGACTCATCCCTGTGCTTGAGCATGCCGGGATGACGGTCTTTGCGCGTATCGACCAGAAGGGTGCGGCACAGGCAGTCGGTCTGACGATGCGACCCATGATGCTTGTGCTGTTCGGCAACCCGAAAGCAGGAACACCGTTGATGCAAACGTACCCGACGCTGGCAATCGACCTGCCGCTCAAGGCACTGGTGTGGGAAGACGCGGACGGCCGGGTGTGGCTCAGTACGAACAGTCCGCAGTATCTGCAGAACCGGCACAGCATGACGGAAGCGCCGTTCGTCGGCGTGCCGGCGCTGTTGGAGCGGGCCTTGCAGTCGAACAAGCCAGAGAAATGACACGCCGTTGTGCCGACCCGACCAATTTCTTATCATAGGAGGAAACAGATATGCTATCTCAGATTCCTGTGGACTTTAACAAGATGAAGAAGGGAAAACTCAACAATGGGATTCTCAGGGCTGCCATCATCGGCGAACTGGACGCCATCAACCTCTACGAGCAGTTGGCTGCCCTGACCGACAACAAGGATATCCGCAAGGTAATGTTGGACATCGCCAAGGAAGAAAAGACTCATGTGGGCGAGTTACAGACCATGCTCCTGCGCCTGGACCAGGAACAGGCGGAAGAACTGAAGCAAGGCAAAAAAGAGGTGCAGGAGCTCACCGGCAAATAAGTGAGCCCGGGGTTGTCCGTACGGGAGGGCTAAGGTTATGGTGAGCTCCTGCAGACTCGCATAGATTCACTGAGGCCTCTCATGCCTATGTTGGCTGTTGTTGTTCTGAGGCCAGAAGCAGAGGACAACCGAGCCGCTTCAGGCCTTATGCCTTGACGCGGCGCTATCCTGATACTACGTTACACAATAGACGTGCATCCCGACTGGATTATGCGTTCATCATGAAGGAGCAAGAAAGATGAAGGCTTTGAGATTTAATGGCTTTGGCGAGGTGGCGGCAGTGCTTCACGTCGAGGAAGTACCGAAACCGGTTCCCGGCCCTGACGAGGTATTGGTCGAGGTTCACGCAGCGTCGATCAATCCCTCCGATGTCAAGAACGTGCAGGGGAAATTTGCGCAAACCAGCCTGCCGCGCATTCCCGGCCGGGATCTCGCAGGAGTTATCGTTGCCGGCGACAAGGACTTGATCGGGCAGGAAGTCTGGGCATCGGGAGGAGACATCGGCTTCACGCGAGATGGAAGCCACGCCGAGTATATAGCTCTGCCCAAAAGGGGTGCCCGGCTTAAGCCAAAATCTCTGTCCATGGTCGAGGCGGCAAGTCTCGGGGTCAATTACCTTGCCGCATTTATCGGACTGATCGAGAAGGCCCGGCTCAAAGAAGGTGAAGTCGTTTTGGTGACAGGCGCGAGCGGAGGCGTGGGCAGTTCTGTCATTAAGATAGCCAAGACAAAATCTGCCCGGGTGATAGGGGTAGATCGGCCGGCCCTGGACGAGGGCAAAGCGCAGCAATTGGGAATTGATCTGGCGCTCGGCAGTGAGTCGGACGACATTGCCAACCGGGTACGCGACTACACGCAGGGTAAAGGCGTGGACGTTGTGTTTGATTGCGTGGGCGGCCCGCTTTTTGAAGTGGGACTGAAATCCTTGGGCCTGAACGGACGGCAGGTGAACATCACTTCAGTGGGAACTACGAGGGTCAGTTTTGATCTACTTGACTTCTACCGCAGGCAGCTCACGCTGTTCGGCGTGAATACGTCTCTATTCGATACGGTTGCTTCAGGCGACATTCTGGACGGTCTCAGGTCTGCATTTGAACAAGGTAAACTCACTCCTCCTGACATTGCCAGAACCTGCTCGCTGGATGAGGCAGTCGAAGCATACGCACAAATCGATAAAGGGGTTGCCGGAGGAAAGATCGTGATTACGTTCCCGAACCGACCGGGACAAAGATCAGCATGAGAAGACGACTTCAAGCGGAGATCCTGTGAACAGCCCAATCTATAATGCTCTGTAAGAAAAAATGGCCAACGTTACCACGGTAACCGTCCGGTCATATCTCGCGTTCCACATATAAGGGATTTCCACATGCACACAAGCACATTACGTCGATCGCCCTGGCTTATCCTGATCATCGTTCTCCTCGCGAGTATTGCAGCCACCTTGAACCAGTTCAAGGTTCCTCCGGTCATGCCCTTGCTCATGGAGGACTTTAGTCAGTCCGCCGGCCAGGCTGGTCTCCTCATGTCCGTATTTGCCATCACGGGTCTTTTCCTGGCTATACCTTCCGGATTCATTCTTCAAAGGTTGGGGTACAGGGCAACCGGGTTGATGGCTCTCGCTTTCCTCGCAGCAGGTGCGGGTGGTGGTGCTTTCAGCAAGGACATTGGTAGCTTGCTGTTGAGCCGGTTTGTCGAAGGCGCAGGCTTGAGCCTCATGGCAGTCACGGCGCCTGACATTATAGCCCTATGGTTTGCTCCGGAGAAGAGAGGTAGAGCGATGGGTATCTGGTCCGTTTGGGTGCCCTTCGGGTCCACGGCCATGTTTATTCTCGCTCCTTTCCTAGCCGTTCATTGGGGTTGGCGAGCAGTGTGGCAGTTCGGATGGTGCTACACGATTGTTGTTGGCCTGCTCTTCTATTTCCTCGTCAAATCGCATACCGGGCTGCCTTCCGATCAGGACCACGCTGAATCGTGCAAGAACCTGACAATACAGAGCCTGAGCCTGGTCCTGCGAAACCGTAACTTATGGCTGATCAGTCTATTGTTCTGCTGCTTCAATTTCGTTGTTGTTGCTTTCATCACCTGGGGCCCGACCTTTCTCCACAGCATTCGGCATGCCTCTCTCATTCGTGCCTCGCACATAATGAGCTTGATGAGCATACTGAACATGGCCGCCGCCCCTTTGGCCGGCTGGATGCTGGATAAGACCGGCTCCAGAAAGGTACTCTGTGCTCTTCCTCTGCTGGCGATGGCTTTTCTCTTTCCCGCAAATGCCGCGGCGAGCGAGAACCTGTTTCTTGCCCTGACGGTTGCCATCGGCTTCCTTGGCGGTTTCGTTCCGGCAGGTGTGTTCTCCAGTGCGGTAGAAATTGTGGGGGATGAGAGACTGGCGGGTATGGCCATGGCCGTCATTCAAATCGGGCAGAATTCCGGGATGCTGCTCGGGCCTTTGGTATTTGGCTTGCTGGTTGAATCTTTGGGGTGGCAGGTTGCCTTCTGGGCCTTAGCGCCCATAGGTATTCTGGGGGCAGTCTCGGGATTGGCAGCCAATTTTTCTCGCCAGCGTCCCGTTGTATCCTGTCAATCCTGATTTCTTTCGGGACAGGCGAAGCTTGATACAACCCAAGACATCGTCGGCAGTTCCCTACCAACCTATCCCATTCTCTACCCCGAAAACCAAGGGCTACTTACAAAGCGTTTTTCGCCTTGACTTGCCTTGGGTTGATGATTACACAACCATTATGAATACCATGACCAAACGACAGCAACTGGCGGAGGGTCGGGCGAAATGAGCCGCAGCAGCCGTCCAGAAAATGGACTTGCCACACGGGCAACAAACCCGAGACGGCTCGGGTGATCCGAATGACACGTCCAGGGTCGCCTGTACGCCGCTCTGGGGGGAGGAGATCGATCATCCTATGCTCCAGCTTACCGGGGATCGGCACTATGACGCGGGCGGCTGTCTCAAGAATGCCCAATAATTCTGACAGGTGATTGCCATCGAAACACGGACCAACCCTAAGAAGGATTCCTATTCGCTCAACAAATTCGTCCCTCTGTTGAACTGGGTTTCCCGCTACCGTTTAAGCTGGCTGCGAAATGATCTTATTGCCGGATTCACCGTCTGGGCGGTCATGGTGCCCACCGCCCTGGCCTATACTGGTATCGCCGGCGTCCCCCCCGTGATCGGTCTGTATACGGTGCCTCTGGCGCTCGTCGGGTACGCAGTGTTCGGCACGTCGCGGTTGCTGGTCGTTGGACCAGATTCTGCCACAGCACTGTTATCAGCGCACACCGTGGGCCTTCTGGTGGCGCAAGGTTCCTCCGATTATCTGGCCTTGACCTCGGCACTGGCCTTGCTCGTCGGACTATTTTTTCTGGGTTTCGGCATCTTGCGCATGGGCTGGCTGGCCAACTTCATAGCGCAACCGGTGATGAAGGGTTTTATCCAAGGCCTGGCCCTAGTCACCATCATGACCCAGTTACCCAAGATGTTCGGGGTGGAAAGTGTGAGCGGCGATTTTTTTCAGCGGCTCTGGGCCCTCGCTCTGGAGTTGCCGAATACCCATCTTTTGACGCTGGCGGTGGGATTGGGTGGCCTCCTCGTGCTGTTAACTCTGACGCACGTTCTGCCAAAATTTCCCGCAGCATTAACTACCATTATGGGCGCCATTCTGACAGTCACCGTCTTTAACTTGCACCAGCGGGGGGTGGCCATTGTGGGTGTGATTACCACAAATCTCCCGCCTATCGGTCTTCCGCACCTCCCTCCCTCACATCTTGCTACCCTCATCCAGGGGGCTTTGGCCATCGTGCTGCTCAACTACTCAGAATCGCTGGGAGCGGCCAAGGCCGCGGCTCTGGTAACGGGTGAGGAAATCGATCCCGGTCAAGAATTGGTGGGTCTCGGCATGGCCAACGTTGGCTCAAGCCTCAGTTCGGGCTTTGTGGTGGCCGGCAGCCTGTCACAATCCGCCGTGAGCATGGGTGCCGGTGGCAAGACCCAAATGGCGGGATTGTTCCATGCCATCTTTATAATCCTCACGTTGCTGATCCTGATGCCGCTTTTTAAGAATATGCCTTACGCCGTCCTGGGCGCCATCGTGGTCGGGGCCATGATTCGGATGCTCGATTTCGGTTACTTTCGGCGACTGAGCGCTATCAGCAAGATGGAATTAATCATTTCCCTGGCGGCTTTCCTCGGGGTGCTCATACTCGGTGTTCTTCCGGGTGTGGGACTGGGGGTCGTGCTGTCTCTGGTGGTCTTGATCCATCAGGCCAGCCATCCTGCCACTGCGGTACTCGGTAAAATGCCGGGGCAGGATGTGTACCGCAACATTCGGCGACGCCTCGAGGCCAAGACGGTTCCCGGCCTCCTGATCTTCCGGCTTGACGGCAACCTGTTTTTTGCCAACGCCACCTATTGCGCCGAGCAGGTCAAACAAGCCATCCGCGAAGCGACGACGCCGGTCGAGGAAGTGTTAATGGATTATGAGACCATCAATTTTGTAGACACCACAGCGGCGGACATGCTCGTAAAGCTCCATGCGGAATTGGCCGGAGAGGATATCACCCTCTGCATGGCCCGGGTGCGCGATTCCGTACGGGGGATGTTGCGGCGGATGGGAGTGGAAGCAGTCATCGGTGCGGACCATATGTATGACTCTATCACCCAGGGAGTGCAAGCGTTTTCTCAACGCCATCGGGCGCATGCGCCGGCTGGCCGTCCCGAGTTCAAGGAATAAGCCGCACTTCTTGGAGGCTCCGCTTTCATGCGGTCGCCAGCAGAAGTCCAACTTCTTTGCCTCACCGTGCCTGATGTATTATGATGTTGGTGTGGGCAAAAACCAGGAGGTGTGCCATGCATATGCTGCGTAGATCGCCGCGTGTGATTCTTGTTCTTCTTCTGTTTATTCTCGTCACATCTCCGGGCTTTGCTGGAACCGTACCTGCTGACCGGATCTCGGTCTATTTTTCCAGGGAGCAAGGTAACCTGGAAGAGACGTTGGTCTCGCTTTATGGAGACGTGCAGAAAGGGGGCTACATCTGGGTGATAACGTCCTCCCTCACTCATCCCGCGATAGCCAAGGCACTGATCGATGCGAAGAAGCGTGGCGTTGATGTCAGACTGATAAGCGACAAGGGAAAACTTGAAACCAAGAGAGACGAGGTAGCGATGTACAATCTGAAGCTGCAGGGGATTTTCATAAAGGTTAACCGTTTTTCCGGGGCCATGCGGCTGCAGGCGAGTATGGTTGACGATAAGTGGGTGGTGCTTGGAAGTTATGATTACGGCTCGACGCGCACTGCCCTCGGCCTCAGGGTTGATGAGGAAGATCTTCTCATCATTCCTGCCAGGGTAGATAAGCATATCCTCGAACAGTATAAGAACGCCTTCGAGAGGATGTGGAACGATGAAAAGTCTTACCAAACACTGGAGTGAGCAGCCTATCGCATGAGAATTCATGGTGAACCGGGGAACGGGGAGTATCTCGATAAAAATAGAAATCCTGAAATAGACGTTTTGTGCATAGGCCGCGGCACATTTCTGGTAGCACGCCGCGCACTACTGGACGGCTAAAACCCGAACTTCATTTCCGTATTGCACTGCATCTAAGGGTTCCCAGGAAAGCCGCGTAACAGCGGCGACGAGCGCGCGATAGATAGCCAAACGTTCGGCGAGGAGAGTGCCGGCGGCCGCCTCATCAGGCGCATTCGCGCCGGCGATGGAACGCTCAAGAGCGTCCATCATACCTTCGAGATTCGGAAGCGCTGGTTGGGAGCCAGTGGCTACGTGCGCCTCCACTGCCAGCAAGGCTGTCGCCATCGCGTTATCGAGCTCGACCGCGGCTGCCAGAACCGCCTCCGGGTGCACAAGTTCTTGCCTCTCGCGGGCGAGCGCGAGCAACAGTATGAAGACGATCTGGGCGTCACTGGTATGCTTCTGGATCTCACTCAGTTTGAAAGCACCCAGCTCAAACTTGGACGACTCGATGAGTCCCTGGATGTCCTCCACTTTCTGCGAGATCAGTCGACGCCACGAATCCACATCGTTGCTCGTCTTCGTCGGCGTCGCGCTGCTCGTTCCCGTGCGGGCCAGATCCGCCAGCAAGTGCAGCATCTCGGCCAGGCGCGCGCGCAGCGCATCTTTGGCGCGCACGGGCCACAGCAGATGCTCTACGATACCGAACACGACAAGACCGAAGAAGATGCCGATAAGGCGATCGCGGATGACCAGGGCGCTGAGGGCCGCAAAACCCTGGAGGACGGACTTGTAGAAAGCGAGACCGGTCTGGATGCCGGCGTAGGAGATGCGGGGGGTGCCAAAGGTCA
>DATFYE010000210.1:0-36780 GCA_035315185.1 Syntrophorhabdales bacterium | reverse complement strand
CTGAAGACCTGGTTCTGGCGTCGCTTTGGATTTTGGTGATTCGATATTGTTTAGGATTTAGACATTAGGATTTCGATATTTCTCCTCGGTCGCGTCGCTCTATTTTTGAATGCAACTTGGTATCAATCAGTCGCGGCCATCGTCCCATTCCGCGCTTCATTCAAGGACTGATTTCCGCAATCCTCACTATTCACGCCTCGCTGCCGTGAGTGCTTGCAGCAGCGCTCCGACGCGCCTCCTCCCCCGACCCCATGCCATGGAAATAAGCGTTCAGGATGACGGCGGAGATGGCCGCAAGCAGGATGCCGCTGTGGAGCAAGGGTCCCAGCGTCTTCGGCATGTTCTGAAAGAACTTGCTTGAGATGAGCGGGATCATGCCCATGCCGACGCTGATCGCGACCACGTACAGGTTATGGCGTTGCTTCTCGAAATCGACGCGGCTCAGGATGCGAATGCCGGTCGCCGCCACCATGCCGAACATCACGATGCCTGCGCCGCCCAGCACGAACTGGGGCACCGAGGCTACCACGTGCCCCATCTTGGGAAATAAACCAAATACTACTAGGATGAGGCCGCCAACCGCTGTCACCCAGCGGCTGCGCACGCCAGTCACACCCACCAGGCCGACATTCTGCGAGAACGAAGTGTAAGGGAACGTGTTGAAGATTCCGCCGATCAGCGTACCGAGGCCATCGGTCCGCAACCCACGGGTGAGGTCCTCGCGTTTCACCTCTCTGGCGGTGATCTCGCCGAGGGCGAGGAACATGCCGGTCGATTCGATCATAACCACGATCATCACCAGGCACATGGAAAGAATGGCGACAATATCGAATCTCGGCATGCCAAACTGAAACGGGTAGACTAATGCGATCCATTTGGCCTCTGACACGCCGCCAAAATTAACCTTACCCAGGGCCATCGCGATAATGAAGCCGACGATGATGCCCATGAGGACCGCGATATTGGAGAAGAAACCCTTGACGTACTTGATGATCAGCAGGATCACGACCAGCACGATCAATGCCACCGTGAGATGCAACGGTGCTCCATAGTCAGGGGAGCTAGGCAGACCACCTGCGGCCCAGTTGATGCCCACGCCCATCAGCGATATCCCGATCACCGAGATGATTGTGCCCGTAACCACTGGTGGGAAGAGAGGCAAGAGCCGGCTGATCAGCGGCGCAATGAGAATCCCGAAGATACCTGCCGTGATAACCGATCCATAGATACCGAGCAGCCCTATCTCAGGATTTACGGCCATCGCCATCATCGGGCTGACGGATGCAAAGGTAACGCCCATCATCACCGGCAGCCTGATGCCGAACTTCCAGACGCCGACCGATTGGATCAGCGTGACTACGCCGCACGAGAAGAGATCGGCGCTGATGAGCAGCGCGATCTGGTCCTTCGGCAGCTTCATCACGCTGCCGAGGATGAGCGGAACTGCGACAGCGCCCGCATACATTACCAGCACGTGCTGCAGCCCGAGCAGGAACAGCTTACCGCCCGGCAGTACCTCATCTACCTGGTGAACGACTTTCTGGTTCGACATGGCCTCCTCCTTCCGATCGATTGTCTACAGAAAATTCACATTAACGCTCCGTATCCTGCCTCACGGCCATCGGCAGTATCTGCCGAACAGCTTCCGACAGGATCATCATTTCCACAGCATGACGCAGACTGACAGCAGTAGCGCCGTCACCCTTCAGATCAGCCTTCTGCACAGCACAGTTCTTATTTAGAACGGCTCTTACTTCATCGTTCTCATACACATATCCTTCGGGCGTGATATCGAGACTGGCAGTGCGGCCGTCATGCTTGTATTCAAGCCGGTTGCGACCGGTGAAATGATAACCGAGACGCGCAGACGCGAAGCTTTGAGCAGTGACGTGGAATTTGGGCTTGTCGATATATGGCGCGCCGCTGGTAGGACAGAAGGTAGCGCAATTGCCGCATTCGTTGCAGTAATCACCAATGTTCAAGACCTGGGGCTTCTGCTCTATGCGACAGGAATCCAGGTCAGAGATCTCGACTCTTCCGCCCGTGCGATTCACCTGTTGGATTTTAAATTCCCTTGGTTCTATCGTGAATCCAACATTCGCCCGATTGGGGCAGACGGTCACGCAGACCCAGCAGAGCTCATCACACTGCAGGCACCGCCCCGCTTCTTTCCGGGCTGTGTCATCGTCGAGTGTCCGGACTACAAGATCAAACCCGGAGCGCGCATCAAAACCGATTTCCGGGATGCCCGGACCGTGCTGACGCAGGGATTTTCTTTTAAGCAAATCTGCCGGATCCGATGCTTTTGTAGAAACGCTCTCCCGCAACTTGAATTCTTTCTGAGCTCGCTTCTTGATCTGTGCCGCCGCCTGCTTGCCATCGCCGATCGCTTTGATCAGGGTCGATGCACCGCGCACAGCATCGCCCCCGGCAAAAACATTTTCAATCTGAGTCTCCTGCGTCGCCGGATTCGCCTTTAATTGCTTCTCCGGGAAGAACTCGAGGACATCAAGAGCGACGCGCTGACCGATAGCGGGGATTATGCTGTCAACATTCAATTCGAATGAAGAACCTTCTATCCTAATCGGCCGTGGGCGTCCGCTGTCATCCTTCTCGCCAAGCTTCATTCTGAAGCATACGATCGATTTCACCCGCCCTTTCTCTTCGAGCACACGCTCCGGTGCAGCAAGCTCCACCAGTTTGATGCCCTCATCCAGCATGGCCTGAACTTCCTCTGGCGCAGCAGGCATCTCTTTTCTGGTGCGCCGATAGAGGACCGTGACCTGGCCACCCGCACCAACCAAGCGTTTCGCCACGCGAGCCGCGTCCATCGCCGAGTTGCCACCCCCGATCACGGCCACTTTCTTCCCCAGGTTCGGCCGCTCTCCCCGCCGCACAGCGCTTAAGAATTGCAACTGATCCATGACGCCCGCTGCCTGCTCTCCGGGAACTCCCAATGGCATACCCACCTGCGCACCCGCGGCAACATACACGTAATCGAACTGTTTACATATTTTTTCGAACTGTTCCCGATCGATATTTGCCCCATATTGGATAGTAACCCCAAGAGATAAGATGGCCTTGATGTCTTTCTCGACGCTGGCTTCGTCGAGCCGGAACGCTGGAATCGCATCCGAAGCCCAGCCTCCCGCGAACTCTTTCCGCTCGAATACCTGAACCTCAAACCCCTCCAGGGCAAGGAAGTGCGCACAGGAAAGGCCGGACGGCCCTGCACCGACGATTGCCACCTTGATTCCATTGAACGGCAAAGGTTTCGGAAGGAGAGGACTATCGATCGGGCCATCAAATTGTTGCGCGATGAATCGTTTGATTTCTCGGATCAGTAACGGGCTGTCGTAATTGATCCTGGTGCACTTGGTTTCACACTGGTGATCGCAAACCATGCCCTGGACATGCGGAAAGGGATTGGTCTCCATGATCACCTGGTACGCCCGGGTATAATCCCCTCTGGCCGTATAGTACATGTATGCTGGAATGTTCTGGGTGGCAGGGCAGGTGGCCATGCACGGCGCGTGAATGCAATCAAACGTTTTCAATTCCTTCGGGGTCTTGATATTATCGTAGGGAAAGTGACGCTTCTGGTAGGCTTCGCCATTGACCACCGATTTCGCGTAAGCCTCCAGATTCTTGAAAGCGGCTTGTGCGGGGCTCTGTGTTCCGCCGCTGCGGGATACGGCATACTCTTCAAGCGTTCTTGCGCCCACAGCCTGCAAGGCCTTGCGAGCCTCTTCGAGATATTGCGAAAGACGTGCGTAACCTCCGGGCTTCAAAATGTCCGAGCAGACCGTCACCGGCTTCAGATTGCACGCAAGCACATCGGCAAAGTTGAAGCAATCAGTACCTGCGGAGAAGGAGATCTCCAGGGATCCCTTGAATTCGTTCTGGAGACGGGCGGCAACATTGATACTGATCGGGTGCAAGGCGCGACCACTCATGTAGACCATCTGCTCATTCTTCGGTAGATTCTGCTCCTGGTTGCTGGTCTCGAGTGTGTTGGTCAGTTTGATATTGAATGCGACGCCTGTCTTTTTAGCGCTCTCCATCAGGGATCCGATCAGGGCCACCCCGTCAGGGTATTTCAGGTCGTGTTCAAACGCCAGGTTCGGCACCTGCGTTTCGAAGCCCAGCTTGTTGTTGAGAATATCGCGCACACCTTCTGATCCCAGTAAGGTAGGGTTGAGCTTGATCGTGGTGTTGAGCTTGCGCTCTTCGACAAAGTATCGTCCGATCTTTTCCACCTCGTCCGGCGGACAACCATGCATGGTGGAAATCGTAATATTGTCCGTGATGCCATCCGAAATATCGAGGGCCTTGATCCGCGGATAGAGCCTTGCCAGCCGCTCAATCTTTTCCGCCTTTTCGTCAGGGCACTTCTGCATTCTGTCCAGGAAGCGCTGTACTGTCGGGCTCAGGATGCCCTCCATGTTGTACCCGACGCTCATGTTGAAGATGAAGCCGCGTTCCCCAGGTGATCCCCAGCCAAACTTGTCCTTGAGAATGTGCAATATGATCCAGGCATTCAGATATTCGTCAAAGGACCGGTCCAGCTTCAGTTCCTGGGACCATTCACAGTTATAACCCTCATCTGTCATGTCGATGCAGGGCTTGGTTACGTCCAGCTCATCGAGCACCTGAACGGTCTTCAACTCAAGGTAGCGTGCTCCGGTCAGCCAGGCGCTGATCAGGTTCTGGGAAAGTTGTGTGTGCGGACCGGCCGCCACGCCGAGCGGCGTCTGGAGGAGCTGCCCATAGCGGCGCATCCGGAAAGGATCAGTTTCCTGAGGCACGAAGAAAAGCTCTTTACGAATCCCGAAGATCTGCCCATGCTTTTCTTCCGTCAGGATCCATTTCAGCAAGGTCTCTATGTCGCAGGGCCAGAATTTGTCACTAGTCATATTCGTATCCCCTTGTTATATGCGGTCTCCGGCGTGAGTTGACGATGGACGTACTTTCCCCATCCTTTTTCTGCGAGAAGTCGGCCTTGCTGCATGACCACCTTGCCGCGCACCAACGTACACACCGGCCAGCCGTGTACCTTCATTCCCTCATATGGGGAATAATCGGCGTTGTGAAAAAGGTTGCCCGGCGTGATGATCTTTTCGTACTGGGAGTCGAGGATAACCACATCAGCGTCAGAGCCGGGCGCGAGGATTCCTTTGCGGGGATAAAGCCCCATGATCCTGGCCGGAGCAGTGGATACCACGTCCACAAAACGGTTCAGCGATAACCTGCCTTTCGAGACACCTTCGGAAAAGATGAGGGGCAGTCTCGTCTCCACACCCGGGATACCTCCGGGGCACTTGCTGAAGTCTTCCTTGCCCAGCGCGAGCTTGTCTGCAAAATTGAAAGAACAGTGATCAGTGGCAACCACGTCGATCGAGCCTGTAGCCAGGCCGTTCCACAGAGCAGCACAGTCCTCTTTCTTCCTCGCCGGCGGTGCCATGATGTATTTCAATCCTCCGTGGTCCGGTTCCAGGTAACAGGAATCGTCCAGCAAAAGATGTTGGGGGCATACTTCGGCATACACGGGTAGCCCTCTGCGGCGGCCCTCTTCAATCGCTTGCAGTCCCAGCGCAGTGGATAGGTGGACGATGTAGACCTGCGCTGCGCCCGCCGCTTCGGCCAGATGCAGGATGCGACTGATTGCTTCGGCTTCGCAGTAATCGGGACGGGAGATGGCGTGATATATTGGGGCGCGTTTGCCTTCAGCACGAAGTTTGTCGCGCAGGAAACTGATGATCGCATCGTTTTCTGCGTGAAACGCAGCCAGCATTCCCAGACCCCGTGTGCGGTCCAACACCTTGAGGATCTCACGGTCGTTCAAACGGCCATCATACGTCAGATAGATCTTGCCACTCGGCACTCCCTTTTCAGCAAGGCGTGTCAGCTCGTTGAGGACTGTTTCATTAACATGCTGAAAGACAGCGTGCAGGCCATAATCGACGACTGTTTGTCCAAGAGCCTCTTCCTCATAGCGTTGCACTTGGTGTGACAGGGAACAGCCGCTAGGTCCGAATCCGGGATGCTCCACCACGCACGTGGTTCCCCCGAAGGCAGCGGACGCAGTACCGACGAAGAACCCGTCACCAACTCTTACGCCATGTACCTCCAGATTAAGATGCGTGTGCACATCAACCCCGCCAGGGATCACATAGGAGCCGGCCGCATCGATAACGCGCGCGTCCGCTTCGCCAAGCCCTGGCCCTATGTCCGCGATCACGCTGCCATCGATCAGCAGATCAGCGCGCACCGTATCGGTCGCAGTCACGATGATTCCGTTCTTTATGAGGGTCCGCTCCATCACCGGTCCATCAACGGGTCATTAAGATTCCATCAGTCGGCAGCTCGCTGCTGCATCTTGCTCCAGAGCTTCTTACCCATCTCCCGTGCAAAGGCGAGCACCTCGCCCTCATCAACGGTCAACACCTTGCCGTCTTCCACGATCACCTTGCCCTGGCAGATGACGGTTGACACATGACGGGAATCGATGCCGAAGACGAAGTGGCCCAAGAAATTATCCGAGGTTACTTCGGTGGGTGAATCGTAGTTGAGGACCACGAGATTGTTATCCGTATCCCCGCGAACCCCGAATTCACGGGCGTAGCGGTGTACATTGCGAAATCGCCGGTAAATTTCGTCAAATCCGATGCCCTCAGTGGCCTGGCCTGTCAAGAAGGCAGCCTTGGCGCTGCGCAACATGTCGCTGTGCATTCCGTCCGTGCCGAGAAGCACGTTATCACTAATCGATTTGTAGTTAGCCAGGCCCACGTTGTTGTTCTGGTTGCTCTCGATATTCTCAGCCACCCAGACCCCGGACTTCCGCATCAGTTCCTTTTCGTGGTCCGAGAGATGGATGCAATGGGAGAGGATAGATTTCTTAAGATCTAACGCCCCCGCTTGCTGCAGGCGCTCGACCACGCGTTTGCCATACCGGGCGAGCGTTTTTTCCTGGTCCGCAAGGTCCTCAGCCACGTGTACGTGGAAACCGGTATTGTACTTTTTGGCAAGAGCAATAGCCTTCTTTAGTAGATCGTCGCCGACAGTGAAAGAGGCGTGCAGCCCCACGTGCCCCTGATACCCTGCAGCCAGAAAAGCGTCTGTCTCGGCGAGCCCTGCCTCCCGTGGGCCTTGTCCGTCGCGGTCTGAGATCTCGTAGCAGAGAAGATGAGAAACTCCCACACGGTCGAAGGCTTTGGCGATGGTGAACAGCGAATCCTTGATCGCGAAGGGCGACGCATGGTGATCGATGATCAGTGTGACGCCGTTCTTGGCGCAAAAGATTCCCGATGCAAGGGCGCTGGCCTCGATCATCTCCAGGTCGAGGCACTTGTCCAGGTGCCACCAAATGTACTTGAGGATCTCCACGAAGTTGACAGGTGATTTCTGTGGCGCCGGCATACCGCGAGCGAGGGTAGAGTAGATATGGTGATGACCGCAGCCGAAGGATCTGGTGACAAGCTTGCCCGTGCAGTCGAGCACGCGGTCTCCGCGAGCCAGTTTATCTTGCGACGGTACAGCAGCCATGAAGGAGATACCTTTTTGCGGGCCTTCTTCTACGGCTATGCATGTGTTCTTCAGTTCGAGGCTTTGCCAATCAACGAACGTAGCGTTCTTGAGATACAACGTCATAACCTTGTCCTCCCCAGCCCGATCCCCTTGAGTCTACGGAGCTTGCTTCTTCCTGGACAGCGGCGCAAGCGGCAGCTCATAGCGCCGCACGCCGTCATACTGGCAGTATGCGTTGGCAATGGCAGGCGCTGTGGGAATAGTACCGATCTCACCGATGCCTTTGGCGCCGAATGGTCCAACTGGATCAAGGCATTCCACGCCGATCACTTTAAGTTCGGGCACGTCCTTGACCTTGGGTAGGCCCAATTTGGACATGCGATCCGTAGTGAGCCGACCTCCTTCGAGGGGCAACTTTTCGCTTAGTGCGTAACCCATCCCCATGACCACACCGCCCTCGATCTGGCTCTCGAACAGGGCCGGGTTGATGATCTTGCCTCCATCATGGGCAGCGTGAATTGCCTTGAGTCCGCCATCATCGTCGAGTATGGCCAGGTGGGTGGCAAACGCATAGGAGAAGTGACTGATGATTTCACCTTCCACGTCGTGGCTGGTCGTCCAGTCCACAACGTACCTGCCAAAGTACTCTTTGCCTACGAGGTCGGCGAGCGTTTTCCCCTTGAGATCGTTCGCAAGTTGCTTGGAAGCATCAATCACCGAATGGCCAAGCAATGGCGTGCCGCGGCTCGCAGTGGTCATCCCTCCCATGACCCCGGTGTCTGTGGAACACCTGATATCTACTTTTACCGATGCGTCGAGCCCGAGCACCTCGCAGAGCACCTGACGGGCCACGGTATTAACACCTTGACCCATTTCAGTCCATCCATGCTGGAGTTCGATGCGATCCGGGGCAAGCACTTTCAGACGGGTCTCACTCACCTCTTCGATACCGTTGCCGATGCCCGAGTTCTTGACGGCACAGGCAAGGCCTGCAAACTTTGCTTGACGAAAAGCATCCCGCACTGCATCCAGGCAGTCGCGCAGACCCACTCCATCACCAAGCACATGGCCTGTCGTCGTCGTCCTTCCTTTAGTCAGGGCATTGTCGTAACGGAACTGCCAGCGGTCGAACCCACCTTTGACACAGAGCTCGTCCACGAGACCTTCCATGGCGAAGGTAGCCTGGTTTACGCCAAAGCCCCGGAATGCTCCGGCGGGAGGATTGTTGGTATAGTAGGCACTGGCGACTACGTCCACGCTGGGTACATGATAGGCGCCGGCAGCATGAGTCCCGGTACGGGCGACCACCTCACCGCCCACTGACGCGTAAGCCCCACCGTCACCCGTGATCCGCGCCCAGAGTGCCGTGAGCGTGCCTTTCTCATCGCACGCCAATTTATAGTCCATCACCATTCTGTGGCGTTTGGGGTGCATGCGAATGGACTCGGCACGGTTGAGACGCACCTTGACCGGCATCTTTAGAATCGTGCTGTAAAGTGCAGCATGATGCTGAACGCTCAGGTCTTCCTTGCCGCCGAAGCCGCCGCCTGCAGAGACTTGAATCACGTTGACCTTCTCTTCCGGAAGACCAAGGATTGACGCTATCTGGTCGCGGTCTTTGAAAATGCCCTGACCTTGCGAGTAAACCGTGACTCCGTCCTTGCTGTCGGGCATTGCAATGGCAGCCTCTGTTTCCAGGAAGGCGTGCTCTACGCAAGGCGTTACGAAGGTGCCCTCCACGACGTGCGCTGACCGGGCAAAAACTTGATCTACGGGTTCGCCCCGCCGGATGACCGTCTTCTTGAGGAGGTTGCCTTTTGCGTGAATCCGTATAGGGCTCTTTGCGGCCTCGGTCACCTCTGTGACCGGTTCCAGCACTTCGTATTCCACCCTGATCGCTTCTGCCGCGCGACGGGCCAGATCCTCGCTCTTTGCTACTACCCCGACCACAACGTCGCTGATACAGCGGGTCTCTTCGCCAACAGCCACCATCATGGGCCAGTCCTTTACGAGGAGCCCCTGATGACGTTGGCCTGGAATATCCTGCGCGTCAAAGACCCTGATCACTCCGGGTATCTTCTCCGCAGCCGAAACATCGATCTTGAGAACCTTTGCCCGAGGGTGCTCGCTGAACTTCAGTACGCCGTACAACATGCCCTCGAACTTCAAGTCATTGACGTAAGGGCTTATGCCAAGGGCCTTTTCATACGCCTCATATTTGGGATAAGAATAGCCGATTCCAGTTCTCTGCTCCCAGGCGATCTCCTGGTTTTCCCGCAAAGCCTGGGCTGCCAGCAGCACAGCATCCACGATCTTCGCATACCCCGTGCACCGGCAAACATTTGCATTGAGTGCTTTGACCACATCTGCGCGGCTGGGATTGGGGTTGTTCTGGAGGAGTATCTTGGCGCGGGAGAGTATGCCGGGCGTGCAATAGCCGCACTGGACAGCGCCCTTGGCAACGAAGGCCCTGCCCAGAGTGCGGCGCACGTTCTCCGGGAAACCCTCGATGGTGATGACCTCCTTGCCTGCTACCCTCTTCATGAGAGTGGAGCAGGCCAGGGCGGGCTTGCCGTCCAGTTCTATGAGACAGGCTCCACAGGCAGCCTGTCCCGAGCAGCCGTCTTTAACCGACGTTATCCCCCTCTCTTCACGCAGGTACATCAGAAGAGAAGTCGTCTCGTCACCCGAGTATTGTGCGTTCTGACCGTTCAATAAAAAGGCAATCACGATACCCCCTTAATTCTCTGGTCTGCCCGTTTGAGCCACCGGCGCCGCATGCGCGGCTCGCGGTAAGTCTGAGGTTTGTTCAGACCACTGCGATAGCCTCGATTTCCACCAGCACGTCCTTTGGCAGTCGATCCACGGCAACACAGGAGCGAGCCGGAGGGCTATCCTTGAAATACTCGGCGTAGACTTCGTTAAACTGGGCAAAGTCATTCATGTCGTCCAGAAAGCAGGTAGTCTTGACCACGTTTCCAAGACCGGCGCCGCCGGCGATGAGCACCTGCTTAAGGTTTTCCAAAGCCTGCTTTGTCTGGGCTCGAATCCCACCTTCGACTACCTGGCCGGAGGCAGGGTCCAGAGGAATCTGACCGGACGTGGAGAGCATGTTCCCCCATTTGATTGCCTGACTGTACGGACCAATGGCAGCGGGAGCTTTATCCGAGTGTATGACTTTCTTTTCCATAGCGAACCTCTCTTACCTTACGTTCCCTGACGAACTCTGGGGATTGCCGCCTTCAGGAGCTTACCCAGATTATCCGCTGGATTTTTAACTTTGCTCAGGAAGATCATTGCCGCAATGATGTAGGGCTTGTAACTTGCTTCCCGGTACATCGGAACGCGGTACCGGTCGAAGACGCTCGCTTCCACTTCGCCTTGCGCACAACTCACACCGGTGATATCAGCGGGCAGGCAGTGCATGTAGAGAGCGCTCCGCTGGTGGGTGGAGGCCATCAACTTCTCAGTGCATTCCCACGCCTTGTGTTTTGCATTCTGGGCCAGCAGCTGCTTCTCCAGCGCCTTGATGCCTTCTGAGTCGCCCTTGCCGTAAAGGCCGGTGCGCTTCTCCATGGCCGCGAAAGGAGCCCAGCTCTTGGGATAAACGATGTCCGCTTTGTCAAAGGCTTCGGCCATCGAATCGGTCCTCAGAAAATTTCCGCCGCTTTTTGCCGCGTTGCGCTTGGCCACCTGCTCCACCTCGGGCATGACCTCATATCCCTTGGGATGAGCCAAGACTACATTCATGCCGAACCGCGTCATGAGCCCGATTATCCCCTGAGGAACGGACAGAGGCTTGCCGTAGGAGGGGCTGTAGGCCCAGGTCATGGCTATCTTCTTGCCCTTGAGTTTCTCCACGCCACCGAACGTGTTGATCAGGTGCAGCATGTCTGCCATGCTCTGGGTGGGATGGTCGATATCGCATTGCAGGTTGACCAGGGTAGGCCGCTGTTCGAGTACCCCTTCCAGGAAGCCCTGTTTTACGGCCTGGGCCACTTCCAGCATATAGGTGTGCCCCTTGCCGATGTACATATCATCGCGGATTCCGATCACGTCGGCCATGAACGAGACCATGTTGGCGGTCTCGCGCACGGTCTCGCCGTGAGCTACCTGAGACTTTCCTTCATCCAGATCCTGCACCTCCAAACCCAATAAGTTGCAGGCACTGGCAAAGCTGAAGCGGGTACGGGTAGACTGGTCCCGGAACAGAGAGATGGCCAGCCCGCTGTCGAAGAGTCGGCTGGAGATATTGTCGCGCCTGAGGCCCCGCAGGATTTCAGCTACGGTAAATGTGGCGAGAATCTCGTCCGCTGTTTTGTCCCACGTGAGGAAGAAATCATTGAGATACATATCATGGTAGTCGAGTCGTGCAAGCCGCTTGATGAGCTCAGTGATTTTTGTGGCGTCCATTGATGCGCCCTCCTTTTTAATTTCTCGCTCTATGACACGATATGCGTGCCTTTGCCGCTGACCACTGCATCTTTCAGGCGTTCCGGTGAAGTGATGATAACTTCGCGCCCTCCGCCTCTCAAGAAACGTAAAGCGGCTTCAATCTTCGGCAGCATGCTGCCCGGAGCGAAGTGGCCTTCCGCTACATACTGCTCAGCCTCTCGAACGGTCATCCTGTTGATTGCTCTCTGATTCGGCTTGCCGAAGTTGAGGGCGACCTCTTCCACCTCGGTCGATATGATTAACAGGCCCACATTCAACTGGTTAGCGAGCAGGCTCGAAGCCAGATCCTTGTCGATGACCGCATCCAGGCCTTCAAGGCCGTGCTCGGTTCTGACCACGGGAATGCCTCCACCGCCAACGGTCACAACGTGGTATCCGCTCTGGAGCAGGGTCTCGACCACGTGTTTTTCAACCACTTCCCGGGGTTCGGGCGACGGCACGACGCGGCGCCAGCCGCGCCCTGCATCCTGGACCATAGTCCATTGCGGGTTATCCTGGCGAATGGCCGCTATCTGACTGTCATCAAAGAACTCGCCCACAGGTTTGGATGGATTCCGGAAGCCCGGATCGTCTTTGTCCACGACCACCTGCGTGATCACGGTAACGCACTGTCCTTTCACTCCGCGCTCTTCCAGCTCGTTATTCAATGATTGCTGAATCTGGTAACCGATGGAACCCTGGGTATCGGCTACAACGTTAACCAGGGGGACAGGGTGGAGTCCTGTCAGGCGACGGGCAACCTCGGATCGTCGCATGATGAAACCGACCTGGGGGCCATTGCCGTGAGAAATCACCAGCTGAAAGCCGTGCTCGATCAGGTCCGCGAAGTGAAGAACCGTCTCCCGAATGGCCTGATGCTGATCTTCAACTTTCTTCAGCTCCTTACTCTTGATGAGCGAGTTGCCGCCGATCGCAACGAATATCAGCTTATCGTTTATGGCCTCCACAGTCTACCCTCCGCTTTTCTCCAGATATATGAGAGGCAACGCAGCGTAGAAGGCGGCGCAACGTACCAGGTCAGCCTTCCAGGTCCTTTCGTCCGGAGCATGGGCTTGCGATTCCTTGCCCGGGCCAAAGCCAATGCAAGGGATGCCAAACATGCCCATGATGGAGACGCCGTTGGTGGAGAAGGTCCACTTGTCGACTCTGGGTTGCTCGTTGAAGAGTGATTTGTACGTCTCCACTGCCGAGCGCGTCACCACGTGCTCTTCCGGAAGGACCCACGTCGGGAAGTAACAGTCAGTGGGATAGGCGAGGCCGGTGTAGGAAGGCCTGTCGTAGTCGTAGACTGACACTTCCGCCCTAGCCGCCTTGGCAGCAGGCAGGTCCAAGATCTGCTGTAAAGCCAGTTCGCGGTCTTCACCCACAGTCAGCCGACGGTCGATGGAGATGGTGCAGCTGTCAGCAACGGCGCAGCGTGACGGTGAGGTGAAGAAGATCTCGGAGACGGTTAAAGAGCCTTTACCCAAGAAGGGATCGGTCTGCAGGCGGCCGTGCAAAGCCTCGATCTCGCCTAGAATGCGGCCCATCTTGTAGATTGCGTTGTCGCCACGCTCGGGAGCAGATCCGTGGGCACTGAGTCCGCTCACCTTCACTTTGATTTCCATGCGGCCCCGCTGACCGCGGTAGATGCCGCCATCCGTAGGTTCCGTGGATACGACAAACTCCGGTCTCATACCCAGTTTCCTGATGATGTACTGCCAACACAAACCGTCGCAGTCTTCCTCCTGCACTGTTCCTACTACCGCGAGGCTGTAATCGCCTTCCAGCCCCATCTCCTTGATGATCTTTCCCGCGTAGACCATGGAAGCCATGCCGCCTTCCTGGTCACTGGCCCCGCGGCCGACGATGATCTCATCGTCTTCAAAGCCTCCGTAAGGGTCGTACTTCCAGTTGTCTTTGTTGCCCACACCGACCGTGTCAATATGCGCATCCATGGCGATGAGGTGCTTGCCGGTTCCGATGTGACCAAAGACGTTGCCCATGGGGTCGATCACCACTGAATCGAATCCTACCTTCTCCATCTCCTGCTTGATCCGTTGGACAACCGCCTTTTCGTCACAGCTCTCGCTGGGCAACCGGATCATATCGCGAAGGAATCGGGTCATATCCGGCTTGTATTGCTCAGCCAGTGCCCTAACCTTTGCAAAATCTATAGGTTTCATAGGTACAACCCTCCCTCAGTTAGACGTTAAAACAACGACGGATATTTTCCGTGCCAGACAATCTCGCGATAATTCACGGGGTCAGTAGCGCCTTCGGTATTGAAGAAGAGTAAGGTTGAATCGGGACCTATTTCCAGCTGCTCTCTCAGCTCTTTGAATTTATCGCTGTTGCAGAGCAGGTCCAGTAAACCCATGCCCACGGATCCGGACTCACCAGCTTCCACCCGGGTATCGCCTTCCAAGGGATTCGCCAGTATGCGAACACCATTAGCTGCCACAAAGTCATCGCAGCTCACGTAACAGCTGCAGAAGTCGCGCAGTATCTCCCAGCCAATGGGGTTGGGTTCGCCGCACGCGAGCCCGGCCATCACAGTGTTCAAACTACCGCTGACTGCATGAGGGCGTCCGTCTCCCGCGGCCGCGGATGCGAAAACACACGCCGCTTTAGTAGGCTCCATGGTTACGAACTTGGGCAGATTGTCCTTGAACCTGTTGAGTAAGTATCCGACGACCGCTCCGGCTAATGCCCCGACGCCAACCTGCACAAAAACGTGCGTGGGTGAAGCGCCCTCCTGGCTCATCTGATTTACGGCTTCGAGGCACATGGTGAGGTAACCCTGCATGATCCAGAGCGGGATCTCCGTGTAGCCCTCCCAGGCCGTATCCTGGATCACATACCAACCAAGTTCTTCGGCCGTGCGAGAGGCCACACGGACCGCTTCATCGTAATTGAGATCGGTCACGATCACCTTGGCCCCGTGGGAACGAATGTTCTCCACGCGTGACCGGGCTGCGCCCTTTGGCATGTATATGATGGCCTTCTGGCCGAGTTGCTCGGCGGCCCAGGCAATGCCGCGACCGTGGTTGCCGTCAGTCGCCATGGTCAAGGTAATCTCCCCAATGCGTTTCCGTGCTTCGTCGCTCACAAGGTAGGCGAAATCAATCTGATCCAGACTCTTACCTAACTTCTGACACATGAGAAGAGCAAGGGCGTAGCTGCCGCCAAGCACTTTGAAAGCCTTGAGGTTGAAGCGTGTCGACTCGTCTTTTATAAACACATCCTTGAGCCCCCACGCCTTGGCAAGATTGCTCCAGCGTACCAGTGCGGTAGGCTCATAGCCCGGAAGCTGCCGATGAAAGTGCTCCACTCTACGAGCCACCTCCTCGGAAAAATTCTCCGGCAGGGCACCGCCTCTTGGGACCTGCATCAGATACTTAAAGCCGTATTCGTCGATCTCCTTGATCATGAGCGCACCTTCTTTAGTTTATCTGGCGCTACGCACTTCCTTGAGGTAGCTGTAAATGGTGTAACGGGAGGCGCCGAAAACTTTGGCGACGTAATCGACGGATCCCTTAATCATAAATACGCCGGCCCGGTCCAGTTTCCTGATAAGGCCCTTTTTTTCCCTCTTGTCCATGGAGGCAGGTGACTTCCCATACTCCGCAACCGTTGTATCGATTACGGATTCCATGGTCTCGGAGAAGCTCTTGGTGTAATGCTCCTGGGGCAAGAAGAGAGCTTCGCGGTCTGAGGTCTGATTCAAGGAGCTGAAGTCAGAAAAGCCTGTTGACAGAAAGACAAAGTCGGTGACATTAAAATTTATGCAGAGGCACCCCTCGACTTTGCCTTTGGCATCGCGCAGAAAAACGGTCGAGCATTTGAGGAACTTGCCGCTGCCCGCGGTATTTTTATAGCCGATCTTATCAGGCACTCTATTCCCGAATTCCTTGAGCAATCTGAAGGGAAGGTCCGTTATAGGCGCTCCGACAGAGCGATTGGTGACATTGCCCGCGATATAAACGACTGACCTAGCCATGTCCTTGAAGTCGTGGATCACCACTTCACACCGTTCCCCAAAAACGGCGACGATAGCGTCAGCCAAACGCTTCAACGATTCGAAGGCAGCCTTCTGCATGAGGACATGTTATGATAAACTTTTTTGTATGTCAACAAAAAAATTGTTTACGAATATAAAAATCTTTGAAACGATGATTCTAATGAATTATTCGCCGAGCGAGGGGCATGTGTCTATAAGACTTTGGTCCTACAGAAGGGGCTGCATACATTGCGACACGGCCAGCATGCATCCCTACAAAACGCGAGGCCTTTTTGCAGTTTTGCTCTTCCTCTTATTGAGACGGGTAAGCACTCCGGCAAAGGTGACAAGAGCCAGACCGTACGGATACTTCAGACTGTAGACCAGGGGAGTGAGCAGCACGCGCACGATAATCTTGAAGACGCCATGGGATCCAATGAAGGCTGCCACAGGCGGGGAGTACCTGTAATAGAAGCTGACAAAAGCCGTACCCACTCGGTTCGTGAGGAGGTACGCGTCCCTGAAATCCCGCAGCACCTTCACGTGAGGATGCAGATAGGAGCCGTATGCGGCTGTGGCTATGAAGCATGCGCCGCCCCCGCCCCCGCCGCCGCCTCCTCCCCCTGAGGCTGCGGTGGCACTCATGCCAGCTTCAGTATTCGATGATAGGTTATGAGGAATTACATTGTTGGCACAGTCGGTTGGGACTGTGTATGGCACCTCGTTGGAGAAGCTGCTTTCCGCGCGCGTGCCGTCGTAGGCAGTCACAGCAAAATAATAGGTGATCCCTTCAGTAAGCCCCGTGATAGTATACGTTGTCTGCATGCCCGCATCGGCCGACCACGCATAGTTTCTGGAAACAGTACCCCAGTAGACCTTGTATCCAGCCAGGCCGGGCGAGTTCTCAGGATCCCACGCCACGGTTGTCTGACAGGCGGATACAACGCAGGTCGATGCGAGGAAATAAAGAATTAGGAAAATTCCGAAAAGGCATAGGGCCGCTGGCCTGGCCGTATGCGCTTTGTGAAGGTGTGGATGCTTCACTACAGCACCTCGCTGGCTGGTCCGTCTTAGGCCTGCGAATGCCAGCACAGAGAAGGTGCTGCGTTCGCCTGGCAACCCTGCTACCATATCCCGCTCATCCGCAGGACTTAGGCCAGTGGCTTTGCGTCCCACCCTTTCAGATGGTTTGCCCTTTTCAGACTCTACATTGGTTTATCGGCGTTTGTTCATTTGTTATAAGTCGGACGATCCTGGAGGCTTCTCTGTTAAGGCCTGTTATGAAAGCACCCTGGGGATTTTGGTTGACATCATGGAGCGCACTCTGTTATTCATAGATGATGAGCCATCCGTTACTCTTGCTTCTTTTGGGCATAGTGTTACTTATTCTAATCGTGGGAGGAATCCTTATGAGTCTACAGCGCAGAGATCCCTTGCGGAACTGCAGATACAGAGTGGAAATAGACGGCATTGCGCAGACAAATCCAAGCGAGATTTCAGGCATTGAGGCGGCGATTGAACGTATCGAATATCGTGAAGGAGCTGATATTCTTCAGGTCCGTCAGCTTGGGGGACTCCCGAAGTATGGCCCGCTGATCCTCAAGTATGGGCTCACCCAGTCGAAAGAGCTTTATGACTGGTTCAAATCGGGCATTGATGGCAAAGTCGACCCGAGAAACATTTCTATCGTTGCGCTTGATATGCAGGGAAACGACATAGCTCGCTGGAACCTGATCAATGCATGGCCTGCCAAATACCAGGCGCCTGACTTCAACGGTAGAGGCAATGACGTTGCGCTGGAGACCTTAGGAATAGTGTACGAGGGTTTGGAGAGAGTAAGTTAAGGGGGCCGTTGGAGGTTGACGAAGACGCCTACTGACGGTATTATTCCTTTTTGAAGGCCTCTTCGCGCTTGGCCCGGATCGCGGGGAGGAGAGCAGTCACAAGCGCAATCGCTGCAACGATGAGAATTGCAAAGCTGATAGGGCGGTGAAGAAAGATGGTGGGGTCCCCGCGGGACAGAAGCATGGCGCGTCGGAGGTGTTCTTCCATCATCGGCCCCAGGATCATGGCAAGCAGCATGGGCGCAGGCTCACATTCGAGCTTGCCAAAGATGTAGCCCAGTACCCCGAAGAGCGCCATGAGATGCACATCAAATTCGCTGTTGCTCAGGGAAAAGACGCCGATCGCGCAGAACACGAGGATCGCAGGATAGAGCAGGTGGTACGGCACCAGGCAGAGGCGCACCCATAGCCCGATCATCGGCAGGTTGAGTACCAGAAGAAAAAGGTTGCCGATCCACATCGAGACGATGACACCCCAGAAGAGCGCCGGTTGGTCGGTCATCACGGAAGGTCCGGGCTGGACGCCCTGTATGATCATCGCCCCGATCATGAGTGCCATGACCGGACTCGTCGGGATGCCAAGGGTGAGCATGGGGATGAAGGAAGCCTGGGCTCCGGCGTTGTTCGCTGACTCGGGCGCAGCCACACCCTCGATAGCGCCCGTCCCGAACTCGGCACCATGTTTCGAGATCTTTTTTTCCACCGAATAAGCGGCGAAGGAAGCGAGCAACGCTCCTCCACCAGGGAGGATGCCGAGAAAACATCCAAGCGCGGTTCCGCGGAGGATGGGCGCTACCATGCGCTTCCAGTCTTCGCGCGTCGGCATCAGGCTCGTGATCTTACTGACCACACGATCCCCTACGCCCTCCCGCTCCAGGTTCAAGATGATCTCTCCGATCCCGAACATGCCCATGGCGACTGTGACGAAACCGATGCCGTCCATCAGTTCTTTAAATCCGAACGTATACCGTTGGACCCCGGAGTTCACGTCCGTGCCGATGATGCCGAAAAGAAGGCCAAGCACGATCATGGCAACAGCCTTGAGCAAAGAGCCGCGAGCGAGGACCACTGACGCGACGAGGCCCAGGACCATGAGGGAGAAGTACTCGGGTGCGCCGAACCTGAGCGCGACCTTGGCGAGCGGGGGCGCGAAGAGCGCGATGATGACCGTACAGACAGTACCCGCGAAAAATGAGCCGATGGCAGCGGTTGCCAGGGCCACGCCTGCCCGGCCCTGGAGGGACATCTGGTAGCCATCCAGGGTTGTTACAATGGATGAAGCTTCTCCCGGCAGGTTCACCAGGATCGACGTGGTCGATCCGCCGTACTGCGCGCCGTAATAGATGCCGGCAAGCATGATCAACGCTGACACGGGTGGGAGCACGAAGGAGGCTGGCATGAGCATGGCGACGGTCGCGGCCGGCCCGAGGCCTGGCAGAACGCCGATCAGCGTACCGATAAAAACACCGATCAAGCAGTAGAGAAGGTTGAAAGGGGTCAAGGCCGCGTGAAAGCCGATGGCGAGGCCGGCGAAGATTTCCAAGTATCAGCCTCCGAGCCAGGTCCCGCGGATCGGGATCGGGAGTCCCAGCAACCACACAAAGATGATAGAGGAGCCCACGGCAAGCCCGACGGCGAGGGTTAACGCGACCGGCCACCGAAACCGCTTGCTGGCGTATGCGCTCACGAGCACGAGCAGGATGAGCGCGCCTGCAAGACCCAGCCGACGCAGCAGCAGGGCGAAAAGTACGTTGGACAAGGTTACCAGAACAAGTTTGCTATAAGCCAGGTTCCCCACAGAAGGCCCGGGCCGTAGCAGTGCGCGTACGATGAGGATAGACCCGAGCACAGCAAGAAGCCCCCCGAGCACTGTGGGGAAGTATCCGGGTCCCATGCGCATTGTCGTTCCCATGGGATAGCGCTGTCCAATGCCGGCAAAGGCGAGCCCCACAATGAGAAAGATTGCGCCGGACCAAAAGTCCTTCGACGCGGCCGTAGCCTTAATATCTGCCATGCTTATCCCTTTGTGCCCTCACTGTTTCTCGATCTTTGCCTTTTCGATGACACCCCGCCACTTGGTGATATCGGATGTAAGAAGCGTCTTCAGCGCGTCGGGCGTCCCTCCGCGGGCTGTCACTCCGAGTTCAAGGAGTTTGCTCTTGACCTCCGGTGCTGCAAGTGCGGTGTTGATCTCCTTGTTGAGTCGATCGATGATTGCGCGAGGTGTCTTGGCCGGAGCCGCAATCGCGTTCCAGGATGATGCCTGATATCCCGGAACCCCGCTTTCAGCAATGGTCGGTATATCGGGAAGACCAGAGAAACGCCGATCCGAGGTGATCGCGATAACCTTGATCACGCCGCTCTTGTACTGTGAGATGATCGGCGCCAGCATGTCGAAGGCGAGTTGTACATCATTTCCTCTGAGTGCAACGAGCACGTCAGGGCTCCCTTTATAGGGAACGATCGTGGCATTGATGCCGGTCATGTTCACGAAGAGCTCCGCCGAAAGATGCTGCGTGCTGCCGATGTTGATCGTTCCGATATTCAGCTTTCCCGGGTTCGTTTTGGCGTAGGTCAGCACATCCTTGACAGAGTTCCACTTCGAATCCCCCTTCGCGACCATCGCGATGTCGAAGAAACCCAACGTTGACACGGGAGCAAAATCTGCGACGGAGTCATAGGGGAGAGACTTGAAGAGCGAGGCGCTGACTGCATTGCCGTTGGACATGAGCAGGAGTGTGTAGCCGTCCGGGGCGGCTTTCGCAACGGCATCTGCGGCGACGATCCCTCCAGCGCTCGGCCGGTTCTCAATCAGGACCTGCTGCCCGAGTTGGGCTGACAACTTCTGCGCAACCACGCGACAGGTGAGGTCTGCCACGCCGCCCGGCCCGAAACCGACTATCACGTGGATTGGCTTTGTGGGATAAGTTTGGGCCGACGCATTGATCGCAGCCCCAAGGAGCGCCACAATGATCAACCCCATCAGTATCATTGCCCTCAAAGATTTCATGATGCAATTCCTCCTTTTTGGTTCGTGTTCATTGTAGATCCTCGGTTACCTGCGGGAAGAGGCGCTGATAAGCCTCCGCATATTTGATATCCTTTTTCTCGGAGTTGCGTGCAGCCTGCACACCGCGATTCAGCGCCACGCGGGTGTAATATTCCCAGAGATATTCCTGCGCTGCCAGCACTTCGAATGCCTTCCGCTTTGTGCTCCAGACCGGGGTGATGTCGAGGAACACCTGGGGCTTCCAGTTGCACTGTTCGGTCTGATGCGGCTCGAACAGGAAAACAGGGGGCGCACCGAGCACGGGACCATTCGGCTTGTGTCCATGGGCTTGCGCCACAACCCGGGCCTCCTGGGCCACGTGCGCTGCCAGCGGGTGATCGAAGTTGTAAGGGTCTTCCAGGGCGTGCGTCAGAACAAACTGAGGCCGAAGAGAACGGTAGATATCAACAAGCTGATCCAGGTGCGCGGGGGTGAAATGCATAGGATAATCGCCGCAGTCGAAGAACTCAATCTCGCCGCCAAGAACTTTTGCCGCCTGAAGCGCTTCTTGTCTTCGCAATTCCTTGACCCGCTCCAAAGTCATACCGCCTTCCTTCCAGAGCTTGGCCGACTCGCCCCGCTCGCCGAAAGAGAGGCAGACTATTTTAACCTTCCAGCCGCGGCTTGCGTAGAGTGCGATGGCCCCGCCCGCACGCCAGACAAAATCCCCTGAATGAGCGCTCACCACCAATGCTGTCTTATCTTGTTTCTCTGCCATAATTGTTCTCCTCCTCATGCTTCTGTATCACAGTAAGAGCTCAAAATGTGTCCGTAGCACCGAGCGCAGGTTAGCTATATGCCGCCGCATCTGCCTTCCAGCGCCGTCCGCATCGCGCCGTTCCAGCGCCGCAAGGATCTTGCCATGCTCTTCCAACGAATCCTCTCCGCGCCCCTGAACGAGCATGGTCTTAACATTGTAACGCTTGAGCTGGTTCTTAATCGCCATCACCATCTCGACGGCCGGACGATTAGGACAGACACGGTAGATCACATCGTGGAAGCGCCAGTTGTTCTGCGAGTATTGCAAGAGATCATGGGCCTTGAGGCACTTCTTCATTGCCGCCAGAATAGCGCGCATCTCCTTAAGTTCTTTGTTCGTCAGAAAGGGGACACTCTGCCTGATCACAAAGCCTTCCAGCAGTTCGCGGACCTCGAGGTACTGCATCACTTCCTCAATGGAGAACCAGCGCACCCTTGCACGCTTGTTCTCTTCGATGACGACAAGGTTCTCACTTTCCAGTTTCAGCAGGGCCTTCCTGACCGTTGCGCGGCTGACGCCCAAGTCAGCGGCGAGCGCGACCTCTGTCAGGCTTTCAGATGGCCGGAATACGCCATCGAGTATGCGCTGACGCAATGTCTGATGAACCTGGTTGGTCTGATCCCGCATTACTTTTCCTGTTTCGGGTGAAGCGATTTATCGGCGTCTTCCAGCGTATCATAGTATCTGACGCCCAGTTTGGTGAGCACTTCGCGAAAGCCGTAAAAATCGATACCGAGCTGCCCCTCCTCGATCTTCTGCGTTGTGGCCTGTTCTTTCTTTTCGCGGGCGAGAGACTTTTCTAGCGCTTGCGGAATATCCTCACGTTTTATCACGACAACGCCGTCGTCGTCGGCCACGATGAGGTCGCCGGGTTCAACAAGGGCGCCAGCGCAGACAGCCGGGGCATTTACCCAGCCAGCCTTGCTCTTAGTGGTGCCCGTGCAGACGATTGAGGTTGTCCAGACAGGAAAGCCAAGCTCACGGAGTTGTGCGGTGTCCCGCACCCCCCCATCCATGATGACTGCCTTCACGCCACGTTTCATCAAGCTCTTGGCCAGCAGCTCGCCGATCATTCCATGTTTGTTTGATTCGCCTTCGGTTGCCACGACCAGGATATCTCCAGGTTGGCAGCACTCGACTGCGGCATGGATCATGATGTTGTCTCCGGCAGGGCAGGTGACCGTGACCGCAGGGCCGCAGACTGCCTTGGCCTGCTGAATGGGTCTCATGCTGTCGTTGATAAGCCCGGTCTGTCCTTGCGCTTCGTAGACGGTAGCTGTCCCGAGCCGGGCGAATTCGTTGCAAGTCTTTTCATCACAACGCGGGATTGTTCTGACAATGTAACGTTCCATACAGTGCTCCTTACACGTTATTCATCCGATGAGGGACGCGGGATTCTTAACGATCATGGTCCTGACATCGGTTTCGGAGAAGCCATTGGCCAACAGTTTCTCCCCGTAGAGTGCGAGGCCTTCGTCCGGGTAAACAGCGGTAGACTGTCCTAGGTCGGTTGCAATAACCACACGATCCGGGCCGATCGCTCGGATCTGCCCGATAGCCACATCCCACGCGACCTTGCTCGTTGCAGGCGTTGTATAACAATGCTCGGCGAACGCGCCGCTCTTAAGCAGGTCCCTCTGCTCTTCGACCGTGTAGAACGTCGATGGGAAATCTACGTGCGTAATGATGATGCGCTCCACCTTGCGCTCCTTCGCCGCCTTTACGAGGGCGAACGCCTCCGGCTTTGAAATGTGACTGGTGGCAAGGATCATGTTAAATCTCGCAATGATGTCGAGCACGCTGAAGACTTCATCTCTCAGCTTGCCATCCTTTAAGATGCAGATGGTGGGTGAAAAGATTCCCTCGGACTTCATCTGCTCTTTGATCTGTGCCCAATAGGGAAGCTTTTGTGATGGGCTTTGCGCAAGGTGTGCCAGCTCGTGCTCGGAATCCACAGTTGGGAACCAGACCAGCTTGGCTCCAGACCTGCCTGCCATCTCAACGGCCATGGGATTAATACCCCCCACCGAACTATTTAACGTGATGGTACCGATGGCGTTGCAGTGCGGAAATATTTTTCGGATGGTCTCGGCGCGCTCGGAAGTGCAAAAATAGTGTGACTTGATCGCATAACCTTTCATTCCTGAAGTGATGATCCGCTGAGCCATCTCAACGTCGTCCATCTTTCGAGGCAGAACATCGGGCGCCGAATGTACGTGTAGGTCGTACGCTTCATTCAGTAAGGGATTCACTTTATTAGCCTCCATAGTTGATGACATTAGTGATGAACACTTCTACTGACACTAATGATACCATATAGCTATCCCGTGTCAAGCCTCTTGAGTCTGTCGGGTATCTGCGAATATTCTTGACGCGTGCTCCGGGTATTGCTATCTTCTGCGCATTGATAGGGAAGGAGGAAACAGATGGGGATACTGGGCGGCAAAGTTTGTATCATCACCGGCGGGGCGGGTAGCCTCGGTCTCGCGAGTGCAGCGCTTTTCTTACAAGAAGGCGCCAAAGTCATGCTGGTGGACAATAATGGGGAATCTTTAGGCCGTGCAGCCGAATCGCTGAAAGCAAATTCTGATTCTGTCGGAACCATAAAAGCTGACGTGTCGAGCTCGCATGATACGCAGAACTACATTAATCGAACTGTTGCCACATGGGGCAAAATCGACGTCCTGTTCAGCAACGCGGGGCATAGCGGAACCACCAGGCCTATTATTGACTATCCGGAAGAAATCTTCGACGTAGTCATGGCGGTCAACGTACGCGGCTCGTTCCTCGCATGCAAATATGGATTGCCCCGGATGAACGACGGCGGAAGCATCATCATTACGTCGAGCATTATGGGTGTGACTTCGAGTGCCAATTCATGCGCTTACGTGACATCCAAGCATGCGCTTGTAGGACTGATGCGTACGGTAGCAAAAGAAGTTGCAGCGCGGCGGATACGAGTCAACATCCTGGCGCCGGGTCCTATCGACAACGCATTTCAATCGGAGATAGAAAAACGGATCAGCGCGGTCACTGGACAGGATGGTACTGCAATGATCAATGCGCGCATTCCTCTAGGGCGTCATGCCAGGCCTGAAGAGATCGCCCGCTCAGCGCTTTTCCTCGCTTCCGATCAGAGCAGCTTTTCGACGGGGTCGATCTTCTTAGCGGACGGCGGCATGAACGCTTGATAGCAGCTTGCCTTCAAGCGCCTACCTTCGTTGCCCTTCGGCCTGTTCTTACTCGACGTACCGCTAGGTACGCCTGCGTAGCCCAGGCCTCGGCTCGCCTCGGTATCCATCTTGAATGCAAGCTGCTATAAGGTTCGACCATCAGGTCTTGCTCCTCGTACCTGCCAACTTAAATTTTGGCCGCTTACGAGTGATAATCTTAAATACAGCTTGGCATAAGGCAGTTTATCTCGTTTCTGGTTTTGCTGGTCTGACCAAAGAAACCAGAGAAACTAGAGAAACGAGAAAAACCGGTCTTACTTGATTTTGAGAAGCTTCTTCGCATTTCCTCCGAGTATCTTCTCCATATCGGCGGGTGGGATCTTCAGGGAGGTGAGCCCGGCCATGTTAGCTCTGATAAACTGCTCGCCTGATTCAGGGCCGAAGGGGTAATCAGAGCCGTAGAGCACGTGGTCAGGGCCCAGGAAAGCATACCCGCACGCATACGTCTCCACGGGCCCGCCACTCAGAGCGCTGTCCCCGTATATGTTCTTCCAATAATCGGAAAAGTCTCTAGGTAGTTTTCCTCTGAGAGTTGTCAGTCCGGACTGAATTCTCCCCGCGAAATAGGGAAACATGGCCCCGAGGTGGTGCATCACCACCTTCAGCGTGGGAAAACGGTCAAGCACACCGCCAAAAATAAGCCTCCAGACGGCTTGGGTGGTGTCAAAAGGCCATCCGAACCGCGACATGAACATCCATTGGCTCTCATCAGCCAGAGGGTACGATTTCCAGTTGCAGGGATGGAGGAACAGCGGCAGATCGTGCCTGGTCAGTTTCTCGTAAAACGGAAAGTATTCTGGAGAGTCGAGCCCTTTTCCGTTCTGGTTGGTGGCCACGGTGACGCCCCGGCAGTCCAATTCATTGACTGCACGATCGAGTTCGTTCATCGCGCTCTTCATATTGAGCAGAGAGATCGCACAGATGTTGACGAACCTGTCAGGATGAGCCTTGCACAGGGCGTAGTTGTCGCTGTTGGCGCGTTCGCAAGTGCTCGCAGCCATTTCAGCGTCGAAGCCGTCCAAAGACTCCATAGTCAGACTGACGGCCTGCACGTTGATGCCGTACTTGTCCATGATGCTCAAGCGAGCTTCAGGGTCGGCATTCTGGATTGGGCATGCAAATTTTCTTGGCCCGTCTTTAACGGGGGCCTTGCCCTCCTGTTCCCATCTGGCCTTTTCTATAATTTCAATGTTGGTGTGTGAAACGTGATGACAGAATATATCCACGATCATTTTTGATCTCCTTTCCTGCTTCGTCGACTGAGCCGTTTAAGGGCCGACGCAACCGATCAGTCTGCACACCCTCATTCTTATGAACATGTGCGTCACGCCCCACGGCTCTGCGTATCAGGCAGCGTCATATCATGGTAAATAGGTGCTATGAATGTCAAGAAAAAACGGAACAAAATGCGGTTACGCTCAATCTTTATACAGGTGGATCCCGAAGACAAAGTTGGGTTGGTCACATTTGAGCACCGTAAAGCAATGGCGCACTCCGGCTGGAATAAATACCGCAAAAGGAGATTCCACGGTGAAAACCTCATCATTCATCTGCACTTCAATGGCAACGGCCCCTTTCTCTTCTGTGGCACAAAAATAGATTTCCGGGTTATCGTCATGAATATGGGGTGAGGCATGCGGCGCCCGTACCTTCGTGCTGGCATCCATGCCATTGATCCTGATGTTGACTCCGGGAAACATATGAGGATAAACCCAGGACGGGGCCGGCTGATGGTGGCCCGGCATCTCGACGAGGCGGGGCAGGTCGGTAATCACATAGTGCTCGTACTTGCCGGATTTTTTCTGCTCCATAACTTCACCTCCGAATCAGGGTTGAAATATGCGGGCTGTCTGATGACTGAAATAACGCAATATTTTGCGGTACCTCGACAGCCAGGCGCTGCTGTTTATGGTGTGCATTCTCCACAGTACTACCGCAATCTCCCCATTTGGGTCAACAGGATTCTTTGAGCGATTGGGCGGGAAACGAGGGAAGGGTTACCTATCTAGGCTCCCTTGCTGAAGGCTGCTGCTATCTGAATTTGATTATCGATAGACGTAATGCCCTGGATACCCTTCACGATCGTCTCCGCGTTTGCTTTCTCCCAGGGCACTCCCACCGTTCCTGTCAGCCGGAGCTTGCAGGGTTCGATAGCACAAACGGACACATAAGGCGGTGAGAAACCTTTCTCGATAAGCGCAGCCTCGGCCTTCCTGGCAAGGCCCATCATGGCGAGCGATTGCATCGCATCCATGGAGCGAGTTTTCACTTCTTCGCTGGTGGCCATATGGGTCACGATGTCTGCCGCCAGCGGCACAGTGAGATGGTCCATGTTGAGCACGAGATCGTAGAGTTCGGGGTTGTCCCAATCCACGCCGAAGGCAAACTTGATGAAAGCCGCCCGCTCGTGGTCGCTTTTACGGATCGCCCTGGTGGCCGCTTCCCTCCCGAAGCCTCTTCCCTTCAGGTTCTCGATGCGTTTATCCAGCGAGGCAGTTACCCTGACGTGCATGGCGCACGGAAATTCCCGCAAGAGGATATGGCTTCCTCTACCGAGGAACAGGGCATTCCCTCGGCTCGCCAGTTCGCACAGGACGGCCATCATTCGATCCAGGTGCATTTGGGGACGCGACGAAAAAATCCTCTCAAATAAAGAAGGTGCCTTTCCGTCTATATCTTTAACATCCTTGAGGAAGCCCATTTCCCGTGCCGCATTCTCAATGGCTTCCGTGTCGTAGAGGTGGTAGCGCAGCTCTTGCACGACCTGCCTGGCGATTTCCGATCCATTGGCACCCATTCTTCTGGAAAGCGTAATGAAATACATGGTGCACCTCCTTCGTGCGTCGTCACTCACGAAGTGCAAGGCTTGGCTTTGTGTCTACCTTCCTAATAGCGCCGGGCGAACTGCTAATCTGCCCTGCCAACGGCTGGATCAGAGATGGATGCTTCATCTTCCTATTTTCAATTCTGGTCCAGGTGTTTGCACTTGTCAAGCGATTTTCGAGATCCTTCAAGCTGAAAATGTCGTCGTAACTTCTGACGTTCGGGAGCGGATCGTTGGCAGAACATGTCATGTGGCAAGTGTACCGTGAAGCTGCGCCAATGATATAGAGTGCAGTATTTGCTAATTCTCAGCAGGCAAACTTACGACCCTTCCTAGTCTCGATAATCGCTTTGGAGTCTCAAAACAACAAGCCGCTGATTTTCGCCGGCGTAGGCTGGTGACAACCATCGAAAGTCCGTTGTTAGTACAGTGAATGGGGCTTTGCCTTACAAAGAGGGCATAGGCGTTCTGGCTTTCATAAAAAGAATGCTGCCCATATCCTCGTAGACACCTTTCCAGTCGGGATTGCTGCGAATTGAATCCACAGGAGGGCTATCAGGCTTGAAGAGCACCATATCATGAGCATAGGTATCGAGAAACTCCTTTTCTTTGCCCTTCATATAATCAAAATATTGGTTTGCTACATGGCCCTGATAGACCGTCTCGTAGCGACCATCCAGGGCAACTTTCATACGTGGGCCGAGGTTCCAGATCAAATATTCTCCCCACATAAACTCAGTCAGAATATTCCCTGATAGATGGTTTCTCCTGATATACTCCAACGCGCCTGTCGGATAGTATATGATGACCCCTTTCTGATATGACGGAATCATCAGCGAAAAAGAAGAGGAGCCGAGAATGACGCAGAAAAGGAGAATTGGGACAGCAGTGATAAAGGCCCTTGTCATTCGCGTTGAACGTAGGAACACCGCTGACAGGTTTTGTCTCAGGCGCGCCCCGAGGCTGGTTGAGCGCGCTTGCAAATCCTTAATATATGGCTGAATTAGGCCAGGAAGGTAGACGGCGGTAACCATCAAAAAGAATACCTGATGACGGACATGTTCCAGGCCTAAAAGGAAAGTGACGGATAGGACGAGGATGGGAGTGATCTCTTGCCAGTTCCACCAGAACAACATGCGCAGGGAGAAGATCCCTATAAACATGTAATAAAAGATGAGGCTGAGAGACATAGTGTGCGTTTGATAAGCGGTAAGAATTGAGGCCCATTCGGTTATGTCACGGCGGGGCAAAGTAATCGCGTGAAACAGATACGTCCAGTAATCAACCCCATATGGATTGGCAAGACTCGACAAGACCAACAATAAAAGGACCGGAAGGTAAGGCCAATACGTCCGGTGCGAGAAGGCGTCCCCTATAAGGTAAAGAAATGCTATGCCAAGCCCCGCCAGGAAGCCGCCATGCATATTGCACCAGATGATCTGGATTGGAACCAGAATAAGCAACAAAGACCGCTGTCCCTTCCAGCGCGACCTTTCTAAAACATAGATCGTCAGGGCAGTGAACAGGTAGGTGAAGGTTTGTGCCCGAACCACTGCCCAGTAGCCCATTCCCAGAAATCCGGAGATTAAGACGAGCCAGAATAGCGCGCTGGCCCTGTGGCTCTTGCGTATGCGGGCTGCGAGATAGAGAAACGCCAAGGTTGCCAGAGCAACCAGGTCCCTCAAAATAATCACTCCCGGGTCGCCTGCGAAAGTGTAAATGGGATAGAGAATCGTTCCCGTGAGCCATTCGTGATAAATCCATTGGCCCGTTGTCGGCAAATAAGTAAAAATGTCCTGATAAGGAAAGCTATTGGAATGCCAGAATAACCGCCCAAAGGCTATGTAGCCCCAAAAATCAACGTCGACGGTAGTCGACCTGCCCAGAACAACCAGTACTAAAGCGGATAAAGAGAGTAGTATCAGCGCATGCTGGATGGTATGTTTCTTCTCGGACGTCCAAGCCACGATCACACTACCTCATAAGCCCAAAGCCCCCGCGAGGCGGCCGGAGACTTCATAGGGGACAAAGGACCGCAATAGACGGTTCTGTGGTGCATTTCACGTTCTAGATTGACCTGAGCCCTCGATGTGCCTTAATATTCTGAAGAAGCTCAAAGTTGGTACGAACAGATTCTATCTTCTCACCTCGCTGAAAAATGTTCGATTCCTTGATGGGCCCCAGTCTTCCGGCCGCAGCGGCGAGGTAAGCAACCTTCTGTGGATTGATGCCCATAATCCGGGCGCAGGTCGCGTCGGCGGCAACAAGGTTTGTTCCCATCACGATCACTCCGGCCTGCTTGGGCTTCCCCATGATCGGGCCATCGCCTTCCATGCCGACGATGCCGTCAACTATCGTGAAGTGCGCTCCGACGGTGACGTTGATGTCAAATATAGACTTCTCGATTCCTTCCCAATGGAAGACGTTCTTAGGCCAACCATAAAAGATACCCGGCATCACCCCAAAGAGATTCTTCATGGAGAGCGTGATCCCTGCCCAGTGATGAGTCTTGAGTTTGGGCATCGAGACGATCCAGTCGACGCGTTTCAATGTTTCGGGCAGTATTAGTTGTTTGAGCTTTGTCCTGCCTCCGGCATTCCGTACTGTATACCATGAGTCCTGATTGAGATCTGTGAAGGTGATACGTTCGCTTCGCAAGACGTCAATCAGTCCGGTTTCCTCAAGGACCAAGAGCGTATCGCGGCAATGTCCCGGGCCTTCGGCCACGATAATCTCTGCCGCTCCGTACTTCCTGAAGGCCTCAATTGCTCCTTGTATCATAAGGGGATGAGTAGTGATGTGCGCTGCACCCTGACGAGATTCAATAAGATTGGGCTTGAGAAGGATCCTTTTCCCCTCTATTTCCTGCCTTGCTACACCGAGCTCTCGTAGACCAGCACCAATGATCGATGGAATGTCTGCGTAGTATCCGCCGGCTTTACCGATGAAGGCGTCAGCAGTCCGCCTTTCAACGGTGCAACCGCTGCCCAGCATTGCGGCGCCGCCTGCCGCCAGGCCCATGCATCCTGTAATAACCGCAGACAAAAACTCACGTCGATTCATAAAATTAAGGGCTCCCTCGCGTTCTTTCATTTCTGAGCCCCGCAACTTTCGAGAGATTTTGAGATATCACCATCAACGAAAAAAGACGCTATAAGGAGGCAAAGGAGAGAGGTCCCGTACACCCCACGCCTGCCCTGCAGATCGAGGCTTTCGATTATCCAGGCGCGACCCTGATCAGGCTTTTCCCCCCAGGCACTGAGAGCAAGCAGTGCCCAGCAGAGCGAAAAAGGGCTTCTGTATCGTTCTGCCTGGTTTCTGAGATAGTCAAGGCTCTTGCGTACCTCTGCCCTGTCGACTTGTCCGGCAAGGGCTGCCAGGGCAATGCCGGTGCTCCCAGGCTGTTGGTATAGCTCCTGGCCATACACGACAGTGTTACCGTAATTCCATCCTCCGTGCGGAAGTTGCCGATTCATCAGCATCCTCACAGCCTCCCGCGCTCTTGGGTGCCCCTCATGCCCTGCCGTGCGAAGTGCCAGTAAGGCCAGCGCCGTCGGTTCAACCCAGGAAGACGTGTTCTCAATCCAGGGCCATCCCTTAATCGACGGATCATCGGCAACGGGGCTGTCCGGTGTCTTTTTCGACATTCTTCCAACTGTGTTGAGTAAAAAACTGATTGCAAGAGCATGGGCATTTCGCTCAACCATGGAACCTTGCCAGGCAAGGACTGCGAGAGCCGTGGGCCAGCAAGCCGGCGGGTATTCTTTAGAAAGACTGACCCTGCCATCCTTCATCTGGCTCGCGGCCAGGCGCGTTCTCGCAGCAGCTATGGCATTCCTATCCGAGCCGCCAGCTGTAGCCAACGCTATTATGGCCCAGGCGGTTGCGTCGACGCGATACATGGCCTTGGGTAATTCAACAAAGCCGCCGTCCGGCAGAAGTCTCTCGTGCAGAATCAGAATAGCCCTTTCTATCTTTTTTTCATACATATTCTATATCACGCTGTTCACAAAGCGTCTGAGCCGGCGGCTGTGTCCATCGTCTGCGGGTCGAACTACGTATTGTTGGCCGGAAGCATGGCCGCCACAACTCATCCAGACGTATTACTACCTTAAGATTATCGGCAAAGAAACGTTAGTGCTAAGTGGACGAGCACGGAAATCAAGCCGGTACAGTTCCAATTTTACCCTCTCTGTTGACATACGCGCACGAAATATTTTCGCCGAAACACAGGACAGGACGCCGGCCCCTATCCCGTGAAAAGGCCCGTGCAATAAAGGGAGAAGGCAGATCTGGGGCCGCCTCCTAGACGACTTGGCTTAATACTTCCTACGCACAAAAAATAGCCCTATGGGTAATTGTCTTAGGTTGAATACCGAAGTAATCTGAAAGCATGGATGCAGGGAATCATAAAGTACTGTTCTCATAGTTGCTGCAATCCATAGTTTTGCAAATCGATTTTACCAAGGGGAAAGGAGGTGAATAGAATGGAGAGGATCAAGAGATTTCTGAAAGACGAGGAAGGCGTGACCATGATCGAGTATGGTCTCCTCGCAGCCCTGATTGCCGTGGCTTGCATAGCCGCCGTCAAATTAGTCCAAGGGGGCCTGCAGACCACGTTCACTAACATATCTCAGAACGTGGGCAGCTAATGGGGCAATGGAGACTGGGGGCACGCCGCTCCGACAATAATGCGGCGTGCCCCGTCTCGCAAGGAGCAGTCGTGATAGGTAACATGATGGATTTTATGAGGGTTGAGAAGGGCGTGACAGTGATCGAGTATGCTGTCATCGTAATGCTGATCGCTCTGGGGTTGGTCGGCTCCTTGATGGTAATCGGCAGCTCAGTTACAGGCTTTTACCAGTCGGTAGCAACCCTATTTCCTTGATTACTCGGAGGGGAATGACGGCGGACATGGATCAGTTTCAGCGAGGCAAAACATGGTAACCCTGATTGCGGCCATAATAATCTCTTCAGTTGCTGGGGTGGCTGATATCCGCTCTAGGCGCATTCCCAACTGGCTGACATACTCTGCCATGCTGCTCGGCGTCGGCTACCACACCATCGTCAACGGGACGCAGGGATTCTTTTTTGGGGTCGGTGGCCTTTTCGTCGGACTCGCCCTGCTTATAGCTTTTTATCTGGCCGGTGGCATGGGAGCCGGCGACGTGAAACTCATGGGTGCGGTCGGCGCTCTGCTGGGACCGAAAGCTGTTTTCACGGCCTTCCTTTTTACCGCCCTTGTGGGCGGTATTTACGCGGTGACGCTACTTTTCTTACGTTTTCGGCTGATGGGGACGGCGATCCGATTGAGCACGATGTTCAGTTCATTGAGGTGCGGCACAAGCCTTAGCGTCGGGTCTGTTGGCAGGAATGAAGAAATCACCGTTCTCAATTACGGTGTCTGTATAGCAATAGGGGTATTACTTACCGTTCTATGGAACGTCTATGGAGAGTAGAACATGGAAAAAGGCAGGGATGTACAGGGCCGCATGTATTGTCAAAATAAAAAGACCGGGAGTTGAGTTATGGGACGAAACAAAGCGCTCGTAATACTTGGCATCGGTGTGTTGATCGCTCTCTTGGCCAGCCTGTTCACGTATGGTTGGCTTCAAAAGAAGGGCAGAGCACAAGCACAAACCTTGGAAACAGTACCAGTCGTGGTGGCATCATCCGATCTTCCGTGGGGCACGATGCTGACAGAGGACATGGTAAAATTGGCGCCCTTCCTAAGACAGAGCCTGCCCGAAGGCCACTTCGCCAACACCACGCAGGTGGTGGGCAGAACGCTCGTACACCCGGTTAAAGCCAACGAGCCCATATTCGATTCTAGGCTTGCGCCGACCGGCAGCCAGGGTGGCGGCGTTGCCGCAGTTATAACTCCGAAAAAGCGGGCCATGGCTGTCAAGGTGGACAAGGTCGTCGGCGTATCGGGCTTTATCCATCCGGGGAACCGCGTCGACGTGATCGTTACCCTCCCCCAGACAGGGAAGATCACAACTCCAATCACCAAGATCGTCCTGGAAAATGTGCTGGTGCTGGCAACGGGCGCGGAGGTTGAGAAGAGTGGGAACAGGGAGAAGCCTTCCCAGGTAGACGTTATCACGTTGGAGGTCTTGCCCGAAGAGGGTGAGAAACTCGCTTTGGCAGCCAGCGAAGGGAAGCTGCAACTGGCCCTGAGGAACTCCGCCGACACAGGGGACGTGGTCACCAAGGGCACCACCTTCCCTGTCTTGATAGGCTCGTACAGTGGGCCGGGTCAGGTCAGCCAGGACGAGCAGCCGGCGAAACCGAAAAGACAGATGGCAAAGAAACAGGTGGCACAGCCGACACAGCCCGTACCCTCGCTACCGCGGCCCATGGTCTCCGTTGAACTGGTCAAGGGCGGCACGATCAGTTCCGTGAATTTCAACAAGGGGGAATAGGACCATGATAAACCAGAGGATAAATCTTCAAATGAAAAACCTCCATTTAACAATGTGGCTTTGTTTTGGAATCGTTTTCGCGCTCTGTTTGTCTCTTCCACGCGTGTCATGGGCAGCGGATTCGGCGACGACGAACGCAACTCAGGCTGAAAAGTTGACAGTGACTGTGGGAAAGTCTGTGGTCATCGATAGTGATAGCCCTGTAAGGAGGGTCTCGCTGGCTGCCCCGGACATCGCCGACGCTCTAGTGCTTTCACTGCGGCAGGTCTACATAACCGGCAAGAGCCCCGGGGTAACGACCTTAACACTCTGGAGTGAGCCTGAGAGGGTGTCAAGGATTTTTGATGTTGAAGTCCAACCTGACATCGCACGCCTGAAAACTAAGCTCCACGAACTTCTCCCCGGAGAGAAAGACGTTCGTGTAACGAACGCTAACGGCGGTATCTCCCTGTCGGGCACGGTCTCCAGCGCCACGAACCTGAGTCAGGTGGAGGCCATAGCCCAGGCCTTCGCACCCGTGGACAAGGAAGGAAAGAACAAAGTCACGAACCTCCTGGAGGTGGGGGGCGTGCAGCAGGTGATGCTCGAAGTCAGGGTCTCGGAGATGTCCCGCAGCCTCATCAGGCGAATGGGCATCAACTTCAGCGTCCTGAGCCAGAGTGGGAAGCAGTTTGGACTGAGCCTTCTCGATAACCTGGTGGCGCTGCCAGGTTCCGGGGCGTTTCCTGATAACCCGCTGTCCGTCACTAACAACATCAATGGTATTCTCCGTTTTCTCGCAGGCGGGTCCACCTGGACGGTCTTCATAGACGCCCTGAAGGATGAGGGACTCTTGAAAGTTCTGGCTGAGCCGACTCTAATCACGCTCTCCGGTAGGCAGGCGAGCTTTCTCGCGGGCGGTGAGTACCCCATACCCGTTCCACAGGCATCGTACGGCGCGGCCATCATCACCATTCAGTACAAGCCCTTTGGGGTGGCCCTCAACTTCACTCCGACTGTGCTGAGCAGCGGGAAGATCAGCATGCTGGTGGCCCCGGAGGTTTCAGAACTCGACTTTTCACAGGCTGTTGCGATCCAGGGGTACCTCGTACCCAGTCTGACCACGAGACGGGTATCCACTACGGTCGAGCTGGCAGACGGGCAGAGCTTTGCCATAGCCGGCCTGCTGAAAGATGAGGTGCGTGAAGACGTGAGGAAGTTCCCTATCCTGGGAGACATCCCGGTATTAGGTGCGCTGTTCAGGAGTACTTCCTTCCAGAGGAATGAGACGGAGCTGATCATCATTGTTACGCCGCACCTGGTGAAACCGGCTGATATGGCCAGGCAGACGCTTCCGACCGACGCTTTTGTCGCTCCAAACGATTTCGAATGGTATCTCCTCGGCACTCTGGAAGGCACGGACAGGGCAGCGAATTCGGCGCCTTCATTGTCTAACCCGCCTGCTGCCTCGATGAGGCGAGGCGGTCTGGAGGGTGATTTCGGTCACATCATGCCGTAGCACTGATAACGGAAGGTTAAACTTGAGGTTAAGGTTAAGACGAGAAACAAACCCGGGTAGATGACATGAAAAACAATTATTGGAGATATACACGTAAGAATCGAGAGAGGGAGGATAGAGGATGAGAGCATGGTTGCTTGTAATAGGATTGATCTTAATCGGAACACTGGCCGGTTGCACGGGTTACAACACCGGTCTTGTCGCACAGGAGTGGGGCACCTCGTACAAGCTGGCGGTGGCCAACCAGACCCTCAACCCCGATGCGGAGAAGAACTTGAAGCCTGTTGCCGGGATGGACAATAAGGCTGCAGACAAGGTCGTTAATAAGTACAACAAGGAGTTCGACAAGGCGCCGCAGGTCCCGGTATACAGTATGGGTGTACCAGCCACTCTAGGTACGGTGACTTCCGCTACCGGGAGCCAATACTAACAGCGTGAGGTTAAGGTTGAGGTTAAGGTCAAGAGGAGAGATGAGGCTACCCCGTAACGTGACGGACAAAAGAGGCTTTACAATTGTCGAGTTTGCACTGGTGCTTCCCGTTTTCGCTTTGCTGCTCTGTGCGATCATGGACTTCGGCCACTATTTTTTTGTTCAGCACACGCTCCAGTATGCCACGCGTGAAGGAACAAGACTGGCGCTCGTGGGAGCAACGCTCAACGGTCCCAGCGGTAACTCCATGACCCGGCAAGCCTCTATCATCCAGACTATCCAGAACAACGCCGCGGTCGCGGTAAATCCTGGTACGCTCCAAATCAGTATTTTTCCGGTTGCTGGGCCGAACTACACGAACCCGGCTAACTGGCAGGGCATGACCAACCCCGGAAACGGCGGCGACTTCATGCGGGTGGTGGTGCAGTACACGTTCAAGTTCTGGACACCTTTTATCGGGAAGTTTTTTCCTTCGGGTCAGCAGGTGATCACCGCACAGGCATTATACAGAAACGAGATGTTTTGAGAGTACGAAGGGATTGGTACATATGAAACCGACGAGGAATAACCGTCGCAGACGTTTAGGCCAACAAGGTATTGCAGCGGTGGAGATGGCGCTGATTCTACCGCTGATGATCATCATGGCCTTCGTCATAATCGATTTCGGGGGGCTCATCGAGGCCAGGCTCATTGTCGCCAACCTTGCCCGGGAAGGGGGGAGTCTTGCCTCGCGCGACGTGCTTCCCGCCAGCA
>DATFYE010000209.1:0-56192 GCA_035315185.1 Syntrophorhabdales bacterium | reverse complement strand
TCATGTTGCTGGGCATTGCCATCGGCTTCATTGTCGGCATCCTGCCGGGGCTGGGAGGACCGGCGACCATTGCGCTGATGCTGCCGTTCATTGTCAAGATGCGGCCCGTGGAAGCGTTTGCCATTCTTCTCGGCATGGCATCGGTGCTGGCCACGACGGGTGATATTACGTCTGTCCTTTTCGGTGTACCCGGCGAGCCCACCACGGCAGCCACCATCATCGACGGCCATGCGATGGCCAAGAAAGGGCAAGCGGGCCGCGCGCTGGGAGCAGTGCTCATGAGCTCGCTGGTGGGCGCTATCTTCGGCGCTTTTGTGCTCGCCCTTTTCATTCCTATCGTGCGTCCGCTGGTCCTTACGTTTGGTTCGCCTGAACTCTTTATGCTCTCCATTCTCGGTCTTACCTTTATCGCCTCCTTGGGCGGCGGGAACCTGCTCAAGGCGCTTCTCGGAGCAGGAATAGGCCTTTTCCTTGCCACCGTGGGAATGGATCCGCAATCCGGGATACAACGCTTTACGTTCGGCCAGGTATTCCTGTGGGATGGGGTAGGCCTGGTACCGATTACCATGGGGTTTTTCGCTATCCCGGAAATCATCGACCTCGGTATTCAGCGTTCCAGCATTGCAACAGGACAGGTAGGAGAACTGGGCGGAGTCATGGAGGGAGTGAAGGACACCTTTCGCCACTGGTGGCTCGTGATGCGCTGCAGCGCCCTCGGGACCTTCTGTGCCATCATTCCCGGTATGGGTCCTTCCGTCTCCCAGTGGCTGGCTTATGCCCAGGCCTTGCAAAGTTCGAAGGAGAAGGAACGCTTTGGAAAAGGTGCCGTCGAAGGGGTTCTTGGGCCGGGAGCAGCGAATAACTCGGCCATGGGCGGGAGCTTGATCACTACCGTGGCCTTTGGTGTCCCAGCCAGCGTGCTGATGGCCATTCTCATAGGAGCTTTCCTCATCCAGGGTATAGTGCCCGGCCCAGACATGCTGATTCCCGAAGCGCGGGGTGGGCACCTCGGTTTGACTTTTTCTTTTGTCTGGATCGTTGTGGTCTCCAACATCATCACGGTTGCGATCTGCCTGCTTTTCTTAAACCAACTCGTGAAAATCACGTATGTGCGCGGAAGCGTGATCATTCCCCTGATTCTCCTGCTGATCTATCTCGGCACCTTCGCAGAAAAGAATGCCTTTCCGGATCTGATCCTCATGCTCTTCTTTGGTGTGCTCGGCTGGGTGATGCAGCGCCTTCACTGGCCGCGGCCACCCTTCATTCTGGGGCTCGTGCTCGGTAATCTGGCTGAAAGCAGGCTCTTCCTCTCAGTCAACAACTACGGTCTTGCCTGGCTCTTGCGCCCGGCCGTACTCGTCATTATGGCACTTACATTGGCAGGCGCCTTCTATCCACTGTTTAGAAGAATGCGAGAAAAAAAGGAGAGGAAGGAGGATTTAGCCGGTGCTGCAGCGCTGTCTGCTCAAACGAGGACGGGCCTTACTTTCAACTGGGGGACGGCGTTCAGTTTTGCGCTCGTGGTGATTTTTGGTGCTGCCTTATGGCAGAGCAGAACGTTTACGTTTACCGCCGGGTTCTTCCCATGGGTTATCGGCTTTCCTGTTTTCGCGCTAGCAGGGACACAGCTTGCGCTTGACCTGACCGGTCGTAGCGCACGTAAAGGTCACGAGGCCGAAATGGAGGAGTTGGAGACGGAGCTGCCAAGACAGGTGGTTAATCGTCGCACGGCCAACGTGTTCATGTGGACGTTCGCCTGGTTCGTATCTATCTGGCTCTTTGGTTTCAACATCGGCGCGCCTCTCTGTACCTTCATACAACTGAAGATCGGCGAGCGCGAGGGATGGCTGCTCACACTCCTCCTCACCGCTACCGCCTGGGCCTTTATCTACTTCGGGTTCGATCTTCTGCTCCACGTGCCCTTCCCGAAAGGCCAGATATTTATCTGGATGAAGGACCTATCTTTGTTATAGCAACGTGCCTTCATTAATAGACTTCCACGGGCAAGCCAGTGGCACTCCGTGCACCACGGGTCCGCGCGCACAGAAGACGTCTTCGCCCTCGCACACGTGCGCGGTCCTCGGCAGCTCGCGTCGGACCGCGCGGTATGAAGGTTAATAGTAACCCCCAGGAATCGAGTGGCACTTCCCCGTGTAGCCGCCGCACTGGTACTGGGTCTGGTAGTACGAACCCTCCTGTGCTTCCCAGGACTCGTTGCACATCTGTATCGTGTCGTTGGCGGTGACCCAGATGAAGCCGTGCCAGGAGACACTCCCCTGCTGCCAGTCGTAGTAATACATGTTGCGGCAGTAATAGAGCCCCTGGTTCTGCTTTGTCTGGCCGCACGTGGTCATCTGGTCGCAGCAGTCCTGACCGCAGTTCGAGCCGTTCTCACCCGCCTCACAGATACCGTTGCCGCACTTTGCGCTATTGCCCGACGAGGGACAGGATGTCCACTGCCAGGCAGACGTGTAGCAGTAGGTAGGATTGTAGGCAGCATTGCAGAGCCAGTTCTGATAGCCGTACGATGCATATGAAGTGCTGTAGCAATAGTATGCGTTGCTGACCGTGCTGTTCTGAATGGTCAGGGTGTAGGTGTTCGAAACTCCGCCTGATGCGTTTCGCACGGTCACGTTCCAGGTGCCGGAGGCTACCCTGCTGTCGAGGCTCGCGTTGATCTGCGTCCCGTTGCCATCCCAGAAGTAATGGCCGTCGCCGTTATAGAGCCATACGTCCCCGAAGCCTGCGCGCTGGAAGTGAACCATATTCCCGCCGATTGAGAAGCCCGAGCCGAAGATTGCGATGGTCGTGGTGGGGCTGATAGTATAACTATACGTGATCCCATCCACAATTGCGGAGATCTGTGGACCCGCAACAGCCACGTTGAAGGTTGCAGTGACTGATTGCGCCGCACTCATGGTCACGGCGCAGGACGCAGTGCCAGAGCAAGTACCCGACCAGCCCGCAAAGGTGGAACCGGTATTAGGCGAGGCTGTCAGCGTCACTGCGGTACCGGTTGCGAAGCTTGCGGTGCAGGTCGCACCGCAGTTGATGCCTGCGGGGCTGGACGTCACCGTCCCGCTGCCCGAGCCGCTCTTGGCTATTGACAGGGTCTTCGACGGGGTGACGCCCGTACGATAGATGCTGTTGTGCCAGGCTCCGCCGCATGCCTCACTCGGGTTGGCCTTGCAGGGGGTGTTGCACTCCGAGTCATCAACCGGGACATAGCCCGGCGTGTTACCGGCCCAGCATTCGCCGTACCACTGGAGACCCGCATAGGCGTAACCTGCCGCGGCGACCTTCTGCACACAGCTCTCCACGGTCTCGCCGCCCGACGATAGCTCAGCAGGCAGCGCACGATTCCCATCGTCGGTGAAGCAGCCTGCGTAATTGGCTGGCGCCGGGTTGAAGGTTGCGGTGACTGATTGCGCCGCACTCATGGTCACGGCGCAGGATGCGGTGCCTGAGCAGGCGCCCGACCAGCCCGCAAAGGTGGAACCGCCGACAGGCGATGCGGTCAAGGTCACGAGCGCGCCGGCCGTGAAGTTCCCGGTGCAGGTGGCACCGCAGGTGATGCCTGCGGGGTCCGAGGTAACCATCCCCGTACCCGAGCCGCTCTTGGCGAGTGAGAGGGTATAGGTGGACGGGGTGATACCCACGACCTGCGTGGGCCACGGTCGGTAGTTCTGGCTCGTGCCGTCGCCTACCTGGCCGTAGATGTTGCTCCCCCAACACTTGAAGCTACCGTCTGTGAATCGGCCACAGGCGTGAGCGCTGCCCGCTGCAAACTCCGCCACGTTGGACATGGTAGCGGTAGGCCTGGTGCTACCACTATTCCCTGTCCCGTTGCCGTATATGCCGGTGGAATTGAATCCCCACGACAGGACCGTGCCGTTGGCGAGAAGCGCAAAGCTAGTTTCGCTCCCCGCGACGAGCGCACTGATATCGGTTGCATTGGTGGTGATCAGCGTCGCAGTCTTGGCGTTAGTACATATCGCCGTGCTCGTGTCCTTCGTGCCGTCGCCTATTTCTCCGTTATCATTGTTACCCCAGCACCACGTGTTTACGCCGTCGCTCGCACAGATGGTGGATGCTCCCATGGTGAGCTTGTTCACCGCCTGGGGAATGTTCGGGACCTGAATCGGTCGGTTGGTAGAAATGAGATCCTGGCAGGCCCACGCCCAGCAAAAGTTGTCGTAAGGGTTGCGCCCCAACTCGCGGCACTGGTTGTCCCCCCAACACCAGACCGATCCGTCGTTGAGAAGCGCGCACGTCGATGATTCTCCCGCCGCGACCGTCGTTGCCGGAAGAGTCAAACCGACGACCTGGTAGGGCGTCTTCCAGATGCCGTTTCCCCCGTTGCCCACCTGCCCCGAACCTCCAAATCCCCAGCACCATAGGGTGCCGTCGTTCTTGCGCGCACAGCTGTGGCTTCCTCCGGTTGTGATTTCAACGATGTTGTTCAGGCCCCACACCTGGACCGGCGTCGTGCTGTGGGTCTTATTGAACGGGTCACCGCCGGTATAGTTACCGAGCTGGCCGAGGCTGCTGTCGCCCCAGCACCAAACCGTTCCGTCGCTCTTGAGCGCACAGGTGTGATTATCGCCCCCGGATACCTGGATGACGCCGGTGAGGTTGAGCACGCGCTGCGGTGTATTGCGCTCGGTGGTTGTGCCGTCACCGAGCTCACCATCAGCATTGTACCCCCAGCACTGAACCGTGCCATCGTTCGCGATAAGGCACGAGTGGTTGGCTCCCAGCCCTATGCTTCCCCTGGGTTGACCGGCGAGGGCCGAGCCGGACCCCACCGCGATCATCACCACCGCAAACAGCCAAACCGCCTTGAGACCCCAACGTCTCGTATTGCCAAAGTATTCCTGTCGCATGGCTCCTCCTGATTGGCCGCTGCATGTGCATTGATCGGCCGTGCATCTGTAATTGAGATAGTATCGGAGATGTTAACCAGAAACGAAATCGGCCGGTGGGTTATTTTTTGTCGGTGAAAGGGCTTAACCCTGTAGCATTAGCCAAGCCGAAGGGATATATGCCATGCAAGCGTAGGTGAAACATTCGCTGTTTGCGTAAACGCGTATTGCTAGTAACACCCGTGTAAAGACGCCACGGGTACCCGGCTATGATCAAGGCGTTTCAATACGTTGCTGGGGTTCTACTGTGATTTATGCCCGAAAGATATACCCGGAAGAGGCGGTCGCTATACCCGAAAGGGAGTTTACTCGATTACCCAGGTCAAATTACTATATAGGTATGGATTAAGAATGAGCGATTTAGGGGAGCATGCGCGTTGCAACGGACGGCCTGCATTACACCTAGAAGTAAATGGACTCTGCTTCGGTGGAGGCGGCTGCGAATAGCAGGCAGGAGGTAAGTATCATGTGTGTTATCAGGAGTAAGCTGCTGGTCGTTTCACTCGCTATTATCATCGGGTTATCATTGCTCCCGGCCGTGAGCGCCGAGGCGCGTGGTGGTCATGGAGGAGGTTGCCACGGTGGAGGGTTTCGTGGCGGAGGATTTGGGTACGGGGGAGCTCCGTTTAGAACAGGTGGGGTTGTTGGATACGCGCCCGTAGGTTATTACGGAACCGGATACTATGCAGTGCCTGCCGGATCCTACGGACCAGGCTGTTACCAGGAGTGCGTGCCCGTTTACGATCAATATGGCTACCCACTTCTGGATGCGGATGGGTATGAAATCCAGGATTGTACCTGCAGGTGATGCCGAGAAGAGTTCTCGCGGTGAAAACCGAACGTTTTACGTACGGTGGATGCGACACGTCAATTCCGGCTGCTTACATTTAAAATAGGGGACTCGGAAGATCCCCGGATCGAAGGGAGGACATCTGATGAAGAAAGTTTTGTGGTGCATATCTGTTACAATAGGTTTGCTTTCACTCTCCTGCTCAACGTCGTGGAACAGGTATGCCGAGGACATGTTTCATGGGAAACGGCTCCTGCAGGATCAGGAGTACGCGGAGGCGAGGGCTGACTTCGTGAAGGCGGCAGAAGCGCAACGGTGGCCTGCGGCTTACGCCTTTGCTGCAACCGCAAGCTACAAGATGGGCGATCTGGCGAGCGCGGAACGTTACGTGATTGAAGCTGAACGGCTGGATGGAAAAGATTACTCATACGTGCGTACTCTTGGTTACAAGTCCCTCATCCTTTTGAAAGAAGGAAAGAAGGAGGAAGGCTTGAACGCCCTGAAACAATACGCCCAGGTCTTGCGCTCCATCTCTTCGCCAAAGGGCGCACGCCAGGTCGAGACCTTGGCCAGACAGCAGCCAATGGACCTGGCAGGCCTGGAAAAACTGATAGATGAGCAGGCCGGCCGGTACGAGAGTGACATTGAACAGTTTCAGGGCACGGGAACGGGCTTCTATAACAGACCCGCGATGTCTAGACCGGCACCCTCGATCGTCGAGTGATGCTAGCGAGCTGATATGCTCCTATTGACCCGCAGCTTGAGGCCATCGAAGCGGCCCGAACCCAATCTCTAGCCCTCTATCCCGATGGTCGGAATCGAGTAGGCTGGGCCTCACAGCCCCCGCCTACTCGATCATAAAGCCGGACCGCACGTAGTATCAGCCTGTCGAATGAAGGTTACTCTCGTTAATCGCCAGTTCCATTTGCTGAGCGGATGTGTTGAGTCGTAGTGTACCAAAGGTGCAGCTAAACTATAATGGTGCTTCTTGCATCTCCGCGCTCGTTAAGGGGAAGTGTCTGATAAAACCTTTCGAGGTGGTGGGCGGCGCGGACGCGTGGTGCACGAGTACCCTGGGCTTGCCCGTGGAAATTTATCAATCCTCCAGCGCTGACAGTTCACTTGTATCTTTCATCATAGTAGAACTTTCTGCAAGATATGCAGAATGTCAATCCTTTTCACCTTGAACTCGAACACTTTCCGTCTTATTAACATTACTAAGAAGTGACTCCGAGGGAGGAGAATATGGCATCCGACCAGAAGAAGCAACCGCAGGAGACTATGACGGATAAGTTTCGCTCTCTTTTCAGCGCCCGGGATACCCAAAAGAGAAAAGAAGGCCTGCCCCCCAAGACTCATTTCAGCATCTGGTATTTTCTGATCATGATGCTCCTGATCATCTACTTGCAGCAATACTTTCTTACCCGGAAGATCGAGACGATTCCTTACAGCCAATTCAAACAGGAGCTGGTCCAGGGCAACGTTGATAAGGTGACCGTCGGACCGGACAACATAACGGGAACACTGAAAGCGAAAGAGAAGAAACCGGGCCAGCAGTTCATCACGATTCGGGTAGACGATCCTAACCTGGTGAAAGAGCTGGATGAGCACAAGGTGGATTATTCGGGACAGTATGAGAGTAAATTCTTAAGCAGCATCCTTTCCTGGGTCCTTCCCATCGGCATCATGATCCTGATCTGGCGGTACGCCATAAAGAAGATGGGCCCGGGCATGGGGGTCATGTCGTTTGCCAAGAGCAAGGCCAAGCTCTTCGCGGAAAATGAGACTCAGGTCACGTTCGCTGATGTGGCCGGCATCGACGAGGCTAAGCAAGAGCTCCAGGAAGTGGTGGAGTTTTTGAAAAATCCTGAGAAATTCCAGAAGCTGGGCGGGAGGATTCCTAAGGGGGTGCTTCTGGTTGGCGCTCCTGGGACGGGCAAAACTCTCCTGGCAAAAGCCGTGGCCGGGGAGGCAAAGGTACCGTTCTTCAGCATCAGTGGATCCGAGTTCGTAGAGATGTTTGTCGGCGTTGGGGCGTCCCGCGTGCGCGATCTCTTCTCTCAGGCAGCGGGTCAAGCCCCTTGCATCATCTTCATCGATGAACTGGATGCGTTGGGAAAGGCCCGGGGCATAAACGTTATCGGCGGCAATGATGAACGGGAACAGACGCTCAACCAGCTCCTGGTAGAGATGGACGGGTTCGAATCGAACAAAGGGGTGATCATCATGGCGGCCACGAACCGGCCGGAGATCCTTGACCCTGCGCTTCTACGGCCGGGAAGGTTTGACCGGCAGGTTGTGGTGGACCGCCCCGACATAAACGGCAGGGAAGCTATCTTGAAAATCCACAGCAGGAATGTCCTTCTCGGCCCGGATGTCGACCTGCGTAAAATCGCGGCCCTCACCCCGGGGTTTGTGGGGGCTGATCTGGCCAATCTGGTCAATGAGGCTGCTTTGCTTGCTGCCCGGAAAAATAAAGAGGCGGTGGGGCCGGCTGAATTCGATGAGGCGATCGACCGCGTGGTGGGCGGACTGGAAAAAAAGAACAGGCTGATGAGTCCACGGGAGAAAGAGATTGTCGCCTTCCATGAGTCCGGCCACGCGATTGTCGCAGAATCGGTACAGTATGCCGATCCGGTGCACAAAATCTCCATCATTCCACGAGGGGTTGCGGCTCTCGGCTATACCCAGCAGCGACCAACTGAGGATCGCTACCTCATGACGCGCCCCGAGTTATTGGACCGTGTCGCAGTTCTCCTGGGGGGCAGGGTGGCGGAAGAACTCGTGTTCGGAGACATTTCAACAGGAGCCCAGAACGATTTGCAGAAAGCAACGGACATTGCCCGGTCCATGGTGGCTGAGTACGGGATGAGCGACCGCCTGGGACCGGTCACCTACGAGCGGCCTCGCCAGCCCTTGTTCCTCCCGGAAAACTATGCTCCCGGCAAGGCCTACAGCGAAACAAAGGCAACCCAAATTGATGAAGAAATCTCCAGGGTGATGAGTGAGACCCATGAGAGAGTGCGGAAGATCCTCTCCGAACGCAGAAAGGTTCTCGATGCTCTGGCCCGTCTCCTTACCGAAAAAGAGATCGTGGAAGGGGAAGAACTGAGGAAGATGTTGTCCGAATACGGACTGGGGATAGGAGCTGCGGGGCCCGTGCAGCCATCGTGAGGGGAATGCAGAAAGTAATGCACGTGGCGTTATTTTTTTGTCGCGGGTTGCTTTTCCTGCATAAGTGATTATCCTTAATAAAGCGAGGTGATCGCAAAGAAAAAAGTTTGATGTGTATCGACGGCAGTTGTAGGTAGGATGCGACACTCGAAAGGTTAGTTCGTCGGGCGACATTTCTGTCGGGCCAAATTCTGTTTCCGACATATTTGTCGTTCTTTTCATAATGCTGCCAGGCTTACGCATAATACTTTCATTGACTTAGGGGGATAATCCTTCGGCACCACCATTGCTTTGCGTAAGCGGTTCCATAGGTTGAAAGAGGAGAACCATGGCCGCATGAAATGAGGAGGAACAGTATGGCTTTACACAATGCACGGGAACGGCAGATTCAGACGAGCTTAACGTGTCGTAAATGCGGATCGAAGGCGATCGTAAGTGACAACGACCACAATCACTCGATGGCGGGGAGGGTCCACGCCTTGAAGTGCCTGATCTGCGGGAACAGACAGGAGAAAGGGGTACCTTGCCGCTGGCCATTTTTTGAAGGAGACACCGGCAGTAGTCTGCAGGGGGAGACGCGCGGCGGGGCCGAGAGTGAGTCGTTGAATCACGGCATCGAGCTCGCTGTGGCGGAAGAGCCCCGGAAGAGAAAAAAACGCGCCAAGAAAACCGGTCCGAAAATTGCCGAAAGAGGACTTTCACTTTAGTACTGGCCGATCGTATCGGTTCATGCCCGAGGAAACATTCAAATTCATGGATGAGTTAACCAGAAATGGGTTGAGGTTAGAACGAGCCACAGTCATTGCTTGCGACGGGACGATAAAAAGCCGTTACGTACGCAGTCTCGATCACAGCAGCACACCACAAAGGAGGCAGTAAGACCATGTCGAAAAAGATTGCTGTTTTCGTGGGAAGTCTTCGCAAAGAATCATTCAATCGGAAGATGGCAAACGTGCTCACATCACTGGCCCCTGAACCACTGAAGCTTGAAATCATCGAGATCGGCGGACTTCCACTCTACAACCAGGACTACGATGATGAGGGAAAACCGCCTGCAGCGTGGACAGAGTTCAGAGAGCGCGTAAAGTCGTTTGACGGCTTCCTGTTCGTGACGCCTGAATACAACCGCTCGGTTCCCGGTGTGCTGAAGAACGCGATCGACGTGGGTTCCCGTCCTTATGGAAAAAGCGTCTGGGGAGGAAAACCCGGCGCCGTGATGAGCGTTTCGCCGGGCGCAATCGGCGGATTCGGCGCAAATCATCACCTCAGGCAATCACTGGTCTTCTTAGATGTCCCGGCTATGCAGCAGCCTGAGGCGTACATGGGCGGCGCTGCGGAGCTATTCGATGCGAACGGCCATATTGCACGTGAGACGACTCGCGAATTCCTCAAAAAGTTCATGGACGCGTTCGCAGCATGGGTTGTAAAACAATCGACGAAGAACCCTTGAAAGATGCGCAGAACTTCTGGAATAATGCCCACCAGCAAGTCGTGCCGGCCCGTTGCTACGCAGGACGACCCAGCCTGGCCATCACTGCCAGCACATCGCTGAGGGTTCCCCTGAACGGACCCGGGCTTTCCATCTTGATCGAGGCGAGGGCTACAGCAAACTGCAACGATTCATGCACGTCGTGACCCAGCCTCCAGGCCAGGTACGCTCCCATCGTCGTGTCACCGCGGCCCGTTCTGCCGTGCGAGCTCTTGTTAACGTATCTTTCGAAATAGGTCTGTCCTCCACAACGGACGAGAGCTCCGTCTGAACGGGTTATGACTGTTTCCGCGCTTCCCCAGTCTTCCACTATGGCAGCTGCTTCCTTCAGATCTTGCGTTCCGGTGAGCAGTTCCGCTTCGACAACATCAAGCTTCACCATGTCGACAAGGCTGACGATCTCTCGTTTGGCTGATACATCCCTGAACTGAACGATACCGGTCGCGGCATCGACCTGGCGCACAAAGTTCTGCATATCTACCGACAATCGAAACCCTGGCTTTTTCAACTGTCGCATGAATTGCAGAGTGAATTCCCTGTCGGTCAGGGCCCCGAGGTGGATCAAACAAGGCTCAAGGGGAGGCATCTCTTCAATCACAAAGAACCCTGCGTTCTCCGTCTGGCAGAGCAGTCTTTCATCCAGATTCTCGGTCTGATGGACAACACGCATGTGCGTGGTCTGGGACGCGGGCTGCAAAAAAATGTCTACGCCCTTTGCCTCCAAGGGCGCAAGGATATGCGCATCCTCTCTCGCGATTCTCGTGATCACAGCGATGCTTTTGTTCGAAGCTGCTGCTGCAACCGCTCCGAAGAGTGGTGCGCCTCCCGGCACATCACGCGAAGATCCCTCCCTGGCTTCAATGTCGTCGAACGTTATATGACCCACAAATACAAGATCGTATCGTTTCATATCAGCCTTCCCGCATAAGAGTGAATCTCGTCTGTCCGCAAACGCGTTCTTACGGTTACTCCTGGACAGGCTTCATCAATGAACCGCCGCCCAAATACTTGACCTTGGCGTATCCTTTCTGCCTGAGGACACGGACCGCCTCCGACGAACGGACCCCTTTCGAACAGACACAGACTATCTCCTTGTCTTCCGGCACCTGATCGCAAAGGATCCGGAACTCCTCGAATGGGACATTCGTCGTATTCGTTTCCGGAAGAGGCTGTTTGGATGCCTCTTTGACACGCCGCACATCCACGATCAAACACTCGCCTATAGCGGCATCGGGCGGTAAAATTTCAACCCCTTCTAGAACCTCGTTGCGGGCGGCACACGCGATGGAGTAGAGCGGATCAACGGCAGGGCCATAAGGCGGCGCGTACGCGAACTCTGCATCGAGCAAGTCTACGAGCTTTCCGCCATGCTTGAGCAGAGCAGCAAATACATCAACGCGTTTCACCACCTCGCCCTTGCCATAACCCTGCAACCCGAGCAGCTGTGTGGTGCTCTTATCATAAACTATCTTCAGATGGATATTCTCCGATTCGGGATAGTAGTCTGCTTTATCCGTGAAGCTCCCCCATGCGGCACCCACGTTGAATCCTGCTGCTGCGGCTGCCTTTTCAGTGAGCCCCGTAGCCCCTACGTTCATGGCGAAGATTTTAACCGAGGCACTGCCCACCACCGGTTCGAATCGTTCGTCTCCTCCTCCAAGATTCGAGCCGATTACACGGCCTTCCCGGTTGGCCAATGAGCCGAGCGGCAGCAGAACCGGTTTCTTGGAGATCAGATGCCTGAGTTCCACACAATCGCCAGCGGCAAAAATGTTCGGATCACTCGTGGTCATCCGATTATCCACTACGATCCCTCCTGTCGGGCCTATCGCTAGGCCACAATCGGCAGCGAGGCTGGTGTTGGGCCTCACACCTATGGCGATGATCGCATGGTCCACGGTAAAATCACCCTGGAGCGTGTTGATGATAACGCCATTCTCAGATTCAGTGATACCCTGCAGCGGGCAGTTCGTTCGGACTTCCACGCCTTCGCCCTTAAGGTGCGTTTCCACTGCCCGTGCCATCTCCGGATCGAGCATTGCAGGCAAAATCTGTGGGGCAGCATCGAACAGAAGCACGTGAGCGCCCCACATAGCAGCGAACGCTTCCGCGAGTTCGCAGCCGATAGGCCCGGCACCTACCAATCCGACGTTTGAAATCTTCCCCGATTGGAGAGCCGCCCTCAAGGCAATGGAATCTTCCAAAACCCTAAAAGTGGAGACACGGCGGCTATCGGCAGGAATCCCCGGAGGAACGATGGGAAAGGCTCCAGTAGCCAAGACAAGCTTATCGTAAGGATACTCTTTGGTTTCTCCGCTCAAGACTGACCTGCATATAACCTTGCGCGCTTCCCGGTCGATCCTATTCGCCTCGGTTTGAATCACGACCTCAAGGCCTTTCGCCTTCCTGAAAAAGTCCGGATCACGAATCACGCCGTAAGCCGTTTCGCGAAGTCTATCAGCGCTGCCGATGTCCCCGGAAACAAAATAGGGCATGCCGCAGGCCCCGTAGGAAATCAGTTCCCCATGGTCGATGACGGTAATCTCAGCTTTCGGTAGTAGCCGCCTGGATCGGGAGGCTGCCCTCAGCCCCGCCGCGTTGGCACCTACAACAACGATTCTCATGGCATCGTTTCCGCTCAATTGATCCTCCTTCAACAATTAGGATTCCGGCGTCATTATACCAGAAGCCATTACAAAATGGTGTATTGCCGGAAAGCGTTTTCGCCTTTTTTCGGGAGTATCATGATACATCAACGCGGTTCCTCCAGACCCAGGGGGCATACATTATGACAGCACCGGCACGACCTATCGCGACGGAGTTCGCAAGGGAAGGGTTGTCGGTTCAGCCTTGGCTGTATTAGACTTAGGTTAATTTCATGCCAGCCTGTCTGGTGCTTTTACCGGACTGGTGGTTAGCCGGAGGATAACATGCAGCGCCCAGTAGTCAAGACGCCACTTCCCGGACCTCAAGCGTTGAAGTGGATTGAGACCGACCGGAGACATGTCTCTCCTTCGTATACGAGGGTCTACCCTCTTGTGGTGCGACAGGCCAGAGGTCTGTGGGTTGAGGACGTTGACGGCAACCGGTTTCTCGATTTCACCGCGGGCATAGCCGTGTGCGCCACGGGCCACTGCCATCCGCAGGTGGTTGAGGCCATCAGGGAGCAGGCTGACAAACTCCTGCACATGTCCGGAACCGATTTTTACACAACGCCTCAGACTGTTCTGGCAGAAAAACTGGCCTCGCTCCTCCCGGGAAAAGGAGAGAAGAAGATCTATTTCGGTAATTCAGGGGCCGAGGCGGTGGAGGCTGCCTTCAAGCTGGCCCGCTGGCATACCCGGCGCGAATTGAATCTTGCGTTCTTCGGGGCTTTCCACGGACGTACCATGGGAGCTCTTTCACTCACAGCCAGCAAAACAATCCAGAAGAAACATTACCATCCCTTCGTGCCGGGAATTACGCATATCCCCTACGCGTACTGCTACCGCTGCTCCTACGGTCTTTCATACCCTCAATGCGGTATCCAGTGTGTGCGATGGATCGAGGAGACACTCTTCAGAACAGCCATGGTTCCGGAAGAAGTGGCTGCTATCTTCGTGGAACCCATCCAGGGGGAAGGGGGATATATTGTCCCGCCGCGTGAGTTTCACCAGGAACTGTCACGCCTCGCAAAGAAGTACGGCATCATGTACGTGGCCGACGAGGTTCAGTCAGGCATGGGCCGCACAGGGAAAATGTTTGCGATGGAACACTTTGGTGTGGTTCCCGACATCGTGGCTCTGGCCAAAGGTATCGCGTCCGGGATGCCACTCGGGGCCATGGTTGCTCGATCCGACATCATGGACTGGGAAGCGGGTTCGCATGCATCAACGTTTGGCGGTAACCCGGTCTCCTGTCAGGCGGCTCTGGCCACGATTCGCCTGCTCGAGGAGGAACTCATGGCAAACGCTGCTATCCAGGGAGAACGCCTGATAGCAGGGCTTCGAGAACAGCAGAATTCCCACGAGTGCATGGGTGATGTGCGCGGTAAGGGTCTGATGGTAGGAGTTGAGCTGGTGAAGAATCGCGATACCAAGGAAAGGGCTTCTGACTGGCGGAATGAAATCGTCATGAGGTCTTTCCAGAGGGGGCTGCTTTTGCTGGGATGCGGTGAAAACACGGTTCGTTTCTGTCCTGCGCTCACAGCCACCGCGGAAGAGATTGATCTCTGTTTGTCCTTATTTGAGGAGACCGTCCGTGAGGTGGCAGGATAAGCATGCTTGCCTGCCACTGTTTTTATAAAGCTTCTGTCACACGATTCCTTTTCGTCCTGCGGAGACTCTTCACACCGGTCGAGGGTTGCCTTGATGCCGACGAAAAATAGCCAGGCCCGGCTACTTGCCGAACACCTTCTTGAGGAGGTCCGTTGTCTGGGCCGCAGGGTTGGTCCTGATCTTCTGCTCCTCCTGTCCAACCATGTAAAAGAGTCCGTCCAGAGACTTCGTGGTCACATAGTGATTGAGATCAACTGATTCGGGCTTCGCAAAGGGAACAGATGGGACTTTGTCCATCATTGCGTTATACGCGTGTGTCACCCCCACCTGGTTCATGCTATCCGTCACGCTGGGCTTGAACTCATCGTAGAGCTTGGAAAAGGTTTTCGATTTGAAATACTCGGTTGCCGCTGTATTACCGCCTGACAGAATCTTGCGGGCGTCCTCAACACTCATACCTTTGATCGCGTCGGAAAAGTAAGAGGCCGCTTTCGGCGCGGCTTGTTCTGCCGCACGGTTCATGCTCAGGATGAACTCGTCCACCTGTTTCTGGTACCCCACCTTTCCGGCCAGTTCAGCCGCTTTCTGAATATTATCGGGCAGCAGGATCTTGATAGCCTGGTTGCCGAAGTAGCCGTTGAGCTGGGAGACGAGGCCTACGGCGTTCTTGGTCCCGACGGAAAGAGCGTCCTTCAGGCCGGCTACGATGGTACTTTCGTCGAGGCCTGCACCCGCGGCTTGGCCTGTGGGCAACCCGCTGGAGCCGGGTAGCTGAGGCAAGCCTTTTTTCAAGGCGTCTCCAAGGAAGTCAGCTGCGTGGAGACCTGTCGTGGCGGTAGCAAAAATGTAGACGATGGTAACTAAGGTATAAAGCAGGTTTGTCATAGTGCCTCCTTTTCTATCCTCCGGTCTGTTGATCAGACTATCGCAAACAACAAGAAACTGAAACTCGCGGCCTGTCTGTTCACCGCCTACGCCGGTCGGGTAGCCACATGGAAGTGCTGCTGCGGCGCAGGAAAGCCTGCTTCGCCGAACGATTCCCTGATGATCCTGTTGGTATCAAAGTAGACCTGCCAGTAATCGTTGTTGTTGCAGTAAGGCCGCACAGCAAGTACTGGCCCGTTCAAAGTGAAACTGAGGATTTCCACATCTGGAGCCGGATTGGCGATGACGTTCGGTATCTTGGCCAGACGTTCTTTAAGGAGCTTGACTGCGACCTTCGGGTCCACCGTGTGGTCCAGCTGGGCGACCAGGTCGACACGACGATACGGATTCGCAGAGAAATTCTGAATGATGTCGGAAAAGATCTTGCTGTTTCCGATAAACGTTTTGATGTTATCCATGGTGTGGATCGTGGTCACAAAAAGGCCTATCTCCTCCACAGTTCCCATGCTGCCGCCCGCCTGGATAAAATCTCCTGCCTTGAACGGTTTTAGTATCACCAGGAATGCTCCTGCTGCGAAATTAGCGAGGAGGCCGCTCCAGGCAGCCCCGATTGCCAGACCTGCCGCTGCCAGCAATGCCGCGAAGGTAGTGGTCTGAATACCGAAGTAGCCGAGGATCGCCACGATCAGTGTGATCTTGAGCAGTATGGTCACGGCGTTGGAAACATAGGCTATGATCGTGTGATCGACGCCCTTTCCCCGCATGCCCCTGATTATCAGGTTGTTGACCGCGAACCGGATCAGCCAGCTGCCGACGAACCAGAGTACTATCGCACCTATGACCTTGAGACCGACCTGAGTACCTGTGGCAAGAATATCCTGGCCAATTTTGTTATAGTCCATTTCCCCCCTCCTCTAGACTATGGCGCTCTGATGCATCTATTAGTAAATATAGTACAGTCGATGGTAGTCAGCAACTAACAAGGCAGAACATTCTCATTTACATTGTCACGCTGTTCCCGCGGGGCATCCGGTCGCCGGAATTGTTTGACATAAGGAACCGACTGGACTATAGTTAAAAAATAACCTGAGCTAGTTGTTGATCGCAGGCAAATGGATCGCAGTGGCGGGACTGAACGGTCTCAGACACAATCTCAACCAAAGGAGGGGAGTAACCATGTTGTTAAAATCCTTTTTAGTCATTGCAATGCTCGGCACTACTTTACTCATTGCCGGTGGGGGTCGCGCACAACAACCCAATCCCCTTGATGCCGTACCGGACAAGATGCCATTCGATGTTGCGTACGGCGCGCCTATCTCGCTCGATCGCGCTGATGCGGTGCTTACAGCCGCGGTGGCCGAGTCCAAGAAGCGGGACTGGAAGCTGGTCTGCGCCGTCGTGGACTCGGGAGCAAACCTCGTATCCTTCAAGCGCATGGATGGTGCCCAGCTCGCTTCGATTTCTATTGCCGAGCACAAGGCCCGGACCTCAGCCAAGTTCCGCCGCGAGACCAAAGTTTTTGAGAGCGGCGTTCAACTTACTAACTTTCAGTACCTTACCACGCTGGACGATGTCATCGCTTCGCGCGGAGGCATTCCGCTGGTGGAGGGCGGCAAACTGATCGGCGCCATCGGCTGCTCCGGCGGCACCGGCTCTCAGGATGAAGTAGCAGCCAAGGCGGGTGCTGCCGTCATTAAGTAGGATTTGTCCGGCCGAAATACGATCTGCTGTGGCTTCCGGGAAGGTTGCGCACTGCCACTGATAATGATGATTGCGTGAAAACAGGGATTATTGGCGGCAGACGGCACGAAAAGAGAGAAGGCACATTTCTCTTATGGCTTTTCCTGTGGTTTGCCAGCGTGACATATCTTCATCGAAGCACTATAATGAAACTGTATGCTCCCTATTCGGACGATATGATCCACCCAAATCACATTCCCACAAGGAGGTAAGAGAATGGCTACTTCATTGAAACCGGTAACAAAGGCAAGTGAGAAATTGAAGGAATTGCTGAATGCCGCAATTGCGAGAGAGATTCAGGTAAGCGTCCAGTACATGTGGCAGCACGTGCAGGTGATGGGCGTCAAGGGGGTTGCGGTGCGGGATCAGTTCAAGCAGACAGCCATTGCCGAAATGAAGCACGCGGAGGCGATCGCAGAGAGGCTCTGGTATCTGGGTGGAACACCCACCACTAAGCCCGCCCCCATCAAGGTCGGCGGAAGTCTGAAGGAGTTCCTTGAACTGGACACCAAGGCGGAAGAGGAAGCTGTGGTTATGTACCGGAAGATCATCGAGTTGGCCGCCAAGGAAGGAGATACCACGACCGCCTTCATGTTCAAGGAAATCCTGGAGGACGAAGAGGAGCATCACGACCTTTTCACCACCATGCTGGAAGAGGTATGACGGTCGGAGAGAGGTAGTCGGCGATCCCGGATCGCTTAGTCCAGAGGAGGTCCACTATGGCTGAACAGGAGTACGTGGGTCCTCGGGAGACCTTTGAAAAACTGAAGAGCGGCATTGCCCTTCTTGTCTGCGCCTACGACGATGAAGAAAAATTCAAGACTCTCCACCTCGAAGGCGCCATATCTCTCAAAGAGTTTAGATCGAGGCTCGCTTCTTTATCCAAAGATCATGAGATCATATTCTATTGCGCCTGACACAACGAGAGGAGCTCTGCCGGTCAGGCAGCCAAATATAGAGATATGGGATACACGAACGCGAAAGCGCTCAAGGGTGGCGTAGAGGGCTGGAAGCAAGCAGGGTATCGCGTGAAGTAAATACTAAATGAAGTTGATGTCGCTGAAAAACAGGAGGGTCTGGAATGAAGAAGCCTATTTGCGTGGTATATGTTGCTGTCTGGTTGATTCTTGTCTCATCTGGTCTGATGGCTGCAGAACAGGAACTTAAGGCGATCTCATTCTTACCGAAGGATCACAAGTTGTGCGCCCAGATCCCTGTCTGGATCAACGAGGTGAATACTGAAATGAAGGGCGTGCTGCGCATCAACTGGATGGGCGGACCGGAGGTCATGGCTGCGTTTAACCAGCCGGAGGCGGTGAGGAAAGGCATATTCCAGGTCGGATTCATTCCTGCCGCATACTATAACGGGCTCTTGCCGGAAGCGGACGTTATTTCCCTCTCCCGCTACGACTTCAAGAAGGAGAGGGAACCGGGCGGTCTCTGGGATTACATGATCGAACATCACCGGAAGATCAACATGATGCCACTCGGGACCTGGCTCTATGATCCCTTCTATCTCTATGTAAAAAAACCAGTGACTAAGCTCGATGATCTGAAGGGTCTCAAAATGAGAACAGCAGCCAAGTACGACAAGATGATGAAAAAACTGGGCATCGTGCCTGTGACGATTGAGTTCGGCGAAACCTATACGGCTCTGCAGCGTGGCGTCGTGGACGGTTTCGGCTGGACGACGATCGGTCCTCGGGAATGGGGGTGGCTCGAAAACACGAAGTATGTGATTGACATCCCCTTCTATGCCCGTCAGAACACGTTCATGTTGATGAACCTTGACACGTGGAACAAGCTGCCCAAAGATGCACAGGTAAAATTGACTAGTATCACAGTAAGATTTGAGCCGCAGATGAAGGCCTACTTCGAGAAGGCTATCCAGGTGGAGAAGGCGGAGATGGAAAAGATAGGCGTCAAGAGGGTGAAGTTCTCGCCCGAAGACACAAAACGATTCCTGGACACCGCCGACGATGCCTTCCTCGAGGACCTCGCTAAAAAGGTGCCCCCCGATCAGGTGCAGATCCTGCGGAAGCTGTGCGGCTTATAGCAGCAAGGGGAAAGGGATCACGGAACTAGCGATCACCGCGATGCAAAAGAGTGGGCACGTCGTGCTGAGGACAATCGCGATCATATGCCTTGTCCAAGAAAGCTCATGACCACTTTGGCGAACTCTTCCGGCATCTGCTCGACCATGGGAACCATCCCGCCCTCGATCACCGCGGTCCGGCTGCCTTGGATGTGGTTGGCAAGGGGCTTCATGCTCGGAAAAGAATAGGGATCCTCCGAGCCAACCATCACCAAGGTTGGCGCCTTGATCAAAGAGACTTTGTCCTCCATTCTGTAGCTGTTGACTGCTCGATGCCCCTCTTCCATCCTTCCGCTGACCTTAAGAGCGTCGAGCACTAAACTGGTGAGAAGATCGGGCCTGTTTTTCGGGTAGAATGGTATCCTTTTCTGCCAGAGTTCGCTCAAATGTGAACCATCATTCTTCACCTCAACGTGGTCTATTGCAGCCCGGGTCTTCCGGCGCTCCCGGTCCTCTGCATCCACGTAAGGTGTTGAGGAGAGAACCAGCTTATCCACAACCTCCGGGTAGGAAGCGGCAACTTCCACGGCTATCACGCCCCCGGTGTGGTGCCCGACGATAGATGTTCGCGGAATCGACATGGCGGCAAGAAAGGCGATCACGCCTTGTGCATATCCTTCTATCGTGGCTTGTCGTTCAGGCTTGTACGAATCTCCAAAACCGACCGTATCCATGGCGATGGTCCAATATTTTTCCGCGAAGAGAGGCAAAACATACAGATATTCAGTCCAGGAGCGCGGGGTCTGGTGCAGAAGCAGAAGCGGCTTGCCCTGACCCGCAGTCGCGTAATGAATCTGTCCGTCCGGCGTATCGACAAACCCTCTCCGTATCAAATGTTTTTTCATCTGACACCTCCACCAGTTTTTTCAGTCCGTTTCTATACTGTATTTTCTGACCGGCGGGCTTGGTCACATTTCGAACAGGCGTCCATAACCGCTGACCTTATCCCTAAGCCCTAATCTTCTTAAGGCAAACCACATGCTGGCCTGATTGCTCGAAATCACCGGTTTCCCGGTTGCAGCCTCCAGCTTTTCGATAATGTCGGCAGCCCGGAAGTTGGTGCAGCTGATGAAGATCGCTTCGTTGTCTGAACTATTGACCTTTACGCCCAGCTCTAAGGCCGCCTCGGCCGGAAGGTTGCCGATCATCATGTTCCTGAGCTCTGTCGGCTCGAGATTCTCGTAGTAGCCCGCGATAGATGTTATTTCGTAACCGGCCTGCTCGAGGATATCCTTTTCGTGATTGTTGATCTCCCGCGTGTACGGCGTCGCAACGGCAAGCCTGCGGACATGCAGCGCATCAAAAGCCGTTTTTACCGCTGTAGCCACGGTTATGGCAGGAACAGAGGCCTCCTTCTCTATGTTCGAGACAATCTCACTCTCTCCTCTCAGGCCCTCGATCAGGCTTCCTACCGTGCAGCAGAAGATGATAAGATCAGCAATGCATTCGCTTGACAGTTCTTGAGCCGCCCTTTGAACGCGGTGTTGCATGTTCTTAAGGTCCTGAATGGTCGGACTGAAAAGGATTCGCGTGGCGTAGGTAGCAACACCGGGCGGCGACAATCTGACCATTTCCGGTTCGCAGACGGTGTTACTCGCGGGCACGATCAGTCCCAGCCTCGCCCTTTGACCATAGATGGTGTGGTGCGCTTCATCCATTTCTATTCCTCCTCCCTCAATGTTTCATCAAGTGCGGCAGGAAGAGGGCGATCTGGGGGAACGCCATTACAAGGGCCAGGGCAAAGGCATCGAGGATGTTGAATGGTATGCTCGCCTTGAACACATCGGTCATGGTGTGATGGGGTGCAACGCCCTTCATGGTGAAGAGCACTAGGCCGTAGGGCGGCGAGATCGTCGCAAGCTCCATATTGATCAGAAAGATGGCGCAAAACCAGAAGGGATCGAACCCCAGGGTCTTGATGATAGGCATGTAGATGGGAATGGTGATCATCATGATAGCCAGAGATTCGAGGAACGTACCAAGCACGATGAGGACAAGCTGCATCACGATCAAGATGCCCATGGGCGGGAGATTCAGGTGGGTCACGAGTTCCACCAGGTTCTGCGTGGCCCCCGTATAGGCGAGGATTTCCGAGAAGCCCGTTGCACCGGAGAGGATGATGAACATCATGACCGTCACTTTGAGGGTCACGACGACAGCTTTTTTCAGAATATCGATCCGGACACCTTTGTACGCGAACGCAAGGATGAAGCAGATGAGGGCGCCGACGGCAGCGGCTTCCGAAGGGGTGGCTACCCCCGTCGTTATGATAGCGATTATGGCGATGATAATCGAGGTAAGGGGCAGGATGTACTTTATCGCCAGCCAAATCTTTGTTGTCAAAGGCACCTTTTCCACGTCATAGCGGGGAGCGAGGTCGGGCTGCAGGACCGCCCTGATAATGATGTAAAGAGCATAGATGACCGCCATGAGGAGACCCGGGCCGATGATGGTGATAAGGAAATCCCCGACTGATATCTGGGCAAGGGTTGCCGTGATGATACCGAGGGCGGAAAGGGGCATCATGCCGGCAAGGCACCCGCTCCCCATGATAGGGCCGAGGGTCATTTGCGGCTTATAGCCCTTCTTCTCCATCTCGGGGAGAAGAGTTTGGCCAAGCATGGCGGTTGAGGCCATTGAAGAGCCGGAGAGGGTGGCGAAAAGGACGCCTCCCGCTACCGCCATGAGGCTGAGCCTTCCTGGGATCCTGCCTATCCACTTATCGAGGGTGTCCATCATGTTGAGGGCCATCTCGTAGAGGAATATGATCTCTCCCATCAGGATGAAAAGCGGCAGGGGGACCAGGGAGAACATAGCGATGGAACGGTAGATACCGAGGATCATCTGCGAAAACGCCGCGCCGCCCCAGAAGATGAACGCAAACACCATGTTGGTGAACAGGAACGAGAAGGCCACGGGGACACCCAGCAGGAAGAGGATGGAGAGGAGCGAAAAGATGGCTATGAGTAAAGGAACCCAATTCTCCATATATCAACCCTCCCTCCCCCGCAGTATTCGCAAGCTCTTGATCAGGACCTCAAGAAGAAGCACGAACGCCCCTATAGGGATAATCCCGATGGCAATCGCGATGGGCGTTTCCAATATGGTGGGATTGCGCACGTCCCTCACGATATAGTCGATGGTGGTGGCGGTACCGTAGTAGACCAGCACCAAACTGATGATGCCCACAATGATATGGTTCTGGAGTATCAGCAGATTCTTCCTGCGTCCCTCTACCAGGTTGTAGAGCAGGACGTCAACGACCACGTGAGCGTCGTCATGGTAGACCCAAGCGGTACCGAGAAAGGTGAGGTAGAGAAGGAACAGTTCCGTGATCTCGTTCATGCCCATGATAGGAGCGTGGAAAACAAAGCGCATGAAGAGGTCAAGGTTCGTGGTCACCATGGTCCCGATGAGGAACAGAGAACCGATGAAGACGAAGACTTGGTTGACCCTGCCCACTCCTGCTTCAAGCCCTTTTAAAAAACGGTCCATCATGCTCACCTCTCGGGAGAGTTTACAGGAGTCTGCGGCGTTTATGGCAGCCGACTGACTTCCTCATTCTCGAGGAACATGGTAAAGAACGCTAGTCCCGGAGTCCTTACAATGCATAGTTAAGCAAACCTTAGAATAAGCTCGGTTCGTCAAACTCTCCATAGATATTCCGGAAAATCGCGGTCATTTCGCCGAGCGTCGCATACGCTTTGCAGCATTCCACGAGATAGGGCATGACGTTCTTGCCCTCTTTGGTTGCCTGCTCAAGCGCTGCGAGGGTTCGCGCCACGTCGCGGTTATTCCTCTCCCGCTTCACCTGCTTGAGCCCTTCAATCTGCTTTTCCGCCGATTCCCAGTTGTACTCGTGGAGTTCCACGTCCATCGGCTGCTCGTCCGTGTAAATGTTCACACCGACCTTGAGGAGTTCTCCTGACTGGATACCCTTCTCGAACTCGTAAGCCTGCCGGGCAACCAGTCTCTGAATGTAGCCGGTCGCCACGGCTTGTGTGATCCCGCCTGCCTTCTCTATGCGCCCCATCTCTTCTTCGATCTTCTGCTCCATCTCCTTCGTGAGCGTTTCTATGAAGTAGCTTCCTGCCAGGGGATCAACGGTGTCCCGCAGGCCCATCTCATCCATGAGCAGTTGCAGCGTGCGTAGGGAGATGATGGCTGAATGGGGTGTGGGGATGGTATAGGCTTCGTCGTAGCTACAGAGCGCAATTGTCTGTGCTCCTGCCAACGCTGCGGACAGCGCGTAATACGCGCCGCGCATGATGTTGTTCTCGGGCTGCGCCTTGGTCAGGCCATATCCTCCTCCGCCAAAGAGGCCCCTCAAGTACATATTCGAATCCTTCTTGACGCCGTATTTTTCCTTGAGATTCCTAGCCCAGAGCTTGCGGCCTGCCCTGAATTTGGCAACCTGTTCCCAGATGTTGCCGAATACGTTGAAGTTGAAGGAGAAGCGGCCGACAAAAGCATCCACGTCGTAGCCTCTAGCGAGCACATTGTCTATGTAAGCATTTGCGATCAATATGGCATATCCGATCTCCTGCGCAGGCGTTGCACCTGACTCTCTGATATGGTAACCGCACACACTCACCGGATTTGTGCGAGGGAGAGCCTCTATGGAATATTCGATCGTATCGCCGATCAGCTTCACCGCAGGTTCCACCGGAAAAATCCAGGAGCCCCGCCCGATCATCTCCTTCAGAATATCATTCTGCGGCGTGGCTGAAATAACGTCGCGACCGTAGCCGTATTTCTCAGCAACAGCCTGGTACATGGCGAGCATTATGGATGCGACCGCGTTGATGGTCAGCCCTGAGCCTATCTTCGCCAGGTTGATATCCTTGAATGCCACCTCAAAATCCCTGAGCGAGTCGACCGCCATTCCCACGCGCCCTACTTCGCCTTCGGCCATAGGGTCGTCAGAGTCGTAACCCATCTGGGTGGGCAAATCGAAAGCCACGTTCAGCCCCGTCTGCCCGTGCGAGATCATCAGTTTGAACCGCTCGTTCGTTTCAGCCGGCGTGCCGAAGCCGGTATACTGCCTCGTTGTCCAGGCCCTGCTTCGGTAACCTTGCCGGTGTATACCCCTCGTGAACGGATATTGGCCGGGATCGGCAAGGTCCCGCTCATAAGAAAAGCCGATCTTTTCAAGGTCCTCCGGACCGTAGAGCGGTTTCACGTGAATTCCCGACTGGAGCGTCACGTCGGTGATCTGGTCTTTTGCGTCCTTGGTATATTTTGCAACTCCCATAGATCCTCCTATGCTTGTTTCACATGGTCGTTGATGAAGGTTACAATGTCCGAAAAAGGTGTGCCGCCGGGGAAGACACCAGAGACGCCAAGGTTCTCGAGCCGGGCAATATCTTTGTTCGGAATCACGCCTCCCACGATTACCATCTTATCGCCTATCCCTTCCTGACCCACTTTTTTCATGAGCTTTTCGACAATGGGGATGTGGGCACCGCTCATTATGGAGAGTCCTATAATATCCACATCCTCCTGGATGGCAATCCTCACAATCTGATCGACGGTCCTATGGAGGCCCGTGTAAATCACTTCCATGCCTGCCTCCTTGAGCGCATGGGCCACTACTTTGGCACCCCTGTCGTGGCCGTCGAGTCCGGGCTTGGCTACCAATACCTTTATCTCCCTTTGATTCTTCAAGGTCCCCTCCCAAAATCAATTTATTATAGTAAAGGCTCTGCAGAAGCTCATCACCCTATTTTCCACTCAAATGCGCTTGGCGTCTCCGGAGCTCTTAACAGTGTCCGGTCGATCACCCCCTTCAAAATTTATGTCTCTGAGAAGGATGTCTTTACCCCTCAGCAAATGTTCCCTCACGAGCTTCTCCACTTTTTCCACGTCCCCTTCCTTCATAGCCTCCACGATTCTCTCATGGTCGGATAGAGAGATTGATGCATAATTCATGGAGGCAAGAAGCTGGTTCCTGTACCGAAAAATAAAATCTCGAAAATTTTCGATGAGCGAATAAAGCTTTTTGCTGCCCGCAGTACTGATGATGATCTGATCGAACTGGGCATTGAGCTCAGTCATTTTTGCGATGTCAGCCCTGCCGAGAGCGTCTCTGTACCTGCTGAGGGTGTCTTCTATCTTGTTGAGGATCCTTTGGTTCATATGCTGCGTACAAAGGGCAGCTGCATAGCTCTCCAGGATCGCCCGTATTCCGAAAGTCTCCTCTATCTCTTCCCTGGACGGGTTATTCACGATAAAACCCCGCTTATCCAGCTTCTCCACGAGACCATCCTGCTCAAGTTTTTTAATCGCCTCTCTTACAGGTATTCTGCTGATTCCCATCTGAGAGGACAACGTGCTCTCGACCAGCCTCTGGCCAGGGTGAAGATCCCCCTTCACAATTGCTTCTCTTAAAGCCGTGTAGGCCACTTCCCCGACAGGCCGCCGCTTGCCGACCGCTCTTATCCCCTTGAGCGGTCGCCCCATCTTACTGACTGTTTTCTCTCTACCCATACATCCTCGTTTAACCCTTATCGGTTGCCACATCCCGAATTCGGCCTTCGGGGCCACCAGGCAGACCTGCTGGTACACGCCATCGAATGCCACTCGAGAACTCCCGGCCGCATTACGAGTACTACGTTGCGCCCCTTCTCTTCTTTCCGGTCTGGAATCACGACTTCCCGATTATCATCCTGCCAAGAAAATCTTTTATTATTTCCTGTGTCCCACCACCGTACAGCAAAAAGCGGGCATCCCTGAAGTGGCGCTGCGGATTATATTCGCGGGCAAACCCATTCGCGCCCCAGATCCGTGTGACCTCATCGACCACTTTCACGCAGGTCTCGGTTGCAATCATCTTCGCCATGGCTGCTTCCTTCCGGCTTGAAAGCTTCTCTTTAATCCTCCAAGCCCCGTAGTAGACCATAAGCCGGCTCGCCTCCATCTCGGTGGCCATGTCTGCAAACTTGGCCCTGATAAGCTGGTAGCTGCCGATCGGCTTTCCAAAGGCCACCCGCTTTCTCGCGTACTCCAGGCCTTCATCGTAAGCTGCCTGCGCAATCCCGAGCGCCATAGCTCCGGTCATCACTCGAACTTCATCCAGTATCTCTCCCAGATACTCAATCCCTTTATTTATCTCTGCTCCGAGAAGATTTTCTTCGGGGACCCGCACGTTGTCAAGCACAAGTTCTCCGGTCACTGTTCCGCGGCAACCGAGCTTATCGAGGATCTGCCCCGGTGTGAAGCCGGGTGTACCCTTCTCGACAAGGAAGAAATTGAGCCCCTTTGGTCCCAACTTGGGATCGGTCGTGGCGAGTATTGTTGCCATGTGGGCAAGGTGACCGTTTGTTATCCACATCTTTGTTCCGTTTATTACCCATTCATTGCCATCCTTGACCGCCGTCGTTTTCGTCGCTGAAAGGTCCGACCCGGATTGGTCCTCCGTGAAACACATGGTGGCAACTTTCTCAGCCTTCATCGCCGGGTAGAGGCAGCGCTTCTTTATCTCTTCGGTGCCGAAACGATAGATGAAATAGGTACCCATGAGGATGTTCATGATGACGCTCTGGGCAAAACCAACCGATCCCCTGGCTATCTGTTCGTAGAAGATCATGGCCGTTACAGGGTCGGCATTCATGCCTCCTATTTCTTCGGGGTACCGAAGGCCAAGGTACCCCAGTTTGCCGAATTCACGCCAGAGCTCCCAGGGGAATTCATCCTTCTCGTCTATTTCCCGGGCCTTCGGGACGACCATGCGGTCGACCGTCTCCGTGACCATCTTCTTGAAAAATTCCTGCTCCTCGGTCAAGGCGAAATCCATGTAAGCCTCCTTAGCGATAGTAGTGTTCAGGTTTTCTGAGCGTATCTTTTGCCAGCTCTTCTGCGAGGATTGTAAAGGTGACGCAGTCGGCTCCCATTCCAGCGATCTCCGCAGGATATCTGATGCCGTAATAGCCTGAGTGCCCTAATTCCTCGAACAGCCTGGCAGGAAATATATCATCCTTATCGACCGATTCCGCTTCGGGAACCGCCAGGCGCCGGAGTGTCTGGGGAACCTGTTCTTTGAAAAAGTGCTGATCGTCGCTCAGCCTAAAATCCACCGATCCCTCCATAACGATTTGGCTTCAAGCGTTTAGCTTCGTTGCCGTCGCCCTGCCTCACTCCGACGTACTTTTACAGTACGCCTGCGTTCGTCACGGCTTGAGCGCCTCGCTCTCCATCTTGAATCCAAATCGTTATAAGTAATCAATTGCCTTTGCTATTTGCGATTCCGGTTCTTTCTAAAATCCTTTCGACTGCGCTATACGGATCTATCTTTCCATGCTTCGCATCTTCAGCAATGCGGGTGCACTCCGCATTATTCTTGATCACACCTGCAAAGCGTCGCCATACCTCTTCCTTCAGGAGACTCATGATGAACGCTGATATCTTTTCCTCTTTTCTCTTCTCTCTTCGTCCATCTGCCGTGACGAAAACCCAATGTCTGTTGATCGCTTCGACAAGTTCTGCCACACCTTCTCCCCGATCAGCCCTGGTAACGAGCACCGGAGCAGCCCAGCCATCTAATCCGGCTCGGCCGGAACAGTACCTCATCAATTCTTGCTCTGCCTCCACAGCTCCCTGCCTGTCGGCCTTGTTCACGACCAGGATATCGCCTATTTCGATAAGTCCCGCTTTCAGCAACTGGATCTCATCGCCGTAATCGGGCGTAAAGAGGATAATCACGGTATCACACAGATGGGAAAGCTCCTTTTCTGCCTGGCCCGCCCCCACGCTTTCTATCAGCACCACGTCCTTTCCAAGACTTTCCAGGACATAGACCGCACCCGCCACTGCTCGTGCTACTCCGCCCGGATAGCCCCTGTGTGCCATGGAACGAATAAAGATCCCCTTCTTTTCAGCATCCTTCATCCGCACCCTGTCGGCAAGAAATGCCCCACCGCCTCGCAGGCTCGTGGGATCCGTTGCAATGATACTCACCGTCATGCCTTGATTGAATAGTGACACGGCAAGCCGGTCTATGATGGTGCTCTTACCTGCTCCCGCCGGCCCCGTAATTCCTATCACGTGGGCATTACCCGTGTGCGGGAAGAGAACGGACAGTTCGGCATAGCCTTCAGGTTTTCCGTTTTCGATAAGCGAGATGAGACGGGCAGCACTCTTTTCATCCCCGTTCAGCACCTTACGGGCTAGCCCTTGAGCATTCAAAGGCTCGCGTCTCATACTGTTACCCGATGACCCGTTTCGCGTCAGCTTTCAAACGCTCGCCTTCCAGACCGGCGCATAATGGGACCATGCAGACAGGAACTCCAGCTTAGAATCAATCTAGTGATGCGTTGTATACTGTATACCACGTATGCCGAGTATAAAAGAGCCGGTAATCCTTGTCAAGACCTTTTGGGCCTGTGTAATGGAGACTACTTTGCAGCATGTCCGGGTAAAACCCTTCCCATTTTTCCTTCATGGAGATACGCCATCAGGTGCTTCTTGGCAGTCTCAAGATGTTCCCGCATCACAAACTCGACCAGCGAAGGATTGCGCCCCTTGAGTGCGAAAATGATCTGCCGGTGATCGGCGATAGTCGCTTCCATCTGTCCGGGAATATGTGGAAAAATGTGAGCGATACGGTCGATAAGGCCTCGGAAGTTAGTGCGCATTTCCATGAGATAGGTATTGCCTGTCTCGCTCGTGATAAGCCAGTGGAAGCGGTTGTTCAGTTCAAACAAGAGCTCGGCATTGCGTCTGACCAGGGACTTCTCAAAAAGAAAATTGTATTCCTCCAGCTTGCCGATCTGCTCGTTCTTTATGCGGCTGCAGGCCAGGCGGCTTGCGGCCCCTTCCAGCACGATCAGGACGTCATAGATGTGGGAGACATCGTCAAGCGATAGCTCGACGACGTGGGCTCCCGCATCAGGTGTTATCCGCACAAACCCTTCTTTCTCTAGCTGATTCAATGCCTCTCTCACCGGCGTACGGCTTACCTTAAAGCGCGCGCACAGCTCACTCTCTACGAGGTGAGTTCCGGGTGTATACTCGCCTTTGATGATGGTGTCACGAAGATTGAGAATGATTTTTTGTTTGAGGTTCATATAGTTGAAAGTATACGATTACGAAATTTGTGTCAAGAAGAAAATATCAGTTTTTACCCTATGAATAGGGCATTTTACGATTGCCTGAAAAAATTCTCTTGACAATAATTACGAATTGCATACAATTTCAGCTGACAAACCGCAAATGGCTATCATTCAAGGAAAGTAATGCATACAAAAAGGCGAGGATAGCATGCGAATTTCTATTGACGTAGGCGGTACCTTTACCGACGTGATCCTTGTTGATGAGTCGACGGGCCGGTTCCACTATGCCAAGACACCCACCACCCATTACGACCTCGCAGAGGGGGTGCTCAACGGGCTTCAGGACATCCTTAACATCGCAGGCGCTTCGATGGAAGGGCTCCGTTACCTGATCCACGGCACTACCATCGGCACGAATGCGATTGTAGAGGGCAAGGGCGCGAAGGTCGGACTTCTCACAACCGAGGGCTTTGAGGATGTCCTTGAGATCAGGCGGGTGGCGAGACCGAAAGAGGCGGCATTCGACTTCGAGGTGGATAACCCCCCACCCCTCGTGCCCCGGTATCTCAGAAAAGGGGTTAAAGAAAGGATCAACAGTAAAGGTGGGGTTGCAGTACCCCTTGACGAAGGGAGCCTCCGGGCTGCCATAGATACTTTCAAGCGCGAGAGAGTGGAGGCGATCGTCATCTCGTTCCTCTTCTCATTTCTCAACCCGGCTCACGAACTAAAGGCGGCACAATTAAGCCGCGAGCATTACCCGGAAGCCCTTGTCTCGCTCTCCTCAGAGATCTGCCCCGAATTCAGAGAGTACGAACGAACCTGCACGACCGTCATGAACGGCTACCTGGGACCGGTTATTAAGAGCTACATGGACAATCTCTTGAAGCGCTTGAACGAACGCTACGGCGCGGTTCGCGTCCACATCATGCAGAGCAACGGGGGCTCCATGACGCTGGAGACGGCGAGAGATCATTCGGCCCACCTGATCAACTCGGGGCCCGCCGGCGGTGCCATGGCCACGGCCTTCATCAGCCGCCTTACCAGGCATGAAATGGCGATTGGTGCGGATATGGGCGGCACAACGTTCGATATCTCGATCATCGACAAAGGCATGCCCAAGACCACGACATGGGGCGGCGTGACTGAGTACCCGATCAAGCTTCCCATGGTTGACATGAAGACCATTGGGGCCGGTGGCGGCAGCATTGCCTGGATTGACCAGGGAGGCATGCTCAATGTAGGGCCTCAGAGCTCGGGCTCTTCACCGGGGCCCGCGTGTTACGGATGGGGAGGGACCCTACCCACGGTTACCGACGCGAACGTGGTGGTGGGCCGCCTCAACCCCTCCTACTTCCTCGGGGGTAAAATCCCTCTGTATCCGGATAAGGCAAGGGAGGCACTACTCAAGCACGTCGCAGGGCCCATGAACATTTCCCTGGAGGAAGCAGCACTCAGCATTATTCGTATCGTCAATGCGAATATGGCAAAAGGCATCAGCGGGGTGTCGGTCCAGAGGGGGTATGACTTAAGAGAGTTTATTCTTGTTCCCTTCGGGGGCGCAGCCGCGAACCATGCCGTGGATATCGCGGAGGAACTCGACATCCGCAAGATCGTCGTGCCTCCCATGGCTGGTAATTTCTCCGCGGTCGGCCTGGCAGTGGCCGATGTCCAGCACGACTACGTAAGGACCATTGCAAAGAAGCAAGAGGAGGTTGATCCCGCAGAATTGCTCAACATGTTCCGCATCATGGAGGATGAAGGAGTGCGGCAACTGAGGGAAGAAAACGTAGACGAGAAAAACATCAGGATTGAATGGTCCGCAGACATGCGGTACGAGGGCCAGTCCTGGGAACTCAACACGCCGGTCATCAAAACAGCCAGTCTCGGCGCCTCGGAGCTTCGGGACGTCATCGCCGCGTTCCATGCACTGCATAAGCAGGTCTATTCCTACAACGAGCCCAGGGAGCATGTGGAATTCATCAACCTTCGCGTGCGGGCCATCGGCAAGAATGCGAGTCTCAGCCTGCCCGAAGAACCAACAAAGCCCACGCCTCTTTCAGAAGGGCTCAAGGAGAAGAGACCCATCTATTTCAAAGAGAAGGGGTTCGTCGAGGTGCCTATCTACGAACGGGACCGCTTTGGAACAGGGAGTCTCATACCCGGTCCCTGTCTCATTGAGGAGCAGATATCCACGACCTTGATCCCGCATGGCTGGGTCGGAGAGATTGACAAGTTCAGAAATATTCTCATCACGCCGGATGAGCAGGGGTGTGACAAAGGGGGGCGCTCATGAGCAACGTCGATGCAGCAACCATGCAGGTAGTCCGTTACGGGTTGGAGGCGATCGCCGATGACATGGGCTATAACCTCGTGCGTATGGGCAGAACCACCATCGTCAAAGAGATCATGGATATTAACTGCGCGGTCCTGGACGCCTCCGGTGGTATCCTTGCCCAGGCCCACCTTTGTCCTCTCATGATGTTCAGCCTGCCAGAAAGTGCAGCGAGCCTCTTGAACTCAGGCATGGACCTCGAAGAAGGGGACATTATTATCTGTAACGACCCGTATCTGGGGGGTCAGCACCTCCTCGATATGCAGTTCTTCTCCCCTGTGTTTTACAAAGGTGAGCTCGTCGCGTTTGTCGCAAATATCGCCCACCAGCTTGACATGGGGGGCTCGGTTCCTGGCGGCGTCGCAGGAGGTCTCACGGAGATCTACCAGGAGGGGCTGCGAGTCCCGTTCCTGAAGCTTTACCGAAGGGGGCAGGAAGACCGGGAACATTTCAATATTATCGCCAGCAACATACGAATACCGGAAAAGACGATGGAGGATTTCCGGGCGCAGGCAGCCACTACGGTAGGCGGCGTACGGCGCGTGCAGGAGCTTGTTGGCAAGTATGGGCTGGAGACGTACCGGCAGTGCACGGAAGGACTCCTCAATTACGGAGAGAGCATCATGCGTCATGCGATCCATGCAATGCCGGACGGTATATACACCGGCGTGGATTATATCGACGACGACGGCTATTCGGACGAACCCTACAAGGTCCAGGTGAATGTCCACATCCGAGGCGACGAGATGAAGGTCGATTTCGACGGTTCGAGCAAACAGGCTCAAGGCAACGTCAACTGCACGTGGTCGTGTTCTAAAGGCGCCGTGTTCTACACCATGGTGGGCATTGTCGACCCTTACATGGTCGTCAATTCCGGCACCTTCCGCCCCATAACGGTGGAGAGCGAAGAAGGTTTGATTACGAGGCCGAGACCCCCTGGCGCAGTCACCGCAAGAAGCCAGACCATGACAAAAATCACCGAGGCGATGCTCAAGGCGATGAGTGAAGTCCTGCCCAAAAGAGTGGTAGCCGGAAGTCATGGTCAGGCCTGCACGTGCAGCTTTACGGGGGTTCAGCCTGAATCGGGTAGACGCTTCACCTATGTCGAGATTCAGGGAGGAGGCGCCGGAGCACGTCCTTCAAAAGATGGTCCGGACGGCCAGGATCTGCACCTCGGGCGTTTCATGAATACCCCTGTCGAGGCCGCCGAACTGGAGTATCCTGTGACGATCGAGCGGTACGAGTTTATCCCCGATTCGGGCGGAGCGGGCAGGAGCAGAGGCGGACTCTCGTTACGTCGCGATATACGGTTCCATACCGACGTACTTTGGGCCCGCTATTCTGATAGGCAAAAATTCTCACCCCAGGGTCTTTTCGGCGGTAAGGAAGGGAGTCGTGGTGCATTGATTCTCAATCCCGGAACACCACAAGAGGCGAGACAGAAATCCAAGGGCGTGAGCCGCATCAAGGCAGGCGACCTTTTGAGTATCAGGCTGCCGGGCAGCGGTGGCTACGGACCACCTGCCGAGAGAGAACCGGAGAGGGTCCGGTGGGACTTTATCAATGGGAAGATCAGTCGCTGTTCAGCCGAAACCGATTATCTCGTGTCGTTTAATGCAGATAATACGGTCAATCTGGAAGAGACAGGGCGGCTGCGCGTCCTGTCCGAGCCGAAGACACCGAAAGAACGGGACACTGAATCTTGTGATCACGTATGACTGATGAAGAAGAGGCACGTGAGATGACGCAAAGACTGGTTAATGTCGGTGATTGGATAGGCCGTTGGAGCGCGATCAAGCCGAAGGCAATAGCGATCATATCAAACGATGCGCCATGCAGCTACCGCGAATTGGACCAACGGATCAACAAGCTATCACATGCTCTTATGGGGCTGGGGGTGAAAAAGGGGGATCGGGTGGCAGTGCTGCTTCATAATTGCAAACAGTACATTGAGATCTTCTTCTCCGTTTCAAAGATAGGGGCGATCCTCGTTCCCCTCAACTGGCGTCTTGCAGTGCCTGAAATAGAATTCATCATCCGCGACAGCGGCTCAAGGGTGGTGATTTTCGAGGAGGAGTTCGAAACCAGCGTGGCTGCGTTAAGAGAGCACGTGGTGCTTGAGAGCTGTATTTATTGCTCGCCCGACAAAGCAGAATCACTGGCACTGAACTGGGCATACGGCTATGAGGCCCTACTTGCACAGATGAGCGACAATGAGCCCAAGCCCGAACAGGTAGCGGGTGACAATGACCCGCACATCATCATGTACACTTCCGGGACTACTGGCTTGCCCAAGGGAGCAGTGCTTTCCCACCGTAAGACCTTTTTCAACGTGCTTAACTCAGACATGTTTTTCGACCTCAGCACCAGGGATCGCATGATCATCACGAGGCCAATGTTTCATTCGGGCGGACTGATCGTTGAATCGGCACCGGTTCTGTACAAGGGCGGCACTATCATCGTGAAACGCCGGTTCCGACCCACTGAGATTTTGGAAACAGTCCGGAAATATGAGGTGACTATTCTGGAACTTCCCGCCACGGTCTACCAATTCATTCTTAACGAGTGCGATATTGATCAGTATGATCTGCGCTCGATCCGCTGCTGCTTCACGGGTGGGGAACGAGTCCCGTTCCATCTCCTGCATGCGCTCGCCGAGAAAGGTCTGGTGGTCTCGCAAATCTATGGATTGACCGAGGCATCGACGCTGTTCTGGCTTCCCACCGAAGAAGCGCGCTCAAAGATGGGCTCAGTGGGCCACCCCATCTTCCACGGCCAGGTTCGCATCGTTGACGAGCAGGGAAACCCGGTGAAGCCGGGAGAGAACGGCGAGATCATTGTCAAGGGTCCGATAGTGATGAGTGGCTACTGGCAGCGGCAAGATCTCACCGACGAGGTGATCAGGGACGGATGGCTCTACACTGGGGACATAGCGCGTATGGACGAGGACGGCTTCGTCTACATCACGGACCGTCAGAAGGATATGTACATTAGCGGCGGTGAAAACGTCTACCCGGCAGAGATAGAAAAGCTACTGCTTTCCCATCCGCTGATAGCAGATGCTGCGGTCGTTGGGGTGCCAGACGATAAGTGGGGAGAGGTTGGCAAAGTCTTTGTCGTGCTCCGAAGCAACCAGAGGCTCACCGCAGACGAGATTTTCGTATTCCTGAAGGACAAGCTGGCAAAGTACAAGATGCCTAAGTACATCGAGTTTACGGAAGCACTCCCCAAGACAGCATCCGACAAGATAAGGAAGTACCTGCTGAAAAACAACGGGTGACGCTCAAAAAAAAGTGCCTGAAGCGGGAGATAAGAGGATCAAGAAGGCGTATCTGGGACTGTAGATGAGCCCAGTGGAACATTGACGGGCATTGAGTAGTACGTTGTTGCGCAGTTTAGTAGTGTCCGACTCAACTACTCAACCACTCAACTAGTCACTGTTCCTATTGGAGGGAGACATAGAATGAATAGAGAGCTTGATCTATCGGTTCGGATAGGCAAATTGACTCTTCAAAATCCCGTGATGCCCGCTTCAGGCACCTTCGGCTACGCGGCCGAGTATGCACCGTTTATCGACCTGAATCGTCTGGGTGCGATCGTCGTCAAGTGCATCACACCGAAACCAAGGATGGGGAGCTATCCCCACCGGCTGGCAGAGGTCGCGTCCGGAACCGTGTGCACCATCGGTCTTCAGAACGTGGGAGTGGACCGATTTGTCGAAGAGAAGATGCCTTATCTTAGACAGCTGAAGCCACCAATCATTGTCAACATCGGAGCCCAGACGGTTGAGGAGTTTGCCGGACTTGCTTCCAGGCTGGATAAGGTCGAAGGGATCGCTGCGCTGGAAGTCAACGCCTCCTGTCCCAATGTGAAGAAAGGGGGAATGCATTTTGGTACGGATCCCGATGGCACTTACCAAGCGATCAAGGCGATCCGCGAGTCCACGAGCCTCACTGTCATTACCAAACTCACCCCCAACGTGACTGACATTACAGAATTTGCCAGGGCAGCAGTCTCTGCGGGTACGGATGCGCTTTCTCTCATCAATGCACCACTCGCCATGGCTATTGATGTTGAAACACGAAAACCGAAGCTCGGTAAGAATGTCACCGGCGGGTTGACCGGCCCTGCGGTGAAGCCCATTGCCGTCCGGATGGTATGGCAGGTGGCCAACGCCGTAGATGTGCCCATTATCGGTGTCGGTGGTATTACCTGCGCAGAGGATGCTCTCGAGTTCATCATAGCGGGCGCCTCTGCGATCCAGATCGGGTCCTATAATCTGGTTGATCCATCCTCGTTGATAAAAACGATCGAAGGGATCAAGGCCTATATGCTCCGCAAAAAAATCAACCGGTTCAGGGATTTAATAAAGAGCCTGGCGGTTTCATGACTCTTCCTTACTCTTCCGTTGGGGAGCGTCTTCCCAGATCGGACGCTCTCGAGAAGGCAACTGGGGAGGCGCGTTTTCTGTCGGACCTGAAATTTCCTGGACTGCTCCACGGCAAGATTTTGCGAAGCCCTTTTCCGCACGCCAAACTTCTGCGCATCGACACGTCAACCGCGAGCAAATTGCAAGGTGTGAAGGCGGTCATTACAGCGGACGATACTCCGGGGATCAAGTTTTCGTCGGTTCGAGAACTCGCAGATAAACTCCCGCTGGCAAAAGAAGAGGTCCGATTCATCGGCGATGAAGTGGCTGCTGTGGCTGCGGTCAATTCAGAAGTTGCGGAGGAAGCTCTCGCCCTCATCAGGGTTGATTACGAGGAACTTCCAGCTGTCTTCGACCCCATGGAGGCCTTAAAAGAGATCGCCCCGAAGGTTCATGAAAAGGGCAACGTCGCCTTGAGAATGGAAAAGAGGTTGGGCGATGTCGAGGCAGGATTTCGAGAGGCTGCTCTGATTCTGGAGAATGAGTATCGGACCCAGGCCGCTGCCCACTGCTGCCTCGAGACAAGGGGTTGCATTGCCCACTGGATGTCCGGGGTACTGACCGTGTGGTCGACGACGCAGATTCCGCATGTGCTGAAATCGGACCTCGCTTATGCTCTCGGGATTCCCTCCCGCAATGTAAGAGTCATCCAGGCGCTCATGGGCGGGGCTTTTGGGTCGAGGCTCTGCCTCGATTCGATGGAGATCATTGCCTCTCTCTTGTCGAAAAGAACCAGGCGTCCTGTTCGAATAGTCAACACCCGGGAGGAGGAATTTACGATCTCGCGTATCCGATACCCCTCCATTATTCGACTCAAGACAGGGGTAGGATCCGACGGCACTTTGTGCGCCCGCGAGGCGAACGTCGTTATCGACAATGGAGCGTACCATGAGAAAGGGGCAGCCGTACTGACGAACATGGCGCTGACCTGTGCTATCCATTATCGTATCCGACACGTTCGCTTCGAAGGGATGCTCGTCTACACAAACCATGTCTACGGAGGCGCGTTCAGAGGTTTTGGAAATCCTCAGATCACCTTTGCGATTGAATCGCAAATGGACGAGATTGCCTCGAGACTCAAGATCGATCCTGTGGAACTTCGCCTCATGAATGCCAACAGGACCGGAGATCAACTCTTTGAGGAGACCAAGATTTCCAGTTGCGGATTGGGGTCTTGCATAAGGAAGGTGGCAGAGGCCATCGGCTGGCCTCAGAAGACACACGACGATGAAGGGATCGGGATAGCTTGTGCGGCCCATCCGGGTGGTGGACATCGTTTCTATAAGTTCAATGCAGCTGAGGCACACGTCGAGATGCTGCCTGATGGAGAGGTGAATCTCTATTCCGGGGCTTCGGAAATAGGACAAGGAGCAAACCAAACACTGATTCAGATCTGCGCAGAAGAGCTGGGTGTTAGACCGGACCAGATCAGGATCATCCTTTCAGACACAGACGTGACCCCATACGATCTCGGTGCCTTTGCCAGCCGGACAACCTTTGTTCATGGAAATGCGGTGATCGCGGCAGCCCGGGAGGCCAAGAAGCGGCTCTTCGAATTGGCAGCGCGTCGGCTGGAAGCTCGACTTTCGGATCTTGTCGCCCGGGGTGGAAGGATATTCGTGCGCGATGCGCCCGAACAATCGATCGACATCACGCAGGTAGTCCGGGAGGCTTACTTCCAGGAAGGGACTCCCATCTCCGGTCATGGCCAGTTTGCGGACCGGCTTTCATTTCCAAAAGAGCCTTCAGATTACGGCGATATGTTTCCAATCTTCTCTTATGCTGCTCACGCGGTGCGTCTCCGCGTGGATCGTGAAACTGGAAAAATACAGGTCTTAAAAATTGTGGCAGCCCACGATCTCGGTAAAGCGGTCAACCCGGTGATGACTGAGGGGCAGATCGAGGGGGCCTTGGCTCAAGGCATCGGTTTTTCTATCTATGAAGCGGTTCATTTCAGGCAGGGAGCCGTCTGGAGTGACAATCTGCGGGACTACGGGGTTCCTACAGTAAAAGATCTCCCCGAGATGGAGACGATCCTTGTGGAAGAGGGGGATCCCATCGGTCCCTTCGGCGCCAAGGGAGTCGGCGAACCTGGCCTTGTTCCGACGGCCCCGGCGATTGCGAATGCCATCTACGATGCCGTCGGAGTGCGGATTGTCGATTTGCCTATGCACCAGACAAAGCTTTTGAAAGCCATTCGCGGTAAATCTCAACCACGTAATGGAAGAGAGAATACCAAAGAGCGGTGAACGGTTGGTAGTCGGGACAAACTGAAATGCCAGGGAAGCGGGGTGGAGATTATCGAAAAGTTTTTCGCTGAATAACGAGGAGGTCTATATGGCAGCAGATGTGCAAGTACCGATTAATCCCGCATCGGGAGCGCTCGGTTTTTTCAAACGCTACAGGGCTATCATTTTCTTCATTGCTGCCATCCTGATTGCCCTGATCGTTGCGCAACTCCCTATAACCGACCTGCCCCGCGAAGGACAAATCACACTTGCCATATTTACTTTCGTTGTTGTGTTGTGGATAGGCGAGGTCCTTCCCGTGGGTGTGGCCGCCCTGCTTTTTGCCTTGTTATTGCCGGCTTTCCTGGGAAAGAAGATGCCGGCCTCGGTCGTTTTCAGCGGTTTTGCCAATCCTACTATCTGGCTCATCACCGGCGCGTTCCTCCTTGGAGAGGCGACCGTCAGCACGGGCGTTGCGCAGCGCATCGCCTATCTTACGATGCGCCTTGGGGGATCATCCTACAGGATGCTCTTGATATACCTCTGGCTGGCGCAGACGTTACTGGGCCTGCTTACGCCTTCGACAACCGTCCGGGCCGCCATGTTCATTCCGATAATGATTGGAATTGTGCAGGCCTATAAGGCGAGACCCGACAGTAGATTCGCAGCGAACTTGCTGATACACGTTTACTGGGCGCAGGTTCTTGGCGCGACACTCTGGTACACGGGAAGCATCATAAATCCGCAGGTTATGGGCATACTCAAGGCCGTTACAGGGTATGCTCCCTCCTATTTTGTTTACGTGGCCTGGAATGTCATTCCCTGCGCTATATTTGCCGTCGGAACCTTTCTCCTTATCGAATGGGTCATGCCTCCAGAAAAGGAGATCGTCTCGGGTGGGAACGTGGATTTCCTAAACAAGAAACTGGCCGAGATGGGACCCATGTCTGCTGACGAATGGAAGGCGCTCGTCTTTTTTCTCGTGGCAATTGTGTTCTGGGCAACAGAGAAGATCCATAGGATCGATACTGCGACAGTAGCGTTAGTTGTCGGTGCGCTCCTCTTTCTCCCCAACGTCGGCGTCCTGAAGCCGAAATCCTTGAACAATATAAACTGGGACATCATACTGCTCATGGCCGTTGCCCTCGGTATAACGGAGATAATGAAGGTAGCAAGGCTGGACATTTGGGTTACGAGTCGGTTACTCGCACCGATACTCAACCCTGTAGCTGCTCTGGGTTCAGCGGGATTGGCTTTCGGTATAAGCATCGCTGTCGGCCTGATTCACTTCATCGCCGCAAGCGCGGCAGGAGAGACGGCATTGGTAGCTCCCCTCGTCCTAAAATTTGCGCACGTTTCTGGATATGATACGATTCTTGCGGCGCTGGTTACCGATAGAGCCGAGATGAATATATTCCTGTTCCCGTACCAGGTAACACCTCTTCTCGTTCTTTGGGGTACAGGTTACATAGACATGAAGAAGTGTCTACGCTGTTCGATTGCCACCTGTATCTTCAACATCGTCTGGATAACAGCCATGGCGCCTCTATGGTCATGGTCGATACGGCTGCTTAAATAGGTGCATACCACCGATGAGAAAGGATCGAAAAGAATCGATACTATCTCTTAAGATGAAGAAAGACAAGCTCGGGCTTCGGGCACCTAGTAAAAGTACCCAAAGGAGGACAGTATGAATAAAGACCTAAGAAGCTTTCTCGAGAAGATCAAGAAATTAGGCCCGGACCATTTTGTTACCGTTTCGAAGGAACTGGATACGAAGTATGAACCCTGCGTCATCCAGCAGAAACTTGCTCATGAAAAGAAGTTTCCCGTGATTTACTGTGAGCGCATGAAGGGCTCTAAGCTGCCGCTGATCACCAATCTTTTTGGCAGCTATGAGCTACTCGGTCTTGCCCTCGGGATTGACCCGGGCAAACCCAAGAGTGACATTCTGAAAGTGTTTCGGGAAAAGTTCGAGCGCCCTGTTCCTGTGAAGGAAATTCCGAAAGCAAAGGCGCCGGTGAAAGAGATCGTCTTGAAGGGCAAGGATGCCGATCTGGGAGTTCTCCCCATCGTCCACCATGCCGAAAAGGATTCGGCCAAATATATCACTCCGGGATGTCTTATTTCAAAAGATCCTGACACTGGGAAAATCAACGTCGGTATGTACCGCCACGAACTTCAAGGTAAGAATCTTCTCGGTTCCATGTTCAATCCGGCTCACCATGGCGCCTACATCTACCGTAGATACAAAGAACTTAACAAACCCATGGAAGCGGTAATCTTTCTGGGGCACCACCCGGCGGTTGTTATGGGCGCCCTCGTGCGCAGTCAGGTAAGCGAAATGGAAGTGATGGGCTCCTTCCTCGGAGAGCCATTAGAGGTGACCAGAGCAGAAACCGTGGACATACCCGTGCCTGCTTGTGCTGAAATCGCCATTGAGGGAGTGCTCTATCCTGACAAGGAGACCGGCGACGGTCCTTTTGCAGAGTACACCGGTTATTACGGTCCCGCGAAGAGGCCCGTCCCGTTATTCCAGGTAAAGGCCATAACGATGAGGAAGAATGCCATCTTTCACGATCTCGATCCAGCCCACCGCGAGCATGTCGTATCAGGGGTCCTCGCTTACGAAAGCTCGGTGTATGAGACCGTGCAGAAACTAGTCCCCTCGGTTCAGGGTGTACATATGCCTCCTTCTGGTGTTTGCGTCCTTTCTGCATATGTGGCGATCAAGAAGAGAGTGGCCGGAGAAGGCAAGTCTGCGGGCCTTGCGGCCTTAAGTGCGGAGCCTAACTTGAAAATGATTGTGGTGGTCGATGACGATATAGATATTTACAACGAAGAACAGGTCATCTGGGCGATTGTCACTCGCATGGAGGCAGACATTGGCCTGACGATGATCCCCCATATCCTCGGCGCTCATCTCGACCCCTCAGCTTACGGAGAAGTGCGCACGGAAAAAGGACCCATGCAGACGAAGCTTATATTGGATGCGACACGACCGGTATCTCTTCCCTTTGCTGAGCGGATTTTTCCACCGAAAGATGCCTGGAATCGCATGAGACTGGAAGACTATGTCAACAAGAGATAGATCAAGTTGGTCAGGCCGCGCATGCGGGTACGCGATCGAACTCTCTCTATGATGGTCACGCGCAGTAACAGAAAGATTTACACGGCCTAGCCCGATGAGGACAAGAATGGACGCTATTAAGACGGCTTGTTGTTTTTGCAAACCCTTCTGCGGACTTCTTGTGTCCGTAGAAAACGGAAAAATTGTAAAGGTCGAGCCTGACCCCGAGGATCGAATGAGCCAGGGTGCCATTTGTCCAAAGGCCCTTGCCTCAAAGCAGCTCATCTATCATCCCGACCGCGTTCTCCATCCCATGAAGAAAGACGATGGCACGTGGACAAAAATAGGCTGGGACGAGGCCTTGGACACAGTAGCAGAAAATATTTTGAAATTTAAGCAGAGCTATGGCCCGGAATCGATCCTCGTGGCCCACGGCACAGAACGAAATCTGAGCGGCTACGCGGAACGGTTTGCGAATACCGTCGGTACGCCGAACCGCATGGAGCCGGGAGGCGCCCAGTGTTACTGGCCCAGAGGGATCGCGTGCAAATATACCTTTGGAGAGATGGTTTACTATCTCTTTGAATTTGACTACACCAATACCAACTGCATGCTCGTCATCGGGATGAACAACCTCATTGCGGGTCATCAGGCGTATAGAAGCGCGGTCCTCGACGCAAAGCAACGGGGGGCCAAACTGATTGTTGTTGATCCTCGCTTCACGAATCTGGCAGCACGGGCAGACCTCTGGCTCCAGATCAGACCCGGCACCGATGATGCGCTGCTTCTCTCCTTCATGAACGTCATGATCGAAGAGGGGCTCTACGACCGCAGTTTTATCGATACGTGGACGATCGGCTTTCCCGAGCTGCGTGAGCATGTGAAACCCTTTACACCGGAGTGGGCTGAGAAGATCACGTGGATAAAAGCCGATCTCATCCGAGCCGCTGCGAGAATGTATGCGACGCAGGGTCCCTCCGTTCTCGATCTGGGAGTGGCCACCGATCAGAGTCCGAACTCTTTCCAGACAGCGAGGGCTGCGGCCATTTTGGTCGCCCTTTCCGGATACGTGGATGTGCCGGGCGGGAACCCCATGTACCGGAGGGCTGCCTATACGGATCCGCTTCTCACGCACGATTTCAAATTACCGGAATTGATTCCAGAAGAGCGGCTCAAAAAACGCCTCGGCGCGGATACATACAAGCTCCTCGGCGGACCCATCGCGGCAATGTCGCACGTGCCTGCTGTCTGGAAGGCGATCCTCGAAGAAAAACCTTATCCCATCAAGGCGATGCTTGCCTTCTGGACAAATCCTCTCATCAGCTACGCCAATACCAACAAAGTCTACAGGGCACTCAAGAAACTGGAATTCATACTCTCCGTCGATTTCTTCCTCACGCCGACAGCCCGTCACGCCGACATCTTTCTGCCGGCTGCCACCTTTCTGGAGCGTGATGGGATTGCGAACTACTACGGACAGGGGCTTGCGCTCCTGGCGATGCCCAAGGTGATAGAACCCGTGGGAGAATGCTGGGACGACAAGAAGATATTCATGGAGCTTTCCAAGAGGATTGGCATGGGGAAATACTGGCCGTGGGAGAGTGTGGAGGAGCATATTGATGGGCTTCTCCAGCCTATGGGGATAACATACGGACAGTTGAAAGATATGAAACAGGTGCTCTTTCCCAGAGAATATCGAAAGTACGAAAAATCTGGTTTTAAGACAGCCTCCGGAAAGGTGGAGATTTACTCCAGAGAGCTTGAAAAGATGGGATACGAACCTCTTCCGGTTTATCGGGAGCCTCCGGAGAGTCCCTACAGTACTCCCGAAGTCGCACAGGAGTTCCCGCTTGTCCTTATCACCGGCGGAAGGACGAGCCTTTACAACCACACTGAGATGAGGATGATCCCTTGGTTGCGAGAAATCCAGTCCGAACCTGTTGTGGAGATCCACCCGAAGACGGCCAGGGCTCACGGGATCGATCAAGGAGACCTGGTAAAGATAGAGTCTCGAAGAGGTCGCGTCTTTCTCAAAGCGGATCTCACCCTGGGTATCGATCCCAGAGTGATAAGCTGTAAGAGCCGCTGGTGGTACCCGGAACGGGGACCGGAGGATGAGAGCTGGCTTGACAGTAACTCTAATGTGCTGACGAGCGATGACCCACCCTATGACCCTGCTCTGGGCTCCTACCAACTGCGGGCCTTGCTCTGCCGCATTGGGAAAGGAGATTAATATGGCTTACTCACTTTTTGTAGACCTCGATCGCTGCATTGGCTGCTACACCTGCGAGGTCGCCTGCAAGCAAGAACACGACCTTCCCGTTGGGCCGCGATGGATTCGAGTGACTCGGGACGGGCCGAGAGAAATTCCAGGAGGACTACAGCTCGATTTTTATCCGAAAATGTGTAAACAGTGCGAAAATCCAGAGTGCGCAGAGGCCTGTCCTGAGAAGGCCATCTCAAAGAGGTCGGATGGTAGCGTCGTGATTGATCTCGAGGCGTGCACGGGCTGCAAGGCCTGTGTCGAGGGATGCCCTTTTGGTCTCATGGATTTTAACCAGAAGACTGAAAAGGCTTCGAAGTGTGACCTCTGTGCAGGGAGACTTGAAGAGGGCCTTGAGCCTAGCTGTGTTGCCTTCTGTCCGGGCAAAGCGCTTGTTTTTCAGAAGGAGATGCCCGAAAATAGAAGACTGATGAAGCTGGTGTGAAGCACGTCCTTTTAATCCTCCCAGACTACCTCTTCTACGTCAAAGACCGGACCGTCCGAGCAGACCAAAGCGTGTCCATACGGGAAATCAGGTGAAGTTTGGATATGAGATTCTTTCAATCCCCTCCTCGCAATGGCGATCTCGGGCTGCACCTTGCAGACACAGGAAAGGCAAGCTCCAATCCCGCAAGCCATCTTCTCCTCTAGAGAGACCTGACACGCAAGCCCCCGAGAACTGACAATGGGAACAAGGGCGTGGAGCATGGCATCTGGTCCGCACGTGTAATATTGAGCGTCCTCGGGAATCTTTCCTTCATCCAAGAGTGAGACGAGCAATGCCGTTACGAATCCTTTGAAACCGGAACTTCCATCATCTGTGGATACGTAAACCTCCGCACCGAGACTTCGGCATTCCTCTTCACACAGGAGAAGAGCTTTTCTCTCCGCCCCTATCAGAAAGACGACCCTGGCTCCCCTCCTTACCAGTTCCTCTGCGAGCATGACCAAGGGAGCGGTGCCCATGCCACCAGCGACAAGCACTGCAGTAGATCGGTCAGAGATCGTAAAGCCATGTCCTAAAGGCCCCAATACATCCAGACTAGTATTCTTACGAAGTTTGGTAAGAAGAGCCGTACCTCTGCCCACAACCCTGAGGATGATTTCCAACGCGTCGCCCTTTACCCGATGGATGCTGAATGGTCTTCGGAGGAGAGGATCATTCATCTCCGTCAATCTAATGTTGATGAACTGACCCGGCCGGGCGGTCTTGCAAATATCCGGCGAAAGAAGCCAGATTTTGAAGATGTCCTTCGCAACCTTCTTTCGAGCAAGAACTGTCGCTTTCGTCTGAATCATACCACCTCCACAAGACCTAATTGATAAAATCTCTTGCAGCCCCAAAAAGAATTCCGTAACGATAACAGCATCAGCGCACCCGGTCATAATCGGTCGGGCGAGAGCGGTGATCGGCCATACGGTTGTCTTCCGTATCTAATCACTTTTTGACAACCTAGCAAAGGAGAATGTTTTTGTCAAGCCTCCGTCTCTGGAATTCATTTTTAAGGAAATCGGCGGGTCACAGTCTGTTCTGATGGCGGGATGGGTAGAGATTAAAACCTTTCTGCACGAAACTGCACGAAACGAGACCGAGTAACATATTGATATTGTGATGGGATATGGCGGAGAGCGTCACTTTCATTTCGCGCCCGGTTTTTTGCGCAGGGTTTCGAGCAGCTTCTCCGGCGGGTTATTCCCGAGTATCTCCCTGAACTGGGTGCGATAGTTACTGATCAGGCTGACGCCCTCGATCACCACATCATATACCTTCCAGCCGTTCTCCTCCTTTATGACCCGGTAATTGATGGGTACCTGGCCGTCCTTTGTAACGACCACGCTCTGAACCTCCACCGTCGTGGCAGAGAGAGGTACTTCCTTGGTGAAGTTCACCTGTTCGTTGGTGTAGGCGGTGACCTTGTTGATGTACGCGTCCCTGAGGCGGGCCCTGAAGAGCTGGACGAACTCCTTGCGCTGGTCCAGAGTGAACTCGTTCCAGTTCAGTCCGAGGGTCCTTTTCGAAAGCTCTACGAAGTCAAACAGGCTATCGGCCACGGCCTCTATTTTCTGTTCTTTCACCTTTCTGCCCGCTTCCCCCTGGAGCTTGGGGTCGCGCAGCACCTCTAGCAGGCTGTTGGCATGCGCCTTCACGGTGTTGAGCGGGGCGCCGCCGGAAGCTAGGCACGGAAGCACCATCACCCCGAGAAGTATCAGTCCAGACAGCCATCTCTTCATGTTTATCCTCCTTGCTCGTTTTTCACGACTCTCATCGGCCGAATCGGAACCGAACCCGATGCATACGTACCCATCAGTCTTTCGCTAGCGACTTTTCGGGCGGAAAAAAGGCGAAGGCTCTAAGAACAACATTGTAGTCAACTATATTTATTTCCTCCTCCCCGCATCAAAAGTTGTTTGGTTTATCAACATCGAGAACATCACCCTGATCAGCTTGCTCGCAGTGGCGGCATCGAGCCGACGGCCATGAAGAAAGAGAAATGTCTCTGTCAGGATCCTCTCAACGCTGAAGCTCTTTACCGGTGTACTTCAGCACTCGCAGACCGGCCGTGCCATCGGATAGGTAGAGCAATCCTCCCGGCCCGAAGAGCACATCGTACGTGTCGGAACCCGCGTAGGTTAGGTCATCCCGAGGGGACATGTCCCTGTCGATTCTGTACTCGTAGTATCCCGCCTCCACGGGATGGTACGGATCCGCGATGTTGATCACCCGCAATCCCATGCCGTACCACGCCATGAAGAGGAGGTCGTTGCCCCATACATTGCCGATGTGGGACGAGGGTCCGCGCTTTGGAAATCGAGTCGGATCAGCCGGCCGGCTGCCGTTGCACGCTGCGTTCTGATCAGTCAGGAAGTGGGAAATGATCTTCGGGTGTTTCTCATCCCGGAGGTCCACCATGCGCAGGTGGCCATAGGGGCAGCTGAAGTACTCGTCGGTCACCCAGAGCAGGTTCCCCTCATGGCCGGGTACGAGCCTGGCTGAGTGGGTATTGCCGTAAGCCATTTTGTCCAGAGGGAACTGCTTCATCACCTCGGGCATCGTGGGATCCACGAACCCAGGGACCAGGTAATCGAGTCGTGAGACGAAGCGGGGCTTACTTTTGTCGGAGACGTCCAGGATGATAAGGCCGGCCTGGTGGTACGAAAGGTAGGCGCGCTTTCCGTAAACCGTGACATAATGCATCCCCACATGCTTCGTATATTTGCCGGAAACTAGCTGGACGGGATTGCTGAAGTTTGCCTGCTGGACCCAGTCGCGGCTCGCATCTTCCTCCGGCGTCTTCTGCCCCGGGAGCCACCACTTTCCGACCTCCTTCGGGTGCTGGGGATCGCGCACATCGAGGATCACCAGGATCTTACCGATGAACCCCTTATACTCCGTCCCGAGGTAGAGGTAGTGTCCGTCAGCGTCAAAGTTGAAGTGGTGCGCCCCGCCCGCGTCGCGATAATGCCCGTTGACCGGATCAGACACGGGCGCTTCCCAGTAGGAGAGGAACTTGGGGCGGGCGCGATCGGAGATATCGTAGAACTTGACCCCGTGGTAACCAGCCTGGGTGTTGGTCCCGGTGCGCCACCGCTCCTGGTTGACCGCGAGAACATTTAGGTGATAAGAGACGTAGTGGGTATGCGTGTTCCAGCCCCGGTCCCAGCACGTAGGGGGCTTGCTTCCATTGACGACATCAGGATCTTTGAAGGTATCACACGGTTCTTTTACGGGGAGAGAGGCGAGCTTGGGATCCTTCCACACAGGGTGATTCAGGGGCGGCTGCGGTGATGCAACGGGGTCAAACGCATAGACCGTGGCCAGGCGCACCGGCTTTTGGGGATTCTTGAGATCGATCGTCATGAAGCATTGGGATGCTCCGGGGGACGTAGCAAGTGGAGCAGGGTCGTAACATCCGGAGTAGAGGTAGTTGTCGTCGGTATCCGGCCACGGGGCGAGCTTCGAATAGGGCCCCAGATCAACCTGGCTGTCGCTCGTGGTCCCGATGCCGACACGCTCGAGGTTGCGGCTGCCTTCGACCGGACCGGCGGTCGTCACATTCGGGATGCCGAGAAGACAAGCCATAAATAGCGCATATGCGAAGAGCGAAACTGCAATGAGTTTTCGATCCTTCATAGCTGTCCCTCCAGGGTTGAATTTATAAGATTCGTTATACCGCGCGACTGAGTATACCAAGGGAGGCAATTGTGTAGCAAGAAAATATGGGTGTTCTCTCAAGCCATCCGCGGGTGAGCATAGCAAGAAGCTCTCGCAGTGGGTCGACGATTATTCATTGTTACGCGCCCTATCCCTCGGCTTAAACTAAACCACCACCAAAATACGATTTTACTTGACAGTCCGGTCATTGTCGTGCGACCATCGCTATAATCCGAAAAGCCGCACACAATAAGGGAGGTCAGGATGAGACGAGTATCAAAGTTAAGTGCTTGTGCTTTGATGGCAGTCGTGCTGGTTGCATTCCCCGCTTTCAGCCAGGGTCCGAAAGTATCGGCGCCTTCCGGAGAGCCTATCAAAATAGGGGGTTCTTTGCCTTTGACAGGTCTGGCCTCGGAGCAGGCTAAATTGATCAAGGCCGGGTACGAGTATTGGGCAGAGGATCTCAACAAACGCGGAGGTCTTCTGGGTCGTCCTGTCAAACTCATCATGTACGATGATGAAAGCAGCGCTGACAAAGCAGTGACTTACTATGAGAGAGCCATTACGGTCGATAAGGTCGACCTCCTGTTCGGGGGCTATCCCGGACCTACCGATGTAGCCATCATGCCTCTCGCCGAAAAATACGGCAAGGTGTTCATAGGGCAGGGCGGCCATGGAAAGTCGTTTGAACAGGGATATACATACAGCTTCGCCAGCCCGCCGCTGATGAGCGAATGGACAGTCATCGCTGTGGCGGGCGTGATCGATGACCTGATCCCCAAGGCCCAGCGGCCGAAGACCGCGGCCATCTGTTCGATGAACAACGTGATCGGCGTTTCCACACGTCCCAGCGTGGTTCAATGGCTCGAGAAGAATGGGATCAAGGTCGTGGTGGATGAAATGTACAATCTCCCGTTGAGCGATGCAACGCCACTTATCAGCAAGGCCAAGGGAAGAAACGCAGATATTCTGTTCTGTTTCAGTTTCTTTGACGATGGCGTGATGTTGACGCGGGCCGCAAAGGCTATGAACTATAACCCTAAGATGATCTTCCACTTAGTCGCATCGACCATACCCGCCTGGATGAAAGAGATGGGGCCTGACGGCAACAACGTAGTGGCCAACATGTGGTGGAACTCGAATCTTCCGTATCCGGGAAACGATGCGATCAATGCAGGGGCTAAGGCAAAACTGAATCTGCCTGCCGGGCCTACTTTTTTCGGATTGGGTTATTGCTGGGTGAAGACACTGGAGCTTGCGGTCCAGGGCGCAGGCACGCTGGACCAAAAAACAATACGCGATTATTTGAGGTCCCACACGTTTGACCTTCCTTATATGAAAGGTGTTACCTTTGATAAGGCCGGTTTACCGCCTGCGTTTAATTACATGATTCAGATGACAAACGGGCAGGTTCAGCTCATCTGGCCCAAGAACGTGGCCACGGCTCAGCTTGTCTACCCGCGTCCGAACTGGAGCAAGTAGGGTTATTGGGATTCGACATCCACGGGCGTTGCCAATAGCACTGAAAGTTCGAATGGGGCCAATCTTTGCCTCAAAGGCTTTTCTCGGCCGCGCCCTTACGGTCCTTTCCGACGGTTGCCCCCCTTGACATAGAACGTCGTTTTTTGTATGTTTGCTGCAAAGGAATTCTCCGCCTCGAAAACTTTGATCGCCAATTTCACAGAGGAGCGAAATGAGCGAGAAGAAGATTGTTAAGACAACCTGCAAGTCGTGTCACGGCGGGTGTGGTTGCCTGGTGACCGTCGATGACGGGGTGATTACTTATATTGAGGGAGACCCTGATTCCCTGACAAAAGGGACGATGTGCGCAAAAGGTCTTGGAAGCATCCAGCACATCAATCACCCGGATCGCCTGAGGTACCCTCTCAAGAGGGTTGGTGCGCGGGGCGAAGGGAAGTGGCAGAGGACCAGCTGGGATGAGGCCTTGGAGCTGGTTACCGGGAAAATGAGGGAACTGATCAAAAAGTACGGTCCCAACGCGATTTGCAACACCCAGGGAACCGGGAGGGGATACAATCGATACACGGCTCGGCTCGGCAACTCTATCGGATCGGCGAACCGCGGGATTGGCTCCAGCCACACCTGTTACTTCCCACGGCTAAAAGCCTTTGAAGCTACGTTTGGTGTTTACCGTCTTTACTGCGATTACCACGGCTGGGGAGGGGAGTACCCTAAGACCCACATCTCATGGGGCAAGCAGTTGGAGTACTCAAACGCCGATGGGGAGCAATCGGTCTGGTTTCACGAAGCTCTCAAACATGCCAAGAACCTGATTCTCGTTGACCCGAGAGCCACCGCTATCGCCAATCGGGCCAATCTATGGCTGCAGATCAGGCCCGGAACGGATGCGGCGCTGGCGCTTGGCATGATGCATGTGATCATCAATGAAAGTCTATACGACAAAGAATTTGTTTCCAATTGGACTTATGGATTTAACCAATTGAGAGAACGGGTTCAGGAATATACTCCTGCCAGGGCTTCCGAGATCACCTGGATTCCTGAAGAAAAGATCATTCGTGCAGCCCGTATGTTCGCACTTGATACGCCGGGGGTTATCCAGACAGGAGAGGCGCTGGATGCAACTAACAACAGCACGGGAACTGCCCGGGCTGTCATGTGTCTCATGGCGATTACAGGAAACGTTGAAAGGCCGGGCAGTATGATGAGCTGGATGGCGCCGCCCACAGGGCCTATCGCGCTCTTCGGTACCGAGCTCGAGGGAAACGTCTCTCCGGAGAATCTGGCCAAAGGCATCGGATTGGACAAGCACAAATGCATGGATTTCGGCCGCTGCCATACCCAGACGGCGATGAAACAGCTGCGGGAAGGCACGTGTGACATGAAAATGCTGCACGAGCATGGCGGCAACCTGTTATTCAGCATCGCGAACACGCCCGGCACGCGAGAAGCCCTGTTGAATCTGGAATTCATCTCTGTAGCTGAGCAGTTCATGTCATCTCTCGCTGAGATCGCGGATGTTGTTCTTCCGGTGGCTCACTGGTTGGAAGAGGAGGATATCTGGGACGAGCACGCGGGTTTCTACGTCGGGGCTGTCAACAGAGTCGTGAATCCTCCGGGAGAGGCCTGGACGACTGCCAAAGTCTACTACGAGCTGGGGAGGAGGGTCGCTCCGAAATTCTGGCCGTGGAAGACGCTGGAAGGGATGTTTGATTACCAACTGAAGAAGGCGAATGTGACGTGGAAGGAGTTCTCAAAGCTCGGTTGTCTTGCAACGAAGGGAAAGGACCAGAAATATTACAAGTACAAGACCGACTTCTGGGTCAAAGGTGGCGGGTTTCCTACCCCCACAAAGAAAGTGGAGCTCTATTCGACCGTTCACGAAAAACTCGGATACGATCCACTGCCTGCTTACGTAGAGCCAAATGAAAGTTACTACTCCACTCCTGAATTGGCGAAGGAGTATCCACTGATCCTGAGCACGGGTGGAAGAATCCCTTTTTATTTTCATACACAGTATTCCAACATCCCGTGGCTGAGGGAACTGGGACACTATCCCCGGGTGCAGATCCATCCCGAGACAGCCGACAGGCATGGGATCAAAGAAGGAGATTGGGTCTGGATCGAATCGCCGAGGGGCAGGATCAGGCAGAGGGCAAATCTCTTTGCAGGAATGGATCCTCGCCTGGTGATCGTTCAAGCCTCCTTTTGCTACTGGGAAAAACAAGGAGCCGAGAAGCTTCTCACCAGCAACGCCAACGTTCTCACCTCGGATGACGGACCGTATGACGGTCCTGCCGGGTCCACAAGTTTGAGAGCACTCTTGTGCAAGATTTATAAAGCGGAGGGAAAGGATGACACGGAAGTCCGTTTTTCGTGATATGGATCTGTGCGTCAACTGCAAGGCGTGTGTCGTCGCCTGCAAGGTGAAACACAGGTCATCACCGCATGTGATGGGATCGATAATTGCCGAACCCAGAGGTTTGAACCTGATCCAGGTCTATCCTTTCGGCCCTGAGATAAAAAATGATAAGGTCATCCAAACGTTCGTCGGCATCGCGTGCATGCACTGTGAAGACGCAGCATGCCTGAAGGTCTGCCCTTCTTCGGCGATTTACAAGGATCCCCAAACCTGCATCACACTTGTGGACAAAAACCGCTGTCTCGGGTGCAAGGCCTGCCTCTGGGCATGCCCCTTCGGTGCGCCCAGCTACGATGAAAACGGGAAGCTGGCACTGTGTGACCTCTGCATGGATCGACTCCAGGAAGGGAAGAAGCCAGCCTGCGAGGCAGCCTGCCAAGCCCGAGCCATCTTCATAGGATCGCCTGAAGAGATCAAAGAATTGCGATCCAGGGCAGCGGTCAAGAGACTGGCTGAAAGTATCGGCCAATTAGGCCTCGGATGATCGTCTGAAGATTGCCCGAAACCCTATTTAATTGTGGAAGGTTGAGTGGTGGTGGCCGCGCGCCGTTCAACATGGGAGAAACGACTTTTTTGCCGGTACGTTCCTTGACTTTTTTCATGCTCATACGTTCCGTGAAGGAAACAGGCTCAGGATCAGAACACAATATTGTGCGTGTGTCCCGCGCTCCTGTCGTGGAGTCCCGAGAGACGTGGCCCATATGCAGTACGCATTTTCATTAAAGCGGGCATATGCGATTCCATTATTCAGGAGAAATGTTCAAACGAAATCTCGCGGCTGTAGTGTGTATCAGAAAAGCATTGTCACTTCGTACACACCATCGGAGCTGGTCATCGTGACCTTGTCAGATACGCTCTTTGCGAGGCGCAGCATCCTGTTGTTGGTCATCAGGATTTCTGCTGTGAAACCCCTCAAACCCTTGACCTTCGCGTATTCTGCCATGCGTTGCTGTAACGCGGTACCGAGGCCGGTTCCTTGCCAGTCAGACCGGATCATGTAGGCGATTTCTGCCAGGTTGGTGGACGGGTTCAGAAAGTAGCATGAACTGCCCACGACCTTTTCGTTCTCGCGCTCCCCGATCACTGCCAGAAACGCCATCTCGTTCTCATAGTCAACATTGCACAGGTGCTCCGCCTCCGAGACCGCAAGCGCCTCGAGGCGCTGGAAGAAGCGCGTGTAGACATCCTCTCTACTCATCGTGTAGAAGAGATCCTGGAGCGCCCTTACGTCACTCGCCTTGGACGGCCGTATCGAGACAATGCGCCCGTCTTTCAGAACCGCCTCTCGCTCCTCTTCCACCGGGTACGCACGTTTCGTCCTCACTACCTGATCGTGACGAACGTACCCGAGGCGTTTCGCCTCCTCAAGCAGTCCCGGGCGGAAGGAGGGGTGAGCGATTTCTATAAGGGTGAGTGCACGTTCCTGTATGGATTTTCCGAAGAGGTACGCTGTCCCGTACTCCGTGACCACGTAATGGACGTCGGAACGGGAGATGGTGGCGCCTTCCCCTTCCAGGAGAAAAGGCCGTATCCGGGAAGTTTTTCCGTCCGCCCTGGTGGAAGGCAGGCAGATAATCGGCTTGCCTCCGGGCGAGGCTGCAGCGGCCCGCAAGAAATCGGGCTGCGTTGACACGCCGCCGTAGAACTCGCGTTGGACCTGGTCAGAGCACACCTGCCCGGTGAGATCCACAGCAAACGCCTGAGTGACCGAGACAAAACGGTCATGGGCTGCGATGACGGCGGGGTTACAGACGTAGCTGATAGGCTGGAAGGAGAAGAGCGGGTTACGATCGATATAATCATAGAGGCGTCTGGTGCCCATACAGTAGCTTGTTACGACCTGGCCCCTGTGTAAACCTTTTGCCTTTCCGGTGATCACTCCCGACTCGATCAGGTCGACCACACCGTCGGTGATGACGTCCGAGTGGATGCCAAGATCGCGGCGGCCCGTGAGGTACCGCAACATCTCGTTGGGGATGCGTCCCAGGCCTATCTGGAGCGTGGCTCCGTCGTCAATAATACGGGCCACATATCGTGCAATCTGCTGGGCCACCTCATCTGCGGGCTCATGCACAAACTCGATAACGGGTGTGTTGACAAGTACACAGGAGCCGATCTCGTCCAGGTGAATAAAGGTGTCACCAAACGTGAACGGCATATTCGGGTTGACCTCTGCGATGATAGTCCGTGCCTTGCGCAGCATGGAGTGCGTGATGTCGACGGAGACCCCGAGGCTTACGTAACCGTGCTCGTCAGGCACGGAAACCTGGATGAGAGCCGCATCCACAGAAATCCTCCCGTTGTCGATGAGCCAGAGGACCTGAGCTATGGAGATTGGTACGTACTGGGCCTTGCCCTGCTTCACCAGCTCCTGCATGTCGGTACCTACAAAGAAACAGCGGTGTTGGAATGCCGTTGTCGGACCTTCTCCCCTGTCAGGAACAACGCCGTTGGTGAGAAAATGCAGGAACTGCACATCAGCAGGGGGGTTCGGGGCATCCTCGAGCGCCCTGGTGAGAACCCGTGGGGTAGCGCAGGCCGTCCCCACGTACACACGCGCCCCCGGCCTGATGGAAGAAACAGCCTCTTCGGGAGTGGTAAGCTTTTTTTCGAGAGCGGGTAGGAAATTCGTCAAAACCTCGCCTTTAGACGGCCTTGGGGCCGCAAGCCTTCGAGTCCTTATCTTTAACCCTATCCCAGATCACGTCAGTGAGGAACTTCAGAGCCTCTTCTTTATCCTTGTCCATCACTATGGCCGCCAAGAGCTGCACTTCCTTGTCCTCAAACATAATGGTCTTCATAGGCATTTCCTCCTTTCCTTGCGCTTTTGCTTTTCAGTTGCGCACCGTGCGCCTATCTTAATTGTACCCCGCCCGTCCTTTTTGTCAACGAGAAGGTTGTCTCTCCTGAACTTACTCTAACAAGCCCGACTCTGCCCGGTATTTGGCGCAGGGGGTCCAGCTGCCGAGCGGCCTCTTGCAGCCTTTACAGGTATTGAGCCCTTGCCGTTGCTTGCAGTAAGACTTTACCACCACCTCAAAGAGCTTGGCGTTGCGTATGGCGAAGGCGATCTCTTCGGCGATCGGCTGCAGTAAGAGTCGGTCCTCTTCGGCGAATGGACCGCCGCCTGCTTTGTTCAGTACCTCCAGGACCCCAATCTTTTCTTCTCCAGCAGTGAGGGGAACGGCTACCATATTACGCGTGACAAACCCAGATTGGGTGTCAGTCTTACCATAAAAACGCGGATCGTTTTGCACGTCATTAATGACCTCTGACTGACCTGATTGGAGAACAGAACCGGCCAGCCCCTGGTCAGCCGGAAACGTGGCGGTGAGCAGGACGTCCTTGGCCGACCCCTCAACACTGTAGAAGCGGAAATTCTTCTTCTCGTAATCCAAGAGCAGGACCGAGGCTGCCTCTGCCGAAAGAGCCTCCATGCCGAAGTAGAGAACGGCTTCCAGAACATCTCGCAGGTCAAGAGCCTGTGCAATCAGGGAACTTACGTTCATGTACGTATTGAGCCGATGGAGCTGCTTTTCGTCTGCCGTACGGTCGAGGAGATTGGAAAGCGAGTGGGAAACGAGAGAGAGAATCCGTGTCAGAAGAGCTCCTGCGGGACGATCATCTCCTGGCACCCCAAGGCCGAGAAAGCCCATGAGTTTTTCCCGGGCTGCCAACGGAAAGAGCTCAAGCGGCACAGTCGTCTGCTCCATGCTCGGCTCGCGGGATGCTGCTCTCATGCGTTGACCACACCAGCTCATAACCGCGGGCACTTCCTGGTCCGGCAAGCCTCTTTGAAAGAAAAACGGATTAGTAAGCCGGGGATCCGCACAATACAGGGTCGCAACCGAGAGTTTGAACAGATCAGACAAGGTCTGCAGGACGGCTTCGGCCATGTACGCCGGGTTCTTCGCCATAACCGCCACCTCACCCAGATCTGCCAGAACCCGTAATTCCTCAGCGGTCAAGGAGCCGCCGGACTCGATTTTGGTCATGACCCACCTCCGGGTTTCTTAGTCATTCACAGCCGCAGGTTCGGGGTACCCAGAACCTTACGGGGAAATCGCCCGACGCTCGTGAATCACACGCTCCTTCAACCTTGTGGGCCCAGACCCCGACCCGCTCCCGTCTTCATGCAATAACGAATACAGGCCGGGCACCGCCTACGTTGAGCTAGAGAACCGCTCTGGAAGAGTATCCAGAATCGATACTGCACATTTTAATGTGCATTATAGGACGACGCTATGAATTGTCAAGAATTTTTTGAGAATTTGTAAAGCCAAAATAGAAATGTCCTATTCTTACCAAAATAGAAATGTCCTATATCCGTGGTAGCTGTTCCGGGGCCTCTTCCTTCTTCCGGTTTGGGAACGCAATCCTGAATCTTCTCCACGGATGATCGGCAGGAGCAGG
>DATFYE010000208.1:0-14726 GCA_035315185.1 Syntrophorhabdales bacterium | reverse complement strand
GGCCCATAAGAAGACAAAACCGGACGCCCGTTTATGTTGGTGTCCTCAACAACGATGTAGGACCCGGTGTCTACGAGATCTTTATACGCATTGAGTTCTGCGAGCACATGCTCTTTGCTATGGTCGGAGTCCAGGATCACGAGCCCACGACCCTGGGGCAGGACCTGCCTGACCTGATGCAGCAGCGTGGGATCGACTGAACTCCCCTGGAAGAGGCGGATGCGAGCATGCGACAGGCTCAGGGCACGATCCGTCAGGAGAAGGTCAATACCGACAACGATGGCACTCGGTGGTGCTCCCATGAGGTCCAAGAGGGAGGCAAAGTAGAGAACGGAGCCACCGTCTGCGACTCCTGTCTGCAGGACGAAGGCTGGATTCAGGCGGTAGATCAACTCCTGGTACAGCTGAAGATCAAAAGGGCATTGCCGAATCCGGTACCCCAGAAAGGTGCTCTTTCGCCACGTGTTTCGGTCATGGTACCAGATGATGTGAAAGGCTGTGACGACCAAGGGCTCAACGATACGGTTGCGAACTAACTTCTTTATAACCCTCGCCGCAATCCTTCCCATCCGACCCTCCGGTGGATTATGTACGGTCCTATCTCGCTACACCGATCATGTTCTTCCTTTCAAGTATACAAGGTGGCGGTACTGTTAAAGAGTCGGTGTTTATCTGATTTTTGTGAAGGATTTTATCTTGTCGTTCTGTCAGATTTTTCCTACAGGGGTTAAGAGAGGTAATTGACTGCGGTTTTACTAGACCAGATTGTGCTTTATGGCGTAGTGGATCATTTCAGCGTTATTCTTCATATTCATCTTTTCCAGAATGCGCGCCCTGTAGGTGGCGATGGTCTTAATGCTCAGTGACATCTCTTCTGCAATCTGTGACAGCGTTTTCCCTGACGCGAGCATAAGCATTACCTGATATTCACGAGTAGACAGGCTATCATGCAGCGGCGCCTGAGACTCCAGCATGAAGGCTAACTTTTCAGCAAGAGCCAGGCTCACGTACTTGCCCCCCCTTATAATCTTCCTTAGTGCTCCTGTAAGCTCCTCCGGGGCGCATTCTTTGTTCATGTAACCAGCCGCTCCTTCCTTAAGAACCCGCACTGCATATTGGTCTTCGGGGTGTACGCTCAATATAAGGACGGGAAGCCTTGGATGTTCACGTTTCAATTCCTTTAAAATGTCGAGCCCGCCTCTTCCCGGCATGGTAATGTCAAGCACTACTGCATCCCAGTCATGTGTATGGATGAGGTCAAGCACCTCGCCGGAAGTTTCTGCTTCGCCCACGAGCTCAATATCAGGCTCTTCTGTCAGGATCTGTTTCAAGCCCCGTCTTACGACGGGATGGTCGTCAACTACGAGAATCTTGAGCAAGATGCACCTCCGCCTGCCTGGCTGGTATCCTCACCATGACCCGTGTCCCTTTACCATCCTCGCCGTTGATTTGTACCTCCCCTCCATAAAGAAGTGCCCGTTCATGCATCCCGAGCAGTCCCAGCGATTTGGGGTCGGAGACCTCGCGTTCCGTGATACCTTTGCCGTTGTCTTCCACTGTCATGACAATAGCACTTGCATCTTCCTCGACACTGATTTTTACCTGCGTGGCACGTGCATGGCGGAAAACATTGGTGAGCGCTTCCTGGAGGATACGGAATATGGCCGTTGAGAGATTCCGGTCCACATGGGAATCGTCAAAGCGTGACGACAACTCGCATTCGATTTGAGTTCGCTTTTCGAAGTCCTCTACCTGCCACTCAATCGCTGCAAGCAGTCCGAGGTCGTCCAGCACACTCGGTCGCAACCGCGTGCAAACTTTGCGGACGACCTGGATCGTGTCGTCAACAAGATGGCCCATCGATTTTATCTGGTCCGCAAGCACGCGCTGCTGTTCAGGCGGTTTTTTCGATAACCGTAACAGGTCCATCTTCAATCCTGTCAGCACCTGCCCTAGCTCATCATGGATCTCGCGGGCAAGAATCGTTCTGGCCTCTTCGCTGATGGATTGAAAACGGGCGGAAAGAGCACGAAGCTGATCGTTTGAGCGTCTCAGCCGATTATCGGCTGCCTCCACCTGTTTCACGCGCGCTATAGCAACAGCGGCGAGATTGGCGAATGCCTCTATCAGTTGCGTTTGTTCAGAGGAGAACGTAGCCTCGTGGGAGGCGGGTTTGATCGCAAAGACACCAAGTGTTCTTTCGTCTGTATTGATGGGCAGGAACACTTCTCTCGGGTTTCCCGTCCGTATCTCCTCACGCCTCCCGTGCTCCAGGACCCGTTGCGCCACTGTCAATTCCTCATCGTGACATGGCGGGCTCTCAGGTGGGTATGAGGCGGCCTTATAGAGGATGTCCGTATCAGGGCCCCTTACCAGGACGACCACCTCGCCTGTGACCGTTGCCGCCACATTCTCCGCAAAGGCTTCTAAGATAGGGCGCAAATCGCTCTCGGCTGCCATGTTTCTGCTCAGTGCATATAAGGCAAGCGTTCTCTTTTCCCGCTGCTTGGTTTTTTCCAGCTCAGTACGAAGCCTCGCCGCCATCGTTCCGGTAACAAAGGCTACAATCAGGAAAACAGCGAGAATAAAAAAATCCCGTGGATTGGCTAACCTGAAACTGAAGGGAGGCGGCACGAAGAAATAATGAAAAGCAAGCACACCAACAATAGCTGCTAAAAATGAAGGCCCTCTTCCCCAGAATACCGCGCTCACAAGGACAGGCAATAAATAAAGGATGGCTATGTTCACGAGATCGATATTATGGAGACTGAGGGCGCCACCGATCAGGGTCACCATGAATAGGCAGAGGAACACCTTAAGGTAGATCCGAAGGAGCAGACCGGGTGATGAAAGCGGTTTTTGTGTTCCCTCGCTCTTTTTAGATCGACCGGTTTTCGGCATCATCGGTTTCCAACCGTCATTGTATCAAGGTATTGGTCTTCATGGAAGTCAATTTTCGGACAAGGGCCACAAACATTTATCATTTCGCGTTTGACGGCCTACCGCCAGACCCATTTAATATACTCCACGATACCCGGGCTGAAAAGCTTGCTGCCATTTCATCAGAAGGCTTTTTCGAGGTCGCAAACCGAGTGCTGGCGGAGCATGGGAATAATGGAGTGCCAAACGATACACGGGGGTGATAGCCTATCTGCCCTCTGCGCTGCTCCCATTGAAAAGAAGACAGGCTGCTAGCGCTTTGCATGCCGACATTGTGATGGGATATTTTGCTGCGCATCGGGCCGCTTATAGATTTCCTTCATCTTTCTTGCTGAGATCGCTGGCATCCCAAACCGAGGTAAGCACTACCCTTGGTGATGTTAAACAATGAGAGCCGTTAGCACAAACAACCTTTCAGCAGGAGGGAAACCGCATCTCACTTCACCACTCCGCATAATGGTGAACACGCCAGCATTACAGAAATCGGTACAAAATTGGCAGTCCTTATGTGGCTGATTGACTGTCGAGTCTCAAAGGAAGAAGTCTCGAATGCCACTTCTAATGTGGATCTCATTTTGTGAAGCGCCGATGCACTAGTACAGGAAGCAGTGCTTAGGAACGAGGGTTCAGCATCTTCTTTGATCCGTAAGCGAGTAAAAATTTGCGCACTGCACCTACTCTTTACCAAAAGCGAACTTAACGAGTAAACGATTACCACAGAAACATTGAGGGGTGAGCCACCATGAGTCAGCCCGCCCCCAATGCCTATTTCAGCTGGCCTATTTTTTATCGGTTGAAACAGGTTTGAAAATATCTGTAGCCCCGTAGGGATGGGTTCCCGCTATGACCTCAACTCCTGTGAGCTTCTCAATCATAGGAAGTAAGGTGCCGCGGTGAGGACAATTATTCGCAAGGCAGTTGCCCAAGTGGATCTTTGTAGGCAGTTCCCCCATGGGTGCATTCCAAAACTTGAACTGCATAAGTCTGACGCCCGCCGCAGTCCCAGGGCAGTCCCCACAGTTTAGAATCCCTAAGAGCTGTGCATCATCCCCTTTGTACCTGGCAAACTCGCCGTCTTTTCTGTTGAATGCTACCGTGCAACGGCTGCACGCTATACAGACATCATTCGTGGTGCGCTTACATCCAATAATCAAGATCTTCTCCATAATGTCCATCTCCTTCGATATATGAATTTGTCAGATCATGATGTGTTTCATCAGGAGTAGTCAAAGAGCTACGAAGCACGAAGCAGGAAGGGGGCGCACGGGAAAAGCTCGCTGCAATGAATGGCGTATGTGTGATACGTGCCTGCCACGGAAGGAGCAAGCGTTCGGTGCGGTGATGGCCTTCTGGTACGAAGGTGAAACCGCTGCAGAGCGCAAAGTCATCATTATCTACAACGGTGAGGAGACCAGCCGTGCTCTGGCACGTTCGGGGGCAATAGGATCCGGGTGTCGCAACGGGGAACAGCAAAAACGCTGCGAGAAAATAGGAGACTATGGTGAAGATACGTGGCATAACCCTCCTCCTCGTTCGCTTTATTGTTTTACACACGCCCACGAGCGATTGGCGAAGGAGGCTATGGTCTAGTCAATTGTGGCATCGGTAGCGGACGCGGTCAAGTTAAACTTTTTTCAGATCGGCGGTCACCGTTGCCGGACGTAACCGTGTATCGAGAAGAAAAAAGAGAAGTTGAAGATTCCAGGAAGCACTCATCGGGGTTCGAAGAGTATTTCTCACACCTGAAGCTTGTATAGCCGGTTCGCTGGCTGCGTGAGGATTACCAGGGAGAAAGCTGCAGGATATGTTCTATCCGTCCAGCACTTTCCGGACCGTTCGGGCCAGTTCCCCTCTTGTGAGGGGTTTCATGAGAAAGGCCCGAATACGGGCTGCACCGGCGGGAGGGGCATCGACCAGATGACTGAACCCGTAACAAGAATGACCGGTATGTCTGGGCGGACGGCCCTAAATTCTTGCGCCAGCTCGATCCTGGTCATGTCGGGCATTGCCTGGTCAGTCACCACAAAAAGAGATTCTCAAGGTGTCGAATGCCACACTCTGGAAATTGATAAACGCTGGCAGATCGCGGTCGTGAGGCTATCGCCTAAGAAGGTGTATATTCGCCGGGAAGAACTTGAGAGGTCCATCCGGGAAAGTGAGAAGTAGCTGAGCGAATCTCGCCTGCTCAGGGGAGGGTCTATCGTGAAACGGGACTGTCGAGGCGGGACTGTGGCTATGTGCTCCTTAAGGATTAAGCCATTTGGCATACAAAACTATACCTTTGACCAATTGTTACCATGGCTTTGCTGCACTATCGTATTAATAGATTCACGAGAAAGCAGACATCGATGATGAACTACCTGACAGCAAAAGATCTTTTCGATGGATCCATACAGCAGAATCCGGCCTGCAGATCCCGTTCGTTGAGAACGACCATCGACGTGGCCTCAGGCTATAATGACAGCCATTTCTAACCCCATCGTACCAATTATTGAGGTTATGTTCCTTGGTCCAAGGGCACCTATCCAGATTCGCCACACACCCCCACCAAGACGGTTGGAGACGAACAGAAAGGCGATACTCTCCATGGTTTGCTTTCTCGTGGTCACACTCCTCACCACGGGCATCGGGCAGGCGGTCGTGATCGATGATCGCGCGGGTAGCGCAATCTACTGGGGAGGAAAGTATGTAAACGTCAAGCCGTCGGGGTACCGAGACGTCATCGGGAGCAGATCAGCGGTCGATCAGATGGAGGTGATCGTAAACGGCAATGTCATGACGGTGAAGATTACCGGGCCCTATTTCTTCAATTACGCGCACAATATCAAGCACACGCGGGATGCAGCGCCAGGAGACCTCTACATCAGCTCAAGAGGCTGGAAGGTTGCCGGCAGACCTCCGTACACCGGGGATATCTTCGAGGCCTCCGAAGGATGGGATTATGTGGTTTCCTTCGAGAAGAAAAAAGTTTACACGTTGAGATTTTCTGACATCGTTATGACCTCGCCTCTGCCGTATGTGACCAAGTACCGCGCACATCAGGCCTGGAGAGGTGGTTACGGGGATTATGTAGCGGATGCCGCTGTAACCTTGACAGAGACTGGCCTGACGTTCATTTTCACCGTTCGGGACATGCGGCTCGAAAGCAAGATCGGTCTTCACTGGACCATGAAATGTGGCAACGACATCATCGAGGGAAATGCCCCGATCGCTCCGGTCGCGATGCCATTGTCTGCAGAGCCTGCCGAGGCTGAAGAATTCCACCCTGTTCCAATCGATGTACTCGTCGCTGAAATCGGAGCTTCCGAGTTGCCGGCCGCCCCCATCGCCTCTGGTTCGTCGGCAGTTGTCTCGGGCGCTCTTCCCTCGGCAGCGGGCGGCTTTCCATTTCTGGGGCCACTCCTTGCAGCGGCTGCCATTCCAGTTATAACATTTGGTTCGAACCACAATAACGAATCTATCACTCCGGGGAGCGGCCCGGGCGGACCCGTGGAGTTTCCTCCTGGGGCAGTATCTGGGGCAGTATCTGGGGTAGTACCAGAGCCTTCAATAGCCCTTCTGCTCCTTGCCGGCCTCTCCGGCATTCTAACGAGAAAACGCCCAGCTACATGAGTCGTTCGTCAGGCGGAGTACCGTCGCTGGCTTTCGCTGTAAGCGGTTGATGTTTATGCGTCCGAAAAAGGTACGTCTGTGGAAAATAGCGGCCACCGAAAGCGGCTATTATCCTGACTTGAGGAAACCGTTTCCCATTATGCTCACTGCCTGTAAGCCCTTCATAGGCCGGACCACCAAAAAGGAGAGGTAGTCTACGTACAAAAAAGATGATGAGGAGATAAGAGCCATAAGGGGCGATTCTGGTCGATGAAAGGGTGCTGATTACCAGTTGAAACATACAACACGTCAGAGAGTGCCGTCTGTGAGGACTAGGAAGTTGTGCGCAGGAACTGTGCCCCAGCACTTTTTTTAATAAATTCTGCGACGAGAAAAAGTCACGTACAGCAGGTCAAGTTGAGTTCTCCCCATCCTCCGCGCTGAACACCGTAAAGTTCTCACACGCCGCGCGGAACACAGCATGATAGTGCGTATCCGGCACCACGCTTGAGATCCTGCAGTTCACTTTTTTTGCATGTAAGTGCTTTTGATTTAAGCCCTTCAACCCATCAGAAATAAACACTTGGCTGATTGTTATCTGACGTGGGTGCGTCTACTCTTTGACTTAGACGCCCTACTCGCTAGCCCTAATGAGGACGCACCGAGGAATGCAAAAAAGGATACCAGTCTCAATCATGGTCGTCGTGCTCATAATCTCGCTGGCCATATTTGTGAGATGGATGGGCGAAAGAAATGGGAGTCGCTCTCAAATAGTGGCAAGTAGTCACGCCGATGTTCTTCGCGGCGCTCTAGGGAATAATGTGGGGAAAAAGGAACACCAGATAGACGACTGCGACGCATGGGCGGGCATGAATGTGAAGGAGAAAAAAAGGAACTATCGGGCTAATCCTAAGCGATGGACTAGATGCCTATGTGAAGAAGAGGGCTGCGAGCTTGACCGACTTTACATTACGGGTAAGCTGTCGAGATGGTAGTAACGGTTCAGAGGTACGGCCGCGTTAGCTGTACTCCTGCTCTCGGAGGTCGGCTTTTTTCTGCACGAGCTTGCGTTTGTCGGATAGGGCAGTCCCCCACGGCGCGAAGTTCACGCGTGAGGTATAACATCGTATTGAGCGGCGGAGGGCCAAAGCATGGCTAAGCATTGTTTTTTTCCAACTTACTTCGTAGTCCTTGACCTTATTTGTCTCAACATCACCCTGTGGGGAGCTTTGGTCGTTGTCACATCGGCAGCGATCCTGATAACGGTGTGGAGTAAGTCTGATATGAAGAAGGATGTGGCTACCTCGAGAAAGCGATGAAGCCGAGGCTGTTAATCTTCAGGGTCCTTCACGAGACGGATATTCGTAAAGAGAGATAATCTGTCCGGACGATTATGGATCTCCCTCTTTAGCCACTCTACAGCTTCGTCCTCCTACAACGCCGGTTCTTCTTCCTTTAATAGGTCGATAGTATTCAGTCGTTCCACCGAATCGAAATAGACCGTTGGCCGATTGTTATTCCCCAGTATCCCCGCTACACTTTTAAAGGGGGGGCACTACCGGAATGGAGGAAGGGAAATGAAAACGGTTCTCGTGGTTGCATGCGTTATGGTTATGGCAGCAACGGCAAATGGCTATGCAGCACCTGCAGTGGATAACTATATTCAAGCGATAGCGAGCCTACCAGATTCGGAGTCAAGGATACCCAAACCCCCGAAAGGCTATGGCGCTGTGCGGAATGAGCAGACTGGAGACTTTCTGGTACTGGTTCCACGGGAGTATTGCGGAACCAACAACGCTCCAGGTGACACGGTATCTTTAGGGCACACCACGTACGGTAGTCAGATTACTGGCTATTGCCAAGAATTTTAAAGGACTAATGGTTGACCCAGAATGGCTACTTGGCCTGATCGCCGGTTTCACCTCTATGGTGGCGCCGGATACAACTTGGTGCTTCGAGAGGCAGGCACGATTTGCTCAGTCCGCTTGCCTTTTGAGCCCCATTAGGTGGCAAAGGTCCACGCAGGGACGTTTGGGGGCAGACACCCTTGACAAGTGTGTTCTCCGGCCATAGATTCTTTTTGTAAGAGGCGACCGTGCGTTTGTTCAGTGGTGTCCGCACAAAGAAGTTTTCATCGATCTTGGGCTGCGAAGATTCGGCGTTCGCTTTAAGCGACAACCTCTATCTCCTGTTGAAGAGAGCTACGCGTGCGAGGCCCATGCCGGCTTCAACCGTTACCACGTCCCCGGGTTTGAAACCTCATGTCGAGGCGGACACGAGCCGGGAACACGTGGGTAAGAGCGATCAGGTGCGCGGATGAGATTCTTTCCGCGGGGAGAGCAGCGTGATGGCGGCGCCACAGACACGGCACGGCTACCGACAGACCTCCCCCTCTCGCCCGAGGCGGCGTTCCACAACGTGATCGACCGGGAACTGACAAGGACCTCGAGGTCAGGGAGGCCTTTCCTCCTGATGCTTTTCGATATTTCCGGGTGTCCGTCACCCGAAATGGCCCGGAAGGTTGCTTCCGTGCTCTCTTCCTCGACACGGGAGATTGACGCGAAGGGCTGGTACGCAGAGGGCGCCACCGTGGGTATTCTCTGTACCGAGTTTGGCAGTATGAACAACGTCCATGCCGCAGGGGAAGCCATAGTCAGGAGACTGCACAATAGGCTTTCCGGTTTTTTCGAAGACAACACCCCACGGATAGTGCCGTACACGATGGCGGCAGGGCTTACCGGCCGCGAAGGTCTTCCACAGCCATGGACGCATGGAGGAAAGAGAAAGCATAGTGCCACTGAGCTCCACGGCTCCCACGCCACGGCATAGCCGGCGTGAGGGGACGACGAACAGAAAGCCTGCAGCACCGTGCGTGCTGCTCGTCGACGACGACCGCACGGTTCGCACCCTCCTTGCCGTGAGCCTTGAGATGCTCGGTTGCAGGATCGTTACCGCGGGCTCAGGTGTGGAAGCTCTCAGGGTATTGAACGCCAAACCGTCTGTTGACGTAGTGGTGACTGAGGCAGCATTGCCCGTGATGGACGGTCTGGAGCTTGTCTGCACCATGAGGCAGACAGACGGGCTCAAACACCTTCCCGTCATCCTCTGCGCTGCGTCCGTCGACGAGATGATGATGAAGAAAGCCGTCGCGTGCGGGTGTGGTCGCTATCTCCTCAAGCCTGTCCACCCCGATTTCCTGTTCGAGCAAATTCGCAGCCTCATGCAGCAGAAGGCCTCGCACCGGGATGTTCAGCCTGCGCACTTTTGATTTCCGTTAACGCTGGGTATAGCCGGCGCGGAAGAGCCGAGAAGCCTCCTGCAAGCACGCCTTGGGGGACATCGCACAACGGGCCAGGTTCGCTACATACTCGGTACCTTCCGGAATGCTGTGCAGGCAAACTCCTGGAGCATGAGATGAAGGGACTTCTCAAGGAGATCCCCCTTGCCGAGTACATCCTCCCGGGCATGGGGAAGGTCGGCTGTGCGGTCTTTTTTGAAACTTCCCGGTATTGTTATTTCCTCAACCTCCTGGTCAGCCTTACAAATTTGGCCAGAACCGTCTCGGGTCCCAACCCACACCCCACGTGATGCAGTGGCTCTTGCAGGAAGTTGTTAGCCAAGCAAAAGGGATGTCCCGTTTGATAAAGGCGCCCCAAATTTATGATCGGAGTTCTTCGCTGGTGATTTTCTCATAGTAATCCAATGAATCAGGATTACTCAAAACGTCGCGATTCACCACAGGTCTGCCGTTTACTATATTTCCGACGGCGCTCTCGACCTTTTTCATGTTTACAGTATAAGGAATCTCCGGCACTTCAATAATCTTCGCAGGCACGTGTCGGGGTGAGGCGCTTGTACGCAGGGCATTCTTTATCTTTTCCTTTAACTTTTCGTTTAGTTCGTACCCCTTCGCCAGCTTCACAAAGAGGATAATACGCTGATCCCCTTGCCAGTTCTGCCCCACGACAAGACTATCTGCAACCTCATCCAATTTGTCTATGACATTGTATACTTCAAGGGCACCTATTCGAACACCGGATGGTTTCAGAACTGAATCGGAGCGACCAAAGGCAGTTATTCCGCCTGTATCACTGTGGATCATAGCATAATCGCCATGACGCCATATGTTCGGGTAGACATTGAAATAAGCTTCTCTAAACCTCTCTCCATCGGAGTCATTCCAAAAATAAAGAGGGACCGACGGAAAGGGTTTTTCGCAGACGAGTTCTCCTTGTTTGTCAATGACAGGTTTGCCATTTTCATCATAGACATTTACCTTCATCCCCAACGAAGGCCCCATCATCTCACCGGCATACACAGGTTGTATCGGGCTGCCCTCAACGAGCCCGGTCTGGATATCTGTGCCGCCCAAACCCGAGTCAAAATAGACGTCATCTTTAATTGCCTGATAAATGTATTCAAACCCTTCGGCAGAAAGGGCTGATCCCGTTTGAAATATCCCCTGCAACGATGATAAATCGTACAGCTCTTTTGGCCTCACTCCCTGAGCCCTCAGGGCATCAATGAAAGCTGCACTGCACCCTAAAAAAGTCACTTTCTCATCCTGTATTATCTTCCAGAGTGCTCCCGGATTGGGATAGAAAGGATTACCATCATACAAAACTATGGTGTTGCCTACTGCCAGACAACTTGCCTGCACATTCCACACCATCCAGGTAGGGCTTGCTATAAAGAGTGCAGTATCGTTGCGCTTTAAATCGTAGTGAATTATATGTCCCTTTAAATGAGCAATAAGCGTTGCGGCAATTCCGTGAACAATACATTTTGGCCTGCCGGTCGTTCCAGAGGAAAATAAGATTTCTGCCGGATGATCAGAGGGCAGCTGCTCAAACTGGATTTCTAATCCACGTTCACGCGATAAGAAATCATCATAATATACTGCATTCGGGGCGGGACCATGACCCGCTGTTTCAACCGCATAGGGTACCATAATAACTTTCTCAACCGAGGGCAATCCCTGCACAACCTCTGCTACATTCGAAAGGGTATTAAAGGCCTTACCTTTGTAAAGATATCCACTCCCCGCAAACAGCACCTTTGGTTCAATCTGGCTGAAGCGGTCCAGAACTGCTTTTGGCCCAAGCTCCAGGCCGCAGGACGACCATATGGCGCCAAGGCTGGTAGCGGCCAGCATAGCTACAACCGTCTCTATCACGTTCGGCATATAGGCGACTACACGGTCCCCAGGCCTAACACCGATCTCCTTAAGGGGTTTTGCCAGGCGCGCTACGTGGTCGTAAAGTTCGGCATAACTCATTCTCAATGATTTCTGCGTTTCCGCTCTGAATATAAAGGCAGTGCGATCGTCTCTATATCTCAAAAGATTCTCTGAGAAATTTAACTTTGCCCCCGTAAACCATTTTGCCCCCGGAAATTTGTTAATGTCATCTACGACTGTCTCGTAGCTCCTGGACGCTTTAATACCCATGAAATCCCATATTGAGGCATAAAATTCGGGAATATACTCTATCGACCACCTGTAAAGTTCCGCGTAGGTACGAAGACTTTTCCCGTACCGCTCGTTCACAAACTCCATGAACTTGGTTATATTTGCGTTTCTCTTTCTTTCCTCGCTCGGTTGCCATAGTAATTTAGCCATAAATTACCTCCATGCCCCGGCTCACGGGGCCGACGAATCAGGCTGCCGGGTCGAGCTCGCCTTATTCTTCAGCTCGTGCTTGCGCTTGCGTATGCGGAGCTGGTTGTCCTGGAAATCCCTCGCGAGCATGAACAGGATCCCGGTCGACCAGGCGATGGTAAGAAGCCCCACCATGCCAAGCAACGCTTCGAGCAGACGCCAGTGCCGCGGCAAGTAGCCGGCCTGCAGCGTCGTGTAGTTCAACAATGCGTGATAGAAGGCGACGCTATGGTTGGGCTGCGCGTCCCGTAAGACGTAAAACGCCGCCCAAGCCATCACCTCGACGAGGTTGGTCAGGATAATCAGCCAACTCGCGAGTACGATGACGCCAAGGTCACCCAAGAAGGACTCAATGGGCCCGAAGCGCTCCTTCAGCGAATCGGTGATCCGCAAAATCACGAACATGCCGGTACCGTGGATCGACACGGTGATCGCCACCAGGAAGCCGCCCCAGAGGATCTCCTTCAGGGAGATGATATACGTGTCCATCACGCGTCCATTTGCAGGTCTGTTGCGGACTGCTTGCCGACTCGTTTGCCGGAAGACGATGTCGACGACTCCGGCCCCAACGCCCCCGATGTCTCACACCGTATCTGGTATGTGCACCAGGAACTCCGGCATGTCCGGCAGCCCGTCGATAAACGTCCCCTTTTTCTTCCCCTTGATGGAGAAGCGCCGAACCCGCTGGTCGAACCGTTCGGCCACGTAGAGATCGCCGTCAGGTCCGATCGCGAAGCCGGACGGGGCCTTGAGCTTGCCGTTGATGACCGTGCGCGCCTTGAGCTTGCCGCGTGGAGCCGCTTTGGGAATGTCGTAGGCGAGGATGCTGCCACTGCCGGCGGCGCCGATGTAGAGCGTGTCGCCCTGCAGGATCAGGTGGACGGGCTTCGAGAGTTTCTTCCCCTTGATGCGGGCCACCAGCTGCCCCGACTTCAACTCAAAGATCTTGACGGCGTTGCCTGCCTCGTCCGCCACGTAAAGATGTCCGCGGTGCACGATGATCCCGCGGACGGAGTGGCGGGGTCTGCCATGCACGTCGAGCACCACTTTGAGACCCTGTGGCGAAGGAACGTCTCTCGGCGCCTTTTCGCCGGCGTCGGGGAGCCGTCCCTGGCTGGAGGCCACCACCGTGCCAGGAAGGAAGTTCCCGTCGGGGAAGGTCTTGCGGAGGTGCTTCGCCACGGAAGCCGGCTTGCGCGTCTCCGGCAGAATAGCGAGAACGATGTTCGTGTCCTGGCAGGAGACGTAGATGCGGCCGTCGTCGCCGAGCTCGACATCGAAGGGGTGAACCAATGCCGCGACCTGCTTGCTGGTCGCCAACAGATCGGAAAAGTGAAAGGTGTCGCCGCGGCGGCGGTAGCGGGCGATATGGCTGTCCTTGCGCCAGGCGTTGGCGATGTAAAGATCGTCCCCGACCAGCGCGAAGCCGCGAGCGATGTGCAGCGGATGCGCATCGGGCGACGGATCGAGGAGCAGCGGGTGCTTCTTGCGGGGAGTTCCATCGTCCTCGAAGACGCCGACGTTCTCGACTCCGGTCTTGCCTTCACCTCGATAACTGATCCACCACATGATATCCCTCCTCCGGTGCCGCGGCGTTTTCAGGATGCGCGCGTGGCGCGAGCCGCTCCGCGCCCTCGGCTCGAGGACGCGGCTCGTGTACCATTGTCGCCTTACTTTTCCTCTTTGGGCGGGCAGCGCTGGTCGTAGTCCGCCTGCATCTGTCTGAGCTTGAGAATGCCGTAAAGCACGCTGGCGCCCATGCCCAGGACCAGCAGCCCAACGAGGCTCTTTTCGATGCCGTAGCTGCCCAGGCGGTAGGCGATGTAACTGGCAATGATCAAGCCGAGGATGGCGATATTGATAATCCAGTTCACCGGCTTGGTAACGACGAAATGCAGGGTGCCGAAGCCGGCCAGTTGATACACCATGAACGGCAGGATCGCCATCGCGGGCACCAGCTCAGAGGCCCCGAGCGAGGTATCCACCGCGCCGAGAGCTCTGGAGTGGAGCAGGGTGCTGTTCGCCAGCTCGTGGAACAAGGAAGGCACCGCGCAGATGAAAGGGACCACGGCGAGCAGCTCGAGCACCAACGCTCCGCTCCAGGCTCCGACCCTGGATGAATGATCAGCCCCCTTGTCCTCCGACTCGGTGCCGACGAACAAGCCACCGACGATAGCCGCCGCGCTTGAGAGCATCAGCAGTTCCACCGACATGCCGAAGCCCGTTGGTTCACCGGTCTTCAGCAGCAGCAGCGCCAAGAAACCGGGCGTGTAGAACAGCACGCGGACCAGTCGGGCCCAGACGCGCGCATCGCGTACCGGCGGCAGTATCGGCAGCGGTCGCCCATCGGTGCCGATCGTAGGTCTATCCTTCGCCATATACCCCTCCTCTAGTTGCTCTGGCCGCGAAAATAACTTGCTTTGGTATGAGCTAAATATGTAGCGAAAAGGTTTATATGTCAAGTAAAGGCAACAACACGAAGTCTTTTTGATATCAGAAACTACGCGATTTTGGCTCAATCCCTGTGGCTGATGCT
>DATFYE010000207.1:0-3913 GCA_035315185.1 Syntrophorhabdales bacterium | reverse complement strand
GCATGTTTGTGTAGTCGAACCGATAGACCTTAAGGTTCGCCCCATGCTTTTTGTGAGCCTCCTCTTCCGTAAGGCCAATGTATGCGAGGGGCGGCTCCGTGAATATAACGTAGACGTTGTAGCGGTAATCGACCTTTTGTTTGATGGGCAACACCGCATTCGTGGCGGCGAGCATGCCCTGGTACTCGGCCGTGGAGGCGAGCTGATAGGGACCGACGATATCGCCGCAGGCATAGATGTTGGGAGCAGAGGTCCGGAGCTTGCTGTCGGTAATGATGCCTCTGGAGCTGTACTTCACGCCGGCCTTCTCGAGTGAGAGCCCCTCCAGATCAGGTTTTCTCCCGATACTCACGAGGACGCGGTCTGCCTGGACCTCCCCATAGCGTCCCTCTCCTTGCTCGAACATGAGCACGACCTTGTCGCGCTCCTTCCAGAGTTTCGCTGCCTTCGCCCCGGCAAGTATGCGGATCCCGTCAACCTGCAGGGTCTGTAACAATTTATTGACCAGCTCACGGTCTGCCATGGGCAGAAGGCGCGTTGCCATCTCGACAACGGTGGTCTCCACGCCCAGTCTCCCGAATGCGGAGGCATACTCCAGCCCGTCCACACCACCGCCCAGAATGATGAGTGACCTGGGCAGGCTGTCAAGCTGGTAGAGATTTTCATTGGTCAGATAGTCGACGTCCCGAAGCCCGGCGATCGGCGGGACCAGAGGACGCGTGCCGACGGCTACGATGAACTTTTCGGCGGAGAGGGTTTGCCCATTTAACTGAACCTGATGCTGATTGACGAATGAGGCCGCGCCCGCCACTACCTGGATGCCGATTTTCTCGAAGGTCTCCGGGAGATCTTTCTCGTAAGCCTTTTGGACCACCGACCGGATGTGGGCCATTACCTGCCCGGTATCAAGGCCGGCTATGGGAACGGTTTGAAGCCCGAGGCGATCGAGGTGAGCCATCTCTCGGCTCACGTGGCTCGAGCGGATGAGCGCCTTGCTGGGGATACAGGTGAAGTTAGTACAGTTGCCGCCAACCTTTCGCTTTTCGATGATGGCGACACGTTTGCCGAGTCCATTAGCTGTTACCGCGGAGACGAACCCGGCAATGCCGGCACCGATGACCATGAGGTCGAAATCGTAGTGCGTTCCCATCGCGAACGGCGGCCCCGTGGGTTAAACTACCCGGGACCGGGGCCAATAAGGGGCAACACGTCGTCGACCCTGAAGAAGACCACAGAGCGGAGGGATTCGCTGCCGTACATGTTGTAGTTACAGCGGCGGCAGATAGCGGCCACGAGTTCCGCGCTCGTTTCCTCGCGTACCTTCGTGAGATGGAGCCGCTTGCCCGAATATCCCTGCCCCTCCTCGATGAAGAGGAATGCAGCATGGGGGTTCGTCTGGATGTTGGCATGGCTCAAGCGATCGGCCATGATAAAAGCTGCGGTCTTCTCGTCACCCTCATCCGTAAAATGGGGCCGAGCATAGACGGCGACGTTCACGTTGCCTGATGCATCCGATGTGGCAAGTACCCCTAGGCCCTTGGCACTATCAAAGTATTCATTCAGTTTCACGCATCACCTCCGTTGCGCGTGGGTGGTGTATCGTACGGTTCGCCATTCTCTCCGAGGAGCAGCCGTACCGCTTACTTCTTCGGCTCCTGTTCGTTCAGCTTCTTGAGAAAGGTCAGGATCTCCTCGTAGTTGGGTGACCCGTCTTTCATGTACCGGACGATACCCTTCTTGTCGATAATGACCGTGAGCCTCTCGAAGACAAACTGACCCGGTTTCGTCGCACCAAAGTAATCGCCAACGTAACCGCTGATGTTGGAGAGGAGGGGAAACGTGAGACGAAGGTGCTTGGTCCAGTACTTTAACGTGATCACATCGTCCCGGCTGACGCCCACGACCCGGGCGTTGAGGGCCTCGTATGCGGAGAGGTTCCGCATATGGCCCTGCATTTCACCCGTTCAGACGGGGGTGAATGCAGCAGGAAAGAAGGTCATGATCAGGTAATTCTTCTCATAATACTCCGGACCATAGTTGATGAGCCGATCCTCGGTCGAAGCAAGAAACCAGCCTATCGTTGGTTTGCCGATCAGCTCCGTCTTTGCCGCTGCCTGGCTGTCCCGGGGGGACAACAAGAGACAGGCCAGAAGGGAAAGAAAAACCAGAAACACGAGTTTACTCTTCATAGATACCTCCTTTACTCTTTCACTGGGCCGAAGACTATAAACCCCATTTTGAGAAATTGTACTCTAAAAAATAAATGGTCAAATAGATGCCCGCCCCCACCCGACTGCTCTTACTCCGGATCTTCAGGCTCCAGGTACTCTGGCTCGCCCTCGACATAGAAGCCCTCCTTGGCAAGGGCTTTGACCAGGGCGTCATAGTTTGTCACCTGGTCATCGTACGTTGCCTTCATCCAGTGAATCATCCAGTTTGAATCCACGTCTTTCACGCCTTTGACACTCCGCAGGGCACTCCGTGCCCATGATTCGGTCACCGGTCATTCGCAGGTCGGTACGGTGAACTTGACGATCTTTATCGCACCGAAGGCGCTCTGACCCGCTAACAGGACCAGCATACAGGCAACCACAAGAAACATCGTGAGCCGCATGACCTTCATACCTTCCTCCCTTTGTCTGGACTATAACGTCTCCTGACTTATAATGTAAGACACACACGGGACCAGTACCACTGCCGTGCCTGATCCACCGCTATCAAATAAGCCACTGGGCGGCCTATCAGCTGTGGACGTCTGAAGCGCAGGGGATCAGGTCCAGGATTTCCGCTTATCATCGTGAGTGCGCCGCGGCTCGGGAGGATTCAAGAGTAAGGAAGAAACCGCCTTCCTTGAGCTGCTTGGCAAGATCCTTTCATCACCAAGTATGATGATGAGATTTTAGGTTCCATTACCGACGGGCAGCAGAAAAGCACACTCCAGCAATGGGCCTTTACTAAAAGCCAATATCTGCTTCTATGAAAGCTGCAATGCGGCCGGGACCAGGAGTCCCCAGTTGCTTGAGGGTTCAGGAGTCACTATATTTCATGAAGTTCAAATCAAGGGAGGGAGTCATGGCAGAGATCCAGTGGCTAGATGATATGAGTGTCGCCCTTGCGCGGGCAAAGGCCGAGAGGAAACCCATACTGCTCGATTTTTTCAACCCCGGCTGAATTGGCTGCAAGCAGATGGGTGCAGTTACGTACCCTGACAGCAAGGTCGCCGAATTTGTTAACGGCCGTATGATCCCGATTCAGTTACTCGCCGACGCCAAGCCGTATGCTGACGATTTCAATGTCAAGTGGACCCCGACAGTCATCGTGCTTGACGAAGACGGCAAAGAGCACTCCCGCACGGTCGGTTTCTTGTCACCGGAAGAATTTGTGCCTTCGCTCCTGCTTGGGATAATCAAGACCCAGTTCGATCTGAACCGCTTCAGTGAAGCGCTCACAGACGCAGAGAAACTCATTGCCGATTATCCGAAGAGCAGGGCTACGCCTGAAGCCATTTACCTGCGAGGGGTAGCAGGCTACAAGAGCACCCATGATCCAAAACACCTTAAGGCAGCCTATCAGAAGCTCCAAGCTGAATACCCGGCGAGCGAGTGGACGGAGAGGGCCCAGCCGTATAATTTGCTGCCGTAGCTCAAAAGGTAGAACGGGTTGTAGCGAACAGGGGAGGTCGAGAGATCAGTCAGCGGGGGATGGTGCGTGCGCCATCTTCACAATTACCGGCTAAAATCGTGCATTTTAGAAAGAAGCAGCAGAAACACTCTTTCAGGAAGCTATACGTAACAAATCCTGCTTTTTCTTTGTAGTAGCCGTGCGTTACATACTGTTTTCCTCAAGCACTTTTTTCTGACTCCATGGTGCCTGGTTTTGTGTTTGTCGGTGACGATGCATCTTTATGGTGAAC
>DATFYE010000206.1:0-91377 GCA_035315185.1 Syntrophorhabdales bacterium | reverse complement strand
AGACGATTGTCATCGGCGGGCTGATACGGGAAGACACCTCGAAGTCCCTGACAGGGATCCCGTATCTCAGTAAGATACCTATTGTCGGCTATCTCTTCGGCGGCCGGGAGAGTGATGTATCACGGACCGAGATCATCATGCTCCTCAAGCCCCATGTACTCCGTAACCAGGATGAAGCAAAGGGAGCGACTTCTGACTTCATCGACAACTTTACGGAGAGGGGCAGTGTAAAGAAGGAAGAGTTGCACTGGATGAACCCCCCGAAGGACAGCAAAGGTACGCAAGAGAAAGGGACGACAGAGCAGGGTAAGTAATACCGATTTGCAATCAAGCGTATGCCTTCGTTGTCGCTGCGTCGCTCTCCTCGACGTACTTCTGAGTACGTCTGCGTCGGCTCCTCGCTGCCGCCTCGGCCTTCATCTTGATTGCAAATCGGTATCAGGCCGCCGCGCGCCGGAGCACGTGAGCCGCGTTGCTAACGGCTTTCGTTGATCCCCATCCGAAAGCGATAACCCTGATAACTGAGCACCACACCTTCAGGAGTGATCTCTTCCAACTTCACCCCGGTAGTCAAGGCTTGTCCCTCCTTCAGGTTCAGGTCGTTGATTCTTGTGAATCGCGCCTGCGGCTCTGCGGTGTAATAATGAGCAGAGATTTTCAATTCGGGCAAGCTGCTCTTGATCGCAGGAGGGAGTTCCTTAAGCTCGAGCACTCTTGTATCTCCCGCTGCTCTGCTCACAGGACGGAGTTTGGGCGAGGCGTCCGCGGGTTTCGCTGTGGGAGCTTGCTCGGTCCGGGAAGTGCGCGGGACTTGTTGCTCGGTGACTGGTGTCCTGGATATGTTGGCAGTCTTGAGTTGCGGGGGCTCTTTCAAATCAGCAGGCCTGCCTTGTTCACCCGCTTCCTGACGGGTGGTTGAGACAGCTCTCGATAAATCCTCATGAGTAGCTGGCGATTTTGTGACCGCGACCTGTCTTTCCGGGACGCGCGTGTGGACCCACCAGAACATTACCCCCGCGTTCAGGAGCAAGAGCGCAGCAAGAACAGGAAAAGGCCAGAAGGGCCATCTCTTGCGCTCCGGAGCAGCCTCTCCCGTAACCATCAGCAAGCGAGAGCTTCTCTCCCGTTGGCGCTTCTGTTCAAGCTTTTTCAGGGCCTCAAAGATGTAAGACATGGCTAATTCGTACCCTGCCCGTGATCAAGGACGGGTTCATCACCATCCACCTCAGACAGGCGCATGATTGTCCACGAACCCACGACCCCATCGGGTCTCAGCCCGGCTGCGCGCTGAAACTCCTTCACCTGGTTCACCATTTTTTCGTCATACAATAATGTTCCTCCGGCCCGAGGCGGCCATCCCTGATCCTGTGCCAGGTGTCGGCCAACCCATGGCACGAGAGTGCTGCTGTCTCCGGGTTTGAGTTCTTTCCTGTATTCCTTGGGTGTGCGCCACAGAAGCAGATACTCCCCGGACCACCGCTTGGACAATTCCTTGACGCGGACACTCCCTCTCTCATCATTGATCAGCATGGTCACATCTTCCTCCCGGAGCGAGGTCAATGCTGCGTAGTATTCATTGCCCTTGACTCCAAGAAGTCTGAGCACAGCGGGTTTGTTCATCTGTCGGAGATCGCTGATACTGCCGGTCCCCTGCACACACTGCAACCCTTGCTGCCGGGCCTGCTCACAAACTGCCTTGCTCTGCTTTGAGCTGTAATTAATCTGCCATTCTTCGAAAAGCGCCTGATAGGCCGCGTCCCTCGTGTCCACGCTCGCGTCATCGAGTCGCTCAAGGAGACTGGCCGGTACGATGTCTGGCTTTCCACTTACAGCTGGCTCTTGCGTAACCTTATTGCTGACGGGTCTCCAGAAAGGCCCTGGCCCATATATGTAGTATGTCGTTCCCAAAGCCGTGAAGGAAGCCAAGAGCAGGCCGGCAGCTATCCCCTTATAGATTCTTTTTCTCTGTCGAGGGCCTCGGCCCGAGACCTCACGTGCTGCTCTCTTCAGCGTTTCCAGATCGACCCGGTCTTTTCCCTGAACGTAGGCTCCAAGCAGTGCCCTGTCGCATATCACATTAATGAGTCTCGGCACCCCTGCGGTGAGCCGAAACAATCTTTTCAGGATCGGCTGGGGAAAAAGCTCACCCCGGACCAATCCTGCAACCTTTAGACGGTAGTTCACGTATGCGGCAACATCTTTCTGCGACAAGGGTCCCAGGTGGTATCGGGCTGTGATCCGCTGCGAGAGTTGGCGTAGCTGCGGCTGCGACAGCTTTTCTGTTATCTCGGGCTGAGCCACCATAATGATCTGGAGCAGCTTGCGCTGATTGGTTTCTAAATTGGTCAATAATCGTATCTGCTCAAGCACGTCCACGCTGAGGTTCTGGGCCTCTTCGATAATGAGCACTGCTCTCCTGCCTCTCGTGTGCACGTCGAGCAGGTAGTCATTGATGCGAGAGACAAAGATTTTGACACTCGTGTTGCCGTCGGGGTAAGGGATTCCGAATTCATCACAGACAGTGGCGAGCAACTCCTCGGCCGTTAATTTCGGGTTGAGAATAAACGCAACATCGGTGGTTCCAGGCACCTCATCAAGGAGACACCGGCACACAGTTGTTTTGCCGGTTCCAACTTCTCCGGTCAGCAGGACAAAGCCGCCGTCTCTTTCGATTCCGTACAGCAGATGTGCCAGGGCTTCGCGGTGTCCCTGACTCATATACATGTAGTGGGGGTCGGGTGCGATAGAAAAAGGTTCTTCCCTCAGGCCAAAATATTCTTCGTACATACTATTCGAATTCTCCGTTTAAAGGGTAGTATAGAGACCCGAAAAAAACAATCTGTTTGGTTTTGCCAGAGAACATTTACTGCTGAGGTTGAGTTGTTGCCTGGCCGGCAGTTGTTCGCGGTGGCCGTGATGGCTGCCGGACGGGCTGGGAAGCGGCAGCAGGAGAAGCAGGCGGTTGCTGGGGCATTGCCTGGATCGGCGGCACAATGGCTCCTGCGCCGGGTCGCACGGTCGGCACCGTGCCCGGCTGCATACCTGTCGGTTGTGCTGGCGTCGCTGCCGACCTTGTTTTCTTTGTATCATTCAGATAGACAATTATCTGTTCCTCACCCCGCACCAAGACTATCCTGTCTGCTTCCACGCTCTTGAGAAGAAAGCCGCTGACCACGTCGCCTTGCTTCACAACGGTTTGCCTGTTCCCTCTTCCGGGCGAACTCTGCGGTGACTTTTTATCCTCTATGTACGCGAGGCGCATGTTGTCCGTCAGCAGGGTACCGTAAAGAAAGATTTCAGGCTTTGACATGGGTTTCTCGTCCGTGTTTTCGGGCGGGATTTTCCTCTCGGGATGGAAGATATTCTGCTCCGCAACCACCATGTAGTCCGACACCGGAGGGCTTTGACCGGTAGCGCGCTTTTCCTCCTGGGACGGTGGTGCCTGTTGGGCCAGTGTCGGCGCCTTATAGGTTACTTTACCGTTCAGAAGGGGATGGAGCAAGTAGACAGCAAGCGATGCCACGGCCGCGATGAGGACCAGGTTTAAGATGTTTATGCTCTTGAGGATATGAGTGAAGAGACGCATCTTACTTTCCTCTTGTTATGCCTGATACTTTGAGCCGTATCATAAGTTCCCGAGGCTGAGTAAAGTTTTTGACTCTCGCGTCGAGCTCCCTCACAGCAAGGTACGGCGTCTGTGTCTCCATGGCGTACAGTACGTCGCTCAACGCCCTCGGATCGGGTACTACCGCATCGATGCTGACGCTCACCACCTTGAACTTGCCGAGGTCTTCGGGCTTCTCAACCCGCTCACTCGATATAGTTCCACTTCTTGAAGTGATCATTCCTTTAACCGTAGTCTGCAAGGAGGCTGCGGCCAGAGAGAGTGTGTCTCCAGAAAGTAACTTGGGCTCGTCAGCCTTCGTGGTTTCCCTGAGCTGAATGAGTCTTTTTTCCAGCTCCTGTTTCTTCGAAACAAACGTCAGATACTTCTGGAGACTGTTTGCCTTCGCTGCCTCTGTCTCCCTGACAGAAGCAACCTCCGCTTTGATCTGAAGATACACATATTCATAAAAGGCCAGCCCTGCGAGGATAATCAGGAGGGGCAAGGCTACGAGTAGGCTCCTTCTTTTGTTCATTGCCCGATCTTTCCTTCCGCCTCTTTTCCGGGGACTTCGATCTCCATTTTAATGACGAACCGATCGCTGTTTAACCGCACGTCTCTGAACGTGGGAGAGGCAAACTCCACTTTCCTGAGATATGGGGAGGCTTCGAGCTTCGGCAAGAGCTCGGTAGCCGCAGCAGCGTAGCCTTCGATCTCCACCGTTGTGTCTGTGACCCGCACCCGAGTCAGCCAGGCGCTCTTGGGGAGGATAGCAGTGAGCTCCTTCAGTATTTGAAGCGTCATCGGTTTATCTTTCTTGAAGCCGTTTACGGTGGAGACTTCACTTTCCAAAGCGTCGACCTCTTTCTTAAGTGCCTCCACTTTCTTGACCTCGCCACGTATCGCGGCCACACGACGCTCGATCTCCTCAAGTCTCTTCTCCTCTACCCTAAGTGGAGCCACCACGTAAAGAATCCCGAGGGCTACAAGTGCGATTACGAGCACCAAGGTAAAAATCACAGGCGTTGCTGGTTCTTCCCGCCGGCCTTTCTGAAGCAGGTTGAATCCTTTCGCCTGCGGCCAGAGCGACTCGAGCATGCTTCCTGCTGCTACAGGTGAGATGCGCCCGAACTCTTGTGGAAGAGCAAACGTCGCATCGATGTCTTCAAACACGCCGACTGCCGAGGGCAGCATTCCTTTTAACTGTTTACCGAGGCCTTCTTCTCCAGTGCAGAGCATAAGTCGTGGTGTTCCGCCTCGCTTTGCGGTCGCGGCGCACCGGTTGATCTCCTCAACCACCGCATCCAGGCTTGAGCTCCCATCATTCGCGTCAATGCTACCTGCACAGAAAGAAGTAAGAAGGCTATCGACGACAAGCCCTACCTCATATCCGGCTGCGCCGACGTTCGCAAAGATGATATTCTGGTTGGTTTGGCCGCGGCTGCAAAGCGTTGCGATGGCAGAAGGGCTGGTGGTCACTCTATCGACCGTAATGCCTTTTTCCTTGATGGCTTCCAGGTATGGCTTGATAAGATCGGCCTTTGCGGCGATAAGCATGATGCTCAGCTTCCGGTCATCTTCACCGAGTATTCTGAAGTCGTAGAAGGCATTCTCCGAATTAAACGGGGTCAGTCTGTCCAACTCGTAAGAGATAACGTCCGTTAGATTCTCCTTAACCGTAATCGGTAACTCTGCCCATCTCGCCACTGCCCACGCCTTGGGAATGGAGAGCGTTATCTCAGAGCCAAGGGCTCTCAAGTCATTCCTGGCCAAGGTGAGAGCAGAGGCCACATTGGCAGGTGAGGGATACTTGCCCTCTTCGAAAGGCGAGGTCCGTGCGCCTTTCACCTTAATTCGTGAGAAGAACCTGGACCCGTAAATAATCGAAAGTTGCCCCGGTTCGATGGAAAGAGCGAGCGCCCGCTTGGGCAGAATTGTCTCGTCCGCTAAACTGAAAAAGAGTATCTTCCGGAGCGGTTTAGCAACTCGCTTCGCTCTGGCTATGGACTCGGAAGAAATGGTAACGAGCTTCTGCAGCGCCATTGCTCCTGTCATGGTTCCACCTGTGCTGGGCTCTTATAGTATACGTAACGGTATCCTGTATTTCCATCGAGAATCACTATCGCCCTTATACCGTAACGCTGTTGGCCTCCTTCCCTGTTGCCGGTCGCGTCTATGGCAAAAACGTTTGATTCGTTCGTGGTGAGAAAGGCAGCTGCCGCGGGATTTTTCTCACCGAGGATCGCAGCCAAATCCTGAACACCCTGGGTGCTCTGAACCCCCCCCTGAGTGCCCGTCGTGCCCGCGGTGGGCGTCACGGGTATGGCGTTTCTCTGAATCATCAACGTATCCACCTTAGCCGGATCCAGACCTGGGACGGCCATCAAGACCTCCTTCGGTGCGGCGTTCACGTTTATCGTGTTGGAGTTCGAAGTAACGGTGAGAAAGTTGATGATACCTTTTTTCTTGCCATCCCCGTAAAGCATGGCGGGGGTCACCCCTTTCACGAGCAGAAGCTCCTCAACCGTATCAAAGGGGCCATTTTTTGCTTTGTAAGGGTTTGGCAGCGTCATGTAGTACTCACTTTCGGCGCCGTGAAGCCGGCGGAGCTCGTCCTCATCCCTCCAGTCGAGGACGGAGTCGACCACCGTTTGGGCATCCTCCTCCTGGTATCCCATATTCGTCAACAGGTTCTTCAGAACGACGCCGGTGCTATCGGTAAGTGCGTTGAGCGGTATCTTCCCTGACTCATCCATAATCCGGAATGTATACTGACCATTCTCTATTTTTCCGGAATACGCAGTGCCATCGATTTGAACCGTTTCGCCGCCCTCGGGAACGGTTGTTTGCGGACCTTTGTTGCCATTCCTGTAAAGAATCTCCATAATGCCTCTCTCTATCCCTGCTTCGGCGAGAAGCCTGTTCGCAACTGTTGTTTTGAAGGATGCAGACGAATATGCCTCGGTGCGCGCCATCAGCGAAAAGGAAAGGACGATTGCGCTGAGGATGGTGAGGGCCCATAGGACCATGAGAAGCGCAACGCCATCCTGTGAACCCAGGACCGCACCAGAGATTGGGATAGATTGTTTATGTCGCATCACCCGTCAAGCCCCACCGGCAAGCGGCCTCGTCCTGATCGGGAGAATTATCAAGCGCTCCTTTGATCCGGACAGAAGATAGACCCTTATCTTTGAAGGAATAGCTGTGTCGGTTGTCCAATCCTGCACCCATGTGCCCGGTTCGCCAACCGTGAGCCCTTTCTGAAAATACTCAAAACCGATATCGTCGAAACCATCAAGGAGCTTCGTCTGTTTTGAAGCTTCTATGCCGACCATATGTTCGGTCGCATAGAGCGCTCTCTTGCCGGAAGGGTCCGTTTCGACCCGGTATGTGACAACCACGTAACCTTTCTGCCCGCCCCAGATTGAATAGTTGGTGGAGAGCTGCAAAGAGGTTCTGTTTCCCGTGAAATAGGTCTTCTGTGTAACCTGGACAGGCTGCGCACCCTGAGCACCTTGGACAGTGCCAGTACCTTGGGTAGGCTGTGCGCCTTGGATGGCCTGGGCACCCTGGGTGGCTTGCGTACCTTGGCCAGCCTGGGCATTTTGGACACCTTGGACACCTTGAGCACCTTGGACAGTACCAGTACCTTGGGTGGTCTTGGTACCCTGGGTAGCATGGTCACCCTGGTCACTGTACGTTAACGGTGTTGCGGATTGGATCTGTGCGTTCATGATAGAGAGGGACGTCCTAAGTCGTTCGAGCGCCTCTACCTTCTTTTCACCAGCAGCGATCGAGCGGGACGCGATGTTCATTGCGGCTGAAATGATGACGATGATGATAACGAGCATACTGATGGAGATGATGAGCTCCAAAAGCGTAAACCCACGGCAAGGCAGTGTCGAGCGGCGAGTAGCGAGTGGCGAGTGGCGGTTCATTGGCCTTGCACTCTGGGTGCGGCTGCAGCGGGCGTGGCCGTGCCGGTGGCTCCGGTCTTAGGCGCAGCCCCGCCAGGCGTGGAGGCAGCAGGCGCGAGTTTGTTGACGAGCTTCATGGTTCTGAGTGCCAGCATTTTCTCCTTCGTCCCCCTGAACCAGCGTGTTGTGAGATCGACCTGCATGAGCCTTACCTGAAGGTTCTTTGTCTTCTCCTTCAATACATCTGTGACGGAGGCGTCGATTCGGTAACCGTCGGGAGTTGCCTCGCTCCACGACGATTCCTGGAGATCGTCATTGTCGAGCACTTCCCGCATCTTGGTCTCGGCCTTCACCACGGCAGATGCGTAATCCTCTGATGCGGCGATTGCTCTCAGGTCTGCCGAAAAGAGCTGAAATACGACCACTGCTGCGATGGCGACGATTGAGAGTGAGACGAGGACCTCGAGCAACGTAAAGCCTTTGCAACCGCGGCGCAATTTCGAATTTCGAATTTCGAATTTCGAATTGATGGAGTTCATAAATTCAAGATTCATGCTGGCTCGTCATCGATAACTGATAACCGATCACTGATCACCGTTCACCGTCGCTGCTCACCCTCCGCTGCTTACTGGCCACTGGTCACTGCTTGAGGGTTACCGTTCCCAGTACCGGATCGGTGACTATGCGTAGTGACCGGTTTCTGTTCCATAGATCGATTGTGGCCCCTTCGATGCCGCCGGTGGCTTCAAAGAGAATCCGGTACGTTCCGCCCTGCACTTCTCCCAAAAGTGGATCCAGCAGTTTCATGCCGATCTCCGGCGGAATGCTTTTTGTGCTCCGACCTTCTATCCCGTACCTTCTCGTATCGAGGTTGACCAGGACCGTCTGTGAAGTGCCCTTGAGTTGCGCAAGGGATCGAGCTTGCCGGATCGTTGCCGATAGTTCTCTGCCTGTGGCGGTAAGCTTTGCCGAGGGCAGTGTGTTCCCAAAAAAGATTGCAGAGAGGCCGGCTATAAGCGCCATGAGAAAAAGCACCACGGCCAGTTCGATCAACGTGAAACCGGACGGAAGTTCCGAGTTCCGAGTGTCGAGTGTCGAGTTCAACACGTTTTTACTGTTCATTGGTGCTTTTGTTTCTCAGCCTTGCTAATTACCTAATCAACCACTCAACTAATCAACCAATCAACTTTCCCAATCAGACCGGTAGATCCATTATGCTGTAAACGCCCAGGAGCATCGAGATTACGATAAAGCCGATAATCAGGGCCATTATTAGAATCATCAAGGGCTCAAGAAGGCTCATGAATCGCTTCAATGCCTCCCGTAAACTCTTCTCATAGGTGGTTGCCACCTTGAGGAGCATCGTATCAAGCTGTCCCGTCTCCTCCCCGACCTTGATCATAGAGAGAGCAAGCGGCGGGAAGACGTGTGCCTCGGAGAGGGGGACGGCTATGCCCTTGCCTTCCTTGGTGCCTTTAGCTACCTTGTCTATTGCGGAGGCTATTACCTGGTTACCCAGAACCTCCTTCGCATTGGTCAGGGCCTGAAGGAGCGGGACCCCGCTTTTTATGAGGGTGCCGAGCGTCCTGCAGAAGCGCGCGGTCTCCAGCCGCCTGGTGACATCGCCGACCATGCGAAGCTTAAGGGCGTCCCACCTGTATCTACCTGCTTCCGATCTCACGTAGCTCCTGATAGGAAACCATCCTCCCATTACGATCAAGAGCACAATCCACCAGTATGACTTCAGAGCATTGCTCACTGCCAGGAGTATCTGTGTAGGAAGGGGTAACGCGCTTCCCAGTTCGGAGAATATTACGGAAAATCTCGGGAGGACAAAAGTCAGCATCACAATGATCGACGCGCCGCCGGTCAGGACGAGTATCGTGGGGTAGATCATAGCGGAAACCACGTGGTCCTTCAGCTCCTTTGACGTCTCCAGGAACTCGCCCAATTTATCAAGGACGACGTCGAGTGCTCCGCCAACCTCACCTGCCCGTATCATGCTTACGTAGAGCTTGGAGAAAATCTTCGGGTGTCGTTGCAAAGCGTCCGAAAATGCGCTTCCTTCCCTGATCGACTTGAGGATCGATTGAATAACACTCTTCATCTCCCTGCTTTCGGATATGTCGGACAGGATGTTAAGGCTCCGGTCAAGAGGCAAGCCTGCACTCAGGAGGGCCGACATTTCTGTTGTGAATGTTAACAGGCCCCCTTTTGCCGACTTGCGCCAGAGACGCCCCGCACCTTCTTCTTTGGGCGCAGCGAGCTTTAACGGGATAACCCCCGTACTTTTCAGCTTCTCGACAGCGCTCTTCTCCTCGGGTGCCTCTACCACACCTTCGACAATTGAGCCTTCCATCGTTGTTGCTGTATAGGAAAAGACGGGCATGCCGGTTAAGCCTCCTGAGTAACCCTGAAGATCTCGCTCAGGGTGGTCACGCCGGCTTTAATTTTAGCAACGCCGTCCTCGAGCAGCGTGATCATGCCTTCCTGCCTGGCCGTCTCCCGCAACTGACCAGCGTCGGCACTCTTGAGGATCAGCTTCCGTAATTCGTCGGTCACCGTCAGCAGCTCGAAGATGCCTGACCTGCCGCGATAGCCAGTGAAAACACAGTTCTCACATCCCTTGCCGCGGTAAAGGGTAACGGAGTCGCTGTTACCGATGATCTTGAGCTCTTCCTTGTTTGCCGGCGCCGGATCGACTTCTTTGCAAACAGGGCAGATCTTCCTGACAAGCCTCTGGGCCAGGATACCGCGTACGGTGGAAGAGAGCAGGAAGTTCTCGACTCCCATGTCAAGAAGGCGTGTGATCGCACTCGGGGCATCATTGGTATGGAGCGTGGAGAAAACGAGGTGGCCTGTTAAGGCCGACTGTATGGCGATCTCCGCGGTCTCGAGATCTCTGATCTCGCCGATCATGATGATGTCCGGGTCCTGCCGGACAATGTGGCGCAGCGTGGTGGCGAAATTGAGGCCTATCTGGGGCTTGACCTGGATCTGGTTGACCCCTTTAAGCTGATACTCGACCGGGTCTTCCACGGTGATGATCTTTTTGTCCGGGGAATTTATTTTGTCCAGCGCCCCATACAGAGTGGTCGTCTTGCCGCTGCCCGTCGGTCCGGTCACGAGCATGATGCCGTTCGGTTTATTGATAAGTTGATGAAAGGTCGTGAGGGTGTTCGGAGGAAATCCCAACGAGTCGAGGTCGACCATAATGCCTTCCTTGTCGAGGATCCTCATAACGATGCTCTCCCCGTGGACTATGGGGATTGAAGAGACCCTGAGGTCTATCTCCCGCTGCCCGACCATGAGCCGTATGCGGCCGTCCTGAGGCAGCCTCCGCTCGGCGATGTTCAATCGTGCCATGATCTTGATGCGTGAAACGATCGCTGCCTGCAACTTTTTGGGTATCGACTCTATATCGTGCAGCACGCCGTCAATACGGTACCGTACCTTCAGTTCATCGTCGAAAGGCTCGACGTGTATGTCGCTCGCACGCCCTTCCACAGCACGGGTGATAAGAAGGTTGACCAGCTTGACGATGGGTGCTTCCGACGCGAGGTCTTTGAGGTGACCAACGTCCTCTTCATTGTCGCTGACGAACTCAAAGCTTCCTCCGTCCATGTCTTCGATGATCCGGTCTATATTCTGCGCCTCCTGCGTGTAGAACTTGCTGATGTACTCCTCGATCATCTTCATGTCGGCCGTGTAGATCACCACCTCGCCCGAGATGGCGACCCGCAGTGCATCGATTGCTTCCCGATCGAGAGGATCCGCCATGAGGACCTTCAGTACGTTGTTTTTCAGCTCCAGAGGGACAATCCTGTTCTCGCGGATGAAGCGCGTCGAGATACTGTCGAGGAGGAAGGGGACCTTGGGAAGATCATCTTCCTGTAAGCGGGGTGTGTCTGACGGCACGTTTATATCCTCCTGGCCTACATAATGTACCACATCAAAAGGCCTAATGCACCAAACGTACACGCCGGATAGTATCCTTCTTCTTGGGTCCCGCGTTGCTCTCTCGACCGGCAAAGCAGCACGCGCGAGCGGAAATCTATCTCGCGGTATGTAGTCCTGCTTATAAGACAAAGTCCTGCTCGTGAGACTGCAAGTATAGAGCCCGGCTCCATATTTTTATGGCTAAGTGGTCTCCCATTCTGGCCTTCCTGCCAGATCGGAAAGACCCGTTCTTGTGGCACGGTTCTTGATAGTAAAAACTTACATGAATGAGATAGCGCTCTTTAGTCCAAGCAGAAATGATACTGAGAAGCGACTCATGGCGACGTTGGAACGCAGGGTCCCGCGGGGGAGTCTGAAAACCTACCGTGATCCTGATAGTTTGCGAAGGAGGTTGCTCCCGGGCGGAAGTAGCGCACCCACTCTGGTGATCCTTGCAGCAACAAAACAGGATCTGCTGGCTGTCGTGCCTCTTCGGGAGATGCTTTTGGGTTTTCGTGTCATAATGGTTCTTCCTGATTCAGATGATCTTACACTGGCAATGGGTTGGGGCATGTGGCCCCGTTTCGTGAGCTATGCTGACGGTGATTTTCAAGATGTCGCAGGGGTATTGAGTAAGATCGTCGGCACTGCCACTCATCAAACGAAAGGAGCTTCACGGCGGTGGCTCTCACTCAAGTAGAAAGCATAATTGGAACCAGCTTCATCCCCGATCCGGTGGAAACGGAGACCGTATCAGTGGGGGAAGCGGTGCGTGTCGCTGAAGTAAAGCAGCCCAATGGGCTTTACGAGGCCCTGCTTTTTGCCGTCTCCTTCATATTCCTTTTACTTGGTCTCTTGCCTTCTCAGAAAGAACAGCCGCCTGACACTGGTGTGCCTGGCTGAGAAACGGCAAAGGCCGTTTCCTCCTGATCCTCCATTCAGCACAGATAAAACGAAAGACGCGAGCCTCCACTGCTTGTTACGATGCCTCTTTGTCCTGCATAGAACAAACGTTGACGAGCCGGCTCTTTCCTCTCCCCCAGTCCTGTTTCTGAGACCAGTCCTGTTATAGAAGACATTAATTTCATCGCGCATAAAGCGCTTAGTCTCCCAACGTATTTAAATCATTACCCAATATTATTTTTGAGTCGACGGGCTCGGCAGGCATGTTTCTTGATAATAAGTATGCGCATGGCTCGGGGAAAGGTGATAATTCTTATTCGGGGGGACCGAGAGCTTCCGCATGGGCTTCAGGACATGCTGAACAGTGTGACCGTCTTTGCTGTGACGGAGATCGTGCGCGCCCCCGACAGGTTAATTCGCGAGAGGAGGTTTTAGGCATGATCACGGCTAGAGAAAGTGTTATTGATAAAAGTGCGGTGGCGATTGACGGTTTGATGAAATACCTCTCTGACATCACTAAATACCCGATGAAGGAGTATCTTTCCGAAGTGGACAAGTATCCCGTGCTGACTGAAGAAGAGGAGCAGACACTTGCCGAGCAGGTTTATAATGATGATGATGAAGTTGCCACCGAGACGCTGGTGCTCTCCAATCTGCGCCTGGTGGCAAAAATAGCCCTGGAATGTTGCGACAGCTCAGAGGATATTTTTGGTCCGGACCCCATGGATGAGGGAATTGTCGCCTTCTACAGGTGGTCAACAGGTCAAGCAGCCCCCGCAAAGGCGCTCACCTACAGACGGGCGCTCCCCGCTGTCGCAGGTGCATGATCCGCAAACATCTCAGATAACTAAGTGCTCTTCCTCACGCCGGTGAGGTTGCGACCGATTTCTTCCGGGAACTGTGGAGAATGAGTCGGCGTACAAGGCCCGTAGAGCAAGTCAAAAACGTTCGCAAAAAAATGTAGATGGCTGACAGGAAAATATAGATGGCATTGGCTGAAGAAAGGTATAATAGAAGATCGCGCCCATCAGAGACTCGGACGCTCGCCGCTCAATGTCTCGATGCGAGGGTTAGAGAAGTGGCCTACGTGCTTGTTGTCGACGACGACCAACTGATATGCGATCTGCTCGTTAATATCGCTGAGAAGTTCGGGCATCAGGCAAACTGCGCCTTCACGCTGGCGGTAGCACTCGACGAAGTTTCATCCAAGCCGTATGATGTGGTCTTTCTGGATATTAACATGCCTGACGGAAGCGGCCTCAATATTCTTTCGCAAGTCAGGCAGGCGGGGTCTGCTCCCGAAGTGATAATCGTCACCGGGTTGGGCGACCCTGACGGCGCAGAGATAGCGATTAGAAACGGTGCCTGGGACTACATTCAGAAATCATCATCAACAAAGGAGATCACACTCGCCCTCATCCGCGCCCTTCAGTACCGGGACGAAAAGAAGGCGCGGGTTCCGCTCAGTGTTTTGAAAACCGGCGGTATCGTTGGAAGTAGCGAGGAGATCATATCCTGTCTCGACATCATGGCCCAGGCCGCGAACAGCGACGCGAGCGTCCTGATCGCAGGAGAAACGGGCACTGGTAAGGAGCTCTTTGCACGTGCCATTCACGAGAACAGCTCCAGGGCGATGCACAACTTCGTGGTTGTCGATTGCACGGCTCTTCCCGAGACACTGGTTGAGAGCGTCCTCTTTGGCTACGAAAAGGGGGCTTTTACAGGGGCAGACAGGAGCCGCGACGGACTTGTCAGGCAGGCCCATCGCGGCACGCTTTTCCTGGATGAGATCGGTGAGCTTCCCGTGTCACTTCAAAAGACGTTTCTCAGGGTTTTGCAGGAGCACCGATTTCGCGCGGTGGGTGGGGAGAGCGAAGTTGAGAGTGACTTCAGACTGGTGGCTGCCACCAATCAGAACCTCGACAAGATGGTAGAGGGAGGCAGTTTTCGTACAGACCTCCTGTTTCGCATCAGGACTTTTGCCATAGAATTGCCGCCCTTGCGTGCTCGCAGGAAGGACATCAAAGAACTTGCGATCCATTTCATGACCAAGTTCGCTGAACGTTATAAGATCGGGATAAAGGGATTCTCTCCTGAATTTTTTGATGCCCTCATCGCGTACGATTGGCCGGGTAATGTTCGCGAACTACTCAGTGCGATGGAGTGGGCCATTACGGTCGCCAGGCAGGAACCCACTCTCTTTCCCAAGCATCTTCCCACGGAGATCCGAGTGAAACTTGCCCGTTCTTCTGTCAAAGCGCCCGTAAGTGCCGGAGAAGAAGATCTGACCCTGACGCTACGTCCGATAGAATCTTACCGTGATCAGATGGAATCGCAATACCTGCAAGAGCTGGTGGCGGCCACAAAAGGGGATATCAGGGCCGCGTGCCGGATCTCCGGGCTCTCCCGGTCCCGGCTCTATGCCCTCCTCAAGAAGCACAACGTAACTGTGTCCGGTAAGGGTAACAACTGAAATATCACCCTCTGTAAAGCTTAAACTCATAACGCAAGGATCATTCTCAACATTAATCAGCAACTTCTTCACAATGTTGATGAATAGCGGTCTTATTTCTGTTTAAGTCTTAACACCTCTTGCTTCTTGCCGATAACTGGAAGAGGAGGAGAAGCCTTCATGGATTCCGGCGTTGGCATGGGGCAGGAAACGTCTGAGGGACAAGCACAGGAACTTATCAGGAATACCACCTATTTCCCCAATGTGAAGCTTACTGTCGATAGTGAGAAGAAGGTCGTCTATGCGACCATCTCCGAGGAAGGCCCGTATCCTGCCGCAGACGATCTCATCGAAATCCTGCGCGAAACCGGCGCGAATTACTGGATCGACGAAAGGCTGATCCGGAAAGAAATAAAGAGGGAGGTGTGTGACGAGCCGTTCGCCGTCGCATTTATCCGCGATACTGAGGTCAATATCGTCATCGGTGACAACGAACGAAAAGCTTACCTGGTGCTGAAGTCAGCGTACGGGGGCAGAGAACTCACATTGGAAGACATAGAGGAGGCGCTTGCCCTCCACGGCGTTGTGACTGGGATAGACCGAGACGCCATCGAGGAGGCTCTTGCTGAGGGTAAGTATAACGAGAGAATACTCTGTGCACAGGCGAAGGAGCCGCTCCCCGGCATGGATGCTGAGATCTACGCCAATTTCAGAACCACCTTCGAAACCGAGCCCAAGGAGATTGATCACGATAAAGTGGACTTCAGAGAGCTCGGACGTTTTGCCACCGTGAGCAAAGAGAGTGTCGTCGCGCGAAAAAGGCCGGCCACGCCCGGAGAACCGGGAGTCACCGTCACCGGAAGACCGATCCCGGCAAAGCCGGGAAGAGATATTATGTTCGGCGCGGGCAAAAACACGCATCTTTCTTATGATGGTGTGCACATCATTGCAGACATAGATGGCCACCCAGTCCTCAAGGGGAAGACGTTTTCGGTGGAATCCATCTATGAAGTGCCGGGCGATGTTGATTTTTCGAGCGGCAACATCCACTTCGCCGGAAGCCTCCACATCACCGGAAACGTCATATCAGGCTTTACGGTCACAGCAACTGAGAATATAGAAATCGATGGTTTTGTGGAAGGGAGTACCATCGAAGCGGGAGGCAATATCGTTATTAAGGGCGGCGTGCAGGGGAGAGGAACAGCGAACATCAAGGCGGGAGGTTCGGTGGCCATGCTCTTTGTCGAGCATGCCCGTGTGGAGGCCGGCAAGGATATCGTCGCAGGGGAGGCTTTGCACGCAAACCTCTCTGCCAAAGAAAAAATCTTGATCAACCTCGGGAAGGGTCAGGCTTGTGGAGGCGCGCTGCGAGCCGGAAGCCTCGTAGTGGTTCGATTGCTCGGTTCAGAAATGGGCGTTCCCACGAAGGTGGGCGTAGGGTATGACCCCCACGTGAAGAGGCGGTTGGAGAGCCTGAAAAAGGAGAAGTTAGGGCTGGTGGAATACCTGGCAAAGACGGAGGGAGGGATAGCGGCTCTTGAAGAGTGCAGGCGGGAAGGCACCTTCACCACTCGAAGGGATGAGCTCTATACCCGGCTGCTGGCCACCCGGGATCAGCTCCATGCTCAGATAGAGCAAGCGGACAGCGAACTTGCTGAGATCGAAGGGGACGTGACCAAGGCAGTCGCGCCCGAGGTGAGGGTGCACAGTACTGTCTTCCCGAATACCACCATCACTATGAAGGGGAGCAGCCTTCTGATCAAGGAAGAGTGGCACCGAGCCACGTTCTATGAACAGGAAGGCCAGATCAAGGTTATGCCTCTTGTGTGAGCAGCAGAAAACATGTGATACCAAGTTGCATTCAAAAATAGAGCAAGGCGACCAGGAGGATAGCGACGGAGGCGTACTTATAGTACGTCGGAGTCGTGCCTCCGCAGGCAACGAAGCTGTATGAATGAAGGCAACTTGGTGTGATCACCAGTCGCGCATGAAAACCATCCCTTGGGCCACCTGCCGTGTCTTGTCTTTGTCGTATAATTGTTCAACGAGGGTCAGCGAAAACTCCAAAGCTGTGCCGGCACCTCGGCTCGTGATGGAGTTGCCGTCTACCACCACTGCAGTATCCAAAAGCTCCACGTTTGAGACCAGATGCGCGAAGTTCGGATGACAGGTGGCACGTCGTCCCTCAAGCAGGCCGTGCGGATAGAGTACGACAGCAGGAGCCGCGCAGATTGCTGCATAGAGACGCCCTTCCGCACGTTGTCGCTTGAGGAGCTTGATGAGCTCCGCAGAATCACGCAGATGCTCTGAACCGGGCATGCCACCGGGAAGAGCGATGAGGTCGTACACATCATCGAGGCAGGAGTCCACTAAACGGTCCGCGATCAGTTTAATGCCCTTAGAGGCGATCACCTCAAGTTTGCCGACTGAGGCGAGTATAGTGTTCGCACCGGCCCGCCTCAGCACATCGACGACACACACAGTCTCTAACTCCTCGCTCCCGTCTGCCACAGCGACCAAAACATTCCTTTCCACGTGGTCCCCCTCCTAGGTATTTCAAACAGTGAGTTTATGTACCACTATCTATCATGAATTTTCTCAACTTTCAACGCAGGACTCAACATTTCAAGCAATACCAAATTATTACAACAAATACCATAAAGATTCACAGACAATTCATATGTGAGTTCAACTTTCGACTTGTCCTTGGAGTCATAATGCGGTACATTGTGTCAAAAATCTGCTGGAGTGGAGGAGGAACAATGAGCAAGAAAACGCTTTACAGATGCGCGGCCGTTACGGCGGTCTTCGCTATTTGGCTGACCGGAAGCGTGCTATACGCGCAGGAGAACGTGTGGCGTATCGGTACTATTATGCCGCTCAGTGGACCGCTCGCGAAGAACGGCATCAAGAACTTCGACGGCGTGAAGATCGCAACCGACATGGTCAACGACGAGGGCGGTGTCCTTGGAAAGAAAGTGGTGCTGGTGAGTGCCGATGCACCTGATCCTCAGGCTGCAGCGAGTGAGGCCAACCGCCTCATTACGAATGAGAAGGTCACGGCCATTATCGGGACGCAGGCGAGTACCCTTTCCATGGCTGCGACGGTCGTTGCGGAAAAGGCTCAGGTCTTTTACCTCGAGAATGAAGGTATTTCTGCAGGCATCACGGGTCGCGGTTTCAAATACACCTTCAGGACCACCTTTGATAGCGACATGATGGCCTACCAGATGGTCGATTTCGCCGCAGAAGGCATAGCACCGAAGATCAAGAAGAATGCCAAGACGTTGCGACTGGCCATCGTGCATGAAGACAGCGCATTCGGAACAGCAACAGGCAAGGGCCTGACCGACAGGGCAAAGGCGCTGGGACTCAACGTCGTAGCGGCCGAGGTGTACAGCGCCAAATCCGTCGACCTTTCGGGCATGGTGATGAAGCTCAGGCAGGCGAAGCCGGACATCATTCTCGCCGCTCAGTACATCAACGACTCGATCCTTTTTCATCGCCAGGCCAAAGAATTGAAGTTCAAGGCGATCGTCATCGGCACCACGGCCGGCCAGGGCAATCCCGATTTCGTGCAGGCGTTCGGTAAGGATGCTGACGGGGTGATGGCGGGAGGCATCCCTTCTGAAATCTCTGTCGAAAGATTGCAGGCCCAGCAGAAGAAGGATGCGCTTGAATTCGTGAAACGGTACAAGGCGAGCCACAACGGGGAGTATCCCAACCCGACATCATTTGTCGGGTTTGCCGGCGCGTGGATACTCTACAAGTTCATCATGCCGAAAGCGGGCAGTCTCGACGCGGAGAAGCTTCGGGAGGCAGCGCTCAGCATTGATGTGCCCAAGGGCAAGGGCGTGCTGAACTGGGGTATCAAGTTCGCGAAGCCCGGCGAGAAGAATGCGGGTCAGAACCTGTATGCGTCTGCCGGTATTAATCAGTGGCAGAATGGGGAGCTCAAGCTGATCTACCCGAAAGAGATTGCTTCGTCAGATCTCACGTTGCCGAAATAACGTCGTTCTCGGGCACGCGAGCAGGCAGGGCACGAGGTTCAGACCTGCTCGCGAGTGCGCGGCGCAAGGCCAAGTTCTCTCATGGACCACACCCTCATTGTTCAATTGCTGATCTCCGGTATTCTGCTGGGAGGGATATATGCGCTGGGAAGTATCGGATTGACGCTGATCTTTGGCGTCATGAAGGTAGTTAATTTCGCCCATGGCGAGTTCTTCATGCTCGGCATGTACCTTACCTACTGGCTCTTTCATTATTTTCAGATCGATCCATATCTTTCAACACTCATCCTGGTTCCAGCCGTCTTCCTTATCGGACTTGTTACCTATTACGTCTTCATAAGACCGACTATCGGTTCGTCCGTGCTTGCGCAGATTTTTATCACGGTGGGTCTCTCTACAATCATTCAGAACACGGTTCTCCTGTTCTGGTCTGCTGATTTCAGAAGCATCTCCCTGAGCTACGCGACGGATGCGATGGTGTTTGGGCCTTTCCCTGCTCTGGGAGTGGACGAGGTTATGGTCAACCCGTCAAGGCTTATAGCCTTTAGTCTCGCCATCTGTCTTTCTGCCGCGTTTTACCTTTTTCTGAGGTTTTCATACACGGGAAAAATCATTCGGGCCACCTCACAGGATCGCTCCGCAGCCCTGCTCATGGGTATCAACATCGACAAAATTTACAAGCTCACCTTTGCCATGGGCATCGTGCTCACGGGCTTGGCAGGCGGACTTATTCTGCCCATATATTCGGTGCATCCTTTTGTAGGGTTTGACCTTGTGCTGATCATGTTCGTGGTGGTAGTGCTGGGAGGCATGGGCAGTGTCGTTGGTGCGGTGATCAGCGGTTTGATCATCGGCGTTGTGGAGGTCTTTTCCAGTTACTGGCTGGGCCAGGAGAACAAGCAGGTCATCTATTTTCTCGTATTCATCGCGGTGCTCGTCCTGCGGCCCTCGGGTCTTTTCGGGCTGAAGGAAGAAGAGGAAGTGGAACGCATTGAAGCCATTGAATGAAATTACAAAAGGAGACAGACTGCACCTGCGGTTCGTAGTATCGGCCGTGGCAGTTGTACTCGCATTGGTGCTGCCTCTGTTGATCGGGAACGACTTCTATCTCGACGGTCTTATTCTGATCTTCATGTGGGGCACGTATGCCGCAGCCTGGAATATCCTCGCAGGCTACGCCGGCATGGTCTCTCTCGGTCACAATGCTTTCTTCGGGATCGGCGCCTACACATCCACGCTTCTCCTCCTTCGTTTCGGCCTTACCCCGTGGGCCGGGATGCTTGTTGGCGGCATGCTCGCTTCCTGCGTAGGCCTCATCCTTGGAATCGTCTGTTTTCGTCTGCGGAGCCATTATTTCGCACTGGCGACCCTGGCCTTTGGTGAGGTGACTTATATCGTTGCGGTCAACTGGCGTTCCCTCACCGGCGGATCAGAAGGCCTGGCGTTACCGATCCAGCCGAGCTTCTATCTCTTCTCGTTCTCGAGTAAGCTACCGTACGTGTATATCGGTCTTTTCTTTCTGCTTACCGTAATCGGCATATCCTACGCTATCCAACAGTCGAGGCTGGGTTACTTTCTCCTGGCCTTTCGCGAAAACGAGGACGCTGCCCGGGCCCTTGGCGTCAGAACAGGCAGGGTGAGGTTGATCGCCATGGTGCTCAGCTCCTTTCTTTCAGCCATCATGGGTACGTTCTATGCGCAATATGCTGTCTTTATCGACCCAAGCAGTGTTATCCGCATCCAGCTATCTGTGCAAGTGGCACTCTTTGCCATCGTCGGAGGGGTCGGCACGGTGATGGGTCCAGTCATCGGAGCCATGCTTTTTATCCCCATCACCATAGCGCTCCGTGCAAAGATGGGAACCGCTCTGCCAGGCCTTCATATGATCGTTTACGGAATCATCCTTGTGCTTGTCCTTCTGTACATGCCGCAGGGCATCTCCACCAAACTGAAGGAGAAGGTGCCTCTGCTCACGAAGATCTGGAGAGGGTAGATATGCTTGAAGTGCATGACGTGAGCAAATGGTTCGGAGGAAACGCAGTGCTGAAGGGTGTGAGCCTGACCATCCGGCCGGGCGATGTGGTGGGCCTCATCGGACCAAACGGCGCAGGTAAGACAACGCTCTTCAACGTGATCAGCGGGTTTTGCAGAACCAGGACAGGATACATCAGGTTTAATCACACGGACATCACGAGAATGAGACCGGAAGAGATTTGTAGCTTGGGACTCTGCCGCACATTCCAGATTACCAAACCCTTCAGCAACACGACGGTAGTTAAGAACGTTATAATCGGTGCGCTGGTTCGGGAGAAAAGCCTCAAGAGAGCAGAGAAAAAGGCAGAAGAGGTGCTGGAATTAGTGGGGTTGCATGATCGGCGACACGTGCTGGGAAGGAGCCTCACCATTGCAGACCGCAAGCGGCTTGAGATTGCGCGCGGGCTGGCCACCTCACCAAGACTCTTCCTGCTGGACGAAGTGATGGCAGGGCTCAATCCAACGGAACTGCAGGAGATGATTCGGCTGATCGGGCACCTGGCTGAGTCAGGAGTCGCCCTTTTGATTATTGAGCACATTATGGGAGTAATCATGAGGCTCTCGCATCGGGTCATGGTACTCAACCACGGCGAGAAGATCGCTGAAGGAGAGCCTTCGCAGATCGCTTGCGACAGAGAGGTCATCAAGGCCTATCTGGGGGAGGAATACCTGATTGCTCAGGCTTAGCAGGCTGAACGCATCGTACGGTGATGTTCAGGTTCTACATGACATAGATCTTTCCATTGAAGAAGGAGAGTTCATATCGATCGTCGGAGCAAACGCGGCCGGCAAGAGCACGCTGCTCCGCTCGATCGCTGGTCTCCTCAAGAAGACGTCTGGGTCTATCGAGTTCCGTGGTAAGCAGTTGATCGGGCGCCCGCCTTACGAGATAGTCGAGACCGGCATTGCCCACATACCTGAGGGAAGGCGTGTCTTTCCACTTTCGAGTGTCCAGGAAAACCTTGAGGTGGGGGCTTACGTGCAGCGCAAGCAGATCAACCTCAGCCGTTCCCTTAAGGAAGTATACGAACTTTTTCCACAGCTCTACGAACACAGGAATCAGCTGGCCGGCTCTCTCAGCGGAGGGGAGCAGCAGATGCTTGCCATCGCGCGGGGCCTCATGGCCCGGCCGACCCTCATCACGGTCGACGAGCCTTCACTGGGGCTTTCTCCTATCATGGTGGAAAAGACCTTTCAGATGCTGAAGCGAATCAATGAAGAGCGCGTGACGGTACTGCTGGCGGAACAGAATGTGTTTCACGCGTTGAATATGTCGCATCGGGCGTATGTAATCGAGAACGGCAAGGTGGTATTGACCGGAGCAGGAAGTGATCTACTCACAAATGAGCACTTAAAGAAAGCGTATCTGGGCATGTGAGGCACATCCGGCAAAGGTCTGATGCGCTCGGTGCAGAAGGCTGGAGGATAGATCTATGAAAAGGGTGAACGAGCCGACATACGCGAAACATGTCAGAGGCACGTTTAAACAGTTCGACGACCGTCTGACAGGATTCAGTCGGGGTAGGGTTGATCCTGCGGGAAGCAAATATGACAAGATGCACCAGAGGAGCGTAGAAAACATCAGGAAGGACATCAAGGGGAAAACCGTGCTTGATCACGGCCTGTGGGTTGCCGGTAGAACCGTCGATTATGTAATGCGGCGCAACCAGTACGGAAGGGAAGCCCTAGCCCAGTTTAACCGCGAGTTCAAGGCACAGGATCGGTCTCCGAAAGAAATGACGCGGATCGTGAAGCGCGTCGCTCGCTGGCTGGGTGCTGATCTCGTGGGTGTTGCGCGGTTGAACAGGTCCTGGGTATACAGTCATTGGGGAGACCAGAACGCGCATTACTGCGGTGCAGCTCAGGCGGGAGATCCGATTGAGATCCCGGGTGCATTTCAGTACGTGATCGTGCTGGTCCAGGAGATGGGATATGACATGGTCAAGCGGTCGCCGGCTGTTGAGGCAGACACCGATCTCGTTTACGCGACGATGGGCTTCACCGCGTGTTCGCTTGCCACATATATCAGTGAGATAGGGTACCGTGCCATTCCTTCCGTCAATGAACTGGGCATCGATGTTGCGTTCGCGGTGGATGCGGGGTTGGGAGAGATGGGGCGCATGGGACTGCTTATGACCCGGGAATTCGGCCCACGATGCAGAATCGGGAAGGTTTTTACCGATATTCCCCTGGAGCCGGATCAGCCCATCGACATCGGGGTCCAGGGCTTCTGTGAAAAGTGTGAACGCTGCTCGGTTCACTGTCCCAGCGGTGCGATCAAATCAGGTGCGCGTACGGAAGAGCCCTGGGACGAATCGAACAACCGCGGCATGCTGAAGTGGCCTGTACACGCCATGAAATGTCTCGACTGGTGGGTGAAGAATGGGTCGCACTGTTCGGTCTGCGTTCGCGTCTGCCCCTGGAACAAGCCGAACACGCTCTTCCACCGGGGCGTGCGGTTCCTTGCGGAACGGGATCTTTTCACGCGGCTCCTCGTATGGATGGACGAGCGGATGGGCTATGGAAAACAGTCGGTCAATTTTTTTGACTGATAGAGAGCAGGGGCGAGGCTTGCCACGCCATACTTCGTTGCCTGCGGACTCGCGGCATGCTGAGCGTGCTGTGAGGTAAAACGGCGTGGCCCGGGACCGGAAATGGACGATCGATCGGTGTATCGGAGCGTAGGAAAAGAAGAGGATCTGACGCGCATCTCCAGGCGGGTCGGCCGGATCACGGTTTCAGCTATCAAGCAGATGCCTGTGCTTGCGAGCAAGGTGGCGGGTGCTGTTTCCCTCGGCCAGGGTATTCCCTCATTCGCTACACCCCCCTTCGTGACCGAAGCCGTGATACGCGCATTGAGAGAAGATGAGTCTGTGGGAAAGTACTCTCTGCAGCCCGGCCTGCCCGCGTTGAAGGAGGAGATCGCCAATCATCTGTTTCGCACCAAAGGCGTTCCAGTCGACCCGGACACAGAAATTTTCGTGAGTTGCGGTGCGATGGAGGCGCTCGCAGCTTCGATTGCCACGCTGGTGGACCGGGGAGACGAAGTGCTGATTTCCTCTCCCAACTATGCGTCCCACATTGAGCAGGTTCTGTTCGCCGAAGGAGTGCCCGTGTTTGTGCCGCTCGGAGAGGAACAGGGGTGGAGGCTGGATATCGACGGCTTCAAACGGGCGGTCACTCCGCGGACCAAAGCCATCCTTATCTGCAACCCGATGAATCCAACAGGAACCGTCTTTTCCCGTGAGGAGGTCAGGGCAATAGCAGAGCTTGCCATTGAGCGGGATCTTTTCGTGATAGCGGACGAGGCGTACGATTTTCTTGTCTATGAAGGGCTATGCCACGAGAGCTTCGTCTCCATTCCGGAATTGAAGCAGCGGCTCGTTGCAGCCTTCAGTTTCTCCAAGATGTACTGTATGACCGGCTGGCGTGTGGGCTACCTCTACGCCCCTTCGTATCTTATTGACCAGGTGCTCAAGGTGCACGACGCCTTTGCCATCTGTGCCCCTACCGTCTCACAGTATGGTGCGCTTGCGGCACTCAGAGCCACGAACGGAAAAGATGGTGAGGGCGACAGGTTCATTGCGGGGCTTGTGTCCGCTCTGGACGCAAGAAGAGAATTAATCTGCAACCGGCTCGACCGGTTGTCGGCACTCTTTGCGTACCAAAGACCACAGGGCGCATACTACGTGTTCCCGGGGATCGCGCTTCCCGGGGTGAAATCGATGGACCTCGCGCTCCGCCTTCTTTATGAGGCGAAGGTGATCAGTGTGCCTGGAAGCGGGTTCGGCCCCACAGGAGAGTCGCACATCCGCCTTTCTTTCGGAGGGACAGAGCATGAGATCAACGAGGGCTTTGATCGTATAGAGGCGTGGCTTCGGACCGTCTGATCAGAGCGGCCGCGTTTCGAAAACCGAAAGAGAATAAAAGATATGGAAGCTACATTGAATGCGAGGAGGAGTCGATGAAAATAACCAATCTCGATAATGTCCAAAAAGTAAAGATGACCATGGAAGGGGCAAAAGATGCCTTTAAACAGATCCCCATATCGGACGCGGATGGCACACCAAACCTTTCCGTGCGAGTCTTCACCATTGAGCCTGAAGGCCACACACCGTATCACACGCATCCTTTCGAGCATCTCAATTATATCATACAAGGTCGTGGCGCTCTCGTCACTGAAGATGGTACTGAACGGCCTGTCCAGCAAGGCGACTTTGTGCTGGTCCTTCCCGGAGAAAGGCACCAATATAAGAACAAGGCCGACGACCAGCCATTAGTCATGATCTGCGCGGTGCCAAAAGAATACGAGTAACGCAACACGCGCTGTCTTAAAGTTGCATTGGTTCTTTAACGCTCGGGCAAAATTCTCTGCGAGAATACGCGGCATATTGAAGGCGCTTTAAAGTAGATAGGCATAGACGGATGTACAGCTAATGATGGGAAGCCTTCGGCTCCGCTGTAGCTGACCCGATCTGTCATTGAAACTCCATTAAGAAATAGGGCCCGGCAAAGATCGCATTGTGATCGTCTTTGCCCGGCCCTCGGTTAAAACCCTTTACGTCTATAGCAATTTTTTTACGCCGTAGCAGGACGTACAGGCTCGACGCCCGCAGGTTTGGCTATTTTCTTCAAAATGAGCGCTCCGAGCCCGGAAGCGACGGAAGCCGCTCCAATAACTGAGCAAGCCACAGTCCATCCAATTTGAAAACCCTGCATCTTGGCATAGTACAGAGCAAGAGCTGTGATAAAGGTCGGCCCTATCAGGCCGCCAACGCCCTTTGCCGTGTACATAACGCCATAATTTGTGGATAAAAATTTCTCTCCATAACGGTCCGCAGTGATTGGGGGGAAGAAAGCAAACATCGGCCCCGTGCAGAAAAACGCGACCGTTACCACGATCAGGAACATATAAGGGCTCCACGCCACAAAAGGTATAAGAACATAGAGAAGCCCGCATGCCACGAAATCAATACACATAGCATTTTCCCTGCCGATCTTGTCTGAAATGATCCCCCAGACGATTCTCCCGATCCCGTTTGCCGCGGTGAATGCTGTGAAGGTAATGGTAAATATAGCGGCAGGTACCTTGTAGTCATTCGCCATCAGCTTGATATTCGGTGTAAGGAACATATATCCGATAGCCATAAGTACGAACATGCCATAGATAAGATAGAACTGCCCCGTCTGAAACATCTCCACGGGGCTGTAACTCTTGGTTTCAGCTTGTTTCGGTTTGGCGGAGTCGGCGGCTTTTGCGGTACTACCGGCGGCCTCAGGGAATCTGAGCACCTGCGCGACCAGGAGCAATGCCACCGCAAACCCAATGCCCGTCCAGAGGAAGGCGGTCTTATAGCCGTAGTTCGCAACAAGTATGGTGATGAGCCAGCCGAAAAGCGCTGCGCCGGAACCGAAGCCGCATGCCATGATACCGGAAGCCGTGCCTTTCTTTTTTGGGAACCACTTCAGGGACGCAGCTATGCCGCCCGTATAAATAAAACTCGCGCCGATGCCTGCGAATCCATAAAAAATGCACATCGGCAGTACCTTGTCCTGGAAGCCTATGCCGCCCCATCCGACTGCTACCAGTATTGCTGCAAGGGAAAAGAAAATTTTTGTGCCGAATTTGTCGATCAGGTAGCCGCTCAGGGGCCCGGCAAAAGTCATGCATGCCACAAACGTCGCAAATGCCGTCTGAATCTCCACCTTTGAGAATTTCGGATTAGCCTTAAGAATATCAGGGACAAACAGTGACCAGGCATACTGAAGGCTGGATATCATTACCATACCGAGAACACCGGCTGTTAACATTACCCACGGGCTATTCATGAAACCTCTCTTTCCGTTTACACCCGACCCGTTTCCCATTTTTTTCCTCCCTATCAATTAATAGATGGGTTCCTCGAGATCACACCATAGACGATTGAATCCATCGGTCACCGACAACGGTACCGCACTATTCATTGGCAACGTGTTTCTCCTTTGCGGTGATCGTACGATCAGTCATACTCGTTCCTTTTTTCGTGTTTTGAAAGTCCGCCTTCCCGGGTGGTTTCAGGGCGCCCGGCCGTATCGGCATGGTACCCTGAAACCAGTTCCCAAAAAAATCTTATCGTTGCTTACTTAGCCTTCGTTCTCTTCTTAGGCGTAGGCACAGGTGCCTCTACTGCAACCGCTTTGATCCTCTTGATCTTTTCGTCCACAAAAGCCTGCATCTTGGCGATGTGTTCGGCTTTTAGATGGGAGAAGCGGCCCTGCCACTTCATATACTCGCTCACCGGTTTGTATTCCTTCGGGATGCGCTGGTACTTGTACACGCCGTTTTCCCACTCGTAGAGCGTCCACATGCCGGTGTCAACCGCCAGGCGCCCCATCTCGAGGGTCAGCTTCTCGTCAAACTTCCACCCCTTGGGACAGGGCGAGAGCATGTGCAGGAAGGTCGGACCATCCACGTTCAAGGCCTTCCGGACTTTATTCATCAGGTCCAGAGGATACGAGACACACGTCGTGGCAACATACTTGACTAGCGGGTGGCCACCAATGACCAGCTGGGGCGGGTCCTTCGGGAAGAGGGTCTTGCCTTCAGGGATAAGCTTTCCCGGGGGGGTAAACGTGGTGTTCGCTCCGTAGGGCGTTGTCGGTGAGGTCTGGATGCCGGTATTAGCATAGGACTCATTATCGTAACAGATGAAAAGCGCATCATGGCCCCGATACATCATGGCTGACATGGCCTGAAGGCCGATATCGACTGTACCGCCGTCTCCCGCCATGACGATAACATTTGGAAATGGACCATCATATTTTCCTTTGCGGATCAGGGTCTTATAGGCCGCCTCAACTCCTGACCCAACAGCCCCACCGTTGGTGATCTGCGCGTGGATCCAGGAAACAGCATAAGGCGTGCAGAGATAGCTGGAATTGGCAACGTACATGCAACCTGTGGGTCCAATGAAGATCGTGTCTCGGCCCGCTGCTTTTGCCACGAGCCGGTAATTAAGGGCAGGCCCGCAGCCGGCACATGTCCTGTGCCCGGGAAGATACATCTCTTCTCTGGGTGCTCCCCGAAGAGATTTGATCGGTTCTAAAATCTGCTTTCTATAATCAACGTTTTGCATAATCCAACACCTCCTCGTGGATCATAATTTTAGGTTTCGTCTTCAAATCCTACCCAATAGACCTTCTGACGGGTCTTTTTCTCCTCCACCATCTGCTTGAGGATCTTCGCCATGTAGTAGAAGTCGTCCAGGAGAATAACGTCGCCGCCGAGGCCTGCCATGAAGGATGTGAGCAATGGTCTCTTATCCAGGTCATAAAGGCTTGCGCTGACCTCGTGAATCAAGTTTCCGCCCCTCGTGGCCCCGCCGTAAGAGGTACTGGTCTCCACGCAGGCCACTGCCTTTGTATTGGCAAGTGCTTCGGCGATCTGCTGTGTCGGCCACGGTCTTACCCAGCGTGGTCTCACCATGCCGGCCTTCAAACCTTGATCCCTCAGGTGGCGGATTGCCGATTTGCAGGTATTTGCGTGAGCGCCCTGAATGAAGAACGCGACTTCTGCATCGTCCATCATGAATTTTTCGAGCCACGGGGCCAGATTCCGTCCGAAGATCCTATTATAATCTGCCACTGCTTCTTCTATTACCTTGGGGACTACCAGGAAAGTCGCTGCCCGTTGAGCGTCCATCGGTGCTCCCTGGTCAGGCCTGATCTGCGGACCATGCGAGACAGGGCAGGCTGGGCTTAAGGGATGCGGTGCCTTGTAGGGCGGCAGGAACTCTCTCACCTGGGCAAGCTCCGGCAGTATGACTTTATCCGGAATATGGGAGAGGAAATAACCGTCCTGGCACACGAACTGGGGCAGCATTACGCGGGGATCTTCGCCAACGCGGTAGTTGATCAGTGTGTTGTCAAGAACCTCCTGCGGCGTAGACGCCCAGCCCATTAACCAGCCCTGGTCCCTTGCGGACATGGCATCCGTATGTTCCGAGCCGAAATCTCCCGGAGGGTCGAGGGTCCGGTCTGCGATCGCCATCTGGAGTGGATAACGGCCACCAGCGACCGGGCTGTACAACTCAAACGCGTACGTGACGCCGACACCTGCGCTTCCTACGTAAGCACGGGCACCACAGGCGGAAGCTCCTAAAACGATGGAAACCTGAGCATGCTCGCCTTCGCCGTGTACGAACTCGCAATCCAGCTCACCGTTCGCGATCATTTTGGCGAGCTCCATCATAATTGCGGTATAAGGGCGGATTGGATATGAAGCAGTGACCTCTATTTCTGCAAATTTTGCTCCCTGTGCTGCTGCTGCGCAGCCGCTGAGCATCATTTCTTTCGCCATAATCTCTCCTCCTTAAAAAGGTTTTTCCAGACGATGAACTCCGTCCTGAAAGTCGAGTTCGGGAGCCGCAGAAATGGCATCAGCAGGACATTCATAGATGCAAATCTGACAGCCTTTGCAAAACTTCCAGTTCCATTCCATTTTGTCTTCTTTCTCGTTGTAGGACCAGCAAGAGTCGGGGCACGAGGCGTAGCATGTGAAACAGCGGGTGCACTTCTCGTGGTCGATTATCGGACGGACGATCCGCCAGTTGGAGGTAATGAAAAGATCTTGCTGCTTCACCGGAGCCGGAGTGATTGCCCCAAATGGTACCTCTCTGTCTTTGGGAATCTTTATTGCCATAAGTCTCTCCTTTCTAAAGGTTTGGCGGTAGCGTACTGCCCCACCATTATTCTCACGTTCCCCATGAATATTCCACACGGGCTTTACGGAACTTCTCGAGCTTTACCTCGTTATAGCCGCGTTCCAGAGCAGCAACGTCGCTCACGATTTTCGCGAGGTTCTCTTTCTTCGCCATGCCCGAGACCCTTGCCAGCGCCCCGAGGATCGGGGCAGCAATGCCAGCTCCCACGCCGGCCGTGTCCACGCCGCCTTCAGAACCGGAGAAGTCAACGGTGCGAATCCCTGATATACCATCGGCATCTACTGTGGCTACGCAACCCAATACATCTGCATTGGGAATGAACTGCAGCATGTAGTCGATGGGCCGGTTGGTATTGATGAGCAGGAGACCGCCCTCAGGCATGCCTTTCAGCACATTTATGCCTTTGACGATCGTCGGCTCAACGATGACGACGACATCCGGATGTGCATTGGTGTAAAGATACTTCATCTCGATCTCTTCGTCGCTGATGCGGACATACTTCCTGGTGGTTACGAGCACGCGGTCGGGCAGGTCTTCATAGTTATCGAATGCCTGCACGAACTTGCCCTCCATTTTTGCAGCCTGCCCAAAGGCGTTGGCAACGTCCCTGGCCTCCTTGTCCATCACCACGCCCCTTGTCCAAACGGTGATCTCGGTTACCTTACCCATAAACAGATACCTCCTTCATAATTAGTTGATCAGCTCAACTGACCTGTAAAACTAGAATCTCGCTTTGCCGTTTCCATTTTGGTTGCCTCCATTCCCTCCTTTCTTCTTGAACAGAGTTTTTTCCACTCCTTCGAGATGGCGTAGCATGGCCTTCTTTGCTGCTGTGCCCTGGCCACTCCTGATTGCGGCCAGGATCTCCCGATGGCCCGTAATCGACTTTTGTTTTCTCTCCTGCGTCAGAAGGTATTTCTCGCGGGTCTTGCCAAGAAGGCCCACGAGGGCGGAAAGAAGACGCTCAAGAACCTTGTTTCCGGTCATCCTGGATAGTACTTGATGAAAATCTGCGTCATTGTGCAAAACAATCCCCTTCTTCAATTCCTTCTCCTGCTCGCTGATGATCTTTTCCAACTGGGCAATTCTTTCCGGGATTGCATGTTTAGAAGCCAGCTCCGCTACCTCGGGCTCAATGATTTTTCTCAAGGTAAAGATATCGATGATATCGTCCTTCTCCTGGAAAAGGGCCGCAGCCAAGGGCCTGATAAGGGCCTCCTCGCTGGAAGCGGTGACGTACGTTCCTTCACCCTGGCGTCTTTCCACGAGCTGCATGGTTTCCAACGAAAGAATGGCTTCCCTGACCGTGGAGCGGGACACATTAAAGGTATCAGACAGCTCTTTCTCATTGGGGAGTTGATCGGCCCTCTTCAGTTTTCCCTTTTCAATGGCACTGCGGATTTGTTCAACAATCTCTTGGTAGGCCCGCTTCTTCTTGACCGCTTTCATCGCCCCTAACATGCAGAAACTCCCTCTTTAGTCCGGACCCTTTTTATTGCTTCTCTAAAAAGGCTGGGGCCGATTCGAAGTTCATCTGATTGCGCCTTCAGTGGGTCATTGATTAATTCGGCAACGGCCATTATTGCCGCATTCCTACATATTGAGGCTATCTCTGAACCGACCATACCCTCCGTCAGTCTGGCCAGTTCAGTCAGATCGACGGTAGCATCGAGTGGCCTCCCCCTCGTATGCATCTGCAGTATCTCCAGCCGCTCAGCCTCGGTTGGCGGAAGAAAGTGAAGTATATAGTCGAGTCGCCCCGCATGCGTCAGGGCTGGATCGAGCACTTCTTCCCTGTTTGTTGCGCCAAGGACAATTACCTGAGAAAGGTCGCTCAGGTTGTCGAGCTCGTTGAAGAACTGACTGACCATTCGTTCTGCGACAGCCCCTCCTTCGCTCGTTACGGTTCGAGAAAAGCCGAGTGAGTCAATCTCATCGAAGAAAAGTATGCAGGGAGCTGATTGTTTAGCTTTTTTAAAGATCTCGTGAAGGGCCCTCTCTGATTCACCCAGCCATTTGGAAAAAAGGATGGGTACGCTTACTGAGATGAAATTAAGACCGGTTTGACCGGCCAAAGCCTTTGCCATCAAGGTTTTTCCCGTACCGGACGGGCCGGTGAAGAGGATCCCTTTTGGAGGCATCACCTTGGCTGAAGCAAAAAGGTGAGGGTATTTTGTCGGCCAGTCGACGATGGCGGTAAGGGCATCTTTGATGTAGCCCAGACCACCAACATCGTTCCAGCTCACCATGGATCTCTCCGTGTAAAACTCGCGAGTCGCAGTCGGCTCTACTTCCCGCAAGCCGGTCAGGAAATCTTCCATCGTGATCTGAAGGTGGTCACCCGACGCCAGTATGTCGCGGAGATGGTTTTCTCCTTCTGCGGAAAGGTAGCGTCTCAGCGCAACCATGCCCGCCTCTTTGCAGAGCACTTCCAGATCAGCGCCAACGAAGGCATGAGTGATCGCAGCCAGCCTGTCAAGGTCGACATCTGGCGCGAGCGGCATGCGGCGACTATGTATGCGCAGGATGGCCTGCCTTCCCTCAACGTTAGGCACGGGGATGACTATTTCTCTATCGAAACGGCCGGGGCGGCGCAAAGCAGGATCTATGATCTCCGGCATATTGGTTGCGCCGATGACGATCACGTTGCCGCGAGAAACCATGCCGTCCATCAGGGCAAGCAGCTGAGCCACCACTCGCTTCTCAACGTCACCCAGTACCTCCGCCCGCTTCGAGCAACCGCATCTATTTCATCGATAAAAATGACGCTTGGCGCTTCCCGGGCCGCTTCTTCGAAGATCTCCCGCAGCCGAGCTTCACTCTCGCCATAAAATTTGCGGATGATCTCAGGCCCGTTGACCCTGATAAAGTGGAGGTTCGTCTCGCTCGCTATTGCACGGGCGATCAAGGTCTTTCCTGTGCCCGGCGGCCCGTACAGGAGTACTCCTTTTGGTGCTTCAATCCCGAGTTTCTCGAATACGTCCGCATAGCGTAAGGGCAACTCCACCATTTCCCGGACAAGCCTCAATTGGTCCTTGAGCCCCCCTATGTCCTCGTAAGAGACTCGGGAGGATGGCTCCAGAGAGAAATCGGGTTTCTTTAGGATGAAGCCAGTCTTCTGATTGATGATTACCCCACCGGTGGGCGCGGTGGCTTCCACCAAAAAGAGGCGCTCTTTGCCGGCCAGGAAAGGGACATTGATCTTGTCTCCCGCCGTAACCGCCAGCCCCTGGAGAACCTTGGAGAATTGGTCGAGTTCATTTTCCTCAGGTAGGGCGGCCATGAGGTCAATGGGGGTAACAATGACTGTGGAGGCTGTTTTACGGACTACTTTCCTGACCCTGACCGCTCCCCCGACATTTGCTTTGGCATTTTCCCGGGTAATGCCGTCGATCTGGATGATTTTCTTGCCGTGGAATTCCGGAAGGGTCCCGGTGATGCGCGCTACCGTCGTCTTCTCACCGACGATCTCGATGACATCGCCGAGGACAGCACCCAGGGATTTTATGTCGTCCGGGTCGAGACGCGCGTAACCCTTGCCGACATCATCTGCATACGCCTCAGCTACTTTTAGATCGAAACTTACTTCCATAAAGTTTGATGTTATCGAATGTTACTGGTCGTATGGTCATCAGACCATTAGATCATATGTTGATACAATAACGTACCTTGATTAAGGTTGTCAAGGCAGGCCCGTTCGGCTGATGGAACCTTTACAATGGGACCAGGAAACAACACTTTTTACCGGCACAAAAGCTGGTTGAGAAAAAAATTCCGTGCTATAATCCTGCGGGGAACGAGAAAAACAAGTCGGTAAAGAAGTTGTTTGAATAAACTTTGGGCAAGGAGGTGTTATGAGCGATCGAAAGGTAACAAAAGAAGAATTGCTGGAGAAGGCAAAAAAACCGGCGCAGGATTCTCTGAAGATGCACCCGTTCTATAAGGGAAAGATAGAGATCGTCCCTAAGTGTGTCATCAGAGACGTCGACGACTTTGCCATCTGGTACACGCCGGGCGTTGCCGAAGCCTGCAAGCAGATCCAGAAGAATCCCGAGAAAGCGTTTGAATTTACTAACAGGGCAAACATGATCGGAGTTGTCACCGATGGCACCAGGGTTCTCGGCTTGGGCAACATAGGCCCTTTGGCGGCGATGCCGGTCATGGAAGGCAAGTGCCTGCTCTTCAAATACCTTGGTGGAGTCGACGCCTTCCCGATCTGTCTTGACACTAAGGACCCGGATGAATTTATCCGCACGGTCAAGCTCTTGCAGCCCTCCTTCGGCGGCATCAACCTCGAAGATATCGAAAACCCCAAGTGTTTCTATATACTCGACAAGCTGAGGGCCGAGGCAACCATACCCGTCTGGCACGACGATCAGCAGGGGACCGCGGCAGTCACCCTGGCCGCCCTCGTCAACGCATTGAAGGTCGTCAACAAAAAGATAAACGAAGCGAAGATCACCATGATCGGTATAGGAGCAGCGAATGTCTGCATCACCAAAGTCATGATCAAGGCTGGGGTAGACCCGAAGAAGCTCATCGTGGTGGACAGCAAGGGAATACTGAACCGGAAGAGGGATGACATTACCCCTGCGCATAAGGAGAAGCGCGAATTTGCGCAGATCACGAATGCAGAGAACAGGGACGGCGGCATCGAAGAAGCTATGAAGGGGCAGGATGTTGTGATCGCATTGTCGAAACAGGGGCCCGACACTATTCAAAAATCGTGGGTTTCAGGGATGGCCGACGACGCGGTGGTGATGGTCTGCGCCAATCCGATCCCGGAGATGTGGCCGTGGGATGCCAAAGAGGCAGGCGCCCGGGTGGTTGCGACCGGAAGGAGTGACTTCCCCAACCAGGTGAACAACTCCATCGGATTCCCCGCAATTTTCCGGGGAACGCTGGATGTCATGGCCACGACCATCACCGATGAGATGTGCATCGCGGCGGCGTACGAGTTGGCGAAGTGCGCAGAGGACAAGGGGCTGCGCGACGACTATATAATGCCGACCATGGATCAGTGGGAGGTCTTCCCAAGAGAGGCGGTCGCCGTGGCAAAGAAGGCTATGGAGCAAGGCGTGGCCCGGTTGAAGCTGAGCGAAAAGGAACTTTTCACCATCGCTGAAGCCAAGATAAAACGCGCCAGGGACGAGGTGGGCCTCCTTATGGAAAAGGGCATCATACCGCCTTACAAAGAATAGAATAAAAGGCAGCATCTGAAAGAGATTGTCGGCTTTGTCATAGGTCTGCTTGGCGGTTGCTTTGGGGGGCTCTTCGGCTTCGGTGGAGGTGCCGTCATGATACCGCTTATGACGTGGCTCGGCAAGTTGTCTCAGCATAAGGCTCACGGCACCAGCCTCGCGGGCATTATTTTTACCGCTATTGTCGGCGCCGGGACCTACTTCCTCCATGGCGCAGTCGACTGGAAGATTGCCGCGATACTCGCTGCGAGCGCCAGTCTCTTCGCGCGGTTTGGAGCACTCTATGCCCATTCTCTGCCGGAAAATAAGTTGAAGAAAGCCTTTGGGTTTTTTCTGGCCGTTGTTTCAGTCTTGGTCATCGTAAAGGTTCTGCTGCCGAGTCCGGGCCACCCACCGGGTTTCTGGGTGAATGTAGTGATCTTTCTTTCGACGGGCGCAGCGACGGGCTTTCTGTCGGGAATGATGGGTGTTGGCGGTGGGGTTGTGATGATCCCTCCCATGGTAATATTGGCGGGCATGTCCCAGCATCTGGCGCAAGGAACGTCACTACTCGCGATGGTCCCTGTAAGCGTCAGCGGGGCCTTGACCCATTACAGGCTTGGCAATGTCCAAGTCGATCTCGTGCCTGGCCTTTTTGTTGGGGCGGTGGTCGGTGGCTATCTCGGAGGAACAGCAGCCAACCTGCTTCCTGATCTATACCTGAAACTCATTTTCGCCGGGGTTCTCATCTCGATGGGGCTCAAGTATATGAGGAACTGAGATGAAGCGATGAAGCGATGAACCGATGAAGCGCATATGCGGAAAGGCAGAAAAAAGGATTCTGTATTCCCGCTTCGTCGCGGGAGGTATTGACGAATGAGCAGGCTCAAGGAGTTGCGCACGCCGGTCTTCTGGGCAGAAGGTCATCCCGGCAAGCTGGATCGGGAGGGCTGGAAAATTGAAGTAAGAGGGCTCTGTAAGAAACCGAAAACCTTGAGCTGGCACGATCTAATCGCGATGCCGAAGACAATTGCCGATGCCCGCCTGACCAGCGTCACGAGATTTTCAGTCCGGGGCATGTGGGGCGGCGTGAAGGTTTCTCACGTGCTCGACGCGGTAGATGCTGATGCGGCTGTGACCTATGTGCGTTTCTGGTCTGTGAAGAAGATTTATGATACTTCGATACCCATCGACATTGCGCGCAAGGAACGGATGCTTCTTGCTTATGAGTTCGACGGGGAATACCTGGAAGAGGATTACGGTGGCCCTGTGCGGGGATTCTGCCCGTACCTGTGGGGTTACAAGTCGGCCAAGAGCGTCCTCAAACTTGAACTGATGGATCATTACATCTCCGGGTTCTGGGAACAGCGTGGCTATCCGGACGAGGCTTACATCGAGGCGGGAAAGGTGCGGGACATGAATGAGGGCGGAAGGGTAAGGCCCATACCAGCGGGCGAGGTCATCAGATTCCTCGATGAGTAATGCCGATTTACCTTCAAGTGTATACCTTCGTTGTCGCTGCATCGCGCTTGTCGGCGTACTTCTCGTACGCCTCCCTCGGCTCCTCGCTGCCGCCTCGGTCTCCACCTTGAATGCAAATCGGCATTTCGCTTCGAAAGTACCACCTCGGTCTGCATCATGAATCCAACGTGTCACAACAATCTGAAACTTCGTTATTTTGCTTTACTTATATTAGTCCTCATACCACTCTGCTGGCTCGGGATATCCAACCATGGATTCTGGGGGACTGATGAGCCGCGGGTAGCCGAGATCGGACGGGAAATGGCGCTCAGTGGGAACTGGGCTGTCCCGACCCTGAATCAGAAACCTTTTCTCGAACAACCACCCTTGTATTATGGAGCGCTGGCAGTGACATTCAAGATTTTCGGGGTGTCCGATCGGGTTGCCAGAGTTCCATCCGCGCTCTTTTCGATGGGCGGCGCTCTCGCGCTCTTTTTTCTCGGAACCATGCTCTTCGGTCCGAAAGCAGGATTTCTTTCAGCTTTTATTCTTGCGACGAGTTTCGAATATTTCCAGATTGGCCACTGGGTGCTCGTCGACAGCGCCCTGACCTGCTTCGTGGTTTGCGCTATGACCTTGTTTATGGCTGGATACTTGTCTGGAGAAAAAAGAAAAAAGCTTCTCTGCTACAGTCTTCTCTATCTCTCTTGTACACTCGCCTTTTACTCGAAGGGATTTATCGGGGTGGTCATTCCCGGATTGGGGATCGTAACCTTTCTTGTCTTCGAAAGGAACCTGAAAGAATTATTGAGGATGCATGTCTGGTTGGGTATGCTCATCTTCATTGTATTGGTACTGCCCTGGTTTTTAGCGTTGTGGTATCAGGGTGGGGCAGAGCACTTGAGAGTCGTTCTGGTGGAAAATCATCTGAACAGGTTCATAAGGCCGGGTATGCTCGGCCACGCGCAGCCGTTTTACTTCTATCTTTCAGACTTTCCTCCTGGTTTTCTTCCCTGGATTGTTTTGATCCTGCCGGTCCTGTACCGATCATTCTTAAAGGTCAAGGAACTTCCGGAAACATCGCGTAGAGGGCTCCTTTTCGCGAAGTGCTGGTTCTTCAGCGGCTTTATTTTCCTGAGTATGGCGTCCGGCAAAAGGCTGCTTTACACGTTGCCTCTCTTTGCCTCTTTATCGATGCTGACCGCATTCTACATTTGCTCTATCTCAAAATCTACGACCGTCAAGAAAATTGAGAAGTTCTTTGTGTGGATTCTTGGGGCCTTTCCGCTTGCTGTCGGCGCTGCAGCCGGCCCTCTCTACAGCCATTTTGCGGAGGGGGATCTGCCTGAGGCTCAGCACGGCATACCCGCCACCATCATAGTATTGTCCGTGATTGCTGTGGGACCTTCTCTTGTTGCTCTCTGGTTCCTTTTGCGCGGCAACATGAGACGTTTTTGGTTGACCAATGGGCTGACGCTATTTGCCTTGCTGGTCCTGGTGCTGACCACGCTGGTGCCGATGGTCAATAAATACAGAAGCGTTGCCCCGTTCTGTGAGCAGGTCAGGGCTATGGTGGGGAATGACAGACCACTCTACGCTTACATAGCAGATGAAAGCCTCAGGGGCGCTATACCCTTCTATACAGGCCGCTACATCGAGGAAGTAGGAAGCCTGGAGCGCGTCAGAGAGATTCTTAGCAAAGGGGATCAAGTCTTCTTCGTAGAACGGGACGGGGGCGGTATGATTGAGAGGCAACTGCTTTCCACGGGCAAGTTGTCGGTCGTGATCCGCCATGACATGGGCTCACAACGATCATTACTTCTCCTTACCAACAAGTGATCTCGGGCCGGATAGACAGAAATCGCTTGCCTGTGGAAATCTATTGGTGGGGTTGGGCGGAACGATTATCAGGGCTGGTAAGACGCTGGGTGTCGACACGCCGTCACGCGGTCTGTTTATGGTCGATTACAAATGGAGGTATGCAGCCACGGGGCTTAAGCATCCGGCACGAGGGGAAATATCCAAGTGGCTCATTGACTTTCGCTCACAGTCTGATACAATCGTTTCTTAGACGTTTTCCTGAAACACGCATGTCGGTCGGTTATCGATAGTGTCGAGGCAGGATTCCAGGAGATGGAAGCTAAAGATTATTATCAGATTATGGGAGTGACACGAGACGCTTCTTTTCAGAGTATTAAGGAAGCCTATCGGAGACTCGCGTTCGAGTACCATCCGGACAGAAACCCTGGAAACGGATCAGCGGTTGAAAGGATGAAGGAGATCAACGAGGCTTACGCAGTGCTCTCTAACGCCGACAAACGAAGCCGATACGATCGTCTGAGACAGGAGTATGGCGCTTCTGCACACGATCGGTTCAGACAGGATTATTCCGACAATGATATTTTTCGCGGTTCGGATATCAATCAGGTTTTTGAGGAAATGGCGAAGGCCTTCGGTTTCAGAGGTTTTGACGAAATATTCTCGAAGGCATACGGCCAGGGGTATCGGACCTTTGAGTTTCGCAGACCCGGAGTCTTCGGCAAAGTAATCATTTTTGGGTCTAACCGTAGGCAGCGTGATGACCCGGGGATTGCTCAACCATCCGCCTTGTCAGGAGTCCTTATAAAACTGGCTGGCTACACTGTAAGGAAGATGCTTGGGCTGGCAACGGCACCGAGAGAGAAGGATCGGTATGATTTACTGCCCCTTGATCCCCAGTTCGCAGAGCAAGGAGGTCGAGTCACCTACCGCAGCGCCGCCGATTCCAGGGAGTTTGTTGTTAATGTCCCGCCAGGCATTCAGGACGGTCAAATTATGCGTCTCAGAGGTGGCGTAAGCGATGGCGCTCCCGGAGAGCCAGCAGGAGATCTCTACCTCAAGGTGCAGATCAGGAAGTCCCTTTTTCAAAAGATCAGAAGCCTCCTCAAGTCTTAGGGCCGTACCCCGCTCATCAATTGAACGAGAAAAGCTAGAAAAACCACAGAAACCAGACAAACCAGCTCTTAAGGATACGGTTGGGTTTCAGCGTAAAGTCTGTTATGCTCTTTGGGCGTGGAGAGGCCCGTATCTCTCGCGCGGTTCTTGTGTGGGTAAGAATCGGGGGCATGCCCGCTAAAGTCTCCCGCATGCCTGGGGGAGGTGATGGTCTCAGTCATAGTCCGGTTTCTTGAGCACGGTATCTGGGAAGTTCGCCTGAAGGATCTCTCTCCGGGTAGGGCCTTTCTGGTAAAAGATTTGCGGGTTCTTATCCTCGCGTTGCGTGGATTCTTCAGGGATACCTGTCTTCTGAGGGCATCGGCTCTCACCTATTACTCTCTTCTTTCGATAGTGCCTCTTTTTGCTTTGTTCTTTGGGGTTGCTAAGGGTTTTGGGCTGGAAGCGTTTGTCCAGAATCAGATAGTGCAGCTCGCTGAGCGCGCCAACTGGCCCCCAGACGTGGTGGAGAAATATGTACTGTATGCGGGCAGGCTGTTGGAGAGCACGAAGGGTGGCTTGGTTGCCGGTATTGGCGTGGTCCTTCTGCTCTGGACGGTTATCTCAATCCTCGGTAATATCGAAAGTGCTTTCAACGAGATCTGGAGGGTGAGGAAGGCGAGAACTCTCGTGCGAAAGTTCACGGACTATATTGCGATCTTGGTGATTGCGCCGATACTCGTCATCGTTTCAAGTAGCCTCAATGTTGTTGTGGCCAGTAAGGTTCATGCCATTGCGCAGAGAGTCGAGCTTCTGGGAGATTTGAGCCCCTACATCATACTGCTACTCAAATTTCTTCCCTACCTTTCTATCTGGATCCTTCTCGTTCTGAACTACATCGTCATACCGAATACCAAGGTCAGTGTTAGATCTGCTCTTCTCGCTGGAGTTGCAACAGGAACCATCTTTCAGGTAGTGGAGTGGATCTACATCACGTTTCAGATTGGTGTATCGAGATATGGCCCCATTTATGGGAGCTTTGCCGCTATGCCGTTGTTTCTCGCGTGGCTGCAGCTGAGCTGGATGATTGTGCTCTTTGGGGCCGAAGTAGCGGTTGCTGACGAAAATTCCGAAACCTACGGTTTCCACCCGGATTTCGCTCACTTGAGTTTCGCGTCGAGGAAAATCCTGACGTTAAAGATACTTCACCTTCTTGTGAAAAGATTTGTCCAGGGAGAGAGACCACTGAGCGCCGGAGAGATTTCAACGGCACTTGAGATACCCGCTCGCTTCGTAAGTCAGCTTCTCGAGGAACTGATCAATGCAAAGCTTGTGGTTGAAACAGCTCGAAACGGCAACGAAACAGTCTATCAGCCGGGCCAGGCTACCGAAAGGCTTACTATCCAGTTTGCCCTGGAAGCCTATGAACGCCAGGGCCACAATCCTGCTTGCCTGACCACTCCCGAGGACGAAAAGATAGCGTTATATATGAGGGCGATTAGTGAAGAGATCGCCAACTCACCAAAGAACGCCCTCCTAAAGGAGATATGAGGCCTGCGCAATGAGTTTCTCTCGTTCATCTGGTTTCTCTTGTTTCTCTTGTTAACCTACAGGACCGTAACGCTGTTGCTGATGGCTGATGTGCTATACCAATTTGCATTCAAGATGGAGACCGAGGCGGCAGCGAGGAGACGACGCAGGCGTACTCAGAAGTACGTCGAGGAAAGGCGACGCAGCGACAACGAAGGTATACGCTTGAAGGCGAATTGGTATTAGGTCCAGTACTCGGTCTGCGGCTGCGGCAACTGATACGTCATAAGCATCCAGATGTACCTGTTGAATTCATCGGACCCTTTGCTCTCCAATTTTGTTATCTCGGGCAAAATCTTATTGAGCAGGTTCTTATCCTCCAGAACGTCCAGGGGATATGGAACCCCTGGTGATGAGCGACGCAAGAGAGAGTACGCCTGCTTCTGTTCCTTGCTGAGAGCGAGGAATTTGTCGAGCTCTTCGAGCATTGCTTTCTTTTTCTCATCAAGATACCCATCAACCTGCATCAGAAGATTGAGACTGAAATCGGCACAGGAGAAATAGCTGTGCATTTCTTTGAGAGTGGCGACCAGCAGCCGGATCTCTCCGGCGATCTCGTCGTCGGCCATGGGTAGAAAGGTGCCTTCCTCCACCATGCGCTGCATGGGGGATTGCGGATGCATGGCAAAGGTACGTACCCTGATGAAATCCGGTTCAATAGCATTCAACAGCCGTGCTGTCTCGACGGCATGTTCTTCGCTCAGCCCACGTCCGCCCACACCGGGCATGATGTATTCTGAAAGGGAAATGCCGGATTCTTTCACGCGTATGCCCCCTTCGACCATTGCCTCAGCGCTGGTGCCTTTCTGTATCAGCTTCAGTACGCGTGCAGACCCGCTCTCCATGCCCGTATGTACCCTCGTCAGTCCGGCTTCTCTCAGCTGCTTATACTCTTCAACGGTCTTGCGCTTCATCGTATTGGCACGGGCATAGCTTGTGACGCGGCTGATGCTCGGGAACTTTACCTTGAGATAGTTCAATATTGTCAGAAGGTCCGCAGTGGGAAGTATGAGGCTGTCCGCATCCTGAAGAAAGGCTGTGGTGATACTGTGCCCGTGCGCACCGTAAGCCAGTGCCATATTGTCGATATCGCTTTTTACGTCTTCAACAGTCCGCTTGGAAAATTTCGTGCCCTTGTACGCGGGACAGAAAACACATTGGTTCCATGGGCAGTTCCTTGTCACGCGGATGAGCAGGCTTTGCGCCTCACTCGGTGGCCTGATTACACCTTGTTCGTAAGACATGAGTTCCCCTCCCCGAATACATTCTCTCATAAATTAATACGCCGCGCCTCAACTAACAACCAATCAAACCAATCAAACTAATAAAACTAGTTCGACATTTCATTATGCGGAACGACATTTTACTTGACCTGTGGACCTGTTACCCGTTATAAAACATAGAGGCAGTGTTGTGTCCAGCCGAGGGATTCTCTCGTCGCGACCCTAGCCCATTTTAAACCATTGGATGACCCATGAAAATACATCTTAAGTCGAATTTTGTAATGCCAGGAGTAGAGGATCGGGAGTATATCGAGTTTGCCGGTAACGAGATTACGCTGCGCCAGTTGCTGGAGGAGTTGCAGCGCCTGTCTGCGCCCATGCCGATAGAATACGTGCGTCCCGGAGCGCGTGCACTCGATCCCGACGACTGGGAAGCAGAGATTAACGATATCCCATACCAGAAGTGTGACCGGGAGCTGGAGACGCTTTTGAAGGATGGCGATACCGTCAACATCAAGATCATGTCTCTTGGCGGAGGATAGTCAGTTGCTTACAGATCAAGAAAGGAGATAAGGCACATGGCAGAATATTCGGTAGTTGGAAAACCAGTGGAGAGAACAGATGGACGTATAAAGGCGACTGGGGCCGCCAAATACGCAGCGGATCTCATTGCGCCCGGGATGCTTTACGGAAAGCTCCTACGGAGTCCTCTTGCCCATGCAAAGATTCTCAATATCGACACGCGCAAGGCAAAGGCATTGAAAGGGGTGAAGGCGATAGTCACGGGCAAGGATTTTCCGGGCATACCTTACGGCACCAGGCCCGACACGAGAGACCAGCTTCCCATGCCTGTCACCAAGGTACATCACTTCGGTGAAGGTGTCGTTGCGGTGGCGGCTGTTGACGAGGACAGGGCTGAAGAGGCGCTCGACCTCATCAAGGTTGATTACGAAGAGCTGCCCGTTATTCTAACGGCGGAAGATGCTATGGCGCCGGGAGCCCCCCTGGTCAATGAGCTCTCGAAGAGCAACATCGCTTACTTCTCTGATTTCCTTTTCGGTGACATAGAAAAGGGGTTCAAAGAGGCGGATTATATACGGGAGGAGACGTTCAGTTCGCAGCGCGTTACCGTCGGATTCATCGAGCCTCACGCGTGTCTTGCCGAGGTCGACCCGACAGGGAGGGTGCTGTTGCAGGGCTCCAAACAGAGCCCGTACATCACCTGGCGCCATATGTGCCGGGCTCTCGATATCCCCGTATCAAAGATGAGGATCGTCAATCCCTTCGTCGGCGGTGGATTCTCGGGAAAACATGATCCCTTCGACATCGATTTTGCGACGGTGAAACTGGCCCAGATGACGGGGCGACCGGTCAAAACAGTATTGAACTACGACGAAGTGCTGGCTGCGTATCGGCAGCGGAACGCGATGAACGCCAAGCTGAAAATGGGCCTTAAGAAGAACGGGCAGATTACAGCGCTGCGGACCGAATGCGTGCTGGAAGGCGGTCCTATCGCCGGTATCGGGCCATTCAACATTTACTATTTCGGAGCTTTTCAGAACGTTCCCTACAAGATCCCGGCCATCGAGTACCATGGGAAGCTTACCTATTCGAACAGGGCACCGTGCGGCACGGTAAGGGGCCAGGAGATTGTTCTGGCACAGTACTGTCTCGACTCCATGCTGAGCATTGTGGCCGAGGACCTCGGTGTTGACCAGGTTGACATCAGGTATATGAACGCTGTCACCAGTAACTGGCATGCCGCCAATGGTCTTATAATCGACGTATCAGGGTTGCCGGAATGCATAGAGAAATGCGGTAAGAGGATCGGCTGGAAAGAGAGCAGAACATCGAGACCAAAGGGCAGGGGCATCGGCTACAGCTGTGCCTCGCACCCCTCAGGTGTGCGGCTGGGCGGCCATTTCGGCTCCTCAGTCATGCTGAAGCTGCTGGAAGACGGAAACGTTGTCGTGACCCACGGTGGTACGGAAATAGGACAGGGGTCCAATACTATCTTCTGCCAGATGACGGCAGAGGTGCTCGGTATTCCTTTTGAAAGCGTCATCCAGGGCGTCAGCGATTCAGATACGACCATCTTCGATTCTGGTATGTTCGGCGACCGGTGTACTTACTGGAATGGGAATGCCACGATAGCCGCCGCCAAAGACCTGAAGCGCCAGCTTGCTGAAATTGCGGGCGCAGAATTGAAGGTCAATCCGGAAGAGCTCGAGTTCAAGAACAGCATGATTTTTCACAAGGAGAGAGCGGATGTCAAGATGGATTTTTTAACCGCCGTGAGAAGGGCGTATTACGAGAAAGGCTCTCCCTTATACGGCAGGGGTTACTGGGCCGCCACGGACATTGATATCGTCGACTGGAAAACGGGCCGTGGCAACCTTGCACACGGACTCGACTTCATAGCCACGGGTGTCATGGTGGATGTAGACAGGGAGACAGGGAGAGTGACGCTGATCAAGGGTATAAGCGCCGATGATGCCGGCCAGCCGATCCACCCGGTCATGCTGGATGGGCAGGTGAACGGCGGCAGCGCACACATGACGGGACATGCGCTGCTCGAAGACTGCCTCTATGATGAAAAGGGGCGCGTACTCAATCACACGTGGCGCGACTACAAACAGCCGACTGCCCTGGACACGCCTGAATACATAGTGGAGCATGTCCACACGCACGACCCCTATGGTCCCTTTGGCGCCAAGGGTGCTGGGGAAGCAAGCTCGTGCTCGAGCCTGGCGGCTATTGCGAACGGCATCTACGATGCGGTCGGGGTGAGAATCAAGGACCTGCCCATTACTCCTGAGAAGATCCTGGCAGCGTTGAAGAAAAAGGAGGGAAAGTGATGTTTATAAGAAGGCTACCCAAATTCGAACACCATGCACCCGCATCGGTCGCGGGAGCGCTGGGTCTGCTGAAGAAGTATGGTAACAAGGCCAGAGTTTTTGCCGGCGGCACCGATCTTCTTCTGGCAATGAAAAAGAGAGCTCTTACGCCTGAACACCTCATTAACGTGAAAAACATCAAGGCCCTTAAAGGCATCTCTTACAACGACAAGAAGGGCCTCAAAATAGGCGCGCTCGTGACTTGTGCTGAACTGGAGGAGTCGCCCCTCATCAAAGAGAAGGCGCCTGCCCTGTGGGACGCCGTTTGTGTCATGGCCTCTCCCCAGGTGAGGACGTTGGCTACAATCGGTGGTAACCTCTGCAGCGCCGTGCCATCCGCAGACACGGCCCCACCCTTGATTGCGATGGGTGCACAAGCCGTGCTCTCGGGGCCGAAGGGCGAGCGCACGGTGCTTGTTGAAAAACTATTCAAGGGACCCGCTGAGTCTAAAGTTGCCAGGAATGAAATATTGACGCATATTCAGATCCCCAAACAACCGGAGAGAAGCTGTGCCGCGTACCTGAAGCTGATGCGGCGCGCTGCGATGGACCTGGCGCTGGTGGGCGTGGCCGCGTATGTTTGTCTGGATAAAGATAACAGGACGTGCAAAGAAGTCAGGATCGCTTTAGGAGCGGTTGCTCCGACACCTATCAGGGCGCCGATGGCTGAACAGACACTGGCTGGGAACGAAATAACAGAGGCCCTGGCGGAGCAGGCAGGAAAAGTGGCCGGCACGGTCTGCAGCCCGATCACGGACCTTCGGGCTTCTCTGGGATACCGTTGCGACATGGTGGAAGTGCTCACGAAGCGGGCAGTCATCGAAGCCTGCTCACGAGTCAAGAACAGCACAAAGAGGTAAAGGGAGCGCACATGAGAAAAGTTGAGATTACACTCAGAGTCAATGGAGAAGAATATGATCTGGAGATCGAACCGCACCGGACTCTGGTCGAAGTCCTTCGCGAGACGCTCGGTTTTACCGGCACAAAGAAATCGTGTAACGAGGGAGAGTGCGGTGCGTGCACGGTCATCATGGACGGGAAGCCTGTGGCGTCGTGTCTGGTACTTGCCCTGGACGCTCATGGCAAAGAGATTCTCACGATTGAAGGCCTTGCTCAGGGTGAGAATCTGCATCCCCTGCAGGTAGCCTTTGTGCGGCAGGGAGGCATTCAGTGCGGTTTTTGTACCCCGGGTATGATCATGTCAGCGAAGGCGTTGCTGGAAAAGAATCCTAAGCCCACGGCGATGGACGTACGGAAAGCCATTTCCGGAAATCTCTGCCGGTGCACAGGATATCAGCAGATTGTGGATGCGGTTATCACCGCAGCGCAAGAAATCGCTAAATGACGGCTTTGTCAAAAGTCCATCTGCTTCGTTGCCAGCGCCCCGTGAAGCTGCGACGTACCACGAGGTACGCCTTTGCTCCCCGTGACTTGAGCGCCTCGCACCTGGAGCTTTTTACTTCGCCGCCAACAGAAGAGAACAAAACACGTGATCGCGATGTGAGGCTTATGGCCTCAAGGGAACGTGAGTTCCCGGTCCTTAAGCGAAGCAGTCCTCGAGCCTTGCAAGGCCGGTCCTCAAGCGAAGCGATCCTGATACGGAGGTTTTATGCTTGAAGGATTTGTACCGTTTCCGGAAGAATTTGCCAAGAGATACAAAGAGAAAGGCTATTGGGTCGGGAAGACCCTTGGCGAAGAATTCGATGAGGCTGTGGCTAAGTATGGGGAGCGGGTAGCGCTGGTGTGCAACGGCGAATATGTGAGCTACAGAGAGCTCGGCGAGCGCGCAACGAGACTGGCCCTGCACTTTATCGAGCGGGGCTTGCGGCCGTATGACAGGATGATCATGCAGCTCCCCAACGAGCTCGAATTTGCTTATGTCTATTTCGCTGCCGTAAAAATCGGCGTGATCCCCATCATGGCTCTTCCGGTTCACCGGGATGCCGAGATAGGCTTCTTTGCCCAGTTTACAAAGGCCAAGGCCCACGTTATTCCGTCAGCATTCAAGGATTTCTCTCACCAGACTATGTCCCGCGAGATCCGCAAGAAAACGCCTAGCCTGAGGCTCACCTTTGTGTCCGGTCAGAAGGTCGATGGAGAGTTTATTTCGATCTCCTCGCTGCTCGCAGACAAAATCGAAGAGCGTACACCGGTAGAATCTCTAAAAAAATTTCGCCCCGATCCCATGGAGCCGGGCGTATTCCAGCTGTCCGGAGGGACGACGGGTGTCCCGAAGATCATTCCGCGGACACACAATGATTACGCGCTCATGTGCAAGAGGGCCGGGGAAATCGTACGCATTACAAAAGACTCGGTGATGGGTATAGCCATTCCTGTGAACCACAACTTTGCACTCTGTTCCCCCGGACTGCAAGGGGTCATCTATCGCGGAGGAAGAGTCGTGTTAATCCCTTCGCCCAGGACCGACGTCGTGTTTGACGCGATTCAGAAGGAGAGGATAACCATCATGCCTACGCCCCCCGCTCTGCTGATCAGGTGGATGGAGGCTCCGGAGCTTGGTCGGTTTGATTTGAGTTCTCTCGAGGCGATACTGGCAGGCGGCGCGCGGTTAAATGCTGAGGCGGCGAAAAAGATAAAGCCGGTACTCGGCTGCGACTACCACCAGAACCTTGGGATGTCTGAAGGCATGCTTTTCTGGACCGAACGTGGTGATTCCGAAGAGCTGCTCCTGAATACTCAAGGGGCTCCCATGTTCGAGGATGATGAAGTCCGGGTGGTAGATGAAAATGAGAAAGAGGTTCCTTATGGAGAGCTTGGCGAGTTACTTGTGCGCGGCCCGACAACGATCAGGGGCTACTATAACTCTCTGGAGTACAACAGGAAGGCGTTTAGCGCTGATGGCTTTTATCGCACGGGTGACGTGGTAAAGATGTACAGAGGCAGGTATGTCAGCGTGGAGGGCAGGATAAAGGATACGATCAATCGGGGCGGTGAAAAAATAAGTGCCGAAGAGGTAGAGAATCACATCCTCGCCCACCCGAAGGTGGAAAACTGCGCTTACGTGTCCATGCCTGACCGCATTCTTGGAGAAAAAGGGTGCGCCTTTGTCTTGCCAAAAGGAGGCCAGAGCCTGACCCTCGATGAGCTCTGCCGTTTCCTCAAGGAAGAGCGAAATATTTCCGTCATCAAGCTTCCTGAGCGCTTGGAACTAGTTGACGCCTTTCCTATGACCGAAGTAGGGAAGATTGATAAGAAGGCTCTGCGCCAGATTATCACCGATAAGGTCGAGAAGGAAAGCCGGGGATAAGGAAGTCAAAGGGTCTTTTGCTTCCCCACCGTGAGGAAATTATTTCCTGCATGAGTGGTACACGTTCTCCTCAATTGTGAGGAGAAGGGCCGGCGAAATATTTCCGCCGCATGCCTGGAAGTGGCTCCAGCGCCCTGTGTTCATCAGTAATTCAGAGCTACACAGAAATTTTGAAACTCTGCGGCATCCAAAGAAGAATCCCGTTTTACTCTCCATTCATTCCTGGCACACTCCTTGCTGACCACTGGTAGAAGCTTGACCGGTAGCTCATCCGTAGGGAAGTCTAACGCGAAACGACGCTTAACCCGCGCGAGGCTTTCAGGAGCGCATGTGGAGGAGCTTAAGTAAGTAATGATACAGGCGATAAACGATAAAAATGGAGGGGGTGACTAAGTCATGCCTATGTTGTGGTTGAAGCGGCGATCCGGTCCGGTCTCACCGGCTCAGAAAGCTCTGGCAGTCTGTGCGGCGATCATTGCCGTCCTGCCCATGATGGTGTGCACCAGCGCACAGGCCACTGCGGAAAGTGCCGTCCTCAATACTTCCGGACCGTCCACTTTCCACGGAGAGATAGCCAAAGGGCTGAAGATCGAAATGAGACTCTACCAGGACGGCCCAAGCCTCCACGGTACCTACTCTTATGAAGCCTTCGGGGGCGACATCCAGTTGAAGGGCACGATTAACGAGCACGGCACGTTTGCGCTGCAGGAGTTCGTTAACGGCAAGGTAACGGGAAATTTCGAAGGAAAATTCGTGACGATGGACAGGATCGAAGGCAGGTGGTTCAAGAAATCGTCACAGGACAAAGGGCGGAGCTTTTACGTGGTTCGCACAGGAGGTAATATAGCTGCGACACAGGCTTCGGGAACTCCGAAACCGGCTAAAGTGGATCGCGAGCCCACGCCGACGACCAAAGAAATCAGGCCAGTTCCAAAAGCAGAAACAACGGGCAGAGCCGCCCCTTTGGCAGCGGAAGCTCATCAACAAGCCATGTCAAGTGTGAAGCAGTCGGGTGCAGCAGTGAGCAGAGAAGCGCCGGTTGCGCAGCCACAAAGTAAAACAGAACCTAAGGTTCAGCCGTTAGCCCAGGCTTCGGCACCCCAACAGCCACCTTTGAAAATCGAGCCGGACCAACCATCTTCCACGGGGCAGGTAGCTTTGAGTCCGAAGGCTGCAGAAGAGCCCCCCAAAGTCGCACCTGAAACAGAAATGCGGCCTGAAGAGAAACCCCATGTTGCGGGCAGAGCAGTTAACTCAGCACAGAAGAAGGGCTCATCATCGTGGGTAGACTTCTTCTTCAATCTCAAGGTAGGAGGAGCAGTCGGCGGCGTTCTTCTACTGGGTGGCGGGCTTGCCTGGCTGGCAATAGTGGCCGGCGGTGCAGCCGCATTTCGCGAAAACAGTGCTCTTTTTCGTCAAGCGCACGCGATGGGAGTTTCGTTCTTACCCGGAATTTTTCTGCTGGCGCTGGGGGTGGGGGCGGTACTAGCAGTCTTCGTCGAATAGCATGGCAGCTTGGCTTCATTCATATAGCTTCGTTGCCTGCGTCGGCACGACTCCGACGTACTTATAGTACGCCTCCGTCGCTATCCGACTTGTCGCCTCGCTCTATTTTTGAATCCAAGCTGCCATAGACTATTGCTACCGTGATCGGCTGAATCATTAACCAGGAATGCATCAAAAATCCAGCCTGCCGTATGTAAACTAAGAGTTCCAACAGCTTGTCGGTGAGCCGTCATTCCGCCCCTAAAATTGGGGCTATCGTCGTTAAACAGAGGTGTCGATGCGCTTCTCTGATTGTGGTGAACTCTTTTCGTAGCCTGCCTTCATCATCTCGTATCGAGCCTTCTGCTCTATTTGTTCTGCTGCTGATGCAGCCGAGTAGTCTTGTGGGGAGGGATCTGCCGGGGCCAAGGCCGCTCTCTTGACCTGCTCCATTTTTTGCACGGTTTCTTCCGGGGTCTTTGCTTCGGAGGTGTCGATGGAGACTTCACCACCAACAATATAAGACTGGTGGTCGGGTCCGGTGGTGTACTGGTAACGGACAGCCCCAGCGTACTGGCCGCCAGCTGTCTTGTGGGCCATCTCATGCGCTATCACCTTCTGTTCTCGAGCCTTAAGCTCCTGGACCTGCTGCTTGACTTTCTCCTGCTGGGTCTGATCTGCGACGGATTGCCTGGTTCCCGCTTTTGAGTTCTTACCTGGTTTTTGCGACGAACCTGCTGCCGTTCGCTGGGCTGGAGATAGGCTGGGGGTAGTGCTATCGACTTTCAATGGAGTGCCCCTATTCAATTATCGTCTTGTTGTGGTGAAACGTTAGGGCGAAATCATTGCCCGCACTTGAATCGTGGGAATCTCACGTAGTATTGCCGGGCTTGATATGCTGCTGAAGAACCAGTACACTGATCCTGCACGGATGGTCTCTTGAGTTTGAGAATTTGTTGACATTGGGATTTGAGTTGGATAGGGTGAAACGCCGGTGAAACCGCTTATTGTCACGGCTGCTGTGATAGAGAAAGACAGAAGGATCCTGATAGCCAGGCGAAAGAAAGGATGGCGCTTCGCGGGGAAGTGGGAATTTCCGGGGGGCAAGATCGAACCAGGCGAAACGCCCGAGGAATGCCTCCGGAGAGAGCTTCGCGAAGAGCTAGGCATCGAAGCAAAGATCGGGGAATTCTTCTGTTCGAGCACCTATCCATATTCTCACGCAACCGTCCAACTTCTCGTATACCGCGCGTATCACGTCGCCGGAGAGTATACGCTCCACGACCATCAGGAGATTCGGTGGGTGTTGCCGACCGAACTGGGGCAGTACGATTTTCCAGAGGCTGATAAGCCGGTAATTGAGAAGTTAATAAACGAAAAAAGTTCGTCTGGTTTCTCTCGTACTTCTGGTTCAACCGAAGAAACGTAAGAAACCAAAGAAACGGGGGACTCTATGAAGCTATTGCTGGCAGCCGGTGCACTCCTGTTAGTCGCGGCCTGCGGCACAACCTACACCCATCCTACCAAAAGCCTCAAGGACTTTGACGTGGATAAAGCGGCATGTGAGCGGGAGGCCAAACAAGTGCTCGCAAAAAAAGGGCAGGCTAATGACTCTTGCGCTGTTCTGGAGGAAACAAAACGCTGTCTTGAAACAAAAAAGGGCTGGGTTCCGAAATAAGGAATGGCTTGCTGAATGCGTGTCGTTAAGAAACTGTTGCGTGACCGGAATGTAATAATGCTCCTTGGCCTGGTTGTCGGTCTCGCGTGGGGCGGCGCGGCTGCTTGGACCGAACCCCTGACGCTGCCCGGTCTCGCCGTGGTAATGACCCTTTCGACGATGGGTATCTCTGGAAGCCTTTTCCGACCGATCGGAAGCGTTGTGAGGCAATTTCTAGCAGGCATCGCCATGACCTACGTGGTCTTCGCAGGAGTGACCCTGCCCCTCAATCTGCTCTTTGTACAAGACCCTGCTTTGCGTACCGGTTTCATACTTCTCGCGGCCGTTCCCCCTGCCGTAGCCGTCATACCGTTCACGCTTTTCTTAAGAGGCAATCCCGCTTTCTCGGTGCTGGGAACGATAGGGGGCTACCTGGGAGGGCTGGTGATCATGCCCCTCATTATACTCGCCTTTGTCGGCCCAACATTTTTTAATCCGTTCAAAGTAGTTCTGATTCTGGGCGAGCTGATCATTGTGCCGCTCATTGCTTCGCGCATTCTTATGTGGACGCGTCTGGATGGCTATCTTCAGCCCGCTAGAGGCACCATCGTCAACTGGTCATTCTGCATATTCACGTACACGGTTGTTGGTCTGAACCGCGACGTTTTCTTGTACCGACCAGGCTCTCTCTTTGCCGTCGCAATCATTGCGGCGGTGAGCATGTTTGTTCTCGGGTGGGCCATCGAAAAGGCGGCCAGGCTCATCAAGCTGAGCGATGAGGACACAACCACCCTTGTGCTGCTGGGGACGCTCAAGAACTATGGCGTGGCTGGCGGCATTGCCCTTGCGCTTTTCAGCAAGGAGGCTGCTATGCCGGCCACAGTGTCAGCGGTCGTCATGATCCTCTACATTGTGTGGCTGGAATACAGGAAACGCTGGGCAGAGCCTAGAGCGGTCTAACCCTTTTGTTTGCGGGCTTCCTCGACGACGCACATGATGCCGCGCCCCTGAAACGCAGGCTTAAAACACCCATTATCAGAGATGCAGAGTGCCTTGCTGAAGTCTCCAGACTTCCATCGATTGACGAGCGCCGGTTCGCGGATGAATGGCCGGCACATGGAGATGTAGTCGGCCGTGCCATCTGTGACAAGGCGCTCAGCCACCGCATATGAGCGAATACCACCTACGAGCATGAGAGGCACCCGTATTATTTCTTTGAAGCGCCTCGCTGCTTCGCGGTAATAGACTTCCTGATCCTCTGAATTGAGCTTGCCCTTGCGGGAAGCAATATATTCAGCAGATAAGACTGTTCCGCCGCTCATCTCAATCGCGTCGATGCCTGCCTGCTCGAGCATTCGTGAGGTTGCAAGCATGTCATTAACCGTAAATCCGCCGTCGAGAAAGTCCTCCGAGTTCAACTTAATCAATACCGGAAAATCGGCGCCCGCAGCCACCTGTATACTTTTCAACACCTCAAGAGCCATGCGAGTTCGGTTTTCTATGGTGCCGCCATACGTATCTTTTCTTTTGTTGAAGAATGGCGACAGAAACTGGCTGAGGAGATAACCGTGCGCGCCGTGGATCTGTACCCCGTCAAATCCCGCTGCCCGCGCACGGACCGCAGCCTGTGCGAAGGCCCTGGTTACGCGCTCGATATCTCCCTGGTCCATTTCTCTGGATGCCAGACCTGTCTCATGCTCAAACGGAGAGGGGCTTATCGATTGAAGGCCGGTCAGTTGCACCGGAGCCCGGCTGCCCGCATGTGCGATCTGCATGACGATCTTCCCACCTGCATCATGCACTGCGGTCGCCATTCGGGTAAGACCCGGGAGCAGGGCATCGCTGTGCACACCCATTTGCCAAGGCCCGGCACGACCCTCTTCGCTGACGAAAGCGTGACCCGTAATAATAAGCCCCACGCCGCCGCGCGCCAGTCTAACCGTCACGTCGATAAGCGCAGGAGGGCATGACCCATCCTCCCCGGCCATGCCCTCCCACGTAGCCGACCTGACGAACCGGTTTGTCAGAACCATGTTCTTGATCATTGTTTGCTCAAAAAGCTTGGACACGTTTCACCTCTGCATTTATATTTAGTGGGACTCGCGTCGCCCCCTCCACCGGCGAAGCTTTACCCGCAAGCGGGTACTCGGCTCGCCGTGCTCGCCAGATAGATTTCACCACCCGTGGGAAAGGCACCACGGGTACCCGGCGACGCGAGCCGCCGAGAATCACGCAATTGAGAGCGGGTGAAGGCGTCTTCTGACCGCGGGACGCATGGTGCTCCGAGCACGACGGGCTTGTCCGTGGAAGTCTATCTGTTATATCACAAAACAGGAAAGGAATCCGGCACGTTTCTACTGTTACCGGTAGAATAAGAGGATTGACAAGATCAGTCCGGAAGCGTATAAGTAAGTATGGGAACCGGCGTGCTTAAGAATGTTTATCAGCAAACTGCGGCATCGGATTATCCCATAGGCTTTTTGTAGTCAGTTGTGCAATGTGCTCAATGCTGGCTATCGGAGGGGCCGGACCATGACCCTCGTTCTCTTTTTATGTCTTTTACTGATTTCCACGGTTGCACCTGCAGAGGCCTATACTGACCCCGGTTCGGGCCTTCTACTCTGGCAGCTGATCGTCTCCGGCTTCGTGGGATGTGTCGCCTTCCGCTATAGGAAGATAGTCCATTTCATTTTCAAGAGAGACCACGAACAAAAGGAAAAATGATCGGCAGCACTCGCTCGTTTCGTGATCCTGCCGGCCGGTTAATTGTAGTGGACGGCCGCGTCTTGCGGCTTGTGGCAAAGCCTGCCATTGACAGCCTATTCGCGCTTCTTCGTTCCCAAACTGCCCAACAGTTCACGGAGCGCGGATCCCTGATACAGACCAGGGTGGCTGAAGAGGTCGACGGAAAGAGCCTTTGCTGTCAGATGCCGGATGATTTCCGGTTTGATAATTCGGGGCCGGGCATAGTCGTGGAGCATTCGCGGGTTGACTTTCCCTCCTTTGCGCATGAATGGCCTCCTGAGATGCTCCATGCGGCGGCCCAGTTAACGCTCGAACTCGCCGCGGCTTTTCTCGATGAGGGGGTAGGGCTCAAAGATGCGGACCCCCGTAATATTCTTTTTCGTGGTCCCCGTCCCGTATTTGTCGATATCCTATCCTTTGAAAAAAGAGACCCCAATGACCCGGTATGGCGGCCGTATGCTCAGTTTGTCCGCAACTTCCTTCTGCCGCTACTCGTCAATAAGCATTTCAGTATCCCGCTGAGCCAGCTCTATCTCACCGGCCACGATGGCCTCCGGCCCCAGGATGTCTATCCGCTGCTTGGCCTGGCAAGCAAGTTGCTCCCGCCTTTTTTCACGCTTGTCACGCTTCCTGTATGGCTTTCAAGAACAGTCGGCAAGAGAAATGTGGCCATGTATCAGAAGAAACGACAGAGCGACGCCGAAAAAACAAAATTCATTTTGCGGTCGCTCTTCCATCGCCTGGCTAGACTGACAGATAAGATTACGCCAGGACAGGGTGAATCCGACTGGTCCTCTTATATGAGTTCTAATGGTTATTCTTCAGAAGAGTTTTCAGCGAAGAAATCATTTGTGGAAACGGCGCTGGCCGAAGCCCGTCCGAAAAGGATTCTCGACGTTGGGTGTAACATCGGATACTTCAGTCTGGCTGCGGCACGGCAGGGTGCACGCGTTGTTGCCATCGATAGTGACCCTGCGGTAGTCGGAGAAACTTGGCGGCAGGCTTTGAAAGAAGATTTAGACGTACTGCCCCTAGTGGTTAACATCGCCAGCCCCACTCCGGGTGTTGGATGGCGCAACAGGGAATCTACCTCGTTCCTTGAACGTTCGTTTGGCGCTTTCGACGCAGTCATGATGCTGGCGGTTGTCCATCATATACTGGTGACAGGGCAGATTCCTCTTTATGAAATGGCAGGGCTGGCATCGGAGCTCACCAATGATCTCTTGCTTATCGAATTTGTCAGCCCCAAAGATCCCCTCTTTCGCAGTATTACTCTGGGGCGCGATTACCTTTACGACGGTCTTGCCGCAGAGACCTTTGAAACTGCTTTTCGTGACCGGTTTGACATTGTTCGTACCCTTACTCTGTGCAACGGCAACCGTTCGCTTTACGTCATGAGAAAGAAGCTGCACTAATGCTGAGGAACGCAGTCACATCGTTATCATTGGCCAACCTGTGCATGATAAACATGTGGCACAATCTTCTCTACCGCGCGCCGAGTTCCTCCAGTAATGATTATTTCCTTAAGTCATCTCCCTATCCCCTCACGCTGGGCGCTGCATTTCTTGACGTTCTACTCCTCACTGCCGCAATTCTGCCTTTTATGGTGCTCGCGCAGCGAAGAAAAGGCATAGGTTCAGCCTTGGGGCGCCTTGTCGTCCTCGCGATGCTGTTTTTCGCCACGTATCATATCCTTTTGCTCGGTCGATCGTTTTCTGTCGGCTCTCTCCTCTCTGCCAATGACACGGGGCTCAGTTTTATAGTCGCGCTTCTTATAGTGCTCACTACTTACTTCCTCTGGGACCGTAAACCTAAGGTAGGCGCTGCGGTGAAGACCTTGCTGCTATTCCTATCGCCGTTCGTGCTCTTCACTTTTTTTCATGCTGCCTGGCATTTGGCTCAAGGTGACCGTGCTTTCACTGACAAACCCCTGGCTCCTTTCATCCAAACCTCGGCTGCATCGCAGCGGGTGCTGTGGCTTGTTTTCGACGAAATGGATCAGCGGCAAACCTTTGAACAACGTCTCTCCGATGTTAAACTGCCCGTGATCGATCGTTTTCGAGGCGAGTCCCTTTACGCCAGCAACGCCTATCCGCCGGCGAGCTGGACCATCAGGTCGATGCCTGCCTTATTTGCGGGGAAACGGATCAGCAAGGCTGAACCTCTCGAATCTGATGAGCTTGCCATCACGTATTGCGGAACCGACAAGGCGGTGAAATGGAGTCAGGAGCCGAACGTATTCTCAAGGGCTCGCGCGATGGGATTTAACTCGGCATTGGTCGGCGGCTACCACCCCTATTGCCGCGTCATCGACAAGGATGTAAACAGCTGCTTCTGGCACCCGTGGGATCCTTTTGACATCGGTCCTAAACGCACCCTTGAGGCAACCATGGCGGAACATTTCAAGGTAAGCTTCGACATCTTTAACCCCCTTCATCGATTCTCATCCAAGAGAGCTGAAGAGATCCGTGCCGAGGCTCTAAGAGGTGTACTGCACGAAGTTCAGTATCATGCAGAGATCTACTTAACTGTCTTGAATGAAGCCAGAAAAGTCGTCGCGGACCCCCGGTTCGGCCTCATCGTGGTCCACTGGCCTGTACCGCATCCTCCTTCCATCTACGATCGCTCTACTCAGCGTATCCGTGATTCTCTGGTCAATGTCACCGATACCAGCTATGCGGATAATCTGGTGCTGACCGATCGTACTTTCGGGCTTATACGACGAGACCTGGAGGCTTCCGGCAGATGGGACAGCACCACTGTGATGGTTTCATCAGATCATTGGTTGAGAAAGTCGCTTTGGCGGTACGAAGGTGAGACAGACCATCGGATACCTTTTATGATAAAGTTGGCCGGGCAGAAGAAGGGCGTCACCTACGAAAAATCATTTAACACTGTTCTGACCGGGGATCTGGTTCTTGCCATTTTGAAGGGTGAGATTACTTCAGTCGATGGATTGGTCACCTGGCTCGACAGAAACAGGTCAGTAGGAGAAAGCACGTGCGGCTATCAGGATGATGTGGAATAGGCAGTGGGACGTACAATGGCGTGGATAGCACTTTCAACACTATTACCCTTCAGAGATACCTCATCGTAAATGGGCTCCACAGCGGCTGCATCCAGCCGCTCGAAATCTCTTGCAAAGGGCGTAACGAGAACACCCCCCATTTCGATGACGGCAGGGCTGACCGCAATACGGGCAGGGCCTTTCTTAAAAAACGTGTCCGGACGGTGTTTGCTGCGTGGGAAGATCGCAAGCCGCCACTTCGCTTGTTCGTATGAGCCCGCCACATTTATCATAGGCTCCTCTTTCACGCGGAGCACTTTTTTCAGAGAATCCACAAAACTCGTTAGACAGCTTCCTACGGCCGCCTGAGTGTCTCCTTCCAGAATGATCACCTCCCGTCCCACATCTTTGACCCGATAGAAGACGACACCGTCTTTATGGGCGATCGGTGCGAGCTTTTCCTTCATCAGAATTTCTTTTTGGATTGGCATTGCTCCGGATGGGACCGCCTGAAAATGAAAATGGTCCGGCGCCGACGCGCCGCACTTTGGTCCGTTGTAAAGGATCGTCCAACCCGGGCCAAAGTCAGCCATGAGCCGCAGGAAGATGCTGACATGTTCAGAAATGGCCTGAGGACAATGGTCCGTGCGAGCGATGGTGAAGTGGGCCGAGAAAACAGGCATAGGGTTGCAGAGGATCAGGTACGCACCCCTGTACAGGATCCCTTTCTGTCCCTCGGGAAGATGGTGCAGGCAGAGAAAACATTTCCGCCGGTTTATATCCTCTTCGTTCACGCGAGCCATGGTGCTCTTCATCCTTCCGGGGTTGTGCTGGAGAAGAACAGAGAACCCATTGCAATGGAGAGGCCGCTCGCGGATGCGGTTGAGCGATTTGTAGCCATCTCGAAGAAAAGGCCATGTCAGTTTTTGCTCGGTGAGGAGCGAGACACAGAGATCCGGGAGACCGGGGGAGGTATCTCTTCCGTTGAATTCGTGGTGGACCCTTTCTCCAAGGAGTCTTCGGGCCTGTCTTCTTTTGAAATCACCGTGCATCAAAGTCATCTTCCAATGTTCCTGAAGCTACGTCTTTCTTGACCCGTGACCCTTGACCCATGACCCTATCGGCGTGGTTCCGGTTCATGTTCTGCCGTGCCATAATTTCTGCACTTCGGACCTCATCCTTGAACGCATTGTTCCGGTTCACTTCTTCTATGCTGAGTCTTGCATCGGTATTGCCTGACCAGCGCCTGCAAAGATAGAGGCTGTCGTAAATCCTCCCAATGCGGTATTCTCTTGAGACGCGTAAACAAGCCGCGTAGTCTTCGCCGTAACTCACGTTAAGAAAACCTATGCTGCGCATGAGTTCGGTATTAAAGGCCCGGGGCGCACCGAGACCATTGATACGCAGGGCATTGTTGCGACCATTTTTGTCGGTCCATTCGCGGTGGTCTATGAGGCCCGGCGGGATCTCTTCCAGCTTTTCGTTGACCAGGGTATAGGAGCCTATCACCATGGCATAGTTGTCCTGCCGGAGCATATCGACTATTCTTTGGAGTGTGCCAGCGCTGCGGTACAAGTCGTCTGAATCAAGCTGGACCGCGTATCGCCCGCAGGCTTCACTGTGGAGGGCCTCGTTCCAGCAGCCGCCTATGGCCAGATCCGTGCGTACCGGGACAATGTGATTCAACCTGGAATGCTGCCTCGCGAGATCAGAGAGCACTTCTGTGGTTCCATCTGTGGAGTGATTATCCACGACGATGACGTTGAATAAGAAGTCTGTTACTTGCGACAGGGCGCTTTTCACCGCCTCGGCAATCGTGCCTTTCCGGTTCAGTACGGGAATCACAACAGAGGCCTCCACCGGGTAGGGCATTGTTGCCGGCTCGACTTTCCTAAACCGGCGGGGAGCGAGATAAGCGCCGATGTCTTTCAAGTATGCTGTGAAAACGCGCTCCATCTCCCTCTGAGCCGCTTGATTACGCAGGTCGACGTACGCGAACAGCCGGCCTTCGCTGGAGGGCGTGCTGGTGCTCACCACGGAATAGAGCGGCTCGGGTAGGTGGCGCAGGAAATGGTCGATCGAAATCTTCAGGCGCAGATCGTAGAGAGCTGCAAACCGGACGGCCGGTATGGTGCCGTATTTCTTCAGGGCATGTCGAGCCGCACCCATCGACAAGAGCATGATGGCGCCAAAGTCGAAATCATCCCGTACGCTCCCCAACCGGTAATCATTCAGCGGATGAAGGGCTTTTTCTAGCCCGCTGTTATCATAGAAATCGGAATAGACCAGGCCCACCTTTGTCGACTCAGCGGCGGCTAGTATGCGATTCAGGGCTTGGGGCTCGATAGAAGCTTGGTGGCTACTCAACAAAAGAAGAAGATATTCGGTTGAGACTTGATTGAGAATCAGCGCGACCGTCTTGTGCGACGTAAGCGGTCCGGCAACAAGAAGGTTACACTTCTTCATTTCAAAATGCACTGGCTTCTGACTCAGGATCACAACACGTTCAACCAGTTCGGACTCGGTGAAGGGGGAAAGGTTCTTCTTGAACGAGGGATCGGAACTATAAGGTACGACTACGGTGATAGGCTTCATGAGCGCTTTACCATTTTATTTCAACGGGTCTTGCAACTATATCACATTCATCTGCCGTCTGGCACGCCGAACGACAAAGGGCGGTAGGCACTCGCTTCACCGTTTCCTTCCCTCGCTGGTGCTCTGCCTCTCACCCGTTCTAAGGTCTCCTTCCGCTTGCCTGCGGTGCGACCCGTGGAATACAGATCCTGCCCCACAGCTCTTTCCGGGTCACGGGGACCCCGCTAAAGCAAACCGCTCAGACAATCCTCGGCATGCGCCCCACACTGCGCACCACTCCCTCCGACCATAAGACGGGTCCCGAGAGGCTCCGCACCCGCAAGCGGGTACCCGGCTTCGCTCAGGAAAGGTGCAGCGAGCTTGTTAAAGTCAAAAGAGTGCACCTTATGTTTAAGATAGCATGGTAAACACTGATGATTGACAACAGCTTTCAAAACGTAATAAGTTTGGGATCAACTATAAAGGAAGGATTTGTAAACGTTGACCCCTCCACCGCTTGACCCCTCGAACCTTGCTGCCGGTGAGCCCTGCATTACTGTGGGCATCATAGATCGGCGCACGGATATCACCGGCCGACTGGATGGCGCTTTCGCGGTCATCGACCACGGCTCGGTCTCGGGCGTATTTTCAGCACATGCGGAGCGTGGGATGATCGTGCTTGTCGATAAGGGCCTCTCCGAAATCGCTCGTGCGCCGAGGATCAGACTCTCAGCGGATGCAGGCTCGACGTTCACGCTCTCAGATGTTACCATCGGAAACCGCTTCCACTGGGAGAGAAACGAGGACCAAACCTTTCACGGCAACCTGATTTTGGAACTGCGCGAGGGCGGCACGATCACCGCCATCAATGAAATCCTCCTGGAGGATTACTTGAAAAGCGTGATCTCTTCTGAGATGAGCGCCGCCGCTCCGATGGAATTTCTGAAAACCCACGCGATCCTGTCCAGAAGTTGGGTTCTGGCAGCACTGCAGCGAAAGAAGAATGGAAAAGAAAGGCCCGTGTCGATCAATACCTCCATTGAAAGGGAAGGGGAGGTAAGACGCTGGTATGACCGGGAGGGACACGACCTCTTCGATGTCTGTGCCGATGACCACTGTCAGCGTTACCAGGGCCTGACGAAGATCACGTCCATTCAGGCCGAAGATGCTGTTCGGGAGACCCGCGGGATGGTGATCGCCTATCAGCATGAGATCTGTGATGCTCGGTATTCCAAGGCCTGCGGCGGGCTCACGGAAGATTTTATGACAGCCTGGGATGACAAGAGTGTCCCTTATCTTGTGAGCGTTTCAGACGCGTCAGTGGTGCATGCCCCGGCCAGAAGCGAAGAAGAAGCCTTCCGCTGGATCATGTCTGTCCCCGAAGCATTCTGCCACACGGAAGACAAAGGTCTCTTGGAAAGGATTCTGCCCGAGTTTGACCGCGAGACTAAGGGGTTCTTTCGCTGGACGATCGAATACTCCCGTGAGGAGCTGGAAGAGATCTTGCGGGAGAAATCCGGTCTGGACTTTGGTACCTTGAGGGATATTCTGCCTCTGGGCCGCGGCCCTTCAGGACGGATTGCTCGATTGAGAATCGTAGGTTCAAAGCGAAGTATGATTGTGGGAAAGGAGCTCGAAATACGGCGCTGGCTCTCCCGAAGTCATCTCTTAAGCAGCGCATTCATCGTGACGGCGAAGCGCAACCCCAGCGGTGAAGTCCAAACATTCACGTTTCACGGTGCCGGGTGGGGACACGGGGTGGGGCTCTGCCAGATAGGCGCTGCCGTGATGGCGAGCCGGGGGTTTCGAGCGGACGAAATACTCAAGCACTACTTCCGGGGAGTGGAATTACAGAAACTCTACCGTTGACTTGCGGGTAGCTTAAGTCGGATGTGAGATGAAAAAAAGTGATGATTTAAAGGGCGCTACTAATGGTTCCAAGACGTAGAGGGCTGTGTATGGCGCTTCGGATTCAAGATGGAGACCGAGGCGCTCAAGCCGTGGCGAGGGCAGGCGTACTATAAGTACGCCGGAGTGAGACAGGGCGCAACACCCGCTTGCGCGGGTACCCGGAAGGTATACACATGAAGGCGAACCGGTATAGACGGCGATTTAAGACTGCTTTTATTTTGGGTGCCGGCTTGGGACTGCGGCTCCGTCCACTGACAGAGCAATGCCCGAAGCCGCTCCTGCCGGTCGGGGGAAGGCCCATAATCACGTACGCCATGGACCATCTCTTGACGGTCGGCGTCGATCGATTCATCGTGAACACGCACCATCGCCCCGAGGTGTACGCGGAAACCTTTCCTGAAGGGCGCTGGCGTGGAGTTCCCATCGTTTTTCGGTATGAACCGGTGCTGCTGGAGACAGCCGGGGGGCTTAAAAATATTGAAGATCTCCTGAGTGAGGATGAGGCTATCCTCTGCTATAACGGCGATGTGGTTGCTGATTTTCCTTTACAGAGGCTCGTAGACACGCATGAGCAGGAGCGACCAGAAGCAACCCTTTGCCTGAGAAGCGAAGGGCCTTTGCTCAATGTTGACATCAACGAGAGCGGAGAGATATGCGATCTTCGGTATACTCTGAAAAAACCCGGGATCAAGACCTGTCTCTTCACCGGCGTTTACGCTGTGGAGACATCGATTCTCCAGCATATCGAAGCGGGCAAGATCGAATCAATCATTCCCGTGCTTATCAGACGGATTGTCCAAAAACCGGGATCTGTCAGGGGCATCGTCATAGACGAAGGTGAATGGCATGACATTGGCTCGATCGAAGCCTACGAGCGCCTGACGGGACAAAACCAAAGTTGAGCTCAAGGTTGAGATAGAGGAACTGGGGATAGTGATGTCACCGGATGATATGTTGGATTTTGCGCGAGAGGCCCTGGGGCTTTCTAAGTCTGCCTCCGTAAAACTTTTACCGCTGCAAGGGAGAGGCTCTGACCGTACCTACTATCGGCTGCGATGGAATGACGCGGATTCTGCCATCCTGGTCCATTACGATCCAAAGCGCATAGAAAATAAATACTATGCTGACATTGCGGAATTTCTCTACGATACCCGCGTCCCCGTGCCACGGCTGATCCGTCACGATGCGGGGCGATGTTTCATCGCTATGCAAGACCTTGGGGATAAAGACCTCTGGTCTTTCAGGCAGGCAGGCTGGAATAGCCGGCAGATCCTTTACCGGAAGACACTCGCTGCTATTCACATACTCCACTCTTTTCCGGAAAAGGATTTCCCGGTCAACCGGGTGAGATTGATGGAGAACTTTGGTCCCGATCTCTATCGTTGGGAGCGGGACTATTTCAGGGACCATTTCGTCAAAGATGTCTGCAGGATCATGCTCGATCCTTTCTTCGAGCGAGAACTTGAAGCAGAGCTTTCCAGGCTCGCAGAGCGGCTTTCAGGAACGAAGCGGTCTCTAGTGCATCGGGATCTTCAGTCGCAGAACGTGATGATCTTGGGCGAAGAGGTCTACCTCATCGACTTCCAGGGGATGCGCTTCGGAACCTTTTTCTACGATCTTGGCTCACTGCTCTGTGATCCGTACGTTGATTTCTCCGACGTAGAGCGTAATGAACTCCTCTCTTACTATTACGAACTGTCGAATCATGACCTTGATTGGGCCACCTTCCGGAATTGTTTCTGGGAAGCTTCAGCTCAGCGCCTCATGCAGGCCCTGGGAGCTTATGGATTTCTTGGTCTCAACAGGGGACTTGGGGCTTTTCTCGAGCATATCCCTTCCGGACTTCGCAAACTTCATGAGGCAGCCACACGCGTCGCATCACTGCCCAGACTGCGAGAACTTTGCAGGCTATGCGAGGGAGCCATTGAACGATTTTTCGTGCGATGACACACGGAAATCAAATGTTGACAGGATGTGGTAAAGCACGTAGATTATGAGTAGACGACGGCATACCCTATCCCTACATTCGGAAGGAGGAGCAGCATGGCGGAATCAGTATTAAACAATAAGAGAATCTTGGCTGTGGATGATGAACCGGACATTCTCGAAGTACTGAAGGAGGAGATCGAGACAGCCGCCCCGACCTGCACCCTGGACACAGCTCCCTCCTACGAAAAGGCAGTTGAGCTCCTCACTTCATGGACGTACGATCTGGTCATCTTGGACATCATGGGGGTTCGGGGCTTTGATCTTCTTCAACTTGCCGTAAAGCGGCCATACCCCATACCGGTGGTAATGCTCACGGCACATGCCCTATCTCCGGAATCCCTCAAGAAGTCTATAGAACTGGGAGCCAGGGCTTACCTGCCCAAGGAGAGACTGGGCGCGGTGGCTCCTTTCCTGGAAGACGTTCTCACTTACGAATATGGGGCTGTTTGGAAGCGCGCCTTTAAGCAGGTTGAGGGGCTTTTCGGTAAGGCGTATGGACCGTACTGGCGCAAACCTGACGAGGCATTCTGGAAGGAGTTTGAAGAGAAGATTACGTCCGAAAGAAAATGAAATGATGTCTTTTTTACCAGTTTGTATGCAAGCGGAGACCGAGGCGGCAGCGAGGAGCCTCACCCGCACGCGGGTACCCGGGCGTACTCAGAAGTACGTCGAGGAGAGCGACGCAGCACACCCGCAAGCGGGTACCCGGAAGGTATACACTTGAAGACGAACTGGTACTATCGGAGCTTGTTCTTTCTAGCCCACTGTGCAACATGCGCGGGGCTTTCGAGTACTTCGACACGAGCCGCACGCAGTGCTTCGTGCTTGCCGTCGACCGACCCTGCCGTTCCGCGCACGATGGCACCCGCATGACCCATGCGTTTTCCCTGCGGTGAGTAACGGCCCGCTATATAGGCAGCCACGGGCTTGGTCATCTTCCTGGCGATAAATCCGGCCGCTTTTTCTTCCTGTTCTCCACCCACTTCTCCAACGATGATAACCGCGTCTGTGCCTTCGTCTTCCTGGAAGAGTTCGAGAATATCAGCGAGGTTCCTCAGGACAACAGGGTCAGCGCCCATACCAACCACCGCGCTCTGCCCCACTTTGCTCTCCGACAGAATACCGGCAAACTCGTAGGAGAGAGTGCCGCTCCGCGAGATGATGCCCACACGGCCAGGCGCAAAGAGGGACGCAGGCATAATGCCCATCTTGCCTTTTCCCGGCACGAGGACGCCTGGGGTTGTGGGCCCGAGAGCGAAGACTCCCTTTTCGATGGCGTAGCTGCGCATTTTCACCACGTCCTTCACAGGGATGTACTCAGGGACGACGACTATCAGCTTGATTCCTGCATCGATGGTTTCGAGAAATGCGTCGAGCACGAAAGCTGCAGGCACAAAAAAGACTGACGCATTTGCCCCTGTCTCCCTCACTGCCTCTGCAACGCTGTCAAAAACAGGGACGCCTTCGACGGCAGTTCCACCTTTACCTGGAGTGACGCCACCCACGACCCTTGTTTTGTACTCGAGCATCCAGCGAGTCTGGACGCTGCCGATACGGCCCGTTATGCCCTGCACGATCACCCTGGTTGAATCATCGATCAAGATACTCACTGTTCCTCCATTGATGTACATTACCGAGAATATGGATTCAGAGGTTAAGGTTGAGAGAAAAACAGGTCAAGACGAAGAAGCTTTCTTTCACTCAACCCCACTCCTTTTACCTTATGTTCTTCCACGCACAATTCTGAGAATCTTCTTTCCATATTCTTGGTCTAGATTTCTTATCTTAACCTTAACCTCAATCTTAGCCTTGCGCGCCCGCGGGCTAGCGCCCGTGTCCTACGAGCTCATACAATTTTTCAATTGCTCTCTCCGTTGCCGCTTCGGTCACCACGTGCACGCCCGCGGAGCGGAGTATCTCCCACGTTTCTTCCTGGTGATTGCCCAGGGCCTTTGCAATGATGGGGATCTTCACCTTATGCTCATTAATGTAGCGTGCAACGCCCTTGGCGCCTTCGTGGATCGGGTTGATGCCGCCATACACATTGATGAAAATGGCGCGGAGGTCTGGTTTCATCATCACGAGCTGCATGCACTTGTAGAGGAGATCTGCCGTAATACCCCCGCCTGTCTCCAGGAAATTTGCAGGTTTCATCTTCTGGCCGATGATGTCCATGGAGGCCATGCCGAGACCGGCTCCTGATGAGATGATACCGATGTCGCCATCGAGGTCTACGTACGTGACCCCGATCTCCCTGCCCCTGCGCTCCAGGGGATTCTCGATCCGATCTGCGCGGTCGGGTAGCTGGCGGCGGATCCGCGACAGGGCCGAGTCGTCGATCTCGAGCACGGCGTCAACAGCGAGGAGGCCACCATTCGGGAGCACGACGAGGGGGTTGATCTCGGCGATCAATGCCTCGTAACGCAGCGCCACGTCGTACAGCTGGCCAATGACATCACTCCAGGGCGCAATGAGCTGCTGTTTCAGTCCGAGCATACGGAGGAGTGAGCGGGCCTGGTAAGGGTAATAACCGAAAGACGGTTCGATGTGGATCGCTGCAATCTTTTCCGGCGAGGTTCTCGCCGTTTCTTCGATGAGCACTCCGCCTTCAGTGCTGACGACAATCACAGGCCTGCCCGAATAGCCGTCTATCGTGATACCCAGATAGAGTTCTTTCGCAATTTCCGCTTTCTGGCAGACGAGTATCTTCCTCACCGGGAGGCCCTTGATGTCTGCGCTGAGCAGTTCCTCGGCCATATCCTTCAGTTCGTCCGGTGTGGAAGCAGTCTTTATGCCGCCGGCAAGGCCACGTCCTCCCACAAGAACCTGCGCTTTGAGCACAACCGGGTATCCTATTTCCCCGGCAACCTGAAGGGCTTCGTGCATGGTCGATGCCACGCCGCGGTGGGGGACAGGAATGCGGTTCTGTTCAAAAATATCTAGTGCCTCGTATTCATGCAGTCTCATAGCGATTTTTGTCCTTTGAATAGTTTTTCTATTACTGGCCCACCCGCAAGCGGGTACCCGGCTCGCCGTCGTGCAGCAAGTATAAAACCGAAGGCGATGCATGTCAACGAAAATAATCAGATATTTGATTTCTTATCTACTAGAAGTACGAGACCATAAATTTGGCTAAAAATTTAATTGCAAATTTAATTTACTTTATGTAGAATGAACTAGGCTTGGACAAAAAAAGAAAAAAGGTGCAGAAATGGCGCAGAAGAAAAGTGAGAACGCCGGCAAGCAGGTGGAAGACTCAAGCCAGATAGCCTATCAAGGCATCAGGCGCATGATCTATACGAGGGAGCTCGTGCCGGGGCAGAAGATCGCGTACCGGGATCTGGCCGGGAAGCTTCACCTGAGCCCTACGCCAATTATCCAGGCACTCAAGAGGCTCGAACTGCAGAGCTTCGTCTCTCACGAGCCGAACCGCGGATTCTGTATGACGCCTTTCAGTGTCAAAGAGATCGAAGAGATCTACGAGATGAGAGAGCTTATTGAACCTTCACTTGTGCGCGCCACTATACATAACCTCAACAAGGAGAGCCTTGGAAAACTGAAGGCAGCGCTCCACGCGCATCAGGCGGCAGAACGCGAGCTGTTTTTGAAAGACCGGCTATTTAAGAACCGGGAATTTCACCTGACGCTGGCCTCCCTTTCGGGGAAAGAGACGCAGATCCGCATTCTGGAGAATCTGTTCGATATTCTGTTCCTCAAGTACAGCAATCTTCCGAGAACATCCCTCACGGCAACTGACCAGGAACACCAGGAGATATGCGATGCTGTTGCGGTGCGCAGCGTTGAGAGGGCCCAGAGTGTGTTGAAGAACCACGTAACCAACGTGAAAGTACAGGTGCTGACGAGCGTCCGCAAGTTGCTCGCGGAGCAGGAGAGGGCCCAGTTTTGAAAAGGAAAGGTTAAGGTTGAGATTAAGGTTAAGGGGAAGCTGAACGAAACCTAACCAATCGATGTCAATATCTTAGTGAAATAGAAGGAGGTTGTATCATGGGTCTTAAGACAAAAGCGGAATACATCGAATCGATTCGGGCTCTCAAACCGACCGCATATATGTTCGGAGAGCGTATCACCAACGTGGTGGACAACCCGCGTCTTCGTGCCGGGATAGAGGCAACGGCAGCAACGTATGAGGTGGCCGAGGGTGAGTTCCGTGACCTTGTGGTGACCACGAGTCCTTTAATCAATGAACCGGTGAACAGATTCACTCTGCCTCCTTCCAGCATCGAAGACCTGGTAGCACGCGTGAAAGTTAACCGGGCCCTGGGCAATTATGTGGGCACGTGCCATCAGCGTTGCACAGGCCTCGACTGCCTGTCGACCCTCTCGATCGTGACCTATGATATCGATAAGAAACACGGCACCAAGTACAACGATCGTTTCATCGAATTTTTGAAGTACGTCCAGAAGAATGATCTTGCCGCGAATGCTGGTGTTACCGATGTTAAAGGCGATCGCTCACTCGGGCCGAACGAGCAGTCGGACAAGGATATGTATCTCCACGTGGTCGAGCGCAGGAAGGATGGCATTGTCGTCCGCGGGGCCAAGGCGCATCAGACAGGCTCTCTTTCGTCACACGAAATCATCGTGCTCCCCACCCGTGCCATGGGCAAGGGAGACACGGACTACGCCGTAGCCTTTTCAGTTCCCTCTGATACGAAGGGATTGATTCACGTGGTTGGCAGATCGACCCTCGATATGCGTGAACTGGATGGATGCGACATAGGAAATACCATGTATTCCAAATATTGCCCCACGCTGATTTTTGACAATGTCTTCGTACCATGGGAGCGTGTCTTCATGTGCGGCGAAACCGAATTCGCGCAGGACATGGTTGTGAAATTCTCTTCTCTGCATCGCCAGAGCCATGGTGGGTGCAAGTCCGGGAAAATCGACTGCATGATCGGAGCAGCCCTGACCCTGATGGATTACAACGGAACCGCGAAGGTCAGCCATCACAAACAGAAGGTTATCGACATGATCCACAGGGCCGAGACGCTCTACGCCTGCTGTCTGGCAGCCTCATACGAAGGCAAGAAGCAGCCTTCAGGCACGTACTACATCGACACGGTCCTCGCCAATGCATCGAAGCTCCACGAAGGCAAAGAGCTGGCAGAGGCCATCCGGCTCATGATCGATGTAAGCGGTGGTTTTGTGGCGGACCTGCCTTCTGACAGGGATTTCCAGAACCCTGAAGTCGGCGGCCTCTTGAAGAAGTACCTAAAGGGTGCTGAGGGTCAATCGGTCGAGAACCGCGTCAGGATGTACAGGCTGGTAGAAAAGATGGCCCTGGAGAGCGCTGATACGATTTCCGATATCCACGGTGGCGGCTCACCCGAGGCTCACCGCGTGACCATTTACCGTGAAACGGACCTGAACAAGAAAAAGGAAGCAGCGAAGCGCCTGGCAGGCATTGAAAAGTAAGATAATACATCGGTGTCTATCCGCCGGCGATGAGGGGGATGAGGAATACTTCAGAGCCTCGCGGCACTGCGGCTGTCGCAAAATCGGGCCCTGAGATAACGGTGTCGTTGATGCGCACCACGGCATAGGGGTAGGGGTCGCCCAACTCCTCCAGGAGATCGGCAACTGTCAAGCCTTCTCGCCAGCAGAACTCTCTGCCTTCAACGAGTACCATCATGCTACTCCGTGCGCTTTCAAAACGTCCAGAACCTCGGGTAAGTCTATCCCGAGCCGCCTTACTGTGTCAAGCGTCGGGATGCCGTCCTTTGACCAGCCTCTCCGCTCGTACACCGCGTCCTTAAGTTGCTCATACTTCTGTTCCCGCAGTTTCCGCAAGGTCTTTACTTTCTCCGCTGTGCCCATCCCGCCGATGTCTACCGCGTGGACCTCCTTCAACTGCTTGTCGTAACGGTCGGCCCTGGATTCATATTCTTCGACGGTCACCGGACCCATCGCCCTGTACGGAATAGCATCATGCTCCCTACGGCCAAAGCCCAGCTTTAGGCAGAGGAGACGCTGGAAGTTATAGACCTTTTCACTCATGAAGATCAAATCAACGGGCGTGAGGCTCTTGCCGGTCACCGCATTGAAATACTGCGTGTACCAGTCCACGTGTTGGATGACCTTGGCAGGCTCCTTGGTCTGCTTGTTGTCCGCAGGTACGACATCGTTCCAGGGAAGTTTGCAGAGCCCGCAGAGGCCGAACCAGGTACGCCACAGAGGGAACCAGTGGAGCGCCTCTGCCTTTTGCTCGAAGGTGGGCAGGAAATTATGGACCATGTCGAGGAAGATAAGCCATGCCTCATCGTGCTGAGGTCCTTTGAGGGCCAAACCGTAGCCTCCCTGCTGTGCGAGGGACTCCTTGGGCATATACTCGGAGAACTCCAGGCCTTTGGCCTCCATGCCGATGTCCTCCATGACGGCACGATCCGCGCCGTACTCTTTTGAGAATATCTCTTTCATCTTACGGACACCTTGGCCTACCACTTTGCCGAACCCTTCGCCTCTCGCCATCTGATGGAGAATCTCCAGGGCACTGGCTTTGTTCCCGAAGGAGAGGTCCATGCCGCCGGTGTGGGTCTTGTTGATGAGACCCATCTCAAAACACTCCATGGCAAAGGCGATACTTGTCCCGACTGAAATAGAATCGACGCCGTAATTGTCGCAGTAAAAGTTCATCTCAATGATGTGGAGGGGATCAAAGATCCCATGGTTTGACCCGCATCCCGCGATCGTCTCGTACTCCGGTCCGTCGACGAAGACCTTTCTTCCCGCATGGGGCCCGGTTGTCGGCGCAAAGTCCTTCACCCCATGGGAGCAGGCGAGTGAGCAGCCCATCCAGCATCCGTCAAACCCTTTGTCAAAGAGAGGTCTGTAGACTTCCATACCCACTTCAGGAGCTTGGGGATGCTGGCCGTAACGGAAGTTGTGGGTGGGCAGAAGGTCATAATCGTTCATGATAGTGACGAGATGGGCAGTGCCAACCATGGACATCTGGTTTTGCTTGGGGTCCTGCTCGAGGATCTCCTGCGAGTGGAGTTTTGCCACCTTCTTCAAAGCTTCTTCATCCGCAGGATCGTTTAGCGCCAGAGTGACACTCTCCCAGCGGGCCACGATGGCCTTCAGGCCCTTGTCCGCGAATACGGTCCCGAGGCCTCCACGGCCGGCCTGCTTGAGCCGGGGCCTTGATCTCTTCGGGTCATACCAGGAGAAGTTGAGAAGCCCGATCAGGCTGTGTTTTGCTCCGGGCCCCGTAGAGACCACCGATATGTTCCTTGGCTTTCCCTGCCCAAAATGGTTGGTCAGCACTTCCGTGACTTCGTGTGCCCCTTGCGGGAGCCCTGTAACTTCCAGTATCTGCACCTGCTGGTTGATACCGTCGATGAAGATCACCGTGGGTGCCCCGGTCTTGCCCTGGACTTCGAAGGCATCGAAACCTGAGAACTTCAAATACGGGCCAAAGAAACCGCCCACGTTGGAATCCATCACGGAGCCTGTGGTAGGAGAGATGGAAGTCACGATGCTCTTGCCCGATCCCGGATAAATGGTGGTTCCACCCAAGGGACCGCATGCAATGCAGAGCGCGTTCTCAGGGGAGTTCCACTTAGTGTCCTTGTTTACAGCATTCCAGAGGAGCCAGAGGTCAAAGCCCTTTCCACCTACGAAGGTTTCCTTCATTTTCTCGCTCACGGGCTTGATGGAGATCTTCGAATCCGAGAGGTTAACGTAGAGAGTCTGGTTCGCATATCCCCTCTTTATCGCAGGCCTCGCGTAAGCTAGTCTCGCGATCTCCTTCACCTTCAAATCAGTCATGCTAGTTTTCTCCCTTTCAATCGGCCAAGCCTTCGTTTGTGAGGGACTAACCCTTGACTCCGAGCCCGTATACAAGCCCGGATGCGAAACGTTAAAGTATCACGGGGGCTTGCGAGTGTCAAGGCGGTACTGCAGCGGCTGAGCAGCGGCTAACGGCGGGGCAGGGCTTCGTTTGTGTTGCTCCGGTTTTGTGCATAGAGTATACTTCACGAGAACCACGTGTTCTTGATTGCTATGCGTTTCATTGCCGACCTCCATATCCATTCGAGCTATTCCAGAGCCACGAGCCCAGAGATGGTACCTGAAGGCATCTGGAAGTGGGCTCAGATGAAAGGTATCACCATTGTCGGCACCGGAGACTTCACCCATCCCAGGTGGTTCAAGGAACTCGGGGAGAAACTGGAGTCAACCGGCAATGGTCTGTTTCAGCTGAGGGAGGATCGGCAAGGGGAGGGCGTGCCCGAATCGTGCAGGGCTGATCTCTTTTTTCTTCTGTCTGTGGAGATAAGCTGCATTTATAAGAAACGTGACAGGACGCGAAAGATCCACTGTCTCGTCTTTGTTCCTGACTTTGCCAGCGCGGCCAAGTTCAACCTGGCGCTTTCCAGGATAGGCAATATAACATCGGACGGAAGGCCGATCCTCGGGCTCGACGCAAAAGAGTTGCTCAAGATAACACTTGATACTTCGCCGGAGGCTGTGCTCATTCCTGCCCACGCCTGGACCCCGCATTTCTCTGTTTTCGGCGCCGCTTCCGGATTCGATTCTCTTGACGAGTGCTTCGATGAACTAACGCCGCATATCCACGCCATAGAAACAGGCCTCTCTTCGGACCCACCTATGAACTGGCGGCTGTCGGCCCTGGACAGGATTACACTCATTTCCAACTCTGATGCGCACTCTGCGCCCAAACTGGGCAGAGAGGCAAATATCTTCGATGCGGACGTGTCCTATGGGGGGATCATGGAGTCCATAAAGACGCGGGCAGGATTTCTTGGTACCATCGAGTTTTTTCCGGAAGAGGGGAAGTACCATTACGACGGCCACAGGCCCTGCGGTGTCCGCTCCTCTCCGGACGAGACAAGAAAGAACGAGTATCGTTGCCCTGCCTGTGGCAAACGACTCACCGTGGGAGTAATGCACCGCGTAGAGAAACTTGCGGACAGGGCGCACGGCTTCAGGCCGGCCGGGGCGCCACGCTATTATTCTCTTATTCCGCTTCAGGAGGTGCTGGCGGAAGCACGCGGTGTGGGCTCGAACAGCAAGTCCGTGTACAATGAATACATGAACCTGATCACCAGGCTGGGCAGTGAATTCAAGATCCTCATGGATACGCCGCTCAGCAACATCGAGCAGGTAGCCTCACCGCTCGTGGCCGAAGCGATAGCAAGGATGCGCGCAGGCAAAGTGCACATCAATCCTGGCTACGACGGCGAGTACGGAGAGATCAAAATTTTCGAGACAGCGGAGCGGAAGGAAATCAAAGGCCAGGGCACGCTCCTCTAACACCGATTCACCTTCAAGTGTATACCTTCCGAGTACCCACGAAGTGGGTGTTGCGCCCTGTCGACCCCGGAAGGGCAGTTTGCAGGTCGTCAGCGTTTGTGTAACGCCTCACTTGATAAAGTAGCCGGAAACCCTCCACTTGCCATCCTTGTCTCTCATTGGCGTGACGGTTTCAATGGCCGACTTCTTGTTCTGAAAGGATGTCTGGAACTGGATCACGACATACTCACCATCAGGCGCGCCGGGGAGCGAGGTCTGATACGCCTTGCTCATCAGTTTCCTCGAGACCAGTGCGCCCAGCGGTTTTCTCACGGCCTGAAGGGACTGCTCCCATTGATCCTGTTTGACGGCCGTTTTGAAATAGCCTGCTGCGTCGTTCCAGCTCTCAGCGTATTTGTCTTCGTCGATAAGCTTAAGCCAGCGTTCCGCAGCAGCAACAGCCGCTGCCTCTTTCTCTCCCGAAGCAGCCATGACAGCTCCGCAACAGACGGTCACACACAGAGCAAGCGCTACTAAGAATCTCACCATCATATCTTTGCCCTCCTTATCTCCTCATGCGCACCACAAAACCCATAGAAGAACCACAGGGGAACGCTTCACGTATAGCTCCTTCCTTCGCAACGAAGGAAGACGGATTAAGGCTATGGTGGATACCCCACGACTAGCGGGTACTGGCTGCTCCTTCGACCAATTTTTGGATAGCGTTCTCTATCGTCCCCTTCTCTTTTGTTTCGAGTTTGCTCAATTGCAGGGCCTTTGTCGGACACGTTTCGACGCAAGGCGGCGATTCCTTGCCCAGCTCCACCTGACTCAAGCACAGGTCGCATTTCTGCATTTTTCCGTCGGCCCCGAACTGTGGCGCACCGAAAGGACATTCTTTCTCACATGACTTGCGCCCGATGCACTTGCCCTTATCAACGACAACGATACCGTCATCCGGTCGTTTCTGTATTGCCTGCACCGGACATGTCTTCACACAGACCGGATCAACACAGTGCATGCACGAGACGGATACCGACGCGAGTTTCACTTCCGGGTAACGGCCGGCCCATATTTTGTAAACTCTCCTCCATCTCACTCCTAATTCGCCGTCTCTCCAGTTCTTGCAGGCGACCTCACATCCAAAGCATTGAGTGCATTTATCGTTACTGAAGGAAAACCCATATTCAATAGACATGGCTAACGCTCCTTTCATCGCCGGTGTGACCGGTTATCAGATTGTCAAACGCCCAAAAAAATTCCCGCATCAGCTTACGCCTTGCTCACCTGGACCAGCGTCTGGCTGGACATGGCCGTGATAACAGGATCGAAGGCCTTTTTGCGATCAACGCTGTACATGATGTTCACGTTGGCGCCCCCATCCAGCAGCGGAAAATCTTCAAAGCCAAGCTCTTTACAACCCTGCCACCAGCCGTGGAGCATCATCACGGTATCGGGCCGTATGCCAGGATACAATTCCGCCTTGACTTTTATCCAGCCGTGGGGCGACTCGACCCGCACCCAGTCGCCGTTATTGATCCCCCGTTGGGATGCGGTGTCCGGATGGATGTGCAGCGCCGGGTACGGGTGAATCTCCCTCAGGTAGGGGACATTCCGCTGCCACGAAGCCGTGTAGACGTTCGATGTATGGTAATCCGAGAGAATAAGTGGGTATTTCTTCGTCAGCTCCGGCGTGCCGGCGATGCTTTCGGGCGGCTCCCTCCATTCAGGCATGGGACTATATCCGGCTGCCTCGAAGGACGTGTTATAAATCGCCACCATTCCCTGGGGCAGGAAAGGCGCATGCGAGATCGCCGGGCTCTTCCTCTTGAATGTCGTTTCGTAGTTTTCGTACTTTCTCGGAAGCATCTCATACAGGATGCCTGTCGGGTGCTTCCGGAGTTCGTCAATGGTCATGCCGAGAGGCTTCAGTTGGTCGTTCATGCAGGCTTCCATGCTGCCTCCCCAGAAGTCGGCTCCGTAACCCATCTTGACCCCAAGGTCACATATGAACTCAAATATGGATTTGTAATCCGCCAGTGGCTCGATCACCCTGTTCCGAGCCATAATCCAATTATCCCTGACTTCAAAGGGGTGATCGATCTCGTACGGGGTGGCGAGGGGTACAACAATATCCGCATACGGCATATCCGATGTTCGCGACACGTCAGCCACTACATAGAACTCCAGTTTCCTGAGGGCCTCCACGACCCGCTTCCCGCCACGCGTCGTCACGATTGCCTGGGAGCCCGGCGCGATGATGGCGCGTATGGGGTAGGGTTTTTCTGTAAGGACGCTGTCGAACAGACCAAAGTAGTAAGATGTTGTGCCGGCCGATTTCGAATGGGTGAACGGCTGGAAAGGTCGTGGGAATTCCGGTGCGACAAGCTTGTCGACCCATTCTTTCGTGTACCGTTCCACCAGGTTGACGTTCTTCGGCTTGGGCATTTTGCTGGCGCGGCCGAAGACATTCCCGCCGGGTCTGTCGAGGTGGCCTGTGATCGATATCAGGATTGCCACGGCCCTGATGGTGTCGTTCGAAGCGGGCATGTGCTCGATGCCGTTGCCTAAGTCGATGCCTGCCCGCTTCGTCGTGGCAAAGAGCCTCGCAATCCGTATGATCTGATCTGCCGGGACCCCGGTTATCTTTTCGGCCCACGCCGGCGGATATTTTTGCACGTGCCCTTTCAGCTTGTCATACCCGTAGCACCATTGCTCCACGAATGGCTTGTCGATGAGATCCTCGCTTACAACGACATGGAGCATGGCCAGAGCGAGGGCCGCATCCGTCCCGGGCCTGACCGGCACCCATTCGGTGGCGAGCCCGACATCAGGCTCAACGGATGGCTTTATGGCTATGAGCTTCGCCCCGCGTGCCTTCGCACTGACATAGGCCCTGGCGGCTTCCTGCGCAGGTCCCGAATAGAAGGGCTGTTTGCCCCAGACGAGCACGAGATCGCTGTTCGCATAGTCCACGGTCCTCGGAAAGTCTCCGACAGTGTAATGGAAGCCGAAGGACATCTGCGTAGAGCATATCCCGCTGTGCCCGTAATTGGGACTCCCGTGGGCTATCAGAAAACGGTACACGTATTCGCTGTAAGTCCTTGAGGCAGGGGAAAGCGTGCCGAGCGATTCCGGACCGTACTTTTGTTTCTGCTCCTTCAGCTTCTCCGCGATGATGCCGATGGCCTCGTCCCAGGTGATCCGCTGAAATTTCCCTTCGCCCTTACTCCCGACTCTCCTCAGCGGGTATTTGAGCCTCTCGGGCGAATAGACCCATTGCGGCGCTGCTTGGCCCTTGGGACAGACCCCACCTTTGTTTACGGGCGACTCCTTCATGCCTGCGACTTTAATGAACCTGCCGTTCTTCGTAAACGCATAGACACCACAATTCGCTGCGGGCCCACACATGGCGCAAATAGTTGGTGTGGCTGTTTCGCCCGCCTTAGCTGCGGCAGCCATGGCTTCATCCATGGTAAACGATTCAAAGGGGAACCTGCCCATGGTAACACCAGCGATCCCCAGTCCCGCAGCTTTAAGGAATGTACGCCGATCCAGCGACCAGTGATCTCTCTTCCTACGTTCGCTCATTTTCCCTCCTTTTCAAGAGCACCGTCTGGCAGCGCTGTCTTCTTCCTGTCGACAGTGATTGCCATGGCTCTCTCCTCCCCTCTTTCGTTTTCCGGGACGACTCTTTTGCAACGATATCTGATCGTGCTGAGCCTGTCAAGAAAAAGACGACTACAAAAATGTTGCCAGGGATATAAAGCGAGGGGAAAGCCGTCGCCTTCCGTGGACTCCTTTCTGGGAAAGAGCGCTGCACAATTGCTCCACAATTGCTCTTGCCTCTCGCCATCATTGATGGTAATTGATAAGTAGTGAGGAGCTATGCACATACCTATTCCCAATTACAAAGAAGCGGGCCAGGGGCCTTCAGTTGTGTGCATTCACGGAAGCGCAAGCTCGTCAGCTCAGTGGCGCCCCTTGATGGAGAGGCTGTCCCACAGATTCAGGCTGATTGCTCCGGACCTGTACGGTCATGGCGGTACGCTTCCCTGGCCGGATCATCGAGGCATGTTCGTTGATGACGAGGTTAACCTTCTGGAACCTGTCTTTCAGATGGCCTCCGACCGGTTCCATCTTGTTGGACACTCGTGGGGCGGCGCAATAGCGCTGAAAGCTGCTCTGCGCTATTTACCGCGGTTGCGGTCGCTCGTACTCTTTGAGCCTGCGCTGTGGAGTCTTCTGATTGCAAATGAGCCTTCCAGTATTGCTACACGAGAGATACAAATCAACCATGACGAAACTCAACGCTTAATGGACGCCGGGCACTATGCGAGAGCCGGAGAATATTTCATCGACTATTGGATTGGCCCCGGCACCTGGGAGCGTATGACGGAAGCGCGGCGTTCGGCTTTTGCCACAAGCATGCGTGCGGCGAGTCCGGAATGGCACGCATCATTTCATGAGACAACACCCTTGGCTGCGTTCGCCTCAGTGGAGGTTCCATGCCTCCTTCTCTCGGGAATGAAATCAACCGCTCCCGCGAGGGCCATGACTGGTTTGTTATCCTCGGTTCTACCGCAAGCGAAAATAGAGGAGCTGAAAGACATCGGCCATATGGGACCGGTAACGCACCCAGAAGTAATCAATAGTGCCATAGAAAGGTTTCTTCTGAAGGTGTCGGAGTATCAGCCCGACACCCTGGCATGATGTGTGTTCCCGGGGGCTTTCACTCTGACGGCGGCAGGATGGGAATCTCGAGATCCTTTTCAGGGATGCTCCCTGTTAAGGCCCTCAGGAAGCTCAAGATATCCTCGACCTGCGTCTTGGAGAGATCCTTTGCGAGCTGGACCTTACCCATGATCCAGACGGCATCGTACAGGTGGTCCGTTGACCCGTCGTGGAAATAGGGTGCAGTTCTCCCGACGTTTCTGAGAATGGGCACTTTGAACACGTACTTATCACTCTCGTTCTTGGTAACTGTGTATCTTCCTTCATCGATATCCGCGCTCTTTGTATATTTCCAATAAGGTTCGATGATGCCGAACTTCTGGTACATTTGCCCACCGAGATACGGACCTGCATGGCACCCGGCACAGCCTGCCTGCATGAAGGTTTGAAGTCCTCTTTTTTCCGAGTCGCTCAAACCTGTCTTGTTCCCTTTCAAGTATCCATCGAACGGGGAGGGTGTGACGAGCGTTCTTTCAAAGGCCCCCAGGGCCTTGGCGAAATTGTCCGCGGTTACCGGCTCTTTCTGGCCGGGGAACGCTTTCTGAAACAGGGCCGGATATCCTTTTATCTCTTTCAATTTGTTCTCAGCTGCTTCGTATGATGGCATGCCGAACGAGGGCGGCCCTGTGAGGGCTTGTTTGGCCTGATCTTCAACGCTTAACCTGTTTCCTATCCAGTGTGCGGACATCTGGCTGGCAGCATTGAGAATGGTCGGTGCGTTCCTCGGATTGACTTTACTGTTGTTACCGATTGATTTTCTCAGTCCGTCTGCAGCGTACAGGCCCATTGGATGGCATCGCGCGCAGCTGACCGTTCCATCCACAGAAATCCTCGTCTCGTAAAAGAGTATCTTGCCCAGTGCGACTTTTTCAGGAGTGATCGGGTTCCCTTCGGAAGAGATGGTTGCCGGAAGCTGCCCGAAAGCTTGTTTCGCCTGACTGAGCAAAGTCCCGCCATCGTCGGCCAAAACGGGCCAGGGTGCGGAGGCCGCGAGAAAAGCAAGCAAGATCACATTCAGGATGATTCCCACTCTCCTGAAGCTAATCATAAGCACCTCTCCTTCATAATGGAAAATGCAGCAAGCGAATGAATTTCGAATTCCTTAATAACTAATAAGTCCGTAATGAGAGCTGTTCAAGGGGCCTGCTTCGGAGAAACAGTGCTTTACAGACTTACTGATAATGGTTATACTCCATGGCGCTCGAATCATATACCGAGCCCGAGATGTTGTGAGTGAATAATAAGGAGGAGTTCATGTTTAAGAAGATTGATCACGTTGAAATCACACCGAGCGATATGGACCGAACCATCCGCTTCTACACCGAGATTTTCGGTTTCGCGTTGAAAATGAGGAAGAAGGTTGATAGCCCTCCGCTCGAGGAGGTCTGCTTCCTGGAGCTCGGCGGCACGGTCCTGGAGCTGGTATCGGTGAAGAATCCGGTACCTCCGTCAAAGGTGCCGCAGGTTGGCTACCGGATGATGGCGATCGAAGTGGAGGATATGGACAAGGCAGTGGAATACCTTAAAAGCAAAGGAGTGGAGATATCCACGCCTCCGGTGAGCCTGGGTCCATCGAAGCGGGGCGAGATCAAGGACCCTGACGGACTTCTGATCGAACTGCGGCAGTGGTGAGAAACTAGCTGCTCATCGTTGTTCGAACTCACTCTTCTTGTTGACGGGAATTGTCAGGATACCGTCTCCTGCCACGTCTTCGAGATCGAACCACCACTTCGTGCTGTAATCGGGCTTCCCGTATCCGAGAAGGTCGTCTCCCCAGATCGCAAAACTGCGAGCTATCCCGGAGTGCCTCATAGCCCAGCCCACTGTTCTGTGGAAGGGAGTGTAGGGTTTGCTCCAGGGACAGACCTTGATGCAGGTGCCGCAGCCTGAACCTCTTTGATTCCCCACGCGCATACCGGTACACTTCTTTTTGTCCACAGGCCATTTCTCGTAACCGTTGAACATCTCCTTGTCACCGTCACTTATGGCGCCACTGGGACATTCGCGAGCGCACTTCTTACACTTGGAGCAGAAGTCCTGAAGACCGAAGTCGATCGGCTTATCAGGCAGGAGAGGCAGGTCGGTGGTCACCACAGCTCCTTTGAAGCGTGGCCCGAGAAAGGGGTGAAGTACTGAATCGCCGATCCTGCTCATCTCGCCCAGGCCGGAAAGCAGGATCAGGGGCGGCAACACCACATCGTAAAACGGCGCGTAATGGGCCTTGGCAGGATAACCGAGTCTCCTGATGTAGTCAGCAAGGATGATAGCGATGAAACCGGACGTGGCATACGACATCATGCTCATCGCATTGCTTATCCAGTCACTGCCCGTGTAAGCCTGGGATGTCCTGTAATCCTGATCGATGAGGACCGTTATGGCATACTTATGATTCAGCTCGACCGGAACCTCTCCCGTTTCCGGTTTCATGAAATTGAACTTGTGGCTGTAAACGGCGTAGCGGGGCAGTTCACACACGCCAACTGCATCAGCCCTCAGGAAATACGCAGCTTCCTTGATATGTCGGGTAAGGGCCGCTGGGTCGGTCGGGATTGGGGCCTTTTGGGCAGCAACCATGCCGTCCACGAGCGGCATCATGGCGTTCCTCATCCAGGAGAGCGCACCCGAGAGGGGATGCTTCGGCACAAAGCGCCGAAACTCCCGCTTGAGCACAGGACCATAGTCGCCGGCAGCAGCCTTATGAAACCCGCTCTCCCGTTCCCTCACTCTCTGAACCTTCTCATCGTTGATTGCTGTCGTGGGTCGGTCGACCCTTTTCAGCTTGTGCATGGGAAAGGTTTCCAAATCCCGTTTATGGTATCCGCTCATAGCGCCTCCTCGTTACAGATGTTCCTCCAGCAATGATAGCATTATACGTGAAGAGAATAAACATCCTGTTTCGTGCCCAGCCTTAATGTGGAAGAAGACGTCATCCTCCTCTTGATTTACACATTCATGCCGGAATTGAAACAGGCTTCACGTACGCTCGCGGGATGGTTACATTATGGGTGAAATGATTGATCGCCTACCTACCAAAGGCCCACGCCTTCCTGTCCTGGATGCACAGCGCGGGCTGATAATGGTGTTGATGGCGCTTGATCATGCGAGCTACTTTATCGCCCGTGTGCACTCGCTGGAATTCTGGGGCACCTCGCTGCCGGTCTATCCGAATGCATTCTGGTTCTGGACGCGCTGGGTCACGCATCCCTGTGCACCCGGTTTCTTTTTCCTGATGGGTATCGGGATGGTATTGTTTGCTGCGTCGCGCCGAGAGGCTGGATGGCAAGAAGGTCGCATAACCCGCTTCTTCATCGTGCGTGGTCTTCTGTTGGTCCTCTTGCAGCTCCTGGTGGAGGACCCTGCATGGGTGGTGGGCTACCTATCGGCGAATCCCGGTGCCATGATTACTCGAACGGGCGGTGTGCCCGGCGGAGGCACCGGTGGAATAGTCTATTTAGGGGTATTATTTGCCCTTGGCGGAACCATGGTATTCTGGGCCTGTGTGCGGAGAGTTTCATCGCAGTTCATCTGCGTTATCAGCCTGGCAGCGATAGTAACCACACAGCTCGTGACGCCCGGTTCGGAACGCATTGGTGCCCTCTATACACCCCTCGCACGGTCCCTGATAATTCCGGGGCACACCAATAGCTGGGAGGTATTCTATCCGGTCGTGCCCTGGCTGGGCGTCACCGGATTGGGCCTCCTCTTCGGCAGACTCCTGAAGAACGATACGCATCGAGCCGGGCGAGTAGCTGGCCCTGCAGGCCTCGCATGCATTCTCCTTTTCGTCGTTGTCCGGGCCATCGGGAGCGTCGGCAATCTCAATGACGTGCCTTCAGGCTGGCTGGGCTTCTTGAATGTGGTCAAATATCCGCCGAGTCTGGTTTTCCTGGCGATTACGCTCGGCATCAATCTTATAGCGATGACCGCCTGGGAGCGGGCCGAACCATACTTTCAAAACCCTCGCAATCCCCTACTCGTATTCGGCCGTGTACCGCTATTCTTTTATCTGGTGCATCTATGGATGTACTGCCTGCTCGGATTATTTTTTGCTGGCGGCAGCGGCCTAGCAGCGATGTACTGCTTTTGGTTAGTGGGACTGGTGCTGTTGTACCCTCTCTGCTATGCGTTCAACCGCTTCAAACAGCGCAGGCCGGTGGACTCTATCTGGCGGCTCTTCTGAGGTATACCAAGTTACCTTCAACGTTACCTTCATTCATGCGTCTGGATGCAGGCGCGCCTGTTCAATAAAGTTTTCCCGCACACGCGTGTCACGCAGAGAAAAGCAAGAATGGGGAGAAATCCGCAAACCGGTGCCGAGATAAAGATTCCTGCGAGGAAGGCTCCGAAATTTGCAGCAGGGATGGCCCTTAAGAAGGCGGTAAAGTAGAAAGCACTACGACCGTAAACGAAGTCCAGACGTAAGATAGATGGAATTTCTCTATCGCGTAACGAGGACGTAGTTGTCCCTTTACAACGGCGAAGGTGCATTAGATTATCGATCCCCAGCCACTAAGAGAAACCGTCACGAGCGACGACTTCTGAGAACCAGGTACACAGCTACAACAGAAGGACCGCAACGCACTGCCCAGATTATGAGGCAACGGAAATGATGATTCACTCATATCTGGTATGCTGAGTACATCATCAGCGGAAAAGCTGATAAGCCGATTCGACAGCCTTATTTGTTACGTATAGCTTCCTGAAATCCTCACCCGGCCTTTCTTTTGAATAGTACTGGATTACAAGTCGAAAGAATGTCTTTGTCGTTGCTGATTACGCTTTACATTTGCAGTCAAGTAATTGTACTTTGCCTCATTGTTTTGCCTATCGATTCCCGTTTGACAGCTCCATTTCCGCGACGTACTCTATCGAGCAAGATTCAGTATCTCTCACAGGAGGCGGGTATGGAGCCACGTAGTCAGATCATGGAACAGGCTAATTTTTGGGCAAGCCGGGTTATCTTGACCGCGGCGGAGCTCGATGTCTTTACGTATCTCGATAGCGAGCCTCTGACTTCTTCACAATGTGCCGAGAAGATTGGTAGCGCTCCGCATGCCACCGATCGCCTGCTGAATGCCCTCGTCGGCCTCGGTCTCCTTGAAAAACACCAGACTCTTTTCTCTCTCTCCTCACGTGGCGCGCTCCTGTCGTCAAGACACCCCGAAACCATGCTGCCATTCGCGCTCCATTTTAACGATCTGTGGGGGAGCTGGAGCAGGTTAACAACGGTGGTGAGAGAAGGAAAACCGGCAATAAGAACCGGCCGGCCGATGGACGACGCACGCAGGAAGGCCTTCATCAGGGCGATGGACGTTGCCGGACGGGAGCTGTCCATACGGATAGCCGACACGTTTGGCTCACCACACTTCAGGCGGCTCCTTGATATAGGCGGCGCCTCCGGAACCTATACGATTGCCTTTTTGCGGAAGAATCCTTCGATGACGGCAGTGCTCTTCGATCTTCCTCCCGTTATCGAGATCGCTCGTGAGCGGATCGAGGCTGAGGGCCTAGCAGAGAGGGTTCTTCTCGCACCGGGAAATTTCAGTACAGATACACTTCCCGGGGGATGCGATCTGGCCCTCCTTTCTGCCATCGTTCATCAGAACAGCCCCGAGGAAAACCTTGCGCTCTTCAAGAAAATCCACGAGGCGCTTGAGCCCGGAGGAACGCTGCTTATCCGCGACTTTGTCATGGACTCTACACGGACAATGCCCAAAGAGGGTGCGCTCTTCGCCCTCAACATGCTCGTCAATACCGTTGCCGGAGACACCTTCACCTTGGATGACCTCAGTGAAGCTCTCGGGCAGGTCGGCTTCGTCCATATCGAGCTTTCTCGGGGGCAGGATCTGCAGGGCGACGTCGTAAAGGCTGAAAAGAGTCCCCAGTAAAGCTTGTCCCGACCCCAATGCTTCCTAGACTCGTTAGGGCAAGGTCTTGAGAAGTACTTCCTCTTCCTCCTGCTTCACTGTTGTGACCGACTCAGGCGCTCGGGAAGCTCCGTTGAAGCTGCATCCCGATAACAGAAGCGTAATGCAGATGCCAGTGGCGAACCTTAGCCTCAGAGGGCGTCCCCAAACTGACCGCTCACATCAGCAGGTTTGCCCTCTTGCACCGCTGATAAATATTCTTGCTGAAACGGTGGAATAGTGGCAGAATTTTAAGAGGGGAGAGTGACGGCGGGATGCCCGACGTGGACGTCACGACGATAAAGGACCTGATCTATTACGAGTACGTAAAGGAAATATACATGGGTGTTGAGGAGTAGATTCAGCGCAAATGCTCGAACTTCGAGACGTACATACCTATTACGGAGACAGTTATGCTTTGCAGGGGGTTTCCCTTACTGTAAAGGAGGGCTCGGTAGTAGCTTTACTGGGTAGGAATGGGATGGGCAAGACCACTACCATTAGGACTATTATTGGCTTTAATCCTCCTCGCAAAGGCACCATCAGTTTCAAAGGTAATATCATTAGTGCGTTGCCTGCGAATAAGATTGCTCAAATGGGAATTGGATTAGTGCCCCAGGGGAGACGGATCTTCTCTTCCCTTTCGGTAACTGAAAATTTGACTATGGCCGCCAGGTCCAGTGGAAAAAAAACCCCCTGGACCCTGGATGAAATCTATTCTTTTTTTCCCATATTGAAACAAAGAGGTAGGAATAAGGGCAATCTCCTCAGCGGCGGCGAGCAGCAGATGTTAACAATAGCCAGGGCTTTAATGACTAATCCCGATCTGCTGCTTTTGGATGAGCCTTCTGAGGGACTCGCACCCATTATTGTCCGGGAGGTCGGACAGATCATTGAAAAGCTCAAGAGGAGCGGTTTTTCGATACTGCTGGTCGAACAAAACCTATCTATGGCCCTTAATGTCGCAGACTATGTCTACATCATAAATAAAGGCAAGATTGTTTACGAATCTACCCCTGACCTTATAAAAAAAAATGAAGAAATCAAGGCCAAGTATATTGGCATAACTTGTTAGTTTGATCTGAACAACCGCTAACGCCGATATGTAACATTGAGTTTCTTGTGCCCGAGCCGTGGTTTCGTTAATTATCATATCAATCTTGCTCGGAGCAACAGCGCTCCCGACAGTAACGGCTGCTTGACGATTTGGTGAATCCAGTCTCACAAGAATTGTTGACATTTTCTATAGACAATTTCAAAACACGGTGATAGAATCCCTCTGTGCTAAAAAGTGAACATCATCCAATTTAGCATTCAATACTCCAAATGAAATCAGGAGGGGAAGGATGAAAATTGATGTGTTTCCACATGTGATACCCGTGAAATATAAGGAAGCCCTTTTCAAGATGACGATGTCCGACAAAGGTCCAAAGGGGCATCGCGAAGTAGATAAGATAGAGGCTCTTCCTTCACTCTTTGATCTGGACGTCAGATTCAGAATTATGGATAAGTACGAGGGTCTCTTACAGGTGCTGACCCTTGGTGCTCCGACCGTGGAGGATGTTGCTTCTCCCAAGAAGGCCGCTGAGTTGGCCAAAATAGCCAACGATGGAATGGCTGAGCTGGTCACAAAATACCCGGACAAATTCGTAGCTGCGGTAGCTTGCCTGCCCATGAATGATATGGACGCGGCGATGAAAGAACTTGAAAGAGCCATCACTCAGTTGGGATTCAAGGGCGTACAGATTTCGAGCGATATTAACGGCAAACCTTTGGATTCCCCGGAGTTCGCCCCCCTTTTTGAAAAGATGGCTTATTACAATCTCCCCATCCTGATTCATCCTGAAACAAAGGCAGCTGACGAAGTATCAGATTATCCGGGTGAGACCGAATCAAAGTACCTGATCCATGTCAATTTTCGTTGGCCGTATCGCACCACGCTAGCCATGACCCGGCTAGCCATGAGCGGTATCTTTGAAAAACATCCTGCTCTCAAGATCATTACCCATCATTGCGGAGCCATGGTGTCGTTCTTTGGAGAAAGAATACGGACAACCTCTCTGACCTTTGAGAAGTTCGGGATGAAACCGAAATTCGGGCACCACCTGACCAAGCGTCCGATAGACTATTATCGCATGTTCTACGCGGACACGGCCACCAACGGGAGCACGGCGGCGCTGATGTGCGGATATGCCTTCTTCGGTGCCGACCATATGCTTTTCGGAACTGATTTTCCGTACGACGCCCAGCTCGGCGACATATTCATGCGGCAGGGAATCGCAGCAGTAGAACAGATGGATATTCCGGGTTCTGAAAAAAAGAAGATTTTCGAAGAGAACGCAAAGGAGTTGTTCCGCTTGCCCTTGTAGAATACGCCTGGCAATCATGAAGGGTCGTATTCTCGGGAGTTTACTGAAAGGAGACAAAAATGAAGAAGTTCAGGGCCTTACTGAGTATCACTTGCTTGATCGCGGCATTGATCGGTTTTACCATGCCGGCTTCGGCGGCAGAACCGATCAAGCTTGGCGCCATATTCGGTTTAACGGGCCTCATGGCGCCCATTGCCGAAGAGAGCGTACAAGGCCTCAAATTGGCTTTTGAACAATTTCTTCCTAAAGAAATTGGAGGCAGGCCCATCGAGGTAATTTATGAAGACTCTTCGTCCAAGCCTGACCTGGCCGTGCAGAAGGCGAAGAAGCTCGTGGAGCGCGATAAAGTCTGCATGATCTTTGGCCCGGTTCACGGGGGCCATGTTATGGCTACCACAGGGTATCTCGATCAGATGAAAGTTCCCACCCTGACGCTGGGTACGAACACGGGAGCATTGATAATGCACCGCAAGTGGACGTGGGTCACTGGCGGGGCAAACCCCCAGTGTTCTTATCCGGTCGGAGTCTTCGCTTACGAGAATGCACGGTTCAAGACATGCACGGTGCTCGCCACGGACCGTGAAGTGGGCCATGAATTCATCGAAAACTTCGCGGCCGCCTTTGAGGGATTGGGAGGAAAGGTGATTCAGCAGCAATGGTTCCCTCCGGGTACAACTCAGTTCGCTCCTTATGTCGCCCAAATCCAAAAGGCGGATTTTTTGGCCACCTGGATCGGCGATGCGGACGGCATTGCAGGATTTCCAACCCTACGACAGATGGGGATTAAAATGCCAATTATCCAGGTAAACCATGCGGGTGCCTTACTTTCCCCGAAAGCGGTAAAACAGATCGGCGACTCCGTTGTAGGGATCATGACCGCTGGAAACTATGTCAGTACCTTAGCCACCCCGGGGAACAAAGAGTTTGTCCAGGCTTACCAGAAGAAATACGGCGCCCCGCCTGGTACTTTTGCGGGTCAGGGGATGAGTGCTGCGCAGGTTGCTATGGCAGCCCTGAAGAGAACCGGAGGCGACACCACGCCGGAAAAATTGAGAGAGGCCCTTATGCAGCCGACAGACACAGTCATGGGGCACATTGAATTTACAAAAGACAGGGGCGGAATCAACCCCATCCACATTGTTCAAATTGAGCCTGATTTCTCTTACAAAGTGCTGAAGAGCATCGTGACGAGGGCAGATATTGTGGGCGAAGGGAAAGAGGCAAAGCTCAAGATAAGCGTTGTAAGGTAAAAGTGGATACTCTGATCATCACCCTCTTGTCGGGGATCTGCTACGGGTTTGTACTGTTTCTCGTCGCCACGGGTCTTTCTCTTGTCTTGGGACTCATGGGTATCGTGAATCTTGCCCATGGAGCCCTGTTCATGGCCGGAGCTTACACCGGGACCTATGTGGCCAAGGCCACCCACAGCCTTTTTCTTGGCATCCTGGTCGGAGGCTCCCTGGCGGCGGCCGTGGGTTTTCTGATGGAGCGGGGATTCCTGCGTTTCTTTTATAAACAGCAATTGATGCAGATCCTGGTGACGCTGGGCTTTGTCCACATCATCACCAATATACACCAGTGGATTTACGGGGGGTGGCCCCAGAGCGGATTTATTCCTTCTTATTTGCAGGGGGCCATTCCTATCGGGGATCTCGGTTTTCCGTATCATCGCCTATCCGTCATCGTCGTAGGAGCGGCAGCCTGTGTCATTCTGTGGCTCCTTCAGGAAAAGACGAAAATCGGCGCTATTGTCCGGGCGGGTATGAATGATGCGGAAATAACGACAGGGCTGGGCATCAACCTCACACCCATTAACGTGGGAACCTTCTGCCTCGGCGCGTTCCTGGCGGGATTTGCCGGGGTTGTGGGAGCTCCCGTCCTCGGTGGTTTCAATTTGGGTTCTGGCCAGGAGATGTTCTTTGTGGCCATAGGGGTGTGTATTGTCGGCGGGGTCGGTTCAATCCAGGGAGCCCTGGTGGGCGCCTTGTTGATCGGCCTGGCTGTAAATTTCGCCGGGACGTATGCGCAGTCTATCGCAATTTTCGTTATGTATATGCTGATGATTCTCGTTTTATTGTTCAAGCCTGCAGGGCTCATCACCAGATAGCAAGAAAGAACTCCCAATGGTTTTTAAAAAGGCTCGGTTCATTCGCTTTGTCCCTTCTCTGGCCCTATTGCTGCTTCTGATTGCGGCTCCTTCCATTTTTGACAGAGTGTTCATCAGTCTGATTTCCCAGATTCTCATCTATGGTTTGCTCGCGATGAGTCTGGACCTGATCTTCGGGTATACAGGGATGTGGTCCTTCTGCCACGCCGCTATTTTCGGTGTGGCAGGATATACGGTCGGCCTGCTTTTCAAATATTACAGCATTAAAAGTTTCTGGGTCCTGGCGCCGGCGGGTCTTTCCATGGCGGTCCTGACGAGTCTGATTTTCGGATTCGTAGCTCTTCGGGCAAGGACAGTCTATTTTTTGCTTATCACTTTCGCCTTGGGTCAACTGATTTACGGGATGACCATCAAGTTTAACAAGATCACAGGCGGCAGCGATGGCTTGCCGGACATCCCCTTTCCGGATCTCGGCCTCGGGTTCTCGTTCACCCCCACTTACATGTACTATTTTATTCTTATCATATTCATCCTGTCCGTCTTTGTGCTATATCGGGTCATTCATTCTCCCTTCGGACACAGTTTGCAGGGCATCCGGGAGAGTGAAAACAGGATGCGGGCTCTGGGGTACAAGGTCTGGTTGCATCGATATATCGCCTTTGTCATCTCAGGTTTTTTTGCCGGTGTGTCAGGGATACTCTACGCCCATTTTAGTGGCCTGATGACGCCTGACAACACGGGCTTTACTGCGTCAGGACTTGTCATGATTATGATCATCATCGGCGGAAGCGGGACCCTATGGGGAGCCTTGATCGGGAGCTTCATTATCTTCGTGCTGGAATTCTATGTGAGCGGTATCTCAACGGACCGCTGGCCCATCGTCCTTGGGGTGTGTTTTGTGGTCGCGGTTATGTTTGCCCGCCGGGGCATTTTTCCAGTCCTTGATAGACTATGGAACAAGGTGATGGCACAGATGGATTGAGGACACCCGGCGGGAACACTTCCAACGCCTTGGAATGCGGGTTGTTAGGATTGGATAGGTAAACGAGGGCTTCACCAAGGTGAGACCGACAAAGCCGTCCAATGTCCCCGCCGGCTTCTCTATCGGGGTTTTATTAAACGTTACGGGTGACGCAATCGTGGTGATCTTGGAAGTTGAAAAAGTCGCGAAGAATTACGGCGGGCTGAAAGTCTTAATGGACATCTCTTTCCGTCTGAAGTCCGGAGAAAAGGTGGCACTCATCGGACCCAACGGTGCGGGGAAGACCACGCTTTTTAACGTGCTCAGCGGGTTTGTCCCTCTGAGTTCGGGAAAGATACGTTTTCTAGGCAGGGAGATCACTCATCTGCCACCAGAGACCCGCGCTTCTCTTGGCCTTGCCCGTTCCTTTCAGATCAGTTCCCTCTTTCCCCAAATGACTGTGCTCAACAACGTGCTGCTGGCGATCCACGGGGTCCAACCCACCCGCTACCACATGTTTCGCTCGATCACGGCTTACGAGGATGACCTTACAAGGGCTCGGGAGCTATTGCAGTTAGTGGATCTTTGGAATAAAAGGGATTCCCTTATTTCCGCCTTGGGACACGGGGAGCAGAGGCAGATGGAGATCATCCTGTCGCTGGCCTCGCAACCAAAGCTCTTATTGCTGGATGAGCCCAGCGCCGGCCTGACGTCGGATGAATCCGACAAACTGATTGAGATGATCCATGGCTTGGTGGCCGATACGACTGTATTGCTCACCGCTCATGACACAGACCTCGTATTTACGTTGGCCGAGAGAGTGATGGTCCTCTATTACGGGGAGATCATTGCTCAGGGAACACCCGAGGAGATACAAAATGATCCGAGAGTGAGAGAGATCTATCTCGGGAGCGAGTGATGTACCCCATAAATAGAATTATGTTTGAGCACGACTACTTGCAATCAAATAAGCGTTATTAGCACACTTTGTCCTGAACTACGTGGAGTTCAGGGCTACCCTGCACCATGGGGTGCAGGGTGAAATAGAGCGATATTTCTGTGGTACACCACGAGGAGCAGACGAAGGATGCTTGTACATTCTTGGGGACGTCCTTTAGAAATGATCCCTGAGAAGTAACTCCCGAATAACCGTTGTATTCCGCTGTATATAATGATAGAGTACCGCATGTATAAACCAACCTCACCCCAACAAAAACTATTCGGTGTAGAGACACAGGTATCCCCCTCATTGCGCGGCCGTCTTGAGTCTTCATGGGCCCACCTGTTCAGGTGCGAAGTCCTTCCCATCCTGTTCAGGAAGGAAGATGATTACGCGATGCTGTATGGCACAACCGGTCGGCCCAATTTCAGCGTTGCCCGTCTGCTGGGCCTGTGCCTCCTGCAGGAGTGGAACGACTTGAGCGACCAAGAGGCTTTGGACACCTTCAGCTTCGACGTGCGGTGGCGCTATGCTTTAGATGTCAACGATGATGAAGATTATCTATCTCGCCGTTCTCTTGTTGAGTTCCGCCGACGATTGGCTGCCAAAGACCCTGAGATGAAGCTGGTACGTGCGGTGTTCGACAACGTCAGAGACTCCGCAATAGACAAGCTTGGCTTATCCGTTGCCCACCAGCGGCTTGATTCCACGCATGTCATCTCCAACATACGCCTGCGCGGCAGGCTGGCCCTGTTCTCAAACACCCTGCGTCTGTTTCTCAAGAGTCTGGATGAGGATCACTTTGCACGCGTACCCACCGCGATTCAGGAGTGGTATGCAAGGGAACCCGAAGGCTGGTTCGGATTAGGTCCGGCCGAGCAGAAGGTCACACTGGAAGAACTGGCGCAGTATCTCTATGAACTTATCGTCATCTTTGAAAAAGATGAACTCGGTGAACCCTACCAGTTGCTTACCCGCCTCTTCTCCGAGCAGTGCGAATGTTCTGAAGAATCGGTTCAGGTTAAAAAGAAGACCGAAGGAGCTGTCCTTCAATCTCCCTACGACCCGGATGCATCATGCGGACATAAAGGTCCGGGATACAGCCTTCACATCGCCGAGACCTGCAATAATGGGGAAAAGCCGGAGATCATCACCGACTACGAAGTCCATGGCGCTGCCCGGTCCGATATCGGTAAGGCCCTTTCCGTGATCGAACGGCTCGACGCTGCCGGGTATAAACCTGACACGCTCTTTGCCGATGGCGGATACCCTTCAGTTCCTTCAGCATTGAAGGTGCAAGAAGAAGGCATCGAATTCATCACACCGGTCAACCGCAGCAGGTTGCCTGACGACGTCGTGGGCAGAGATCGCTTTCACTTTGACGCGGAAGGTCTCGTGACGCAGTGCCCTAGGAGACATACACCTGTCGACCATCGGGTACTCAGCGGCAACAACAGCACCCGTCGTTCCCTCCATGCGATCTTCGATGGCGCGATATGCCGATCATGCACGATGCTCGATCGCTGTCCGGTGCGCGCTCCCAACCATCGCACTAAAGGCTGCCAGGCCCGCAATACCGTCGGGTATTTTCGTCTGGAAATTACTCCCGCGATTCGTCTGCGC
>DATFYE010000205.1:0-9009 GCA_035315185.1 Syntrophorhabdales bacterium | reverse complement strand
GTCTCCACGGCAGTTCTCGCCCATGCTCGTTGTAATACGTATAGATTGCTTTTCTGAACTTCCTGATTTCGTCTTTACTCAGCATCACAATGCTGCCCACAAGCATACCTGTCTGCGCACATCTCTCCTTGCTTCTATCTGCGTTCATCTGCGATGAAATTCTATCTTTGCGCGATCACGTGACACAGGTATAGAACAAGTGACAATCCGTGTCAAGCGCTTGCGGGAGGCACAGTAGTTACCCAACATATTATACCGATTTGCATTCAAGATGGAGACCGAGGCGCTCAAGCTCTGGCGAACGGAGGCATACTAGAGTACGTCGGAGTTAGACAGGGTGCAACACCCACTCACGCGGGTACCCGGAAGGTATACGCTTGAAGGCAAATCGGTATTACTTTACTGCTTAAGCGTATCAGTGCGTGCGAGCTCCGGGAAAAGATATATCCAGGCCAACGCCACGACAATTGTCCCGACACCGCCGAGGAGGACGGCAGGCACAACGCCGAACCAGGCTGCGGTCAAGCCCGACTCAAATTCCCCTAGCTGGTTGGATGTACCGACGAACATGGAATTTACCGCGCTCACCCTCCCCCGCATTGCGTCGGGGGTCTTGGTCTGAACAAGGGACTGACGGATAACGACGCTGATTATGTCCGCCGCTCCCAGAACAGCCAGAGCGATGAGGGAGAGCACGAAAGAGGTGGACAGACCAAATACGATCGTGCCGATACCGAAGATTATCACAGCAATGAACATGGTGCGACCCATCCTGCGCTTAAGTGGATGGTGCGCCAGGTATACAGACATCAACAGCGCTCCGGCAGCAGGCGCTGAGCGGAGAATTCCCAATCCCCAGGGCCCTATGACGAGGATCTCCCGCGCATAAATGGGTAATAGGGCTGTAGCACCTCCGAGCAGAACCGCAAAGAGGTCAAGGGATATGGCGCCAAGGATTGCCGGTTTGCTGCGAATAAAGGCAATGCCTGCAAAGAGCGATTGCAAACTGACCGGGTCACGTTTCTTTTGCGGTCTCTTCTCGATTCGGATAAGAGAGATGAAGAGACTCGCCCCCAGAAAGAGTGCTCCCATCGTCCCGTAGGCGACAGTCGGGTGTGCAGCATAGAGAAACCCACCCAGCGCAGGTCCCATGATGACGGCAGTCTGACCCGACGAGGTAGCCAAGGCCACAGCCCGTGGCAGGAGTTCCGGTGTGACCAGGTTAGGCAATAACGCTTGCAAGGTTGGGTTCTCGAAGGCACGCGCCGCCCCAATCACCAGCACGATTGCAAGAATTGTTTCCTTGTTCACCCATCCTGCATAGTTGCACATTGTGAGCGCCAAAACACCGACTCCTTCTATCACTTGACATATTCGAAGGATCAATCGGCGATCATATCGGTCCGCCACATGGCCCACGAGAAGAGTGAGGAGGAACATCGGCAGAAATTGCGCGAGTCCCACCAACCCGAGATAGAATGGACTGCGGGTGAGTGCATAGATCTGCCAGCCCACGGCCACCGCAAGCATCTGGTAAGCTATGGTGCTTGACACGCGTGCTAGCCAGAAGAGAGCCACTGACTTGTTGTGGAGGAGAGACGTAGACTCAGATGGAGTGTTATACCAATTCGCCTTCAAGTGTTGGACAGAGTAAGCTAACACGGCCTGGCTCTCAAATTCCAGTGGCGCCGCGTAAGGGAATTTTTATTGGACCTATCTTTTTCCCTTAAGATTTTTCTGCACTCCCCGAAAAACTGCTAGGGACATTGATCTCATGTGGCACATAATACCGGAACGATTTAGCCCGGAGCATTTGCACCAAAGGGCAAGGGGGGAATAGAGCGATGTCGAAAGTATTGGTCGAACTCAAAGATGGTGCCGTCATGAACGTGGAGACGAGCTCAGATGAAATTGAGGTCTACATTGTTGACCATGATGTGATCGGTGAGGGAAGTATCGGCGAACTGAAGCGATATCTTGCTAACCTCGACACGCCGGTTGAGGTCGATAGTGTACTCCTCGAAGACGAACTCATGACCAAGCTGGAGGACCTGATTGCTGAGGGAAAGGCCAGGCTTGAGGACATGGCGAACGCATGGGACGATGAGGGAGATGAGGAGGAAGATACCGAGGAGTTTTCCGACGTGACAAAAGTGGTGAAACCGAGACGCTAAGAAATATCGACCGTTGACCTCGGCCGACTGACAATCTTTCCATTACCACAGGCTCCTGACAAATTTCACCATGATCAGAGTGACCAGGAAGAGTAAATAAAACCTCAAGAAATAAAGAGCGACCTTCGCCATTGGTGTTATCTTTATTCGCGGCATCATGCACCTCTTTACTTTTCTTGCTCAGGCTGCATCAGGTCACTGTAACGGATCGCGCCGAGCAGATGATCCTGTCCATCCACCACCGGCAGCATGCGGTAGCGGTACTTTGCAAATATCTCTTCAAGGTCCTCCCGGCTCTTGTCCTCTTCGGCAGCAACCACGGATGAAGACATGACATCGCTGAGACGGGCTTCGTCCGGGGCAAGAACAAGCTCCCGAAGATCGACGACTCCGATAAGCGCCTGCTCGTCAGCCACGACATAGATGTACGAGATCACGTCAGGATCACGCTTCGACGTCCTAATATTCTGCAGGGCTTCCCCGACTGTTGTCTCCTGTGTGAATACAAGATAGTCAGATGACATGAGGTCCCTGGCTCTCGCCTCCCGGTCGGAAAGTAACTGTGTGATCCTTTTCGCATTCTCCTCTGGAAGCAGTTGCATAAGTTCGGTGACGTCGTCATGGGGCAGAACCGAGAAAAGATCTGCAAGCTGGGGAATCGAGAGCTCAGCAAGAATTACCTGAGCACGCTCTTTCGGCAGGTCCTCGATGAGCTGCCGCTTGGCCCTCGGCTCGGCATGGAGCAGTGACTCCGCCGCCTTTTCAGGGTCCAGGGCAGAGAAAAAGGCTTCCTGCTCTTCACCCGAGAGCATCTCGAGCACATCTGCAAGGTCCTCCCCCGGCAACTCTCTTGCCTGCTCTTTAGTAACGGAGAGAGAAACCGTATCAGTCTTGACCGCATCTTCCAGGGAAAAGGGCTGCACGTACCGCCATGGTATGAGCTTGTCGGTTATCCAGCGAAGACCGCTCAGTCCCCACTTTCTCAGGAAACCGTTGAAGGAGACGTCAACATGAATGATGATCAGGCGTGCCCTTGATTCAAGCATCTGCACGTCATTGACAACCTCAACCCGCCGTCCGTCCGTGTCGAGAATGGTCCGTCCCATAAGATGCTCATTAATCAAAATCCATCCCGGTTGGTCGACAAACGGTGGATAAGTTGGGGCTCCTTCAGGGGGCTGCACCACAATAGTCTTCTTGCCGACGTCAACGACGTTCTCCCACGGTATCATTTCTGTCGGCTTTCCCCACCCGTGCTCCAGATAAATTCCAACCGCGCCGGGATAAGGGTCGCGAAGGTGGAAGACAAGGTCTGAGAGTTTCCCGAGCCGGTCTCCATTGACGGTTGCAACCGGCCGATTAAGAAGCTCGGAAAACCAGAAGAAACGGAACTCTTTATTGCTTATAGCATCTGCAAAACTCACATCCTTGCTCACTGACATGGGAACCTCCTACCCCTGTCCGAAGAGGCCGGGGAACAGCACGGAAATACCAAAGAGGGTCGACATAATGATGACAAACCCTGTAATGCTCCAATTTGCAATATTCTCCCACCGCGTGTTCACGTGCTCCCCCATAAGGGGCTTGTCATTGAGCAACAGGATGAGGAACATGAGCGCGGCAGGCAGCAGCGTCACGGCTATCACCTGGACGAACATCGTGATCATGATCAGGGGCGCTTTGGGGATCAGCACAACTGCGCCGGAAGTCGCAAGACAAAAAAAGTAGATCACGTAGAACCAGGGCGCGTCCTTGACGCCCTTATTGAGCGAGTGGGCCCAACCAAAGACCTCGCCCACGGCCCATGAGGTAGCAAGCGAGATGCAGAGGGCCCCAAGGAATCCCGCATCGAAGAGGCCGATAGCAAAGAGGGTGCGGGCCCAGACTCCTTCCCGATGGGGCAGGAGCGGCACGATGGCTTCCGCGGTCTGTCGTGCATCCTCAACCGTGATGGGCGGGTTGTGGTAATAGAAGGCTGCCCCTGTGGCTATCACAATAAATGCGGCCACGAGGCAGGTGAAGAAGGAGCCTGCAAAGGTATCTATTTTGCCAAACTTAATGTCTTTTACATCGAGGCCCTTATCGACGACTGCGCTCTGCTGAAAGAATATCTGCCAGGGCGTGATGGTGGTGCCAATATTGGCCATGATGATGAAGAGCAGGTCCGCGGTGAGACCCTGCGGAAGATCGGGATAGTAAAAGCCCTTAAATACCTCTCCCCAGGCCGGAGCAGTTCCGGTCTTCATTGCCCAGAACGCTGCCGGGATATAAACGAAGTTGAAGCCGCAGAAGAGAAGGGTGATCTTCTCGAATGTCCAGTACCTGCCAGAAAGCACAACAATCATCAGGATAGCGGTGACGGTGATATAGGTGATCACGGGCGGTACGCCGAAGATCGCCATGGCCGCAGTCATGCCAATGTATTCCGTGACAAGCGTGCACCAGTTGATGACGGCCAGATCGAAGACCGAAAACCATCCCCAGAATGGCCCGAACCCGTCAAAGATTGCTTCGGCGTGGCCGCGCTTGGTGACCGCCCCGAGCCGCACGGTCATCTCCTGGATGTAGTAGGCCATGGGCACGAGTATGAAAAAGGCCCAGAGCAGATTGAATCCGTATTTGGCACCGGTGACTGCGTAGGTGGAGATGCCCCCGGCGTCATTGTCCGCGATCATGGTGATAACGCCGGGACCGAGAACGACGAGGAAAAGGAGGAATCTCTTCTGAAATCTTTCCAGAAGGTGAATGCCTTTGCTTATCCAGTACATTACCACCTCTCCCTGGATTGGATCGCACGCTAGCAGTCAACCATTCAAGGATTGGAACAGAGGGGATCACGTTAAGGGGAATCTCCTCAAGAACCGCTTCCGGTCCCCGAGGAGTCGAAAAGATCGGATAATCTTAAGCGACGAAACTCAGAGGCAGGAGCGGTTCGCTCCAATCATCATACGAGTGACCGCCAGGGTCGTCTTCCATTAGGCGATAGGCTCCTTACAGAGAATTTTCCAGAATATACGCCCATACACTCTTGGCGTCAAGAGAAAAGTCACCTTTCTAGCTCGCATTTTAATCAGTTTCACAACGTTCTCCAGCCGTCAACATGTGTGCTAAGGCATCGACGCTCTGCGTCTCCTTTCGATTTATTCACGCACTGACAGGGGGATTAACTTTGAGCACGTCAAGCGGCCGGAGCCAGCGCCGAAGGCGCCTCTGGCAGTACGATGATCTCGCCAATTTTCTTCGATAAGTTCGTCCTGAAATCCTCGAGCAAATTCATTGCTGCTTTCTGCTCGCCCGACCCCAAATTGCCCGCCACCGTGACGTAGACCTCCATATAGTTGCCCCCGTGCCAAGCATAGAATGTCAAGCCCGACACATGGTGTTTACCGAGCAACACAGCCTTTAGACCCCCGAGTTCATTGTCAGATAACAGAATCGATCTGCTCCTTAAGTCATTCGCATCGACAGGTGGTGGCGATTTTGTCTCCCAGTACTCCTGGCCAACCGGCGGATTTCTCATCTCCCAATAGTCTATAGCAAAACCCATCGATCTACCGGTTTCCGCTATGGCCTCAAAGAGATGAGGCGGTGGTGTTCTTATTTCCCACCTCTCTTTTGCTGCATACGTATGATCTTTAAAGAAAATCAAAGCGCATCCGGAAACGATTAGGGCTACGAAAACCATGATGCCGACGACACTATGCTGTACCCAATTCCGTTTCATCTTGTTCTCCCTTCCACCTGTCGGTTGATGCTAATTCTAATACTAATATTGCACAGGGTTTGGTTCACAGCAAATCAAGGTTCTAGCGCGAACCCTTAAAAACAGGCACTGCTGCCGTTATTCCGAGCTCCACGTCATGGCGCACTTACCGCTTGAAGGGGAGCAAAATTATATTATTTCCACACTAACATTGAGTGTGTCCTCATATTTGACTATATACGATTTTCTACCACAATCGTACGAGTGGATACTTTTCAAATCAAAATCGTTATTACTATTTTGTTTACAAAAATTATCATCATCTAATCCCGCTACCAAATCGAAGACTCCTCTCATTGAAGCGCCCAGCCCGTGTTCTGTATTTTTGCAAACTTTGCCATCTATGTCTTTGCCGGTTACTTTGTTAAAATAGACCCGCACATTCTTAGCCCGCAGCATATCAACTAGCGGCTCACCGAGAAGGTATGCATTGTAATAGACCCTGGATTTATAGTTATTTGTTCACGCGGAAGCATCCTTCGATTGCAATGCGAACAAGCTGGCTGCGCGTTTTTACGCCTGTCTTGTGGAACAGGTACTTGAGCGTTGATTTCACCGCATCCTCCGATGCACCTATCTTTGTCCCGATTTCCTTGTTTGTCAGCCCCTCGAACACACCCTGGAGCACCTGATCCTCCCGCTCGGTGAGCGTTGGAGGGAGGATGTGCTGGTCGCCCTGCAGCGCCCGGTCGGCCATCTGCTGCAAGACCTTCTGGTCGATCCATGTCTCGCCATTTGCGACGAGCCTGATGACCTTCGCAAGGGTGCTCGGCGAACTGGTTTTGAGAAGGATACTCGATGCTCCCAGCTTCAATGCAGTGGAAGATTGCGTCGCGTTCATGCCAGCGGTTACCATGAGTATCCTGCCCGCATATCCGGATTCACGGGCAGACGCTATGAATTGGTTTCCGTGCTCGACCCCAAGGTCAAAATCGAGCAGCACGACATCAACACCAGAACGGCTCAGTACTTCGAGACCCTGGGTTGCCGTGCCGCACTGGGCGACCATTTCGAAGTCAGGCTCGGATGCTAAAAGGCGGGCCAGACCTTCTCGAAAGAGGGGGTGATCGTCCACCAACAAGAGTCGTATTCGTTGCATTTTTGGTCGCTCAATCTTCTTCGTTACCGGCTATGGCGTACCTTTTCAGGAGGCATGGGTATCTCGCCCCCAGCGAACACGGAAGGATTCTTAAGTGCAATGAGAACAAGCTGGGTGCGCGTTCGCGCGCCTGTCTTCTGGAACAGATACTGGAGCGTTCCCTTCACTGAATCTTCCGATACGCCCATGCTTGCCGCGATTTCTCTGTTCTTAAGTCCTTCGAGCACGCCCCTGAGCACTTGATCCTCCCGCTGCGTAAACGTTCGGGGGAGATCCTGTTGTTCGCCCTGTAGGGCGTCAGCCATTTTTTGAACAATTTTCTGGTCGACCCACAGCTCTCCTTGTGCGACCAGCCGAATAGCGTTTGCCAGCGTGCTGGGAGAACTGTCCTTGAGGAGAATGCCCGATGCGCCCAGTTTTAATGCAGTGGAAGATTGCGTCACGCTCACGCCGGCGGTCACCAGGAGTATCTTGCCCGCATATCCCGATTGGCGCGCCGATGCTATGAAGTGGTTCCCCTGCTCGTCCCCCAGGTCAAAATCAAGAAGCACGACATCAACAGCAGAGCGGCTCAGTACTTCGAGAGCCTCGGTTGGAGTGCCGCACTGGGCAACCACCGCAAAGTCAGCCTCCGATTCCAGAAGGCGTGCCAGACCCTCTCGAAAGAGAAGGTGATCGTCCACCAATAAGAGTCGTACGCGCTCCATCCTCGCCCCGCTCACCCGTGATCTACTTCAGCAATACCGGCTATCGCTAGTCCAATGACGAAACAGCACCCCGGCATGCCGGGCTCGTACCGAAGGTCGCCCCAGAAAGACCGCATGAAAGCGCGAGAAAGAAACAACCCCAGCCCCGTGGCATCGGCGCCTTTCTGCAACGGCTCGAACAGCTTTTCCGTGGAGGCTATACCCGGCCGGTGTCGCAAAATCTTATAGACGCCATCCCATGTTCGGCTGTCACCGAGAGATCTATTCTCTTCAGGTCTGCGCCTTCTAATGCCCGCTGGCTGTTTTTTGCAAGGTTGCCAGCATGAAAGGACGGTCCCGACGAGCAGCATAGGGAACACATAGAGGAAGCCAAAGTAGACGTTGACAGGGTTCCTCCAATCGGCCAAGACAATGATCGAAACGAGAATGGCAGCACTGGTGAGCACCGTACGGGGAGTTTTCTGCAGGAAGCGTAGAAGGCGTCCCATGATTACCCCCGATGAATGTGCCGCTGGGTACCTGTCTTCCGTCGGCCCCTCATTTTGCCGCTTCTCTTCACACAATATATGATGAAAAAGGATCCGCCTATCAGGAGGCCTACCGCAACGGTTCTGTTGTAAGTGGCAAGGTTCCAGTCAGCCTGGTCGGCGGTCTCCGCTGCATTCGGTGGCTCTGAATGCCGGGTGCCCCCATTCCCATAACTCGTCAGAGTAAGAACATAACCTGAGAACAGGAGGAAGAACAGCAGGAGCATCATTAGCTGCATGAGCGGAAGGCGGTTCTTCACACCTTTCGGATACGCGCTCGCTTTCACGACGTTGACCCTTTAGCCCACATTGTTTATGCCCTCCCTGATCTCGTCTCCAGCATCAATGTTCTTCGATTCTTCGGGCTTCGGCAGGTGGTCCGTCGGCCGCGCCCACCAGACGTAAAAGGTGGGTAGGAGGAAGATGCTCATGAGCAGGTCGGCGATCAGTCCCCCCACGATGACGATGGCAAAGGGCCGCTGTGAGTCCGACCCGATGGCATGGGACATTGCAGCAGGCAAAAGACCCAGCGTCGCCACGAGCATAGTCATCATAATGGGCCTCAAGCGCCGCGTTGCCCCTTCGATCGCGGCTTCGGTGATCGAGTAACCTCTGGCCCGCAACTGATTGATATACTCTACCATGACGACGCCCGTCTGCACGGAGCACCCGAACAGGGCCATGAATCCCACCCCGGAGGAGACGCTGAAAAACGTCCCCGTCACGAGCAGGGCCAACA
>DATFYE010000204.1:0-11560 GCA_035315185.1 Syntrophorhabdales bacterium | reverse complement strand
CTCACCCTGTCGCGGAACGAGACCCGACTTTCTCCCCTGAATTTTTCCGTTTCCCAGCTGCAGCTCGATTACCGGGTATGTTTCCTCCACAACAAGGACTTGATCATAGTCACTCTGTATCATGTCGATGAACCGCCTGTTGAGCGGGTGGGGCAGCAGCACCTGGAAAAGATCGAGGCGGTCGAAGAGCCCCATCTCCTCAAGCAACTCGTACGTATGGGCAAACGCCACACCGGAAGCGATCACGCATTGCTTATTTTTCGAGGGCAGGGAAGCAAAGGGAACAGGAGAGAGCGTGGGCTCTTCGGCGATTTTGTCGATTTTCTCATTGAGAAGCTTGTGCAGGTCATAGATGAATTGTGGTGTGGCTACCCACCGCGAAGGATTCTTTTCAAAGTGTGCGTGTCTTTCCAGGAGCTTCGGCTTTCTACAGGGAACATTCTGCCGGGCATGGCAGATGCGGGTGGTGGGCCTCACCATGACGGGTATCTCATACCGCTCGGAAAGATCAAAAGCCTTCTTGATCATCTCCTTGGCCTCGCGGGGAGATGAAGGGTCGAAGACGGGGACTTTGGCAAAGTGCGCAAAGAGGCGGCTGTCCTGTTCAGTCTGGGAGCTGTGCGGACCGGGATCATCAGCGGAAATCAGAACGAAGCCGCCCTTGATGCCGAGGTACGCGGAACGCATGAATGGATCCGCTGCCACATTCAAGCCCACCTGTTTCATAGCGACTGCAGCGCGCTTTCCTGTGTAACTATGTGCCAGCGCCACCTCGAACGCTGCCTTTTCATTGATAGACCATTCGATGTGGATGGGTACTGGCGCTTCCTTAGAAAAGAAGACCACGGAGGATAGGATTTCGGACGCAGGCGTGCCCGGATAGGAAGCAACCAACGAGCACCCGCTCTCAAACAGCCCCCTCCCGATGGCCTCGTTGCCCATAAGCATTCTCTGTTCTTGTCTGTTCATATCGTAACCGTGCCTCCTTTCAGCAAAAAAAGAGCCGTGGGCAGCCAATTTCCTGGGCTGCCCACGGCTCCTCGCAGGATTCCGCCGTCAGTGGACGAGCCTCAGCCAAGCGTTTGTCATAAACCACGGCCAAATAATCGCACAGCAAATGGTAGTGTTGTCAACCCAAGCCAGCATTGTAAGTACTTTTAAACTATCAAGTGCACAAAGTCAAGATATAAAGTCGTTTCATTGGTTCAATTGGTTTCATTAGTCTCATCGGTCTTGCCGGGCGAGTCTCGCAACTTCGACTATCGACATCGTTGAACCGACAAACATCAGATACGATCTCTATTTTGGCTGTAACCAATCAAACTAATAAAATCAAATTAGACGGTCCTGAAACTGAGCGGTTACGGAGGGCTCAAGTTTTCTGGCTGGGAGTCGATAACAGACTGAGAGTCATGGTCCGGCCACTGTATAAGACTGAGAAAAGGAGATAAAACAAATTGACTACAGTGATGATACTTGTGGCGATTTTTTTTGTTGGCGCTCTTGCTATCATGGTGAAGGCAGAAACGAAGTCGACGGAACGACGAAAGATAGATCCCTTAGGCCCTTCGCCCAGGAAAAGTAGGGCCCGTACCATGGACGGAACCTACGTTCTGAAATAAACTCAACCGAATGTGCGCCTTAGATAGTCAATACAGTGCTTCGTACTTGGCTCTTAGTCAATTACGAGGAACCAAGAACGAAGAACTGCTTTACCGGCCCATAAATTGTTTTGCGTCATTGATTGATATCGCGAACCCGATCCGATCTGCGGACGCTTTAAGCGTGTTTATCCCTATAACCTGCCCGGCCTTGTTCAGTAGCGGACCGCCACTGTTCCCCGGATTGATAGCCGCGTCTGTCTGAATGTAGGTTATCCCGTTGGTAGCCTTCCTGACCGCGCTGACGATCCCTTGAGTCACGGTGCCTTCAAGGCCTATCGGAGATCCTATCGCGATCACCGATTCGCCTTGCGCGACCTTATTCGAATCTCCCAGCGGCAGCGCGGGGTAGCCTGAACCAGAAGCCTTCAATAATGCCAGATCTTTTTCTTCATCATTTCTAATCACGCTGGCAGTGGTACTCTTCCCATCTGCCAACTGTATTGTTGGCCAGGAATCTTGAATGACATGCGAGTTCGTTAGAATATATCCGTCCTGACCCACAAAAAAACCGGATCCGCGCACGTCGCCGGAAACAATCGTGACCACAGCCTGCATTGAATGCGGGGCTACCCGGGAAATATCATCCGCCCGCACAGAAGGGCCTGATCCGGGTACGGCTTTATCCTGCGTAAACTCTTTAGCGGATTCTTGTTTTTGTGGTTGCTGCGAGGACGGTGAAGGGTTAATGATGCGGATTTCAATGTGGCGTGGCTCTTGCGCAAGCGCTGCGGCAAAGCCCGCCATCAACATGAATGCAGCTATTGTGATGGTCACGTAGCGAATCATCTGATCCTCTCGTCCATTTGGTCTATCTGGTCTCTCTTGTCCATTTCGTCTCGGTGAACAAGCGACCCGGGACGAAGTGATGAAGACCACTAAGTGCGTTCATAGTCTATGCCGTTTGCCTTGGACTCGCAACCGCCAATACTAGATGGTAAGTATGAAGGTTAATATTCAGTAGAACAGACCAAATGGACCAGATAGACCACAAAGACCAGTTCACGCTTCGTTCGCTGATTTTCTGATGACCCTCAGGCGTTGAACCTGTGCGCTCCTGGTAATCGAACGTGTCGCTGGTTTGTCCACGCGCCCGGCTCTTGTGCGGTCTTTGACGAGCGAATTGGCAAAAACACTGAAGAGTAAGCTCGTGCCCAATACTACCATGAGATAAGGCATTGATGTTCTCTTGATGAGTAAAACTGCAGTTACACCCTGGATGAGGGTGAGTGACCAGAGGAGGGTCGCTATGCCCGTTACCGGAAGGCCTCTGTTGAGGAGCAGGTGATGCAGATGAGAGGTGTCGGCTTTGAACGGGCTCCGGCCATTGAAAAGGCGCGTGCCCATGACCCTGAGCGTATCGAATATGGGGATGAGAAGCACGAGCACAGGAAAGAGCGGCTCTACGTGGAATCTGGGGTCCTGCGTCAGGAGTATCGAAAAGACGGAGAGTGAAAAGCCGAGAAAGAGGCTGCCAGAGTCACCCATGAATATGCTGGCCTGCGCGCCAAAATTATAAAGCAGAAAGCCTGCCAGAGCGCCGGTAAAGCCCATGCAAACAGCGGCTAGCTCAAAGTTTCTCGAAATATAGGCTGCTACTCCTATGAAAAGGGAAGCAAAAAAAGCGAGACCGCCGGCCAGTCCGTTGAGACCGTCAATCAGGTTGACCGAATTGGTGACGCCTATGATGCACAGGTACGTAAAGGGTATTGCCAGTACGCCGAGCTTCACGATGCCGATGCTCCCATAGGTGCCGATCTGCTGAATCTGCAGACCGCCGCCGAAAATCACGGTGGTGATCGCAGCCAGCATTGCGAGAAATTTTGTTGTGAACCCGAGCTCCCTGTGGTCATCAACGCTCCCGATGAGGACGAGAAGGAATGACGCAGCGAGATAGGAAAAGAAAGCCCTACCTAACCCGATAAAATAGAAAATGGGCAAGATCCCCAGAAAGAACGCGACTCCACCCCAGCGGGGTGTTGGCTCACAATGGATGCGCCTTCCGCCGGGCTCATCGAGGCAGTTCCACTTCCGCGCAAGGTGAATAGTAATCGGCAGGAGCGCTAGGGTAAAGCCAAAAGGCACAATAAAGAAGAACATCATCTGTCTGTGAAGTTCGTGGAACATGCGATAACCTTTAACCGTTATCGCATTTTTCCAGCGTTTCTTAACCCCGCGAAGAGCTCAGGAAAAGACTGCAGCGAAGGAAGAGGAAAAAACTAAAGCGAAGATTAAGGTAAGGGCCCGAAAGCCAAAGAACAGTTTTTTCCTCAACCTTATTTTTGCCCCTACCTGTTTCTTAACCTCTACCTGCTTTCCATCGTTGTTTTGCCATGCTTAGCCCGTAACCGTACCCCATCCGCACATGTTGCATCACACTCCTTAAGCGGGCACCAGGGTCGTCGAGGCCTAGCTGGTCCCATTGACCGGGGATCGGTCGGCTGAAGGTCCGGAAGAGAAAACGGGCCTTGTCTCGCAGGCGCTCTCTCATCCTGACGTAAAAGAGGCAGGTCTCCAGTATACCTTCGTTTCCATCAATCCTGCCGAAAATTCTCTCCCGGATGAGTCGCCCGGCTTTGGCGACCGCACGATCGTTGCCGATGCGGAAAACAAGTTCTTGTGGGAGAGGAGCTTCCAGCAGTTCATGAGCAAGGTGAAGACCAAGGCTCAACATGCGCAGCCCCCCGGTCTGTGCTGCCAGGTTCACGAGGCCTTTCCAGTCAAGTCGGTCAGACTTCCGGAGGAGCTCAGCTATATCGCAGACCCAGGCAAGCCTTCCCCAGGAATCTTTAGCTCCATGAGCGCAAAGCATCAGAATCTGCTGTTCGGCTGGGATCGTTCTAAAGCCCGACCGCTGCGCTTCTCCCGTCATCTGGTTATCCCAGAGACAGAAAGGCTCCACTGGATAGACGAAGTGGTCAGGCACGATCTGCCATTGCAGCTCGACAGGAGCCTTGCCAACTCTCGTGAAGGGCAGTTCATTGAAGTGATGTACGTAGGCTGCCAGCTGTTCAGATGAGAACCGGAGATCTGTCTCGTATCCACGCGCAATCATCATGTCTGCAGCTCGTCCGACATCTTTTTCTTGAATGAGGATATCGAGATCCCCAAAAACTCTCAAGCCTATGTCCCCATAGGCTGCTGCCGCGAGGGTTGGTCCCTTGTACGGAATAGCAGGTATATCGGCAGTCTGGAAGTCTCGAACAAGGGCCGACAGCTGATCCTCCAGTGCCAGGTTATGCGCGATGTTTTGATAATAATGCCTCTGAAGTGTTTCCATAATAGGGGAAGGGGCAGCAGATGGGGCGAGGTGTCTCAGGTTCCTGTAAAGAAGGGGTCCAATGCCGTTTTTCAACGCGATATCCACAACCCAGCGCCAGTCGAGCCCGTTACTAGCAACACTCTTGACCCTTTCCGCTGTTTGCGGCCCTGGGGTGGCTCGTGCAAAGCCCAGAATCAGCTCTTCTTCCGCGTGTATTGGCGCGTATGTCTCCGGCCCGTTCATGTGCCCGTCACGACCCGTGGCTTTTTATCCGACTGAGAATCGCTGATAATCGATATCGCTGATGATAGGGCTTGGAGGCCGCGTTGGAGTTCATCGCGGAGAGCGGCATTCCAGGCATCCATTATATTCTTTCTTGAGAAATGATGTTGATATGCCTCGAATGCATTTTTTTGCCATAAGGCTAGGACGCGAGGGTCCTTGGCTATAGCTAACACCTGTTCGGTCACATCCCTGAAATTGCGATCCGTGAGCAACAGCCCCAAATCTAATTCTCGCACCCATGCTGCTATTGACGAATCCTCGGGTCCCGCGTATAGAACGGGCCTTCCGACCGCCAGCGATCCGAAGAATTTGGATGGCACGACGATCCCTTCCCATTCCGGACGCAGGCTCAGAAGATGTATGTCTGCCGCACGCAATTGTTTCCCAAGTTGAGACTCGTCGGTGAATGGAATAAGGCGGATGTTCGTGTCTCGTGGTGTTATCGCCTGCTTCAGTTCGGCCATTCTGTTCCCACGACACGCGAAGCAGAAGATGATCCTTGGATTGATACGGTTGAGCACCCGCGCTAGTTGGAGAAATGGCATAAAATCGTGCGCCTTGCCCATATTCCCGGAGTAAAGCAGGGCGAGATCGGCATCGCCGAACATGGAGTGCCTTACGCTCAGGTCTGGCTGTTCAAGTTTGTCCGGCTCGAACAAGGCCCATGGAGTAAGCGTTTCACATCTCGCGTTGTGGTCGTGCTGGCTAAGGCGCCTGCGCATGCAAGGTCCGAGATCAACCATGAGGTCGACTGGTTGGTACGCCTTCCTCACGACATACCTCACGAGCTTGGCCCCCCAGCGCACCGGGCCCCTGACCCCGTCTGCCAGGATAGCGTCCGGGAAGAGATCGAAACACCAGTGTACGAGCAATTTCGGTCGGATGAGTGTTTTTATTGCGGGAAAGATCAGCTGGGAGAATTGGGGATCACTCCCAACAACGATGACATCGGTTCGGGGGAGTTGCAAGAGCTTTACAAGCCAGCCCATCATCATCCAGAGGGCATTACCAATGCGCAGAAAATCGTGTGCCTGGTTCCAGCCGAATCGCGCCACCCTGATGATGCGTACTCCGTTCCAGTTTTCCTCAGCGGTAGCTATCTTTGCCTTGGGGCGGCCCCAGTATCTGTTGCTGGTCAGCACGGTTACGTCCCAGCCCCTATGGACCAATTCCTTCGCGAAATCGGAAAATTGCCTGGCACCCACAACGTCATCCGGGTGAAAGAAATGGTAGAGAATGGTCACGGAAGGTTTTTTCATCAGCCGACTCCACCATTCTGTTTGACCGATTCAAAGAGTTTAGCCCTCACTTGGGCAATGTAGCTGGCTCTTATCTGGCTCGCTATGAGACCAGGCCTTCCTTCGAGAAAGCCCAGCCGAAAGACGTAGTGGTAGAGAAACCAGAGCTGGGGCTCGAAGGGCACGCGCATAGCGATCATTTTTAAAAAACGTCTCCGTTCCTGATGATTTCCGAAGAGGTTAGGGGGAATGGCGTCTTGTTGGGAACCAGGCCCGTGGAGAAAGGCATACCTTACACTGGCTTCCCAGGATGAGTATTTATTGTGTCTGTCTATATAGGCATCAAGACCTTTGAAGTCCTCATGAACGAGAGGCGTCTTGAGGCTCGCAATTTTCCCGTTCACCAGAACGCGCTCATGAACCTCCATATCGAGACCGTCTGGAGAGTCCTCGACAAGGTGCTCGAAGCGTGCCTTGCCCTTTCTGAAAAGTAGAGTAGCCCGATGGGAGAATCCGCCGAAACGGAATCGACGCCCCAGGAAATGGAAACCTTTGGTGATCGAGTATGCATCCTCCCCGTTAGCTTTCGTAACGACATACGCAATCTCTTGCCAAAGCTCGGACGGCACCACCTCGTCGGCGTCAAGCAGGAGTATCCAGGGCGTCGTTATCGTGACTGTATCTAAGGCCCACTGTCGTTTCTTGGGGTAGCCGCCGGTATACTCGAACTGAATAATCTCTGCTCCATACTCTTCTGCAATATTCGCTGTCCGGTCTTTGCTCTGCGAATCGACCACGATGGCCCGCTCCGCGGGCGAGAGAGAGGCAAGACACCGGCCTATGTTGTGCTCCTCGTCTTTGGCAGCGATGAGAACCGTAAGGGGTAACAGTTGGATCACAGGTTCCGCACCCTTAACGTCTGTTCGTATTTATCTATCAATTCGGCGATTCGCGTTTTGCCCCATTCCAGCTCAGCCAGGCTCCTGGCTTCGGCATCGGGCAAGCCATACTTTTCTCCGCGCTCCAGCAGATCAACGATGGCTTCTGAAATATTTTCTGGTTCGGGCTTTACTCGTCGGACCGGACCAGTTGATTTCCATCCTGCTGCGACGTCAACGCCATCGCTTACTACGACTGGGAGACCCGCGGCTAAGGCATCTGCAACCGTCAGACCGAAGTTTTCTTTTTTTGATACGAGCGCGAGGAGGTTGGCGCAGGCATAGGCCGCTTTCAGATCTTCTCCTTGAAGCAGTCCGGTAAAGAAAACGTGATCAGTCAATCCGAGCGCCCGCGCACGGGACTCCAGACGTTTCCTTTCACCATCACTGTCGGGTCCGACGAATAGGAGCAGGGCTGTGGGTCTTTTACGTCTGACCAGCTTCAGCGCATCGACGAGCTTATCCAGATTCTTGACCCAGTTGAGCCGGCCTACGTAAAGAATGACGTCGCGGCCTTGGATTTGTGGAAGCGACTGTTGGAAAGTCTCTCTTGGCGGTAGTACGGCCCAGTGAGGAAGATCGATCAGGTGGGGTATCACAAAGGTTTCGTTTAACCGCCATTTACATAATTGAGCCTTGGAACGTTCCGCTTCAGAGTTAAACAAGACCAGGGTTGCGTCTTCGACATTTTTCTTCTCCCAGAGAATGGACCAGGGGAGTTTTTTCCAGCGACGTTTTCTCAAGACCAGGGGATCCAGCATCCCATGCGCCATTACTGCGTATGGGATTTTGTTTTCGCGCAGACTCTGCATGGAGAAGGTAGCTATCGGGTTCCAGAGACTGTGACATATGGTGATGTCCGCCGACTTGCTGAGGAAATAGAGAGCGTAGAGAAGCGCGGGTGAGTCTGGCAGGGAACGGCCTGCAAAGCCATTTTCGTGGGGAAAGATACGGACTTCGTATCCGTCCACCATTTGTCTGGTGCCACATTCCGGGAAATAATGGTCTTCAGGCCAGAGGGTGGTAAGCAAGCGGACCTCATGGCCTGCTGAGGCCAGGCCCTTGGCGAGGGCAGCTACGCTCTTTGCCGGTCCACCTGTGAGAGCGGAGAAGGAAGGAAGGATTTTTAGAATCCGCAAGGTCGGCTACTTGATCGCTTCGGCATAAAGCGACACATCGATTAGGGATGGATCAGATTCAAACTGCAGATGGCATGCGCTGAAGTGCCTGCTGTTGCCGGTTGTTCCCTGGTAAACGAGAGAGAAACCTGCGTCCTTGAGAAGCTCCTCCAGAAACGTGAAGTCGAGAAGGGTTGCGTGCTGGTTTCTACAGAGCATGAGATTATTAAACCTACCCCCAATAGACCTGTATTCGTCCGGCCAATCAGGCAGTGAGGCAGGCTTATCCTGGATGTAAGCTTGAATGGCATACTCAAGGGAAGGCACGACCAGGCGAAGAGCCCCACCGGGCTTAAGAGCCCGATGGCACTCTTTGAGTAATCGGCGCACCTGCTGCACGCTGAGATGTTCGAGCAAGTGGGAAGAATAAATTCCCTGTAAGGAGTTGTCTTGAAAGGGCAACCCGAGGGTCACGTCCAACCAGATATCTTTCTTGCGGAAAAGATTGCCATCTACGTTAATCATACCAGGAACATATTTGGTGCCGCAGCCGAGATTTACGTACGCGTTGGCATAGCGCCCATTGCCGGTAATCCGGCGCCACCAGAGGACGCATATCGATAACCTGCCGGCGGACGCGTAGTATAGAGTCTTAAGTCCCTGACTTCTCATACCAGTTCTCCTTCGTTCATGAAAAGAGAAAATATCTTAAGTCGCTCAAGCGCCAGTTGCCTTCAACATGATCCCGGGGAATCTGGAACCGGTCACCTTGTGTGGTGATGGGACCACGTCTCAATGTTACCGCATATCGGTAGCCGGCACCCCGAACCCATTCAGTCGGTTGCCCTAAGGAACTGCTCAAGTCACCGTAGGGATATGCGAAACCTGCGGGAGAGCTACCCGTCCACTCCTCGATTTGCCGCATTGACAAAGTCAGTTCGCGATGCGCGGCTTGCTGGCTGAGGAACGAGAGCTTAATATGGGATTTTCCATGGCTGCCTACTTCGTGCCCCAAGTCTGTAAGGAGCCTAAGGTCCTCCTTTTGCATGGGCTCAAGAGGCAAATTATAGTGGTGCGCTCGCAGGCTATACTGCGCCGCAAGGTCAGGTGACGTACTTAATTGTACGAACCCCGTTGGAATATAGTAAGTAGCTCTAACCCTGTGTTTTTGACATATTTCCAGACAATCGGCCATGAGGATTCTGAATCCGTCATCGAAGCTTATCGCTGCTCTGTATCGATCGGTCTCTGTATGCCAAGTACGATCGGTCAGTAATTCGGTGACCGTGCACAACGTGAAATGGTCGGAAAGAAACTTCAAATGCTCTTCGAAGCGTTTTTTATCCTCTGGCAGGACAAGGTGGTAGACGAGTATTCTGTCCCCTTGTGGTTTCTTTTTCGGCTTTATTTTAAGGGCAGTGCTGATAAAGAGGTTTTTTGCGGTCTGGCGCGCGGCCAATCGTAAGCGCCCCGACACATTGGGAGACAGGGTCAGCCTTTGCCAGGCCCGAGGCTCAACCAGATTTGCGTAACATGCCGGACCTCCGTTCCTCTTTGTGCGGTTCCTTTCATCTAAAGCCTGCAGGAAGGTTACCAGCTTCCTCCCCCCGATATCCGGACGGTATGATTCCAGAGATTGTCTGGCGGCTAACCCCATCCTCGGGATGGCTGAGCGGTTCTCAATGAAGAAGGCCATACGCTTGGCGAATGTCTGGGCGTTTCCCGAAGGAGTGATGAAGCCATTCTCGCCATTGTTAATGAATTCGTGGGCCGAGATTACGGCATCGCTCGATATGACCGGAAGCCCGGCTGCCAGAGCTTCGGGAACGACCATCCCCCAACCATCCCAACGAGAGGGAAAAACGAATACGTGTTTTCCGGCGAAGACTGAAGCACGGTCTTCGTAGGGCACCTGGCCAATGAATTGTACACGGGACTGATCCCAGTGTTGCGCAAAGTCTCTCTCAAGATTTGCGCGCAACGGTCCGTCGCCGGCGAGAGTCAACATCCACCCGTCATTGGGGAGCAGGTTGCAGGCGCGAAGGAGGAGATCAAGTCCTTTTCTCCCGATCATTTGGCACGAGCTTACGAAGTGCACGGGTTCATAATGGGCGAGTGGCGCGATGGGGGGTATGCTGTAGAAGGAGCCCAGGTCGATGTAATACGGTACAGACTCCGTTAGCTTGTTATCGGGCAGAATATCGCGATATATTTCTTCAGCTCTCCTGCCGGTGCCTGCTACGCCCCATGCCCGCTTCAAAATAAAGGAAACTATTGGCTGCCTAAAAGAGGTGAGCAATGCGGCGCGCGGCTGAGGAGGCTCATTTATGAATACCCACGGTATCTTGAGGGGGCGAAGCCACCACGCTGCAAGCAGCGTTGTTGGAGAGGTATAACAGGTGTTCACGACCCAGAGATCGACCCGTGTTCTGGCAAGGGCGAAAAAAATCCCAGGGTTGAACCTTTGCCCGCCCGGCCATGGTATACCCGGCAGAAAGCTGTGTGGCAACAGGCCAACTGGAGCACCCCATGTCCGTCCCGGTGCCGCGTGGTCACAGTAAATGACCTTGGTGACGCAGTCATCCCGCTCTGCCAGAGCATCCAGTAGCGAAACCATATGTGGGCTTGGGTGATCCATTAATATGCCGATACGGAGGGGCAGGAAGCGAGCTATGCCGTTGTCGGGGTCCACTCTTACTTGGGACAGGTGGTGGGTTTGCTCTAAGTGCATGGCGGGTTAGCCGACCGGTCTAAAACTGCTCCGGGTGACGCCGAGCGGTTTGCGTATCAATACAAGGTACTGGTTGCTTGAGGGCATGACAAACCTGTTTATGCGGGATTATGACAGCCTGGACGAGCGGGGAAAGGTGAATGCGTCCCTTAAAGTCCGTTTCGACTGCTGCTTTGCTAACTCCTGGTACCGGGCCATGGCCGATTCATGTGCTACTGCTTTGTTTCGTATTGCCCCTGCGAGTGCGACGCAGAGCCAGAGCGTGACGGATACGAAATTACCCGCGGAGAGCGCCGTGTTGTCGAATTGAACCGTGACGAGCAGACT
>DATFYE010000203.1:0-125790 GCA_035315185.1 Syntrophorhabdales bacterium | reverse complement strand
GCATCGGGGCCCTCCTCGGGGGGGATGCGCCGGAACTCAAGGATACGAAGACCATGCTCATGACCCCCGGATGGGTGCGCGCGTGGCCAGCCATGATGGAAGCCCTGGGATGGAACGAGGTCGACGTGCGCATCAATCTCGGGAGGTATGAACGCATACTGGTCCTTGACGCCGGCTTCGAGCCGCTCACGGACGAGGAGACGCTCTTGTTCTTTGATCTGGTGCAGGTGCCTCTCGAGGTCCGAAGAATCGATCTATCCGTCTTTCGTGAACTCCTTACCGAACTGCTTGGGCAGAGACAGGAAGCCTCAACAGCTGCTTGATCTTTGTGGAGCGACGAGAGAAGCTACTTCCCGGCAAGCACGAGATTGTCCTTGATCTCGATGCAGCCGATCACACTCTGGGCGGCAGGACAAAAGGCAAGATACGAGGCGAAGGCTTCCCGGGCCTCCTCCTCCTTGTCGTGTTCAAGCGTTACGTGGTAATCGACCCGTATCTGCGTGATCTTGAGCACCCCGTTGACGTTCTCGATGTCTCCTTCCACTTCTGCCCAGTAGCTCTCCTCGGGTGTGGTGATGCCCTTTTTGGCCAGCCTCCCGGCCAGCGTCCCCATCATTCAGCCTGCCGTGGCAGCTATGATGTGGTCGAGCGTCGCCGGATACTCCTTTTCGGGCTCGACCCCGTAAAAGCGTTTGATGCCGCTGTGCACGCCATAGTAAATCGGCTCGCCGAATCCCTCGACGAACGCCTTTCTCGTGGGACCCTTCTCCCTCACGATTTTGATACGTGATGTGTGCACCACGTTGCTCATAGAACCCTCCCGTTTTTCAGGCACTCCTCACGAGGAGCTGCCGCTTGTGCTGCACGATGCTTCCCGCCTTCTTCAGCTCCTTGAGCGCCCGGGTGACGCTGACGCGGTGGGCGCCCACGAGAAAGGCAAGGTCCTCATGCGTCAGCGGGAACTGTATCACAAAACCGTCTTTGCTCTTCACGCCGTGCTCCAGCGCCATGGTGCGCAGTACCTGGTAGAGACGGTCCCCGAGGTGGGTAAGGGACATGCTCTCGAGCCGGCTCGAAAGCGAGGAGATGCGCTTACTCAGGTTCTTCATCACCTGGAGGCCGATGCGGGGATGGTTAAGCACCAGGTGCTCGAATCGCTCCCTGGTAAACCCGCAGGTAAGGGTCTCCTCCATGCACCAGGCCGACATGGGATAGGCGCCTTCTTCGCTGAGCATGTTCTCACCGAGGAAATCACCCGCTTTTCTGATGTCCAGCGTGAACTCGGTGCCGTCCTCAAGGAGTTTGCTCAGCCTGACCCTTCCTGCCTTGAGCAGGAACATCCGGTCGGCCGGATCGCCCTGGGCGAAAATAGCCTGGCCGGGCGCATACACCTTCCTCACTGCCGCCCTGACGAGTGCCTCCAATTCTGAAGTTTCCAGGCTCTCGAAGAGCCATACGTGCCCGATGCAGAGCTCGGTCATGGCACCCGACACCGACACGTCATTGCACGAGCACAGGGACTTTTTCTGCTTCATATTCTCCTCTACAGAATATAACACGGTCGGGCACTTTCCCGCCGGACCGTGGTTCCGTCCCTGTCCTTTCAAGGCCTCGACGGCCCTGCCCGGCACGTGGACATCCTCGATACCTTCTTGTAGCATAGATGCCGTGAGAAAGCAGTAGCTTTCGCTACAAAGTGCAGAGCTGCCAGACCGGGACCACCCGATTGCAACTCGAAAATGTTCGACTGGCAAGCGACAAGATTTCTCACATGGCGAACGCCAATGTGCCCATGTCCTGGAGCACATCACCGTGTGCATGGTGCAAAGGATGGCGGCTAGCCTCTTACGATGACACAGGGGAACCCGTGAACGTCGCATAGCATGAAGAGATCCAGAGCACAGATTTTTGCGCTTGCCGGTTCCGGCCGCGTCCGGTACAATAGCAAAAGAGGTTGCAAGGCCTGAAACTAGACAAAGAGGTGCCCTATGGAAGGAAAGACCCAACGCATCCTGTATGACGTCACGGATCATATCGCCGTCATAACGTTCAATCGTCCCCAACAGCGAAACGCCTTTGATGCGGAAATGACGCAAGAGATGCGCGCTGTTATGGATCGTTTCGAATCAGAAGAGGAGGTGTGGACAGGTATCATCACCGGATCTGGGGAGCGCGCTTTCTGTGCCGGCATGGATCTTCGGGCCTTCACGAATGGTGAAGGCCCGAAGATCCTGGAGGGCAGGGGCGGTTTTGCTGGTTTTGTGACCTATCCGAGAACGAAGCCGATCATTGCCGCCGTGAACGGCGCCGCGCTGGCCGGTGGGTGCGAAATCGTCCTGTCGTCAGACCTTGTCGTGGCAGTAGAATCCGCCGTCTTCGGCCAGCCTGAGGTGAAGCGGGGCCTCTACGCAGGCGCAGGAGGCGCGTTCCGGCTTCCCAGGGCTATGCCGAAGGTGCGTGCCATGGAGATGCTCCTCACCGGGGAACCTATCGACGCGCATGCCGCGTATCTTCTCGGATTTGTGAACGCGGTGGTGCCGAGAGAAGGGTTGATGCAAGCTGCCATGGACCTTGCCCGGAGAATATGCGTGAACGCCCCCCTTGGGGTCCGTGCGAACCTTGCACTCGCGCGAGTCGCCCTGGACATGACTGACGAAGAATTGTGGCAGAAAAACGCCGACATCTGGCAGGGCATCATCCGTAGTGCCGATGCGGCGGAAGGACCAGCCGCCTTCGCCGAAAAGCGCGAGCCGCGATGGAAAGCCCATTAGAAATAGGCGCCCGAGTTTTTCGTCATCGTCTTGAAGCTTGCGCTCGACAATTCGCGCCAGTCGATTACGAGGTGGGGCATCTCAGGTCGTGTGAACCCTGGGGCGCTACAGATGACGCTCGTGATGGCACGACACGGAAACCGCCGGTCAGCAAGGATGTAGCGAACCTGCAAATCATGAACTCAACGGTTAGCTTGTCGGGCGTGACACGGGCTCCCGAATTACTCCCGCCCTTCCTTCTTCGCACCCTTACCATAGGCTCCGAGACGGGCCACGTCTAGGAGGAATCGCCGCACATCTTCTTCTGTGCGTGCCCTGCTCTCGTCGTACCGCTCATAATGGACGATCTCTTCGAGCGCTCTTCTCGGGGGAGGTGCAACATGACCCTTGGGATAACCGATGGGGATTAATTCGTAGACCTTAAGGGGCTGCGGTATACCGAGGTATTTCTTCAGCATGATGGCCATGTACGGGGAACTCGCATCGCTCACGTACTGGGAACCAAGCCCGAGGGCTGCCGCTGCGAGCTGGATGAGGAGACCTGCGCTTGCCAGCCCGGTAATGAGATGCTGAAACGATTTTTCCTCCCGGGTCATCACCGGGTACGCCAAATCGGCGCGCTGGTCACCAAGCACCAGGATGAAGACAGGCGCATCCCTGAAGCCGGCTCCACCTATCTTCACCTCTCCGCGTATTGCCTTTTCCGCCTCCGTCTTGAGCTCCCGCTGCCTCAGGAAGAGGTCTACGATCTTCTGGCGCGTGGACGCATCACGGATCACGATGAACTCCCACGGCTGTCCGTTAGCGCCGGACGGGGCCCAACGCGCAATATCGAGTATCCTTGTAATGTACGCATCGGGCACATCCTTGTCCTGTTTGAACCCTCGTATCGTTCTTCTCTTCATCACAAGCTCAGAAAACAGATCGATAGTCTCCATGAGAGTCCTCCTCTTCCTTTCTGTTCGCTACAACAGCTTGCGGTTGGGGTTTGCTATCCGTTCTCTCCATTATGCCACAACCGGGCCAACGTGCAATCAGATTTTTTGATTCAATGGTACGGACTCCAGGACCCGTTCAACCTCAGCGTGGAATCATTGCAAGAACATGAGGTGAGCACAGACGTCTGGCGCTTGTCTTATCCTCATGGGCAGAGGTGTATCCACGACTCGAAGTGCACGACCTTCTTGAGGTGCAGGGCAAACTCTTGCGAGAACCGACTGTCCGGCCGATGGGATGACACCGTCAATATACTTCGATCTTGGTCAGCCATTTGACCCATTGGTTGCCTTCTGATCCCGGGAATATGGCGCGCAACGGGAAGCCATGGAGTCTGGGCAGTGCCTTGCCTTCCCATTCATAGGCGAGAAAGTTTTCACCGGAGCCGGCCGCTTCCAGCGACATTGAGGTGGAGTAATGGTCAGCGCCTATCAAACGAACTCCGGTTGCATCTCTCTGGACTTTCGCCAGTTGGAGAACAAACGTGAGCGGTGTACCCGCCCAGGTTGCCGTGTCCTCGAAGAAGCCCGGACAGACCAATTTTAGGCGTGCCTCTGCTCGTGGCATGCAGCGGAGCTCATCGTACGTGAGGCTGAGCGGTTTACTCACCTTCCCGGTCACTTCCAGCCGGTACCCCACGATGTCAATCTGCTGTAGCGCACCCGTGACGTGCAGTCCAGTGGTCGGATCAAGCTCTGTGTAACCGGGTATCTTTGCGGGTGTCGGGGGCATTGCCAACTGGGGCAAAACACAGGATGCTTGACGGCCTTCCCTCACGGCATCGTCCGTACCCGGCGCGATAGCGCAGCCGGCGCAGACCGCCATGGCTATAAGGAAGAGAAGACACCGCGTCCCCGTTGCCCACTCGTTGTAATGGTTGCTTCTCCGCAACACCCGATCACCTCGCATGAGATCCGAGGACCGCGTCTCGGTCGCTACAGGCCGCACGGCAACGGTATCAGACAGCCGGTGCCATCGCGCCGATTTTGCTTAAGACGATAAGGAGACCCTTTGCCCGAAGGGAACCTAAGCATAGGGGCCCGGCGTGTCAAGCAGGTATGCTGCTGGTACGGGTGACTTTGTGTTTCACAATTTACTGGGGTCAAGATTAGCGGTTGAAGTGGCGTACGCGTGAAACGACTGCGCGAGGCCGCACCAATCCACGGAGCAAGCCAGTGACTACAATAAGGATATGCATTGGTTTTTCGAGATTTGTCGTGAGCATACCACTGCAACCTACTGGAAAAGCGGATTCGCTTGTCTTACATTCAAATCATGAAGAAAAAACAGTATCGCATCAGAATCTCTCACGGGGTCCTAAGAGCGATACATGAGGCAAGACGAATAAGCAAGACCATAGGCGGCAGGCTGGGACAACTTCTTAGCCGCACCGGTTCAACCGGATATCCCTATTACAGGCATCCGCTGCCGGTGCGGATTATGCACTGGTGCAATGTCGTTTTTCTTGCCACACTTCTTTTGAGCGGCCTCAACATATTCAATGCCCATCCGGCCCTCTACTGGGGCAAGTCGTCTTACAGGGGCGTTACTCCGATAGTGGAGCTACGGGGCAAGGAAGACGATGAAGGAGAAATCTCCGGCGTCACCCGTATCTTTGGCCACGATTTCGCTACAACCGGATTCCTCGGCGCCTCCAAAGACGCGACAGGAGAACTAACCGAACGTGGGTTCCCATCCTGGCTCACCCTGCCCAACGACCAATGGCTTGCCCTGGCGCGGCGCTGGCACTTCTTCTTCGCCTGGCTGTTCGTAATAAACGGCATCACCTTTGTGACCTACTCCCTTGTGAGCAGGCATGTGCAGCATGATCTTCTTCCCACGTGGCAGGATTGGCGTTCGATAGGCAAATCGATTATCGATCATCTGCACTTTCGACACCCCACAGGTGCGGCGGCCAAGCGCTACAACGTACTGCAAAAATTGACCTATCTGCTGGTGATCTTTTTCCTTCTCCCCCTAATGATCGTGATGGGACTGGGCATGTCGCCCGCGATGGACGCATTGTACGCCGGCTGGGTGGATATCTTTTTCGGTCGGCAATCGGTAAGGACAATCCATTTCATTGTCGCCTGGACGCTGGTGCTGTTCGTGTTCGTTCATGTGTTTGAGGTCATCATCAGCGGCTTCTGGAACAACCTTCGCTCGATGATCACCGGGTACTACAGGGTCAAATCGGAGGCGGATCATGAGTAATGACAACAAAATCACACGGCGCGGTCTCATGACGCGCCTTCTCGCCGGCGCAAGCATCGTGGTGCTTGGCGGATGCGAAAGGCTTTCGCAAAGCACCTGGTTCCCCAGGGTGTTGGGTCTGGGCGAAAAGGCAACGTACAGAATGCAAAGACTCGTCCTTCCGCGAAAAGCGATGGCGCAGGAATTCCCGGCAACCGACCTGTCGCCGCAATTCCGGAGCAACGGGACGTCAATGCCGAATAATCCCGCTTACAGGGCCCTCGCGGCCAACGGCTTTGCGGACTATCGCCTCGAGGTGGGTGGTCTGGTCGAACAGCCGATGAAGCTTACGCTCGCCGACATTCGGGCGTTGCCCAGTCGCACCCAGATAACGCGACATGATTGCGTTGAGGGGTGGAGCGCGGTAGGCAATTGGAAGGGGGCACGCCTTGGCGCACTGCTCGAAGCAGTCCATCTGAAACCGAATGCCCGTTACGTCGTTTTCCACTGCGCAGACCCGATGGAAGAAGACGGCACCTCCCTCTACTATGAGAGCGTCGATTTGGAAGATGCTTTTCACCCGCAGACGATACTTGCTTATGAACTGAACGGCGAAACGCTGCCGATCAAGAACGGGGCGCCGCTTCGCCTGCGTTTGGAGCGGCAACTTGGCTACAAAATGGCGAAGTATGTCATGCGCCTTGAAATTGTCGAAGATCTTTCCGGGGTAGCCGGAGGGAAAGGCGGTTACTGGGAAGACCGGGGCTACGAGTGGTACGCCGGCATCTAAGACTCCTCGCGAGTGACACCCTTTCTGTACGCCTCTTCTTTATTTTCAATACTCTTGATACCCGCTACGGTACATCTATTATTTGTTTTGAGCAAATAAGGGTCCAGACCGCTACGCCCATTCCCTCTTGGCAAGCGGAGCCCCGACTCATGCCAACTTCGCCAATAGCAATCGTTAATCGGTTCAGTGTGTGATTGGGTGAGGAAGGAATGTTTCGAGACATTGACAAGGCATAACGCCAACGGTGTAGAATACTGGAGCTAAAGACGGCACAAGGAAAGATTCTCGCCATCATCTTTAATGTGATGATGGCAGAAAAATAGCCGCATCAGAGGAGGGGCCCGATGTGGCGAAGGAGGGGTTGCTGTGCGTGACGAATCCCGCTACAGAATAGTTGGCGATCTGGAACGTTTTGACGAGCGCGATAACGTCCAGGCGCGCAATACCTACGAGCCCGGCTCCGGAGAGTACAAAGAGTTTTACGGACGCCATCCCGAATGCGAGGAACGAGACCGCCAAACCCGGGAGCTATCCAAGAAGCCGGTTGGCAACCCCCTCGATTTCTCCTTCTTCCTTCAGCAGATCGGAAAGCTTGCACAATGGGGGAGTGAAGATCTGATCAGTGGACCGGTCTCCCCACACAAGCAGGAGTTATCTCCGAAAAGGGCAGCCGAGAAAATCAAAGGGTTCGCCTGCCATCTCGGTGCTGACCTCGTCAGGATCGGTCCTCTCAATCCCGCATTCGTTTACACCCATGTCGGTAAGACGTGGCACGATCCCGCGAGGAAGTACGGCGTTCCCATCAACCTCAACCATGCCCACGCGATCAGCATCGCGGTAGGGATTAATCCTGACCTGATAAAGACAGGGCCGGTACTTTCGATGGCGAGTGAGATCATGCGGGTCTACACCCAGCTTGCCACGATCTCGACAACCCTCGCCGGCTACATTCGCTCGCTCGCCTACCCTGCACGGGCGCACATCATCTCCAATTACCAGGTCCTTTGCGTGCCGGTCGCTATCGAGGCGGGCATGGGCGAACTGGGACGGCACGGCCTGATGATCACGAAAGAGCTGGGAAGTTGCCTGAAGCTGACCACGGTCACGACCGACCTTCCCCTAACTCATGATTCCCCCACGGATATCGGCGTTAACGAGTTCTGCGGGGACTGCGCGATCTGTGCGGAAACCTGCCCGGGTGGTGCTATTTCGAGGACAGAGAAACAGGTTGTTCGAGGTGTTGAGAAGTGGCGCATCAACCCGGAAGCCTGCTTCAGAGTCTGGAACGAAACAGGAACGGATTGCGGTGTCTGCGTTGCTTCCTGCCCGTGGACAAAGCCGAGGAAGGGCATTCACAGGATCGCCCGCGAAATCGCCTACAGAAAGAAAAGGGCGGGTTGGTGGATGAGCCATGCGGAGAAAATAGTTTACGGCCGGTTCAGGCCCAGACAATCGCCCGCGTGGTTCGAAGAGCCAGAGCAGATCTGGAAGAAGTACAAGACGCTGGCGGAATAGCCTTTATCAACGGCAGACACCACTCACCGCACAGGTCTTTAATGTCCGGCAAAAAGTTTAAGGTATTCCCCATACCCCTCTTTCTCCAGATCCTCCTTGGGGATGAAGCGTAATGCAGAGGAATTCATGCAATACCGGAGACCGGTAGGTTTCGGCCCATCAGGAAAGACGTGGCCGAGATGAGAATCTCCGTGCTTGCTCCGTATCTCAGTACGCTTCATGAAGAAACTCCTGTCTACCTTCTCCACAATATTATTTGGCTCAAGGGGCTTCGTAAAGCTTGGCCAGCCTGTGCCGGATTCAAATTTGTCGAGCGAGCTGAAGAGAGGCTCACCGGAGACAATGTCAACGTATATGCCTTGCCTATGATTATCCGCGTATTCGTTGTTGAAGGGCGGTTCCGTGCCTTCCCGCTGCGTTACATCATATTGCGTAGGCGTCAGCATTTTTCTCAGGGTTGCATCATCCGGTTTTTTGAAATTTCGCCAATCGTGCACACGTGCTTCCATCTTGCTTCCCCCCGTCTCTTTAGAGGATTTATCGGCACCGACGCTTCGAGGCTTCGGTTCAGGCTGATCGAGTGCCGTGGCCTGACATCCTGGGAGAATCAGGAGAATAATGGCCGCAATGATTGCAGTATGGCTTCTTTGCATCGCGCAGCAACCTCTTCTGATCAGATGGTACATCCGTTGCACTCTACGAATCTCTATACTGTCCATACAACCGTCTCCTTGTGCTACAGTTTCTTTTTTTTCTTCAGAACTCTGCGGTTACCGTACGTTCTTTTTCGCGAGCTCCAGGAGCCTGCGCTGCCCTTCGGGGGAGAGGCCGAGACTGTTTATTTCCTCCTGAAGCGCCGCTGCAGTACCATAGCCACTTAGATAGCCGTTCACTCGTGCTGCTGCCGTCGAGTTCATAAGCGCCTCGTCGGACGGATAGATGCTCCGGAATTCCCTCATGAACTCTCTATCGCCGCGTAGGCCGTATTTCTGGTGGTACGCCTCCGCCACGTAGAACCGGGAGAATGGCACTATCTCGGTTCGTACTTTAATTTTCTGCGTGGCCTCGATCTTGTCGCGCGTCTCTTCAGCAAGTTTCTTCTGCTCATCATTGTGATAGAAGATTGCTGCTTTGTATTGCGTCGACCAGGAACCCATGCTCGGATCGTGGGCTTCCCAGAAGCGTTTGACCAGATCGCCATACGAGATCACTTTCGGGTCATAGTCTATCTCAACGCTTTCCGAATGGTCTCCCAGGCTATGGTACGTAGGATTAAGTTTCGTTCCTCCGGTATAGCCGACCCGTGTGCGCATAACGCCTTTGATGCTCCCGAACTGGGCATCGGGACCCCAGAATCAGCCCAGCGCGAACGTCGCCGTTTCGATTGTTCCCGGTCTGGAGACATCTATGGGCGGTGGAACAGCCATCCGATCGGCTGCTGCAGCCTCTATACCTCTTTTCACAGTTACACCTCTCTCCTTTGCAGATTCATAGGCGAAGAGCCCCGATATGAGCCCCAGAACTACAAAACCCACACCAAGCAACAACGCCCGTCTTCTTACACGATGCCATCTTCTATCCTTCACCGTAGCCTCCATGTGGTCGACTGGTCGATTGGGGTGCATTGATTGATGATCCGTCGACATGATGTGAGTATAAGCATTGACCTTAAAGAGGGTACAAAGGAAATGTAAAGAGTTTGTAAAGAACGGGAGTCCTCACCTCAACCCTGCAGGCAGCGAGAACCAGATGCGGACATAGCCTTCTGCGAATTCAGCACCCACACGGCCCCCGTGTGCCTCGACCAGCTCCTTGACGATGGCGAGACCGATGCCCGCTCCTCCATGCTCGCGCGAACGGGACTTCTCACCACGATAGAACCGCTCAAATATGAACGGAAGCTCTTTATCCTCGAGTTCCCCGCGCGTATTCGCGAAGACGAACAGGACCTCATCCGGCGTTCGTTCTATCGAGATCGTGAGCGCTCCCCCCGGAGGCGTGTACTGGCAGGCATTCTGAAGCAGGTTTGCCACGACCTGCGAGAGCTTCTCCGGATCGGCCGACAGCCGGATGTCGCGCTGCTTCGCGTCCACCTTCACATCGATACGTCTCGCATCGAGTTGTGGCCGAAACGCCCCCAGCAACTGGGTGATTGCGCTGTTAGCCTCAATCTCGACCCGGTGAAGGTCGGCTCGCGCTGCATCAGCTCTCGCCAGCCTCATGATATCCTCGACCAGGTTGGTCAGCCGGAGCGTTTCCTCCTGCAACAAGAGAAGCGTCTCCCGGGAAGGGTTCAGGACATTGTCCGCGAGCGCTTCGAGATAACCATTGATGTTGGTCAAGGGCGTCCTCAGCTCGTGGGCGACATCTATCACCATCTTCTTTCGTAGCTGCTCGGTGTGTCGCAGACTGGCCGACATCCGGTTAAAAGCTTCCGAAAGTCTTCCAACCTCATCGCTCGAAACAACCGGGACCTCGCCGGTATAGTCACCCTCCGCGATCCTTTGTGCAGTGCCGGTCATTTCGGTAAGCGGGCCGAGTAGCCTCCTCAACAGCACCACGCTCAGGGCCAGCGCGAGGACAAAGGCTGCGACGCTCGCCCCTATGAGATACCGATGAACAGCACTGACAAACATCCGATGGCTTTCTTCAGGAGCTATGTGATACTTTTCCATCAGGACCATGAAGTAGTCGGCAGCCAGGTAGTTGATGGCAAGCCACACGACGCTGATCACGAAGGCAATGACCAGTACGTTGACGCCGAGAAGCTTCCACAGAAGGCGCTGTCTCAAGGTCTAATCCCTCCTTTGAGGCTCCCCACCCTCTTCTTCCGCAAACCGGTAGCCGGATCCCCTGACCGTCACGATAAATCTGGGGTTCGCTGGGTCTGCCTTGATCTTCTGTCTGATCTTTCCGATGTGGACATCCACAACGCGGTCGATGACCATCGCTTCCTGTTTCGGATAGAGGTAGGCGAGCAGTTCGTCCCGGGTAAAGACCTTGCCCGGCGCCGCCATCAGAGCATGCAGTAAGTTGAATTCGTGATGGGTCAGTTCAATCCGTTGTCCGTCCAGCGTCACTTTCCGTTTCTCGGGGTCCAGAATAAGACCTCCGGAGCTCAAAGCGGGCTTGGCTTCCATGGCCGGCCGGTTTTGCGCCCGTCGCAAAATCGCCTTCACCCGTGCAACCAGTTCCCGCGGGCTGAACGGCTTGACCACGTAGTCGTCTGCGCCGAGGACGAGCCCCGAGACACGGTCCACCTCTTCGTCTCTGGCGGTCAGGATCAGAATTGGCACGTCGGAAGCCTTTCTCAGCCGCCGGCAGACCTCCCAACCGTCCACCCTGGGAAGCATCAGGTCGAGCACCACGAACAGGGGTTTGCGATCCGCCGCCAGGTCCAGAGCTGTCTCACCATCGTGCGCAACGACCGTGCGAAAGCCTTCCCTCTCGAGATAGAGGGCTATCAGGGAGGCTGTCTTCTTATCGTCCTCGATGATCAGGATGGGGGGCTGGTCAGATGGAGCAGTCATGTGGTCTCGCCTGATAACGGACTCATGTCGTATCCACGACAGGTGCTAGCAGATGCGCGCTGGCACACCGAAATTCCATGCAGCCTGTTCACTGTTTGATACCGGATATTGATACAAAAGTCAATTTTGGGAGAGTCGCTACAAGAAATGGGCACGGACTTGCCTGCCATCAAATTATCGTGGAGCAGCCCTACGCTCCCGTAAAGGAGGCCCTGTACGATTGAAATCGCAGGGGCAGCAGTCAACGGGGGCAATGCGAAAAAAGACTGCAGCACCTGGGTGCACCGAAACACGATCACTTCGGCGCGGGGGACGCCAATCACTGACTTATCTCGAGTCTAGGAACGATGCGGACCCCCGTCAAGTCATAAAATGTCTGCTCACTGTCTCCAGCGCTCAAACGCGGCCTTCCTGCCACAGATTCGTCGTCCACCTGGCAAGCCTCTTCTGGTCTTCAGGCCGGCCCTTGACGGCCTTGCCCCGCGCGTTCTGCCTTCCGTGGCAAAGAAACGAATCTCTTATTGAGAGATATGGACTTCGCTGACTATTTCGCGGTCCCCTGGTAAGTACCGGCCTTCTTCAGGGCAGCTTCCATTTGTTCAATGGTGACCGCCGCAGGATCGTAATATACAGTGTTTATCTCTTGAGCGTTGCGAAACCCTTTTTCAACGCTCTTCACTCCCGGCAGCCCTTCCAGGGCTTCCTTGCCAACATCAAATCATTGAACATAAAAGACCACCTTGGATACCGCACCCGCTCGCGAAAAAGAAACCGTGTATCCTGAACAGAGAAGCAAAAGCATCATGGCAGTAAGAGCCAAATAGGTAGCGATTTGCTTCATGGTCATCACCTTCGATTCATTCTACTCTGAACTCTCTTACCTTTCATTCGGGTGAGAGAAGGGGGACGTATCATCATCCGACACGTCCCCACCAAGACAGCCCATCGCATGAAAGGACCAAACCCGGTTGATTTCCTCATCGATGCCCCGGGTGCTATCACTACAATATCCGCTTCATCGGGCAGCGATGCCTTGCGCAAACATCGAGAGTCCCCCAGCCGCTGTGCCCAAATGGGTCAAGCTACCGTCGTGTTCGATTTGAAACATGTCTATACCACCGCTGGCAGGGTCCACAGCGTACAGGAATCGACCATCCGCGGCAATAGCCAGATCGAGAGGAGAGCTGCCGACGCCGGCCTTTCCGTTTAGGAGAGCAAGGTTGCCTTTTCCATCCTTGAGTTTATAATTGGAAATGGTCCCGCTGCCCGGGTTGGCGGTGAAGATATAGCCACGCTCATTTCCGGCTATCCAGCAGGCAGCCTTTTGCCCGTTGGCCACAGACCCGCTTATCACCTGCAACATGCCATTGTCACGAATACTGTAGGACGAAACCGCGTCATTGCCTACCTCAACGACCAGCAGGTGCCCCCATTGGTCAAAAATAAACCCGAACGGGGTAACACCGTTGGACAGCGAAGTTACAGGATTCATGCCTGGCAATCCGTTATCGCCTACGGAGTAGACGAGAATCTTACTATCTGCTTTATCTGTTACTACCAGTGTCTCACCCTCTGGATCAAACCCCACCTGGGCGAACCCGCCGGAAAGTGATCGAGTGGAGTGATCAAGAGGGATCAAGTGACCTGTGTGGCTCAAGTAGAACCCGGTAATGTTAGGCGTCCCTGCGTTGAGGACGTAGACGAGGTCGTGGAAGACGGTCAAACTCACGGGTAAATTCCCGCCTGAACCAACCTTGTCCACTAAATCCAGCCCCTCCGGCCACACTTTGAAGACGGAAATTTCATTGCTTCCTGCATTAACAGCCAGCAGCCATCGGTGGTCCTGGCTGAGCACGAGGGACCCCTGAGAGCCCAGTGGATCTAACCCGCCGCCTGAACCAGTACCTCCTGTCGCCATTGAACCTGCTTTTGTCAGGATGCCGTCTTCATCGCGGGTAAACACAACTACCTTGTTGCCGGTTGAGTCATTGGTCATGGTGTATACGGCCCCGGCGACGTCTCCCCACTGCGGGCTTTCTGCAAAGGTTACAACTGTGGAGATCATCAGTATTGTTGCGGTCAATACCCCTACCCATATCTTCTTGTTCATTTCATCCCCCTTTCACGTTTGCATTGCCTTTTGAGCTACAAGGCCTATGGCTGTTTCTTGCGTTCTTTCTTCGCTACCCATCCCTTTCTCCTCCCTTTTGATGTCCTCATGCGCACTTCCCATCCATGGTTTTTTATCACCTCCCTTTTCATTGCCTACTACCTAGACTGCGTCACGCCGTGCTAGACATCAAGAACTCGTCAACAACAACCGTTTTCTCACACGAAGCCGCTCCCTATCCTCCACCGTGACCTCCATGCGCTCCACTGGTCGATGACTCGACATGACCAAGTCTAACAGCTGACCTTAAAGAGGCTATAAAGGGAAGGTAAAGAGTTTGTAAAGAGAGGCCTGTCTTCACCTCGACCGTTATTCCCCTCACCAATACAAGCGCCTCAATGAGGTATCTTGTCCGAGTGACAGTCTGGTGAAGGCTCTTCAGTCACAATTACCATTTACAATCGTGCATACGGCCGGTGACGTGCCCGTTCACGAGTACAGGAAGATATGCGTGATTGGTGTACTCCCGAAGGAGCCTCGAATGGAACGCAATTCAGATTGACTCACGCTCCCCTCCCAATATAGAAACCGCAAAAGTCGCGCTTCGCGCGACGTGAGTTACACAAGCCTGGATAATTCAGAAAATATATAACTCTTCTTTGTGGTTGCCTTCATCGCAAGCCACCTGCCATCCGCACGTGTACCGCGGCCCCTACCGGCTGTCACGCGTCCCTGCATGCCGGCGCATTAGTTGTGCTTCCTCTAGTTTTCTTTTTTCCCCCACCCTCTTTGAGGGGAAAAAAGTTTTTTGAGGGTGAATAGACCCAAAAGGAGGACAACGAATGTTAGTGAAGGGCAGGAAGCAGGTAGCCGGGGTTGGCCGTCTAGGTGACTACCTTGATGTGGTGCGTGGTCCACTAGTATTTGCTCGCGGAAAGATCCTGGAAGATCAAACTCTGAGGATGCTACAGATAAAGTTGGGCACATTTCGGGCACACGCCGATATTGGAGCCTCTAATATTGAGGTTCCGCAAAGGCGCAGTGGATTTGATATCGACCCATGGGACGAATTTACGGCAAGAAAGGGTTGGGCAGATCTGATTGCGGACGTGAACACTGAGAACAGAGTTTGAACCCGAAGACATCCGAACGATAGCAGAAACAGCAACGAATCTCTTGTTGTGTAGGAGGAAATAAATGAGTGTACGCTACCTTCGCTTACCGCAAGTGCTTGATCGAATTCCGGTGTCCAAATCCACATGGTGGGCAGGAATCAGAAAGGGTATTTTCCCAAAAGGCGTGAAACTATCACCGAGAGTCACTGCGTGGCGAGAGACTGATATAGACAAGGTGGGAATGAGTAATGACAAAGAGCAAGTCAGTGGAGTATAATGAATTGGCAAAGGTTAGCGTTTTTGGGGGCAGTTTTGGGGGTATGTGACATTGTGTCGCATCTTTAAGCATCGTGGTTACCGTACCTTACATGAAAGGTTCGATTCCCGCCGCCCCACCAATTTTGCATCTAACTGTAATACTGAAAACTTGATCTTCTAACACACCTGCGCATTAGCATCTCCAAAGTGTGGTGAGTGTGGACACGTACCGCAGTTTTGCTGATCTTGCTGCACGCGAAAGAGAGGGCGAGGACTACAGAATTACCGTTCTTTACCGCCCGTCTTCCGGCATCGCCGTGATAGCGCCTCACGGGGGCCTTATCGAGCCCCGAACGGGCGAGATCGCACGTGCCATTGCCGGAGAGGAGTTCAACCTGTATCTGTTTGAAGGAATTAAACCCTCCGGCAATCAGACGCTGCATATCACCAGCCATCGCTTCGACGAGTGCTCCTGTCTCGCTCTTCTGCGTGGCTGTTCTCACGTGATCGCAGTTCACGGTTATACCGGCTACGATGAAGCAGTGCTTGTCGGCGGACTGGATGTGGATCTCAAGGCCTCTATCACAGAATCACTCCGTCACGCCGGCTTTAAAGTCCAAATCGACGGTCATCAGTTTCAGGCGGTCGAGCCCACTAATGTTTGTAACCGCTGTCGTACGGGTAGGGGCGTGCAGCTAGAGCTTTCGCGGTACATCCGTGGCGGCAGAGAGGAATCCGAGTTCATCGAGGCTGTCCGGACCGCCCTGTTGCTCTATAACGAGGTCCTACCAGTTGCGCCGAGAAATGGCTCTGTGGCATCGCGAAAAAAGGCTTCTGCCGGGCGTAACAATCCGGCCTCATGATCTACGATATTTTTGATACCGACTTTATGAGATACGCAACCCAGTCCAGCTTTCAAGACTCGAGAGCGACCTCCCGTTCTACGAGCGCGGTCGGGTTCGCCATGTTTCCGGCGAGCCTGGCGAAGACACAAAAAGAGCTTATATGATAATTACTTACTATATAAAGATCACGTAATGTAATACAATATGTTTTATATTTCTACGTTTTTATGGATAGTTGTGATACGGGCCATGAATGCGGGAGTACGTCGGGCGCGAACGAGACTTAGCGAGGATGGTCTAGTCTTGCTCCCAATCTACGGATGAATTATAATCCAGGTATATTCCGTGGTGTACCCAATCGCGCTCATTCGCCCACGTTGTCCGGTAGGTATTATACCGATTTGCAATCAAGATGGAGGGCGAGGCAGCAGCGAGGAGATGGCGCAGAGCGAATTGTGCGTAGCGGACGAGGATCACTTCATGGCAAACCCGACTACTGAAGGAAGCGGAGAGACCAAGCTGGAGACCGCGATCAGCTATACCCTTATCATTGGGGTCGTCGTCAGCCTCATCTTTATCATGGCCGGTATGATCCTTCTCTATCACCAATACCACATCATGTCGACCTCAGAAGAGCCCGCGATGTTCATCCGTGGAAATAACTTCCTTGCCTTCCTGGTCCAGTTATTTGGGAAGAAATCCACCTGGTTCACGGGAGCAGGCCTGATCACCGTTGGTAGTGTTGTGCTAATCTTAACCCCGTATCTTCGGACTCTAATGTCAGTTGTCTACTTTGCGGGCAGAAGGAACGTCAAGTATTTTGTCATTACCCTGTTTGTCCTTTCCATCCTCACCCTCAGCTTTATCCTCCATTAGCACCGGATGATGCGCGTTCGGAAAGTGCGTGGGACCCATCGTGCGTCTCACCTGTGCCGGACGCTTGACGTGAGATCAGATCTCCGGTTGCATGTTGCCCCACGTCACGGGTTTATGATAGGTTTTTTCTAATCTAGAGAGGATTCGTCGTAGGCGATGACCACAACAAAAGGTAAAGTGTATCTCGTGGGGGCAGGACCGGGAGACATAGGGCTGATCACCGTTAAAGGGTTACGCATACTGGAAAGAGCAGAGGTCGTTGTCTACGACTTCCATCTTAACCCGCAGATACTCAACTATATCAGACAGAGCGCCGAGTTCATTTACGCGGGCAAGCGGGGAGGCCACCACACAATGACCCAGAACGAGATTAACCGGATCCTGGTCGAAAAAGCCCGGCAAGGAAGGATGGTCTGCCGCCTCAAGGGAGGAGACCCATTTGTCTTCGGCCGTGGAGGCGAGGAAGCGGAGATGCTCGCGCGCGAAAGAATCGCTTTCGAGATAGTGCCCGGTGTCAGTTCGGTAGTTGCAGCGCCCGCCTATGCGGGGATTCCCCTGACGCATCGCGACTACTCATCCTCGTTCTCCGTCATCACGGGCAACGAGGCAGTTACGAAAGGGGAAGAAAGCGGGACCGACTGGGGCGCCATTTCGAAAGGACATGAGACGCTTGTTTTCCTGATGGGCGTCAAGAACATTGAAATGATCGTGCAGCGACTCATTGACCACGGGAAGAGCCCTGCTACGCCCGCAGCCGTGATACGATGGGGTACGAGACCGGACCAGAAGACGGTTGTTGGTACTCTTGGGAATATCGTTGATCTGATACATAACGAACAGATTCGGCCTCCAGCCGTCATGGTGGTAGGCAACGTGGTACGGCTGCGCAGAACTCTTCAATGGTATGAAATGAAACCGCTTTTCGGGCACAGGATATTGATAACCCGGGAGTACAGCGCGGACTATGAACCCCTGGAAGATTTGGGCGGCGAGGTCTTCGAGTTCCCGACCGTACGAACAGTAGAGCCCGAGAATTACGACGAGCTGGACCGGGCCATAAGAATCATCGCCAGCTACGAGTGGCTAATCTTTGACAGCGTCCGTGGGTTTACATTCTTCTTAAAGAGATTTCTCGAAATCGGATGCGACATCAGGGATCTGAAGGGTATCAGGCTGTGTGCCCTCGGCGCAAGGACTGCTGAAGAGATCGAGCGGTCAGGCATGCGCCCTGATCTCGTCTCGGAGAGGTTTCATGGCGAGGAACTCGTACACGCCTTCCGGACCAGAGCGGCTGAAAAGAAGACAGAACTTGGCGGCACGCGTTTGCTCCTGCCCTGTGCAGAGAATGTCGAAGAACCCGTTGCGGGGTATTTCCGGCGTGCCGGCTGCATCATCGATACTCCGGCTGCCTACCGTACCATAAAGCGTGAGCGCCACGGGAAGAGACTCACCAGGTTCCTGACAGAAGGCAGAATATCTATTGCCGCTTTTACAAGTGGGGAAGCCTTCACGAACTTCCTTGAAATCGTGGGTAGCGACATTTTGCCCGTCCTCAAGAAGGTTGCGATTGCCGCCATAGATTCATCAACGCAAGAGACTATCGAGAAAGCCGGGCTTGCCGTAGATATCATTCCGGCCCAGGCGACGACCACTGCACTGGTGGCCGAGATCATACGGTGGGCGGAAAAGAAGCGAAGTACGAACTAATACAGACGTAAGTAAACTGACATCACCCCCTCCCGAACCCTCCCTCCTCGAGGGGGAGGAGAGGGTGGGGGGTGAAATAAATTAATGCGTTTGTAATAGACAGTTCAATGGGCGGCCGTTTTTTCTCCGGCAGACTGCCGTTCAAGTTTCACGGAGACAGCCATGCGATAAAGCAGGCTGATAATGAGGAACCCGACTGCCCAGACACCGGTGGTGATCAGTATCTCAGGGAACGTGGGCGAATACTCGATCAGTTCTCCCAGAGGCGAAGGGATGAAACCGGGAATGACGAGGCCAAGCCCTTTATCGATCCACACGCCTACGAAGATCGCAACGCAGACAACGGCAAGAATTCCTTCCCGCCGACGCAGCCGGCTGCTCAGAAGCACGAGAACTGACCCTCCCATCAAGACCATCGAAAGCCACATCCACGGTACGAGCGCGGCGTGGCCGTCAATGCCGACGAACAGGTACCGGAGGTGCTCGACATCCTCGGGCACATTCGCGTACAGAGTCGTGAAAAGCTCGACCAGCAACAGGAAGATGTTGACGAGAAGCGCGTATGTAGCAATGGTGGCGACCTTCTGGATCGTCTCTTTTCCTGCGTCAAAGCGGGTCACGCGTTTGATGAAAAGCGCCATCAGTATAAGGAGGGATGGACCCGAAGCAAAGGCGGAGGCTAGAAAACGGGGGGCCCAGAGGGGTGTGTGCCAGAGAGGCCTGGCGACAAGCCCCTGGTAAATGAAGGCAGTCACGGTATGGATGCTGACCGCCCAGGGTATCGAGAGCAGGATGAGGAACCGCACCCATGGAAGCGGCTTCTCTGCCTTCTGTTCTGCGTCGAGTGTGGACCAGCCGATGATCAGGTTCAGCAGGAGATATCCGTTCAGGGCGATCATGTCCCAGAACAGAAGCGATTGCGGCGATGGGTAGAGGATCAAGTTGAACGCACGGTCGGGTCGCCCCAGATCAACGATGATGAACAGGAGTGACATGATGACCGCCGGGACGGCGAGAAACTCGCCCAGGATGGTGATCTTTCCGAACTCTTTCACGTTGTGGAGGTAATAAGGAAGCACGACGGTTACGGCGGAGGCCGCCACCCCCACGAAAAAAGTGAAGTTCGCGATATAAAGACCCCATGAGACACTACGGCTCATCCCTGTAATAGAGAGACCATGGTTCCACTGGTAGAGATACGAGATAAACCCGGCGCCGACCAGCACAAGCAGGAAACATATCCATGCCCAGTAACCGCTGCCTCCTCTCAACGCTTTTTCAATCATAAGTCCTCAACGTTAGTCTCTCTTTTGCTTCACTCCGTGAAACCAATACAAACGCATTAACTTATTTAACCCCCCACCCTCCCCTCCCCCTCAAGGGGGGAGGGTTAGGGAGAGGGTGATGTCAGGTTATTTATACCGTTCACCGTCATCTCTTTCACACGAGATAAAAGACCTTCGGTCTCGTTCCCAGCTCCGGCTTTCGTTGCATCGCGTAACGCTTACTGAGGAGCTTTCTCACGTTCGAGCCTGCGTCGTTCAGATCGCCGAAGAAAAGTCCCTTTTCCTTGCATGCCTCGACACAAGCAGGGATAAGGTTTCTCGCGAGCCGCTCCTCACAGAAGTTGCACTTCTCGACAACACCCCTCGTCCGCGTCGGGTAGGTCAGATCAATGTTCTGAATGAAAGGCCTCGGGTCTTGCCAGTTGAAGCTCCGGGCGCCGTAAGGACAAGCGGCCATGCAGTACCGGCAGCCGATACACCGGTGGTAATCCATCATCACTATGCCATCAGCCCGCTTGAACGTAGCTTTGGTCGGACAGACCAAAACACACGGCGGATTCTCGCAGTGGTTGCATAAGGCCAGAATCTGCTTTCCTCTCAACTCCTGCCGCACGTGCGTCGACTGCTCCGGAAAAAGCTCCTCGTAGGCAGAGTTCCAAATCCACCTGATCTGCCTCTTCACATCGGTGAAGCGGGGAATGTTGTGGATACGGTTGCAGGCTTCGATGCAGTCCTTGCAGCCGTCTTTATCAGTGCATGCGGTGAGGTCGATCACCATTGCCCAACTCTTGCCGCGAGAGGCGCCTGCGATGGGTCCGGCGGAAGCGGCGCACACTTTGCTCGCCATACCGGGGCAGGAAAGGCCCGCAAGGCCCATGGATACCAATTTCATGAACTCGCGCCGGGTGAACCTCACTGGCTCCCCCCTTTGGGGACATTGTGGCAGTCCCAGCAACGCGGGCTCACGCGCAGATAGTCATGGCAACGATCGCAGAATTTGTCCTTGTTCGAATGGCACTCCAAACAGGTTTGCGTGAGACTCATCGTGTACTCCTTGCCGTCTGACGCAACATACTCAAGGTCACCGTCCCGCACCACCCAATCCCTCCACCTGGTCAGAAGATCCACGTGGTTCTTCCTCATGTACTCTGTCGCCTCCACGCACTGCTTCTGTCCTCCCGGCGGAAGTTCCAGCTTAGGCGCGCCCTCCGCGCTCCGGTTAAGCCAACCGTACCAGATCGGCAGGGTAGCAACTCAGAGAAAAACTATGATAATCCCTGCTATAAGACCTTTGTTATACAATGCTCACTCCGTTCGCTGTTGCGCGTTACGGGTTCCGTGTTTGGAGTTCGAAAGCGGCGAAATCGTCGTTGAACTCGTAGCCCGTAACAGGCCGCTTGCGGCCCGCAACTCGTAACGAACTTTTCGCTTTCACTGGCCACTGATCACTGCGCAGGCGGCTCGTCCGTCTGTGCAAGCGGTTCTCCTCTCAGATTGGTCGTTCGCGTCTCTCCCTTCATGACGAGGGCATTGGCCAGGAACTCGTGCACACCGCCCACCTCGACTCCGGGCACCCAATATTCCAGCAAGGGCGTCAGCGATGCCTTGTCGATGGCGCACATGCAGGCGAGCATGTTGACGCCGTATGTTTCTTTCACATACTTTACGGCGTTTGCCCTCGGAAGGCCGCCCCTGAGCCGCGCCTCCATGTTCTCGTCAGCGCCGAGCCCTGCCCCGCTTCCGCAGCAAAAAGTTTTCTCCCTGATCGTGTTTTCCGGCATCTCATAGAAGTAATTACACACGTTCTTGAGGATGAATCTCGGCTCCTCAAGAAGCCCGAACGCCCTGGCAGGATTGCACGAATCATGGTAGGTCAGTTTCCACTTGTCATTCCGGCTCGGGTCAAGCTTGAGTCTGCCGCTCTTGATCAGGTCAGATGTGAATTCCGAGATGTGGACCATCTTCGTTGAGCGCGCATTCTCGAACTTGGTTCCTGTGATCGGCGATACTGGTTCCTCGAGGAAATCGGCCGGCCCGTTCAGGGTGTCCATATACTGGTGGAGCACGCGCCACATGTGGCCGCACTCTCCGCCCAGTATCCATTTGACGCCGAGCCTCTTGGCCTCCGCATATATTTTGGCGTTGAGGCGCTTCATCAGCTCGGACGAATGAAAGAGGCCGAAGTTGCCGCCTTCAGACGCGTAGGTGCTCCAAGTATAGTCGAGGCCGATCTCATGAAAGATCGCGAGGTACCCGAGCAGCGTGAACCAGTGGGGGTTCGCGAAGAAATCGGCGGACGGCGCAACAAAGAGAATCTCAGCACCCTTCTTGTTTATGGGCAGATTGACGGTTATGTCCGTCAAGCCTTTCAGTTCGTCGACCGCAAACTCCAGGGTCTCTTTCATAGCATGTGGCGGGATGCCGAGATGGTTCCCGGTCCTGAAGCAGTTGGAACCCGGTTCTGCAACCCATTGAATATTGCAGCCGACAAGGTTCAGGAGTTCCCTCGCCATCATGGTAATTTCGCAGGTATCTATGCCATAGGGGCAATAGACCGAACATCGGCGGCACTCCGAGCACTGAAAGAAGTAGTAGAACCATTCTTTCAGCACGTCTACCGTCAAATCACGGGCGCCCGCCAAGCGACCGAAGAGCTTCCCTGCAGTCGTGAAATAACGACGATACACGGACCGGAGGAGTTCAGCGCGCAGCACCGGCATGTTCTTCGGATCCCCGGAGCCGATAAAATATTGGCACTTGTCAGCACAGGCGCCGCACCGCACGCAGATATCGAGGTACAGCTTGAAGGAACGATGCCTTTTGAGAAGCTTCTCCATTCCTTCCAGTATGATCTCCTTCCAGTTTTCCGGGAGCTTCCAGTCTTGGTCAGTTGGCTGCCATTCCCGCTGGTTCGGCAGGCCAAGATACTTCTGATGCTTCAAAGGCACGCCGTAGCTGTACGTCCCTTTCTTGAAGATTGCGGACGGCTGCATCCAATCTTTCTGCGGGGGTTCGTAATCGATCTGCAGCAGGTCTTCCTGTTTCAGTTTATCTTCAGCCACAATAGACCCCGTTACAGGTTACAAGCAAAATCGTGTTACAAGTTATGGACAGCCGCACGTTACAGTTCATCAACGAAGCTCCGGCTTGTAACTTGTAGCAGTCTTTCGTCTGTAACGTCCCCACTTATTCTTTCTCCACCGGTATGCCGGCCTCTATCATCGCCCCGCGGAACTCGTCCTCATATTCTTCGTAGGTGTGTACTTTTACAGGGTAGCTCCAAGGGTTCACGTGACGTCTCATGCGGCTGTCGTTCTTCAGGTTCCGCGTCGGGCTCAGGAAAACGCCCGGCGCGTGCATCAGCTTGCTGAAAGGAAAATAGACAAGCAGTACGGAGACCAGAAATAGATGGATGTAGAAAAAGGATCCCAGGGCCGGGGGTACCACGGGCCGCAGGCTGAAGAGACCGATGACCAGCTCCTTGACCCGCTCCGGGTCTGTCTTAAAAAAATGGCGCATCAGGAGGCCGGAGAGCACAATGGCGATCAGCAGGAAAAGGGCAAAATAATCTGATGGCAGCGATATGAGCCGCAGCTGCGGGACAAGGGCCCTTCGGATAAACAGGTACGTCAGCGCTACAAGGATCGCTGCGTCGGTCATGAAGAGCGATGGGATGCCAATCTGGAAGAGCCCGTCGAGGCTGTCAACGGCTGCGATGCCCGGGAGTACCGGCTCGGTGAAGAAACGCAGATGTCTGAACAGGATGATTGCAAGCGACCAGTGGAAAAGAAGTCCTCCGAGCCATAAATAGCGCTTGGGACTGTATATGAGTTTTTCGTGCCGCTTCAACTCTACCCTGTCGTTTCTCCAGAGGGAGCGAAAAAGGAAGATCTCCAGCGCCATCCGGGCGATCACCCAGAAAGTAGTGGTCGGGCTTTCAAGCTTGTCCTGCTTGATCCACGGGAGAGACTTCTGCTGTCCGCACGTGGTGGGAATATGAAAGGGCACCGGCGAACGTGCCCATCCGATAATCCGATAAATAAAACCGATAAACAGTATGGCAAGGGCAAGATAGGGAATCACCGCGCCGAAAAGCACATGCAGGCTTGCCACCGAAGCGCCGAGCCAAGCTATAAGGCCAAGCACCAGAACAGCGAGGAGCGAGAGCGTCAACTCAGCATCTCCTTGTACCCCGATACTTCTCCAGCACCTGTCAAACCCGCCCCTTACTCCCGCTCATCCCAGCGGCGCCCTCACATCTCTTCAAAGCTTATGTACGGCTGTTTATTATCGGCCATCGCGTTGACGATGAGCTCCACCAGACCTCCGTAATAAATGCCGTGCCGGGTTGTGAGTTCGTAGTAGACCAGAAGATCACGCAGCTGCCCCTTGCAGTTGGAACAGGGAGCACAAACGTACTTGGGGATCGAGGGATCCATCGAATCCGCAAAGGCATCGAGAATCTGCTTTACTTTCATCCTGCCTGACACATTCATCTTCCAGTCGGGAAAATTCATGGGTGACATGACGGCGAAGCCGCTGCCGCCACCGCAACAATAGTTGTCCACCCCGTGAGGCTCCATTTCCCGGAACTGGGGGCAGATGGCGCGCAGTATCCTTCGTTGCGGCTCGATAATGCCCATGAGCCGCACCATGTTGCACGGGTCATGCAAGGTGACAGGAAAGTTGTTCCGCGTTGGGTCGAGCTTCAGCCGGCCGCTGAGAACCAGCTCCTCGAGGAGGGGAAGGCAGCTTTCTCGAGGTATATTCATATCGCCGACCAACAGCCTTTCTGAGATGACTACCGTTGCCTTGGTTGAGTGACCGCACTCCCCAATCATGATCTTTTTTACCTTAAGCTTGTTTGCGATCTCAATGTGCTTCAGTGCGATACGACCGAACTGGAAGTCATCGTACCAGACGCCGTAGTTGGTCCCTTCATAGCCGCCCAGTTCGCTGGAAAGGGTCCAGCTTATTCCGGCTGCATCAAAAATAATCGCGAACGCAGCGGGGTTTTCGAGCCAGGAGAGGTATTCGCCCGAGTTGTGGATGAGAAGAATGTCGGCACCTTCTTTATCGACTGGGATCTTGATTCTCCTCCCTGTTTTTTCCTCGATGTCGTCCTCCATGAACTCGACGATGTCCGCGAAGGCTGGGGGCGTAATACCGGTGCTCGCTCCAACCCTGAGCTGTTGCACCGTCCCCGATTCGTGGAGCTCCTTTGCAGCGATGCCAAGCTCCTCGCTGAAAAGCTTTCGTAATTCGCGGGTGATCAGAGCATTGTCGCTCCCCATGGGGCAGTGTGTGGCACAGCGCCTGCACATGGTACACCGGTAGGCAGACTCCGCGAGCCTCGCAATGGTCGTCCAGTTGAGTTCGATATCGTTTCCCCTAAGGGCCGCGAACAGGTTGCCCCCTTTCTTAACATATCGTTTTATGATCCGTCGTAATACTTCCGATCGGTATGTCGGGCGGTAGATCTCCTCTTTACCGCTCGCCAGATAGATAGCGCACGCATCGTTGCATGTCTGGCACTGAACGCAGGCATCGAGGGTAAGAATCAGTTGCTGAAGAAAAGTCCAGTTGTCCTCTTTCGTCAGCAGTTTTTGCAGGGCAGCAAGAAACCGCTCCACGAGCTGTTTCTCTTCTTCTTTGCTCTTGGGCTTCGGGATTGCGACTGCACATACTCCGTCAAATGCGTGCTCATATGTTTGCCGCTGCTTCTCGCTCAGTGCTTTGATCGGTGGAGCACCCGCCTTTGCATCTTCAACCGGAAGAGAAAGGAGCTTTTCTCTCTTCACCTGGCCGAGCGACTGGTCACCGTTCTTGCTCACATTGCGCAACGCTCTTCGTTTCTCGTTCATTTTGCCTGCTGCTCCTTGCTCGTATTCTTCGGTGCCGGCGTGGTGGCCACCTCAGCCCAGCTCTTCCCGGTCTGGATGTGCGGCGCAGACCAGCTGACCTGCTGTCCTAAAAGTTCGCCAATTCGTTTCTCCATTTCCCCGCCCCTAACGTTCGGGACCTCATCGTCGTGAAGGTAATGATAATACCTCAGGAAGAGCCGCATGATATGGCTGTATGGCAAATAGACGAGCCATATGGAGGCAAAAAGTACGTGCGTCGCGGTTGCGGGTGGCGGGTGCAGTTTGTGCTCCAGGTCGCTGAAGGTGACTTGGGATTGCACGTACTTCAGGAGAGCCGGCGTCTCATTGTTGAAATAGAAGTAGATAGCATAGAATCCGCTGGCAAGAGTGAGGAGCATGGCCACCCATTTCACGTAGTGAATCGGGGGATAGTAGACCGAAAGTTCCTCGTCGGTCGCCCTCTTGATCAGGATAGAGAGGCCTCCGACGAAGGCAAGAGCAGTCGCCACATGTCCCAGGAAGAGACCGACGCTTGATGCCGTTTCAGGATCAACGAACGGTGCAACCAAGAAAAGCCATGCGTGCCAGACTATCAGCAGGTAGATGCCTACGTGGAAGGTGTAGAGATAGATCCAAAAACCACGGTTCTTGTCATAATAGTCCCGGAGAAAAAGCACATCCAGCATCATGGCTCCCGCCTTCTGCCAGAATCCTATCTGGGGTTTCGTCCACCATTCCACCTGTTCATACACAGAACTGTCGCGATAGAACTCCCATTTAATATGAAGGGGAAGCCGATAGATACGTATCAACCTGGCCGTCGCGAAGACGATACAGAAGAGGATACTACCATAGAAAAGAACTACAACCAGTGCGCCCATCGATTGCTCCTCTTAAGCAACGGCAGGAGAGCCGTTTCGTTTTTAAGTCCCTGCCTCCACAGCACAGGAACACCAACCAAACACCTTCTCAGCTATCAATCATTGAGTTCGCTTATTGCCACAGCGCTTTTTTACAATCACTGACTTAGCCAAAACTATCGTAGTTCTTCGTTGAAGAAGGACCTTAGCCTCGTCTAGCCACAAGCCTACTCGCGACCCGATATGCCGTGACCGTCATACACAGCCCGTCGGCTTGGGGAGGCCGGCTATCTTGCAGGCCCCTTTTGCAGGACCGCCGGGGAACAACTCATAAATCCTCTTCAGATCGAGCTTCGTCTGCTTGGTCAGCATCCGGATAGGGGGAGCAATCTCATACTTGATGTAGTAATCCCTCAGGTAATTAACCAGCCTCCAGTGTTCCTCTCCCATGGGGTAGGCATCCTCGACCTTCGCCAGGTCTTCTGCCACCTCTTTATTCCACTTTTCCGGTTCCTGTATGAAGCCGTCCTCATCGATTTCGATTTCCTGCCCGCCTAATGTAGCCTTTGCCATTTCTTGACCTCCCTATTCCTCTATAAATTCTTTCGGGTTCTCGTCGAACCTTTTCTTGCATGCCTTGCTGTCAAAGAAATACTGCTGCTCCTTGTGCGTGCTCGTGCCTCTTGCTTTTTTTTCTTCAACTTCCGCTTTACAAACGGGGCATATCGCCATCCCTACACCTCCTCTCGAGGCCGGTTAAGATCAAAGCTGTATCTACCCGCCTGTAGCCCGTGCCGGTGTGCGGCTTGAATCAGGGCCGGCCTGAACCTCTCGATATTTCAGAGCCAGGGTCACAAAACTCTTTGCCCATTCCGGTACACCCAGCACATGGAGATGGGTGTACGAGGCAAACATATTCTTGTAAAAGATTCCGTCGACGTGACCATCGATCCCGTGGCCGCGCCTCACCTGGTACGCCGTCTGCAAAGGCACTTCGGCAACTAACCGGGAATGGTGAAATTCGTGGCCATGCAGCACAAGGCCGGTGGAGAACCAGGGATTCTCAGCCGCAACGGTTACTTCCACGTAACCGTGCCCCTCAGGGCGTCTTGAAAGCTCCACCTCCGCGGGAATGATGCCCACCATCCCGTAACGTTTTCCCTGCCAGCGGATTGCCCGGCAGAGATACATCAGGCCGGCGCATTCGGCGTAGGTCGGAAGGCCGTTCTCGATGCGCGCCGCGATATCAGCACGCAATCCGCTGTTCGCCTCCAGCCCAGCCGGGTAAAGTTCCGGAAAACCTCCCCCGATATAGAGTCCGTCGATATCGGGCAATCTCCAGTCGTAGAGTGAGTTAATGGGAACGATATCGGCGCCGACATCGCGCAAAGCTTCCACGTAGTCAGGATAGTAAAAGCTGAAGACCCGGTCCTGGATCACCCCGATTCGGACCGTTGCCTTTACGGCCGGAGCGAGGGGTCCTTCCGGGATCGATTGTGCAGGCGCTTCCCGGGCCATCGCCATGATCGCGTCCAGGTTCAGGTGGGCTCCCACCTTGTCACAGATCGTCTCTACGACCGACTCTGCCTGATCATTCTCTACGGACGGTATGAGACCCAGGTGGCGCTCTGTGATCGTCAGCCGGGAGTCTTTCGGGACAACGCCGAGCACGGGGATACCGCAGTACCGTTCCACCGCGTCCTTCAGCTTCTCTTCATGGCGGGTTCCCGCGACGTGATTCAGGATTACACCTGCCACATGGGTCCCGGGCTCGAAATGCTGAAACCCGCTTACCAGGGCGGCTATGCTGCGCGTCATGCGTTCGGCATCGACAACGAGAACAACAGGGGCTCGGAGCATACGCGAGAGCCATGCAACGCTCCCTTTCCCTTCCGGTTCCGACGTATCGAAGAGGCCCATGGCGCCTTCGACAAGAGCTATGTCTGCCCCGCGCGATCTACGGGCAAACGACGAAAGCAGCACATCCTCAGGCATGAGAAAGCTGTCCAGATTGGAGCAGCTTCTCCCGCACGCGAGGGTGAGCCAGGAGGGATCAATATAATCAGGCCCTTTCTTGAAGGGCTGCACGGACAGACCCCGGTTCCTCAAGGCCCTGCCAATAGCTATGCTCACGGTAGTTTTCCCGGAGCGCCCTTTCGGAGCCCCGATGACGACCCGCGGCGGCATATGGATCAGTGTTTGGTGGCGAGTAGTCAATCGTCTGTTTGTCCTTCTTCCCGTTTTTACCAGTCAACCATTCAACTGCTCAACCGTCTTTGTCTACTTTCCCTTCAACTTGATGAACGAGGCGCCCAGATAGATATATTCGATCTTGTCCTCTTTCGCCAGCGCCGCAACGGCCTTGTCGACAAGCGCTTTGTCTTCGCCGATTGCCTTCGCGACCTCCCGGTTTTTCGACTTGCTCACCGTCTCCAAGTACTGGATCACTTTCTGCTTCAGTTCTTCGGATATCTCTTCAGCCACGCGACCACCTCCTGAGGTTTACCACTTGAACTGCGTGGTTGTCCTGTACGTCTCCACCGCATGAGTAAAATCATCGATATGCTGCTCGGTAAACGGTATCTCTGTGCGCCTGAAGAAGGCCTCCCAGCCTATCCGCTCGATCCACTCCCCGAGCCGCTCTGAAGGCTTCGCACTCGCCGCATAGACCTCGACGATCTTCTTTAACACATCGACAACCTCGGGCCACCGGGGTGGATGGTTCGGAAGGAACGGGACCACCATTCTTGAGAACATCGGCGGTTTGCGCGCATTGGAAACCTTGCCGCCGGCGTAGATCGCAACACCATCCGCCTCCGCATCGGCAAGCGGCATCGCGGGGCAGACCGTGAAGCAGTTGGCGCAATACATGCAGAGATCTTCTTTTACCACCACGCTCTTGATGTTCGCATCCGGGTGACGCCGTACCGCGCCGGTCGGGCAGGACTGTATCGTGGTCGGAATCTCACACTGGGCAAGTACCTTCTGGTGATCCGGTCTCGGGGGCTTTGTGTGCACACCCACCACCGCCAGGTCGGAACAGTGTATGGCGCCGCACATATTGATGCAGCAAGCCAGGGAGATTCTTAAGTGATTGGGCAGCTTCATGTTCGTAAAGTGATCATAGAGGCCATCCATGATCGCCTTCACGATACCCGAGGCGTCGGTGGCAGCGCTGTGACAGTGTATCCATCCCTGGGTGTGGACGATATTGGATATGCAGTCGCCGGTGCCGCCCACGGGCATACCCAGCTTACCGAGAGCCTGGATGAGTGGCTCAACATTTTGCTTGTTGGGGGTCAAAAACTCTACGTTGTGGCGGCTCGTAAAACGGAGGTGGCCGTCACAGTATTTGTCTGCAACGTCGCAGGCATCCCGTATGAAATCGATACTGACGAGCCGTGGAGAGCCCGCCCGCACCGTGTAGACCTCATCGCCTGTTTCGGATACATGTTTGAGCACTCCGGCTTTGACAATTTCATGATATTTCCACTGACCGTAATTCTTCGCGATCACGTCCGGAAGCATAGTCCGGTAATCGGGTGGTCCGATGTCTGTTTTACGCATGATGTATCCTCCTCTCTCTCGTCATAATGATTAAAAGAACACGTAGGGGTTCGCCCTCGGCTTGTTGATCATCTGCGGCACGGGCTTGATATCCACCGCGCGGAGAAACTCCTTCAGCCCGATTCGTTCGATCAGTTCGGCGAGCCTCTCTCTGGTCTTTCCGTGTTCATCCCACCAGTCCCAGATCTTCGCAAGCAGCTCTTTCATCTCCGTATAGGGAGGCGTTATCTCCATAAAGGGCACGAGCACCCAGGAGAGGTTGGCGCCTTTAAGGATAGGCGCCTTGCCGCCGATCAGGATGGTCGCCCCTTTCTGGAGGCCGGGGCGCAACGCCTTGGGCATCATATTGATGCAATGCATACAGCGTACGCAGTCGTCTGCCTTGAGCACCAGCGTGGAGCTCTTTTCGTTCCACGCCAGGGCTTCCGTCGGGCAATTGTTCACCACCAGGGAGACGATATCCATGCCGTCGTTCACGTACTGCTTCACGGCGGCCTGGTCGATCCGCAAGGCATCGCGCCAAGTGCCGATGATGGTGAAGTCTGCCCGGGCTATGGCAGCTACGCAATCGTTAGGGCACCCCGAGGCTTTGATCTTGAACTTGTAGGGCCAACGCGGCCGGTGGATCTCATCCTGGTACGTCATGGTCAGGTCGTGGATGAGGGCCATGGTGTCGATGTTTGCCCACTCGCAGCGTGCCTGGCCTACACAGGCGGCCGGTGTACGGAGGGCTGAGCCTGAGCCTCCCAGGTCAAAGCCCGCTTCCGTGAGTTCGTCGAAGCAAGGCTGGAGGTTCTCCGTGGTCGTTCCGAGGAGGATGATATCCCCCGTAGCGCCGTGGAAATTCGTCATGCCGCTGCCGTACTTTTCCCAGATGTCGCAGACCTTCCTCAGCGCCTTGGTGGTATAGAACCAGCCTGCCGGCTGGTTGATCCGCATCGTGTGGAACGCGGTTACCTCGGGAAACTTTTCCGGCGCGTCACAGTACCGGCCGATGACACCGGCGCCGTACCCGGTCACACCCACGATCCCGCCATGCTTCCAGTGGGTTACTCTGTCCTTGTACGACTGTTCCTGGATCCTGAGCAGGTCCTTGGATGCAGGGCTCCTCTTGGCCGCTCGCTTGATCTCCTTGACGTAACTGGGCCAGGGTCCTTTTTCTAGTTCATCTAAGAGGGGGGTTTCGTCGCTCATCTCTTCCTCCTTTCCAAAATTGTCAGGCCTAACCTGCCGTGTATACAGCTACTTCTCTAGACTACATCATAAAACAAAGCGCTTGACATTACTATGCTGGGACGACTATTATAAGTCAATTCATTAATTTTTATGATATCTATAAGTTCTTCTTCAACACTATGGTGAACTTACACCAGCTTCGGGTTTTTTGTGAAGTAGCTGAAACCGGTAGCTTCAGCGCAGCTTCTGAAAAACTCCACATGACTCAGCCAGCCGTTACTCTGCAGATCAAGAACCTGGAAGACTACCACAATATAAAGTTTTTCGAAAGAACCGGAAAAAAAGCGCTCCTCACTGCGGAAGGAAAAGTTCTTTTAGACATTGCCACTCAGGTTCTTGATTTAGCGCGCCGCGCGGACGAGGTCATCGCAGACCTGAAGGGTTTAGCCCGGGGAACCGTGCGCATAGCAGCTTCTTACTCTTTTGCAGATTACTATCTGCCGGTCCTGCTGAAGGCGTTCCATAGAAAGTACCCGAAGGTCTTCATTCAGGTCAGCTCCGGTAATTCCACCCAGATCATAGAAGATACGCTTCTCCACAAAAATGATGTCGCTTTTGTGGCCTACCACCCTCATAACAACAAGCTAACGGTCCAGGAAGTCGTAAGCGATGTGCTCATGGCCATCATCCCCAACAAACATAAGCTGGCAACACGGGAGTCGGTCACCCTCAACGAACTCAATGGAGAGCCGCTTATTTTACGTGAGCCAGGCTCTTCCGAACGACAACTGGTAGATGACGCCTTCGAGAGGCGCGGGATCACGCCGTTGGTTATCATGGAATCCGCCAGTACCGTCGCCATCCAGAGCATGGTGAAGAGCGGGGCTGGAATCGGTATTCTGGACGAACATGTGGTCAAGCTGGAGGTTGAGGCCAATGCCTTCAAGGCAAAACCTTTCACTGAGGTGGAAATGGCCCACCGCTTCTATTTCATTCACCACAAGGACCGATACTTTTCTCGTGCTTTAAAGGCATTCGTAGACATGGCCCTGGAAAAGGCTCAGGCGCCCCCCACTCATTGATTTCTTGACTTCTTCGATCAGTGCCACTCCCACTCAATGAACGGCTGCTTTATATCCACCATGGCGTTCACTATCAACTCAACAAGGCCGCCATAGAGCACGCCGCACGTCTCCCAGAGCTTGTAATCGTTGAATAACTCCCTTATTTGGCCTTTGCAGTTGGAGCATGGAGCGCACACGTATTTCTTGATCTCAGGTGCACTCTCATGTTGAAAAACGTCCAACGTCTGTTTCAGTTTCATCCTTCCCGAAATGGTTGATCGCCAGCTTGCGAAGCTTTTGGAAGTCATTATCGCAAAACCACTCCCACCTCCGCAGCAATAGTTTTTCACGCCGTGTGGTGTCATCTCTCTGAATTGCGGGCAAATCTTTCGCAGGATCCGCCTTTGTGGCTCCACGATGCCCATCAGCCGAACCATATTGCAGGGATCGTGAAGAGTAACGAGGAAATCGTTCCGTTCCGGGTCAAGCTTGAGCTTCCCGTTAAGTACGATGTCCTCGAGTAAAGGAAGGCAGCTCTCGCGGGGGATGTTAAGATCACCCGTGAGGATTCTGTCGGCGACGGTGATGAGCGCTTTGTGCGCGTGCCCGCACTCACCGACGACGATCCGGTTTACCTTAAGCTTCTTCGCTATCTGGGCATGCTTGACTGCAACGCGCGAAAACTGTACATCGTCATACCAGACGCCGTAGTTTACACCATCGTAACCCAGGAGGTCACTTGACAATGTCCAGTCTATGCCAGCCGCTTCAAGAATGATGGCGAAAGCTGCAGGGTTTTCCGGCCAGGCTATGTACTCTCCGGCATTGTGAATCAGGAGAACGTCGGCTCCCTCTTTATCAACGGGTACCGCTATGTTCATCCCCGTTTTCTCCCGGATCTCATCTTGAATGAATTCCACGATGTTCCCCAAAGCGGCCGGCGTCATCCCCGTACTCGAGCCGGTTCGTAATTGTTGCACCGTCCCTTTTGTATGAAGTTCCTTGGGTGCAATGCCCATCTCCTGGCTGAATATCTTTCTGATCTCATGCGTGATCAAGCCATTGTCTATGCCTCTACTACAGACCTGGGTGCATCTGCGGCACAGCGTGCATCGATAGGCCAATTCAGCTAAACGGGCGATCGTTGCCCAGTTCAGCTCGACACCATTGCCTTGAAACCAGGAAGAGAACCCACCCGTCCCGTCTATATACCTTCCTTTGATGCGTCGCAATAATTCCGAACGATAGCTCGGGCGATAAATGTCTTGCCTACCGCTGGAGATGTAAACTGGGCATTCATCGCTGCAGCTCAGACACTTACCGCAATAATCCAGAGAGTGCATGAGAGGCTGCAGGAAGGTCCAGTTATTCTCTTTGGTAAGCAGTTTCCTAAATCCTGAAAGGAACTTGCGACACAGTTCATCCTCCTCCGCTTTATTCTTCGGTTTCGGTATGAGGATTGCTGAGACACCATCGAGTGAGGTTTCGAAAAGGCCCTTCTCCTGGTCTGAAAGCAGCTTCACTTTCGGCTCCATCTCTCCCTGATCATAGGGATAGGGAAGTTTCATCAAGCCTTCTTTCGTGATCTTGGCCAATTGGTCACACTCTTTGCTAATGTCGTTTATGCCTGTTCCGTTTCTCATAGTCACCCTCGCGAGTTAGTCTGTGGTTGGCATCCCTGATGCCAAATCGGTCCATTTCTTCCCGGACTGAATGTGCGGGGCTGACCAGCTCACAGGCTGGTCGAGCAATGCTTGAATCTTCTTCTCGGTTTCGCTACCTTTGACGTTGGGCGCATCATCCCAATAGACCCAAAAAAAGGCAAAAAACCTGCTGATGTAGTGCATGGAGCGGGTAAGCGGCAGATAGAGGAGAAACAGGTCGAAGAGGACGATATGAACAACCGATCCCCCTTGCACACCTTTGGGGGAGAAGGTGATGACACCCGTCCAAAACTCCCTGTACTCTGAGAATGTGGGATCGACGTAGTACCAGGCGTATAACCCGCTGAGGAATACGACGAGTGTGAAGAGGTAGCTGAAGTAGTTCATAGGCGAGGCGAATTCCCTCAAATCCCTATTGCTCACTCTCTTTACGAGCATACCGATGCTCCCAAAGGCTCCAAGAACAAAACTACAAATTCCCGACAACAAAATGAAATAGTAGAAGATTCTGCCTGCAAGGTCGGATGAGCCGGCGGCCACGGAAAGGCCGAGGACCATGGCAACGGCGGCCAGAAAACAGAGAATGTGCAGCGTGATGATCAATATGAACCCGAGGTGCCAGGGGAGGAGCCAGAACCAGTATCCTCTGTTCTTGTGGAAGTATTCCCCGAGATAGAAGGTATCTTTGAGAACCCAAAAGAAACTTCTGACGACACTCCTCGGCCGGTGTTTAGCCCACCACTGGGGATGCTCGTAATATGACCCTCCATATTTATATTTGGGTTCGTGCATTACCGGATACAGGTCCCACCGCAAGTGCGGGGGCAAGCTGGCAAAGCGATATACCTTTTTTCCGTACATTACGACAATAAACACATAGGCCACATAGGTCAACATCACTAATAGAGTATTACCCACCTTATTCTCCTTTCTAGGCTGTTAAATTCGGCTCGGCAGTGCGTTCCCCAAAAAAGAACCTGGGAAGTGGCAAAATTGTCAACGCGATTCCTCAGCATGCTGCTGGTTCTCCCTGGCTGATATACTCCAAAAAAAATATTAGAGAAGCATCCATATTTGCTAGGGATAGAGAAGGCCCCGGAGTATAGCTCTGGGAAGGCCAGCTATCTTACATGCACCATTGATCAGGCCGCATGGAAAAAGCTTACGGAGATAGGGCAAGTCTACCCCCGTCCCTTTACAGAGCATTCTCAACGGTGGAACCGTGTTATACCGGGAGAAGTAATCTCTCAGGTAATCGATCACTTTCCAGTGATCGTCTTCTAACTTCCCCGGCAACACTGCTGTAGCGATTGACTCTGCAACGCCCCTCGTCCACATATCCGGTTGCACAAGAAATCCTTCGTCATCCATTTCTGCAATCATAGCCTCTCCTTTCATGATCCTTCTTAGTTTCTATTCATTCTCCTGATAGACTATCTCCCGTAAATGCAACGCGTATGCCTCGTTCTGCGCAGTGGGCAGCTCAGTCAAAAACGTTAGTTAAACTGCTAAGATAGCTGCCGAAACTACGATTTTATCTTGCAAAGTCGCACCGTTAATGTTAATATTAAGTTAACGTTCACCTTAACGGTATTCGGGATTCATGGGTTCATCATGAAGACGTTTCTTCGGGTATATTCTGAGGCAATCATCGATACGATCATGGACGGCGTCATTGTGGTCAATCCGGAGGGAAATATCCTTTCGGTAAACAAGGCTGTGGAGAGGATGACCGGATACTCTGCAGCAGAGCTTGTGGGGCAGTCATGCACCATCTTGAAGTGCGACAAATGCTTCTCTCTGGATGGGGAGGGCCATATGCACGTCAATTGTGAGCTCTACCATTCTGGATCTATAATGGGAAGGCGATGCTGTCTTCAGACAAAGGATGGCCGTCCCCTTTACGCTCTCAAGAATGCGGCTGTCCTGAAAGCCAAGGATGGTGCCCTGATAGGCGGCGTGGAAACGCTCACGGATATCACCTCCCTGGTCGAAAAGGAGCAGACTATAAAGGAGTTGGCAGACCTTGTGTCGCCGGGCCGGGATGTGTTTGAAGGTATTGTGGGAAGAAGCCCGAGTATGCTCGCCCTATACGATCTGATAATGGATGCTGCAGCGTCGGATGTCCCGGTCATCGTTTACGGAGAGAGCGGAACCGGAAAAGAACTGGTGGCCAATGCCATCCATGCCCTTGGCAAGAGGAGCAGGGGACCCTTCATCAAGGTAAGCTGCGCAGCCCTGAGCGAGTCGCTCCTCGAGAGCGAACTCTTCGGCCACGTGAAGGGCGCGTTTACAGGAGCAGACCGAGACAGACGTGGACGCTTTGAGGCATCACACGGCGGCGATTTGTTCATGGACGAGATAGGTGATATTCCGCTTTCAACACAGGTGAAGCTCCTCCGCGTGCTGCAGGAGAAGAAGATCGAGAAAGTCGGGGATCTCACGCCTATTCCTGTTGACACCCGTATCATCGCCGCTACGCACCGCAACCTCTGGCAAATGTGCCAGGAAGGGCGCTTCCGTGAAGACCTTTACTACCGGCTCAATGTAGTACCCATATCCGTGCCACCGCTCAGGGAGAGACCCGAGGATATACCCCTTCTTGTGCACCATCTGGTCCGAGGCATACGCCTGCGAACCGACAAAGCGATCCAGGGAATTACTGAGGAGACGATGAAGACTCTCATCACCCATGCGTGGCCGGGTAACGTCCGAGAACTGATAAATGCCTTGGAATATGCGTTCGTGGTATGTCACGATGCTTTCATTGCGCCACAGCATCTGCCATCTCTGTCCGAAAAAAAACAACCCTCTATCGATCGCGACGCAGGGAGAGGTGTGCATCACATTGGTGAGAAAGACCTGGTGGCAGCTCTCGAAAAATCACAAGGCAACAAAGCAGAGGCAGCCCGCCTTCTAGGTATTAGCCGTGTAACCCTCTGGAAGCTACTCAAAAAATACGACATTACGGCTCAACTTAGGGTCGACGTGCAGGACGCATGAGCGGGCTCTCGTGTTACTTGCGTGGCGTTTTCTCGCTGCTTCAGATGGAAAATTCGTGGATGGGCAGTTTTTTCATCTATTTCTAAAATAGAGATCTGCAAACTCCTTCAACGTCTTCTTCATGATCTGCGTTGGATCGGCTATGTATTTATCGAACACCTGGGACATCTCAGTGATATCCACATCCCGGCTTCCTTTATGGTGGTCGGTGACGAACTGATCGCGCACCGCATCCGGCAGGGCCGCGATCATATTTCTTCCAATCATATTTTCCAGCAGCCGATTGAGATCCTCAACCAATCTTTCCAGCGCGTCCGGTTCCAGTTTCTCTCCTTTTTCTGCAATCAGCTTTCTTATGAATTGTTCAATGTAAGGGTTCCGGCAATCCATCCTCTCATCCTCCCTTTATACCAAGTTGCCTTCATTCATAGACCCGTGTTTAGACACGGGTACCCCTCTTCCGGGTACCCACGTCAGTGGGTGTTGCGCCCCGTCTCACTCCGACGCACTCTAAGTACGCCTCCGTTCGCCACGGCTTGAGCGCCTCGCTCTATTTTTGAATGCAAATTGGTATTACATGCGGTTAGGGCCAACCTTCCGCTCCATTGCTCTTCTCAGCGCCGCTTCCCTGACGACCAACTAAGTTTCTATCACGCAGATTCTGGACCTTCGGCCATACCTGCCCGGGGGACAAAAGTATCTTCCCCGTAAAGCGCGAATTTCAGCCACCGCATGCCCAGCTTCATCAGTTCGACCTCATCGGATGCCGTTTTCTTGATCTCTTCCGAAGAAATGTCAAAGACCTTGAGAAACTTAGTATTGAAGACGAACTCCCGGAAGCGCTCCAGATTATAACTGACCATGTGGAACATTCCCAGCTTCTGTTCGTTCAGCTCTCGTATATGTCTGTTCCTACTCGTAACAATCTCCATCCAGGGCCGGTTCATCTGGTTGTAGAGCCTTGCTCCCTGGTCTTGAATCCACTCCTCAATTGTCCATTCCCTCTGCTCCAGGAATCCCAGGCAGTGGGCTTCTTGCACAAAGAAATAAAACTCGCCCTCCTTCATTCCCGATGCATCGCTGCTGGTAGCCCTGCCCAATGGATACAGACGGCAAGCCCCTGGACGATCCTCATAAATCGTGCAGCCCTGCGGACTGACAAAAGGACACTGCCGTTTCACATCATCTCTCATCTTGAGGCAGACCAAAGGAAAAATTGATTCCCTGCGCTCATCCGGCGTTGTGTACTGATCCATGAATTCTCTGGTGCTGAGCTGAAGCCTTTTTTTCATACGAAGGATGTCATACGGCGTCAGGATCAATTGAAGATCTGCACAGCAGGCAGTGAAACAGGAGATTCCCCGGTGGCAGAAGAACTTGAGCTTCTCCCCGGTAAGAATCTTGATCTCCTCTTGCCTTTTGCCTGTGAGTCTGAAGGTGTCTTGCACAGGAATAACCTAGCCCTGCCCTGAACTCTCTTTGCTTCTCGCCACGATGTCTTCTCGCATCTCGAGCGTCTCTCCCGCAATCAGGCCAAATTCCAGCCAGCGCAGAGCAAGTTTCAGCAATTCCACGTCATCCGTTGCGATTTTTTCAGAGATCTCTTTCTCAACATGAAAAATCTGCAGGAATCGACTTTCAAGAACAAACCTGCGGAAACGGTCCAAGTCATACAGAGCCATCCGGATCATCTCTTGAACCTTGGGGTTCTGGATGCTGGTCCTGGAAAATCGAGGATTGGATGCGATATTGCCCAAGAGTTTTTCATTCTCCTCATACGATCCGAGATCCTGACTCCCCAGGTATTGCTCCACGGTCTGTTCCGTTCTTTCTCTCAATCCCAGACAGAGAGATGGCGGGGCAATGAGGTGAAAATCCCCGACGCGACTTCCCTGGTCAAGCGGGAACATACGGCAGGACCAGGGTCTATCCTCATAGACAGAACATCCTTGGGACGCAACAAAAGGACAGACTCTGTTTCGATCCTCCTCCATCTTCAGCAGGATGACCGGAAATCCGGAAGCTTCGGGGATGAGAGAGATGGTGTATTTTTCCAGGAAATCTTCCGATGAAATAGCCAGCCTCTTCTTCAGGCGCAGAATATCGTAAGGGGAAAGAAAGATGTTCACATCACGGCAGCACTTAGTGAAGCAGGCTAATTGTGAGTGACAGCGGAACCTGATCCTGTCGCCTTTGTGCAACTGAGTGGATGAGCGATCATCCAACTTTTCTTCGGCAGTCATTTAGCCTCCTTCAGGAAATCTCTCGTCGGGCGCCCGCCTGTATCGCTGCGATCGATGAAAGTGCCGTTCCTTTTTTAAGCTCCCTTCCTATGCGGCTCGCGTACATAAGCGCAGTTGTCCGATACAGGAGGTGGGCAAATTTCGAGAAGGGCAGATAGGCGAAGAGGAACCAGACGAAAACCAGATGGATAAAATAAACAGGATAAGCCACGTCAGGGGCGTTGGCGAGACGAAGGATCTCCGCGAGAAGCCCTGTCACGCCTGTTGCCAGGACGACCAACAGAAAGAGCCAGTCGAAGTAGGTGCCTTTTCCCACTGCATCGGGCTTGGAAAGCCGATTGACAAACGCTAAAGAGGACCCCAGGATCAAGATCAACGCGCCCACATTGCCGATCCACTTAATTGGGTTGCTCAACGAATAGGGCGTTTCGTAGTGGAACAGGTAAACCCCGGCCGCCACACACGTGGTGGTCACGGCGAGCAGTATGAAGCCCCACATGATGTTGAAATGGGCCAGATATCTGCTCCGGCTTGCCTTGCATTCCTGAAAGTATTTATGCCGGAGAATATTCGACAGCAAAGGAACGACTTGCCCCCATGAATAACTCTGCGTCAGAAGTCGGCCATCCGATCCTTCACGCAAACCAGACCAGAACCGGCGAATCACCACGGCCGAGCAGATGACAGTCCAGATCGCGGTCAGAGGAAACAGCACATCGACCACAGGCCATTGCGGTATAAAGTTCCGGTAGATAATTTCACCATGGGGGATTCGCAACGTGCCTGCATTGGCCATCAAAAGGAGCAGCAGGATTACAGGGATGGCAAAGACCACCGGAAGAAACCGGGGATCGTTCACCATTCTGGCCAAAAACCGAGGAAAGGCATTCTCCCGGATAACCAGGCGGCGCAATGCGGCGAGAACGTCTCCGGGCTTTGCCCCGCGGGGACAGTACTCCGTGCAATCGTTGCACTGGTGACAGAGCCATAGGTCAGGATCTCTCGACAGCTTGCTCTTAAGGCCCCACTGGGCCCAGACCATCTCTTTTCTGGGAAAAGGATGATCGTCAGGGGACAGGTTGCACACGGTCGAGCAACTGGCGCACTGAAAGCACTTCTTCAGGGCATCTCCTCCGCATCCCTTTATCTCCTTGACAAACTTCAGATCCGGCTCTGTCACAGTCGCCTGTGGCATTCTGATTACCTCCTAAAACCCTTTGTACGGATTGGGTCCAACCTCGTTTATCGTCTCGAGAAACTCATCGATGATTCCCGGCAGGCGATGGTAGTCTGAGATCTCGATCTGTTCTATGCGCAGCCGTTTCGATTCGAGAGCCAGACGGTTCAAGGTCTCTTGTACTTTCGACAAACGGTAATTGGCCAGCTCGCTCCCTTTCATCATGTGGCACTGGTAATCATGCCCGTGGACGCACCCCAGCAAGAGTATCCCGTCGATGCCCTTCGAGAGGGTGTCGGCTACCCATATCAGGTTGAGCGACCCAAGGCAGCGCAAAGGAATGATGCGAACAAAGGAATTATACTTGATTCTGCGCCATCCGACCATGTCCAGAGCCGGGTAGGCATCGTTCTCACAGGCCAGGACAAGGATGCGCGGCTTTTCCTCGTCTTCTTCCGGAACTTCAATAGCTTTGATCATCGCTCCAATCATGGGTACTGAATAGTCCTTGAAGGAGATGATTCGCTCAGGACAGGAGCCCATGCATATGGAGCAGCGGCGGCATCGAGTCGGATTTGGCAGGGGATTGCCTTTTTCGTCCTCGTTGAACATCCCGAAAGGGCACTCCTCAGTGCACCGCTTGCACTGGGTGCACCGCTGCATAAAGAGATCAGGATAGCTCATGTCGCCAACACGAGGATGAACTGACTTGCCCTCTGAAGTCAGCTCAACGCATTGGATAGCCTTCAATGCGGCGCCCCCGGCATCCTCCTCGCTGAACGCTATGTCCATGGGCTGACGAACAGAACCGGCAGCGTATATGCCCGTCCGGCGCGTCTCATACGGAAAGCAGATAAAATGAGAATCGGGAAACCCATATTTCAGGTCGGGCAGTTCAGGACCCTGACGATAGGCAAGGTTCAGCGTGTTGGACTTAATCATCCTGGTGGGAATGAGAAGTCGGGATGCCATGTCCTCCTGTTTATCCTTTTTCTGCTTCTCGTCTTCTTCAGAGATGGCCTGCACCTCTTCTTCTCCCAGAGCGGTTCTTGGAACCATGCCCGTGGCCAGAACCACAAGGTCGGCCTTTACCCGGATCTTTTCGCCGAGAAGGGTGTCGTCAACGTCCACGGAGACCGACCCATCCGCCTCCGGAATTACCGCAGCCACCTCTCCCTTGGTCATAAATATTCCCTCGTCCTCCTGCACCCACCGGTAGAAGTTTTCGTATTGACCCGGAGTACGGATGTCTTTATAAAAGATGTAGACTCTGGCATCAGGATTCTGCTCCCGGACGTACAATGCCTGTTTCAGAGAGGTCATGCAACAGGTGGTAGAACAGTATGGGAGATGGTTGGCATCACGCGAACCCGCGCAAAGAATAAAGGCAGCACTCGTTACAGTCTTGCCGTCCGACGGACGGGTAACGTTGCCCTTGGCCGCCATCTCCTCCATAGCGACCGTGGTAACCACGTTCGGGCTTTCACCAAAGCCCAGATGACCAAGCTTCGAAGGATCATAAGGTTCAAACCCAGTAGCCAGAACGATAGCGCCGATGCGCTCCGTGACGACGTTCCCGTTTTGGCGGATTGAGGCATCAAAGAGTCCGGGCGCTCCATCGATTTTTTCAATGGTGGCAGCAGTAAAAGTCTTTATGCGTGGTTCTTTGCGCACAGCTTCTATCAGCGGTCCGCAAACCGGCGAGGCCGGATCGCGATACGGTGCCACCCTGGGGTATTCTTTGAACAACCTTGCGCTGAATCCGCCAAGAGCAGACTCTTTCTCGACCAGAACAACGTCGTATCCGGCGCGAGCCGTTTCCAAGGCTGAGGTCATGCCGGTCACGCCACCTCCGACAACAAGGATACGCTTGCTGAAATCACTTAGGTAAGGCTCAGGCGGATCCATGTTCTGCACCCTTACGATGCCCATCCGCAGTTGGTCCTCAGCCAGCATCTGGATATCTTCATCAAACTTCTTTCCCTCAAGGACATTTGGCTCATGGCTCCAGACCACCTGTTCCCGCAGGTTCACGCGATCGCTGACCGTGGCCTTGGGATCGAAGGAAAATACCTCAGTCTTGGCTCTGGGAGAGCAGGCCGCAATTACCAGGCCGTTGATACCGCCCTCGGCCATCTCGTTGCGCACCTGCGCTATCCCTTCCGCGCTGCAAAGACACGGGTGCACAAGAGCAGGCACCTTATATTCCTTCTTAGCAATGTCTGCAAGTTTTTCAACATCGACCGAGCCGCTTATCCCGCAGCCTCCGCAGATGTAGACTCCAATCTTCTTTTCCATCGAATTACCTCCCCACCGCTGATTGGATCGCCTTGAGAGCTGCCGCCGTCGCATCCTGAACGGATGAGGCCACATCAAGGGGACGCTTAACGCACCCGGCGCCATAAATGCCCGGTGCGTCCTTCGTGAATCCATCCTCGTCATAGTGTGGGGTAGTAAACGGAATCTTCTCCCTAGCAGTGGAAGGGACCATTCCGGTCGCAAGCACCAGCATGTCCACCTGCACCCGCGCGACCTTTCCTGAGGCCGTGGCTTCAGCCTCAACGATGATGTCCTTGGTACTCGGGTCTTCGACCACTTTCGCTATTTTCCCCTTGATAAGCCGGACCTTTTCGTCCGCCTGGATCTTAGTAAGAAAATCTTCGTTTTGTCCCATGGCCCGCAAATCGATATAGAAGAGATATACATCGGCGTCAGGGTACTGTTGCCGCACATAGTGGGCCTGTTTCAACGACGCAAGGCAACAGACCCGGGAGCAGAAAGGCAGATGATTCTCGTCGCGTTGGCCGGCACACTGGCAAAAAGCTATACTCTTGATCTCTTTGCCATCCGAGGGTCTTATGATTCGCCCCCCGGTCGGTCCATTCACCGCAGCGAGACGTTCCACCATGACATTGTTGACAACGTTCGCAGCTTTGCCAAAACCCAGGTTATCAATCCTGAGCGCATCATAAGGCTCCCAGCCGGTGGCCACCACTACGGAGGCAACCTTGAGTTCGATGGTTTGAGGCACCATAGCTAGATCAATGGCGTCGTACGCACAGGCCGCCTGACAACGCTTACCATCCTCCGTCTGGACGATGTCCGGTGCCAGCACATAGCGCATTGGAAAAGACATTTCATGGGGCAGGTACGCAGCCTTCACGCGATCCATGCCGTAGTTGAAGGAGTTGGGGATCTCCGTCTGACAGACCTCTCCGCACTTGCCGCAGGCCGTGCAGCGCTCATTCACATAGCGCGGTTTCATAGTGACTTTCACCGTGTAGTTGCCTGCCTCGCCGCGAATCTCGGTCACTTCCGCCATGGTGTAGTAAGTGATGAGCGGGTTATTTTTTATGCGCTTGAAATTGATCTCCATCCCGCAGGTGGGAGGACAGAGTTTGGGGAAATACTGATTCATGCGAACCGCGCGTCCCCCGAGGTACGCTTCCTTTTCAACAAGGTATACAGGGAAGCCAGTCTCCGCTGCTTCAACTGCCGCAGTGATACCGGCAACTCCTCCGCCGATCACCAGGATTGCGCCTCTCTTGTTCTGCACATCTGTCATTCGACTCTCCCTTACGCGACATTATTAAAGCATGGCAGAGCGCTGCAACATCTTAAAAACAGGCTCCAGGCATCATGCCCGGAGCCTGTGCGTCTACCAAATACGTTTGCCCCGTCCCTATTTATTGGCCGAAATGAAGTTGAGAACGGGCTTCTTCATCATCTCCCATTTGTCTGTCTTCGCATCCCACCTGCAGTTTACAAAGACCCGCCAATTTTTTTCATCCATGGTGGGGAAGTCAGACCGGAAATAGTAGCCGGGCCATCTGGTCTCCTCGCGGAACATGATCGACCGCACGTGGGCCTCTGCCTGCCACATCCTCTGCACATTTTCCCAGCACCGCATGAGTTCATTCAGATCAGCGGCGGCTAACTTCTCCGCGTCTTCCTTCAGGAAGGCCAGGAGCGTAAGACCCTTTTCCAGATACTTCTTGCTCGTAGTGAAGTTGGCTGTCACACCCCCGGAGTACTCATCCATGACCTTCTGGAGCCGGAGCATGAAGCTCTTCGGCTTGATGTAGTTGGGGTTAACATCCGGGTTGTCGGAGATTTTATTGTACTGATCAAAAAGGCCAAGGGGTAGCAAGATCCGCTCCTTCAAGGCTTCGACAGCTTTGGGGTCTACGTTGGGCTGTGCCGGGTTGTCGACCACATACGCTAAGGCGCCCTTGGCGGCGATCCTTCCCTCTGCATGAGAGCCGTCGGAGAACTTGTGACTGGATGCCCCGGAGCCATCACCTGCGGCAAACAAGCCCTTAGTTGTGCACATGCGGTTATATCCCCAGAAATATTCGGGGGGCGCCACATCCGGAGGACCACTGACCCAGGCGCCGGAAGCACCGGAGTGGGACCCGATGAAGTAAGGCTCGCACGGCATAATCTCCGAATCCGTCTCTTCGGGCTGAATGTTCTGGGCCGCCCACAGGATGGCCTGGGAGATCGTCATATCCAGGAAGTCTTCCCACGCCTCTGATTCAACTTCCTTGAGTTTCTTCTTAGCGGCCTTCTCGTCGCCGGCAGCGGCAACGATCTTCCCGATAGCTTCTTCCGTCCTCATGTAGATGGGGCCTTTCCCGGCCGAGAGGTCCATCATCCCCAGCCAGTTTCTCAGGTTGGCCGGGATGGGCTTCCCCAGACCGTAGGGGGCCCACTTCTGGAGTTCGTCCGTGTGGGTCACCATGTAATCCTCACCGAGGGCGTTGGTCGCCCTGGATTTGAAGAGGAGGAACCAAGCACCTACCGGCCCGTAGGCATCCTTGAATCTGACGGGGATGAAACGTACTTCCTGACAGGTCATCTCTGCGCCAGCCTTGATGGTGAAGTACGCGCTCGAACCGGAGTTGAAGGGCGGGTACCAGGACCGACCCTGGCCTTCGCCGACCGACCGGGGGCGGAAAACATGAACCGCGCCCCCCATGGCCGCCAGCACGGCCTTGGCCTTGAATACGTAAAATTTATTCTCTCGAGTACTGAAGCCAACAGCGCCAGCGACCCGATCACCATCCATCAAAGGTTCCACGATGAAAACCCTCTCATAAATATTCTCCATGCCCAAGGCATTCTTGGCAGCTTCCGCGACTACGATCTTATAGGATTCACCGTTGATCATGAGCTGCCACCGGCCTTCGTGCACATACTTGCCATTCGCGTCCTTCCAGATGGGGAGTCCCCACTTCTCAAACAGGTGGACCGTGGAATCCACGTGTCGCGCAATGTCGTACACCAGATCCTCCCGGGTGATCCCCATGAGGTCCTGTCTGACATAGTCCACGTACTGTTCTGCGGTGTTATCGCCCTCGGCAATCCCTACATACTGGTTCAAGGCCGACAATCCCATAGCCACCGCGCCGCTTCGATCCAGGGCGGCCTTGTCCACCAGCGTCACTTTCAGACCCTTCTTCTTAGCCCAGTAAGCCGCCTCTACGGCTGCCCCGCAGGCCGCCATGCCGCCGCCACAGATCAAAAGATCGGTTGTTACCTCAACAGTTTCAAAAGGCTGCATAAAAATTCCCTCCTTAACATCATTATTTATTTTTTCTTAAGAGTCGGTACCTCTACCCCCAAAGAGCCGGGTTCTGAAAACAGAATGTGGCTCTTGAGATCATCCGAGCCGGTCTCCCAACCTCCGTCAGGCTTTGCCGAACCTTCGGGCGTGGTCCTGATGGGGAACTTGAACCGTTTGAGTGTCCCGTTGCGGAACTTTACTGTCCACATGATGGAATCAGAGCTTCTCAGGGGCACGGCCGAGGCTCCCATGGGAATGAAGTCAGCATAGCCCCGGACGTCCATCGCCTGCTGCGGACAAATCTTTATGCAACTGTAACATTCCCAGCACATCTCCGGCGCCCGATTGTAAGCCTTCATGGTGTCCTTGTTCAGGACCATCAGGTCATTGGGGCAGATGTACTGACAGGCTGTCTTGTCCTGCCCCTTACATCCGTCACATTTCTCCATAATCACATAGCTTGGCATTGTCTACCTCCTATAAAAATTGTTAGATTGAAATAACGCTTTCAACGCCTTCCGCGCTCTTTGATTCGTGGCTTCACCTCCTTCTAGGATATCCACCCGCTTCGCTCCATGGTTCAGTGCTTTTTATGCCTTGAGAAATTCCCCCATCACATCTACACTCTTCTTCTGGATGATCAGGTCAAAGATCTTGTCCTTTACATCCCTCGGCAAGAGTTCGATACTCTTGGTAGTAGCACTGTCGTACTTTGCCATTGGGTATTTCTTCAAAATTTCGTCCCGTTGTTGCTCATTGGTCGGGACCCGTAGGACCTTCAGCCCCGCTAACATTTCCTGAGCCATTTGGCCCAAACCGGCAGCCCGCAGTTTCTCGTAGCGCTCTTCATTGATCCATACATTGATTGGAAATGTGTCAGCCATTTTTTTCCTCCTCTCAGGCGTTAAATCAAAGCTTGGGAAATGTGAAAACAGGATTCCTATTGGCGATGTACTCTTTAGTGACGTACGCCGAGCCCATCCCGTACTTCTGGGCGCATTCCTCGATGAGATCAAAAACCTCGGGCCGGAAGATCAGCCTTGGAGGTTTCACGCCGTCCTGAATGATGCTGCGAATGAGGGTCCCGCTGAAATTCTGGATCTTGTCTTTGTGGTTGCATAGGCCCATGTAGGTCACCTCGGCACATATCGGGCAGTACCACCACTCCAAAACACGAACCGGTTTGATGTTCAGATCCTTTTCGGAAAACTGGTCAAAGATACGGTGGGCATCGTACGGATCATAGTAGGTTCCCACCCCGGCATGATCCCGACCAAACATGTGATGGGTGATACCCAGGTTAGCCCGCAGAGCAGCATGGAAAACTGCTTCGCGAGGGCCGGCATAGCGCATATCCCACAGGGAGATGGAGGTGAGGTGCACATCTTCCCGGAAGTACCCCGCCTTTCTCAAAACGTCATGGCAGAGAACAATAGCCTCGTCGATATAGTCACCGGGACGTTTCTCCCCGATGATCGCGTTTACAATGACGCCCACGATCATTTTCTCGACAGGTAATTCTCCATATGCTGACAGCCATGACCCCTTCATCAGCCATTCATGCCCTGTGTGGGGCACATTTCTTGTCTGGTGAGCAACGCTCCGGACCCATCCTTTCTCTTTGATCTTTTTTCGCATCTCGAGAGGCGTGAGCAGGAATTCCGTAAAGGGAGGGTTGATAATCGGTTTACTGACCATGGTGATCTTCCCGCCGAGGAACTTGTCCTTAAAATTGTTCGTAAGCTTCACTCCCGGATGTTTTTCGTCGTTCGTGCCATATACATCCTTCGCCATCTCCTGCTTGTTGTAACTGTAGATCTCTTCTACATCGAAGACGGCCACAGGGCTGTCCTTGTAAGTCAGAAGGATTGATTCTCCTTCTTTTACCCCGTAATCGGCTATCTCCTTGTCCGAGATATCGAAGACAATAGGGATTGACCAGACTGTCCCGTCCTTGAGACGCATCTTCTTGCACACGCTCTCTACATCCGCCTTGCCGAGGAACCCCTGGAGTGGGGAAAAGAACCCATACGCGAGGTCAATGACCTCAACAGCCATCTGCTCGCGCACCGGAACTTTCTTGAGGTTCTTGATCTTTTCCTTAGCTGTTTGGGGATCGAGAATGCGCTCTACGATCTGCTTGCCACCGTGCCCAATCTCACTCATAATTTCTCTCCTTTCTCATGCGTTTAAGGTGTCACTGCTGGTTCAAAAAGTGTAACCGTGCCATCCGTGAATGAAGTAAGTACCGCTACCAAAGCTCCCGAACAACGCGCACGTAACTCAGACAAAATGGATTTATCCCTGCTCATTTGAGGATTGTATGACAACTGGAACGATTATATAATTTCGCCCCTCCTATAAGTCAATTCATTAATTTTTATGATATCTATAAGTTCCTCTTAATGCTGAACCCCTGATTCTGCGGGTTTGGCCGCCCGGGAGCATGATGCGATTCATACGACAGGGAAAGGGAGGAATGAAATCAAGTTGTTGCTACTCGACAGGAACAGCCTCTCCTTCCAGGGCAATTATTACTTTCTTTACTCCTGGTACGCTCTTGACCACCTCAATGAGTTCGTCCCGGACGCGGTCTTCACCACGCCAGTAGAAGATACCTCCTCCCATTAATGCCCGGCCGGTGATTTTCACCACCTGCTGTTCAGCCTCCACTTCCAGTTCCAACCAGCTCCTGGTCCTCTCATGAGTAGCCAGCTGCACCTTGACCCGGCTGGCCAGAACAAAGTCATCGATCATTCTCTGCTTTTCCGGAACCTCCCTAAACTCCTGCTGGTTCAATGCGGAGATGACGATCTCACAGGCGCTGTCTACACTGACACTGGCAATATTAATCACGAGGTCATAGAGCGAGGGGTCCAGCCAATCCACATCGTAAAGAAAGCGAACCCAATTGGCACGCCTTTCATCCCACCGCTGAATAGAACGAATCGCCTCTTCGGGGCTAATGTTTTTCTCTTCCATCAATTTCTGAGCCCGCAATTTAAGCGGAGCAACAATACCAATCTTCAGGATCTGAGGAATGCCTCGCAACAGAAAATGACCGGCAAGCCCGTGGTAAACAAAAGGCCCTTGCTGGGCCCTCTCGGCGAGCGCCAGCTGGAGCGATGCCAAGTAAAGGCGGCGTTCAGGCGATGGTCCGCGTTTCGTCTTTTCCAGCTGTTCTACGAGAACAGCCTCAGATATCCCGAACTGATCCGCCACCTGGGTAATTACTTCCCGGCTCACGGACGGAATACCCAGTCTCTCTGAAAGACATTTGGCGAGCTTTTCGCCGCCGCTCATCGTAAACCTGGAAATCGTTATTATGGTCATTGCTCCCCCCTTCTCCGTTGAGATATGTATCCCGCCAGCGACGAAGCCGCTGATTAACGCGGCTTGCAGAATTGTTTGCAACAAGCATCAACGGTATGTCATAATTTGGTACGATTATATAGTCAGACAAACATAAGTCAAATAATTAATTGTTATGATATCAATAAGTTATTCTTAAGTGATCTTGTCCGCGGTCTGTTGTATAGTAACGTGATGCGGCTGTGCCGGAAAAGCGACAAAGACTTCGTCGGCCCTTTCTAAGAACAGCGTTAGTTTGAGGCCGAAGCCAGGATTCAGCGGAGCATAATCGCCCCGCAGAAAAGGGGTACAAGCCGATGAGATGGCTTCAGTCAGTATTCCGGGGCAGGGAAAAGGAGACCCAGCCTGCCTTTAGAGTTCTTCTGCAAAAGTTTGATCATTTTTTAGCCCTCCTCGAAAAAAACAATCAGGTTCTCAAAATCATCAGCGATATGGAAGAGAAAACACAGGGCGAGTATCTTTTTGATCTCAATTATGTCCTGACGCGTGTTGGAGAAATGCGTGCCGGGGTATCCGATATTGTCGAGAACATGATTGCCCTCGGAGGACCTTCCTATGTGCCTCTCCGGGATCGTTTCGCTCTTCTCGATGGGCTGGTTGAAGAGCTTCTGCCAGGGAAACGGCCCGTCGTACCCGACCACTTCACAATACCCTTGGATCAGGCTGGATGTGGGAGAGCATCCAGTGTCGGCGGTAAGAATACGCGCCTCGGTGAGTTAAGAAGCATGGGGCTCCCGGTTCCCGATGGATTTGCCATCAGCGCCTGGGCGTACTTCCACTACATGGAGACGAATAGGCTTCAGGATCGCATCACTGAGCGCCTCCGGTCGTTCGACTTGAAGAGCCTAGATGAGCTTGAGGAAGTGAGCAAAGAGATTCAGTCCCTGGTTCGGGAAAGTGCTGTTCCCAACGATCTAGCCGAGGCAATCACGACCGAACTTGGGAAACTGGCAAAGCGCACCGGAGCCGAACGGTTCGCCCTGCGCTCGAGCGCAGTAGGTGAAGACACTCATTTCAGCTTCGCGGGCCAGTATGCAACCTTTTTGAACTTAAGCGCGGACAAAGTGCTCGACCATTATCGCGAGATACTCGCGAGCAAATTCAGCCCGAAGGCTATCTACTACTTTTTGAGTCACGGTCTGAAAGAATCGGATCTGCCTATGAGTGTTGGTTGCATGGTGATGGTAGACGCATCCTCCAGCGGCGTCATCTACACACAGGATCCAATCTCGGGCTCAGCCGACTCCCTCATTATTCATTCAATATGGGGGCTGGGACCATATGTCGTGGACGGAACGCTGACTCCCGATCTTTTCCGCGTGCGCCGCAATGATGGTTTCATCCTTGACGCAAAACCATCCCTAAAGGTTAAGAGGCTCGTACCTGCGAAGGGCGTGGGTCTGATCGAAGAACCCGTGCCGGTAGACGAGCAGGCCAAGCCCTCGCTGCGAGAGATCGACATCGATGCACTCACGAGGCTCGCGCTGAGAATCGAAGCAAATTGTGGCTGCCCGGGAGATATTGAGTGGGCGATCGACAGGGAAGGCCGACCGTTCGTGCTCCAGGCCCGGCCTTTGCGCACCTTGGGCATCAAGTCCGCGCCTAAATCTTCTTCCGTCGACACATCCAGGCTGCAGGTTCTCGTATCTGGCGGCACCACGGTCTGTCCCGGCGCCGGTGGGGGGCCTGTCTACCATGTCTCCTCTACCAGGGATCTCGCTCTGGTTCCCGAAGGTGCGGTGCTGATGACCCCCCATGCCTTCCCTGGTCTCATTACGGCGTTGGGGCGGATTAAGGCTCTCGTGACCCAGGTGGGCAGTGCTGCCAGTCATATGGCCACCATAGCGCGTGAATACCGGGTACCCACTCTGGCGGGAGTGGAAGCGGCGGGAGACTTGCCTTCGGGAACGCTGGTGACCGTTGATGCGACTGAGGCTATTATCTATAGCGGATTACACGAAGACCTGATTGCGGCACGCCAACCGGAATTCGAATTGTTGGCCGATACGGAAATAATGATGCTGCTTGGATCAATCCTGCAGCGTGTCTCTCCGCTTAATCTGCTTAATCCGGCAGACCCGGGGTTCAGCGTAGAAAGTTGCCATACCTTTCATGATCTGACCCGTTTCGCCCATCAGAAAGCAATGGAGGAGATGTTCAGCGGGGCTCGCGACCTCGAACACAAAGATCAGATGGGCTTACGCCTGAAGACCGGTACTATCCCATTGACCGTGGATATTGTGCGTCTCGACGAGCCGCCTCCGGACCACAAGGGCGCGCGCTTTCTGGAGGATTCGGAAATCGCGTCCGAACCGATGAAGGCCTTATGGGAGGGCATCAAACAAGAAGGCTGGCCGAGAACACCTCCTGCGGATGTGAAAGGCTTCATGACCGTCATGGCCAATAATATGCTGCAAGGAGCCAAGCCGGAGTTTTCAGAAAACAGCTACGCCGTATTAAGCAAGCAGTATATGCTCCTCAGCCTTCGCATGGGTTACCACTTTACCACCATCGAGGCGCTTTGCACGGAGACCGAAAGCAAGAACTATATCCGCGTGCAATACAAGGCGGGAGGCGCACCGCTCGACAGGAGGTTGCGAAGGATCAAGGTAATCACGGCGCTCCTGACCCAGATGGGTTTCGAGAACTCCAGTAAGGGGGACTTCCTGGAGGCCATGATCACGTACGGAGCGGCCCCGATTCTCCTCACGCGGTTGCGGCAACTGGGGCGGATCAGCATGATGACCAAACAGCTCGATATGGCGCTTTCCGATGACTCAATTGCCCAGTGGTACATCCGAGATCTTAAAAAGAGACTCAATTTAACAAACGACGGAGAGGCTCCCTGATGGGCCTTACGAGCCGCGTGCTCGGACTGGTTCAAAGACTGCTCGGGTCCCGCTACCTGATCCTGGCCAGTTCCCTCATCTTTGCCGCGGTGATTGCCATTGCCTTCTGGATGGTCTATGCGAATTCAAGGGTAATGCATCATCAGGTCGATGACAGCTTCAATCAACAACAGTTGATCTTAGCCCGCCAGGCCGCATCCCAGATCGATGCGATCCTCAGAGATCTTCAAATCGAAGTTAAGAGTTTAAAGACTCTTCAGCCGTATACGCAGGTTCGCGCCTTGGAACAGACGATGCGATTGGTGGTAGAACGGACCAGGGATAAGGGGCTGATCGAGATCGGCGTGATAGATCCTTCCCGCCATTTGCTCCAGGTCTGTTGTGACGGCCGCCGCACTGAAGTGCGCCTGAAAAAGAGCACGGAGATGTATCCCCCTGACCCCTCGGGCCAAATCTACCTTAGCCCGCTGCAGGTGGAACCCGGAGAAGACGAAAGGGTCATGGTAACGAGTGTGTTCCACACGCCGATGAACTTCGTCGATGGGCAGGGTGCGCTCTATGCACGCCTGGACGTCTCTCGTCTTGTAGCCGGCGTAACAAGAGATATTCGTTCCGGCAGGACCGGATATGCCTGGGTCATCGATCAAAGCGGGATGTTCCTCTATCATCCGGAAGCGGCCTTTATCGGCAAGAATGCTTTCACCGCCAGGGCAGAGCGGCAGCCGTACATCAGCTTCGCCGAGATTAACCGGATCATGAAGGAACTTATGTTGCGGGGTGAAGAAGGCGTGGGCCTTTATGAGAGCGGCTGGCACCGGGGCATGGAAGGACGCATCACCAAACTGATTGCCTTTACACCCGTCAGGAGTGACGCATTGCCACCCGGAGGCTTGTGGTCCGTGGCAGTAGCTGCGCCTATCAGCGAGGTCTCTGAGACGGTCCACTGGGTCTATATCCGCCATATTATCGCTGAAACAGCCCTGATAATCGCTGTCTTTATGGTTGGTATCCTGGCGTTTGTGCAGCAGCGCCGCATCTCTACGGACTTGAAGGCACGGGTGGAGAGGACGCAATCCGACCTGGAGGAGACTGAGAGAATCTACCGGAGGGTGGTGGAGCAGGCTACTGACCTCATCTACATCCTGGATACGAAAATGCGGGTAGTGCTTTTGAACCCCCATAGTATAGAGGTTTTTTCGCACCTCGTAGTTACCGGGCCCGACGACACAAACGCTCCAACAGGTGCTCATCTTAGCCAGCCGGAATATTATGTCGGGCGCGATCTGCACGAACTGCTCCGGCCTGAAGATATAGCTTTTATGCGCAAACAGATGGACCGGGTGCTGGAACAGCAATCGAGCATCTCCTTCGGGCAGACTCTGACCATCAATGGCCGTCAGACTCACCTTAGCACCAAGCTCATCCCGATCCGGAATGAGAAGGAGGAGATCTATCAGTTCCTCAGCATCAGTCGGGATGTAACGGAAAGGATGGAGATGGACCAGCGGATTTACAACACGGAGAAGCTGGCCTCCATCGGGACGCTCGCAGCCGGCGTGGCCCATGAGATAAATAATCCCCTGGCTGTTATCCTGGGCTTTGCTGACCTTCTCCTAGAGCGGTTCCCATCGGATTCACCAGACTATGAAGACCTCAAGATCATCGAGTACAACGCCAACAATGCCAAGAAAGTCGTGCAGGACTTACTGGGGTTTGCCCGCATTAGTGAAGGCCTGGAGGACACGGTAGATATTGAGCACAGCGTGAGCACCGTGCTCAGAATCGTTCGGAACACGCTCATGACTAAGAAAATTACCCTTGTCACCGATACCCCCGCGAACCTGCCGCGGGTTCGGGGCGATACCCGGGAGTTCCAGCAAGTTATATTCAATCTTATCAACAATGCTATAGCGGCAACGGGAGAAGCGGGGGACACGCTCACGGTCGCTGCCCGAGCAGAGGGAGAATGGGTTCATGTAGACGTGATCGATACAGGAAGCGGTATTCCCGATCGCATCAAGCCCCGGATTTTCGATCCCTTCTTCACGACGAAGAATGTGGGGGAGGGCACTGGACTCGGCCTGTCACTCTGTTACGGTATCATAAAAAAATATGGTGGAAAGATAACCTTTTCCAGTTCCTCGGCAGAGGACAATCCCCTTAAACCGACCGGCACCCATTTCACGGTGTCCATGCCGGTCCAGCATACATCATGAGGAAGGGAACCACATGGAACAGCGCATCCTGGCCGTAGATGATGAGCCGCACATGCTGCAGCTTCTGGAGCGGATCATTAAGGAAAAAACATCGTACCGCATCACCACGACTTCCAACTCACTGATGGTCCCCAAAATGTTGGAGGAGACCCAGTACGATCTTATCATCAGCGACCTTAAGATGCCGGGGCTTGATGGCCTCGATCTTCTACGGATGCTACGGGAGAATAATCGGCACGAGGAACTGATCATCATTACAGCCTTCGGTTCGCTGGAAACCGCTGTCGAGGCAATGTCGCAGGGCGTCTTCGACTACATCACTAAACCTTTCAAGAAGGAACAGATTCTCTTTACAATGGACCGAGCCATGCGCTGGCAGAAGCTCAAGCGGGAGTCCCAGAAGATGCAAAAAGTTTTTCTTCTGGAGCCCTACGATAAAGCAAGCAAGGCCTTTCTCCGGGAGTATGTGCGCAATCTGGCGCAGAGAAGCGAAGGCAACATCCAGGAGGTGACGGCTAGATCCGGACTGGCCCCGGAACTAATCACCGAGGTTCTGCGGGAAGCCCCGGAAGAACCCGTCTGATCCAAGCTGGCCCGACGCAACCCTGCGGGCGCGTGAAAGCCGCCTGAAGACGGTTGAGACACGGACCGAACCACACGGTGGCTTTTGGGATCAGGAAGAGACGAACATGGCGGTGGAAAGGATAAGGAGAGTGTATGACGAAAATGAAGAAAGCTTCAGAACTCATGATTCCCTTGGAGGCCTATCCCCACGTCCCCTATTGGTTCAGCATTCGCCAGGCAGTGGCCATCATGGAACAGGCAGAGGAAGGGTCAGACGGGCGCTCCCGACTAATCGGGGCTCGATCCGTGCTCGTCTTTAATGAAACGTACAACCTTCTTGGAATCATCCGACGCCGGGATATCTTCGGTGGTCTGAGGGCGAATATTATGCATGACTCTGACAGGCAAGCACAGACTTTCCCTGCGGCAAAAAATGGGCCTACTAAAGAAACCTCATCCTCAGATTCGCTGGTACGCGAGATACTGACGCAGGCTGAGCGCCCTATCAGCGAAGTGATGCAACCCATCCGGTCGACGGTGGATTATGAAGATCATCTGCTGCAGGTCACGTCAAAGATGGTAGATGAGAACGCAAGTACGCTGCCGGTCCTCCGAGAGGGTGTCGTTGTCGGGGTTGTGCGCTCGGTGGAGGTCTTCAAGGAAATCGCTGCGCTGATCTTGTGAGCTATTCGGCTTTACTTAGGGAGGATATCTATTTCAGTATGAAGGGCTGGTTCAAGAATCTGATCGGATCTTTTGAGTCACAGCCGAGAACCTCCGCGGCGGAGATTCTTCGGGATAAGTACAACGTGTTCCGGAGCGTCCTGGAAGCCAGGAGGGAGGTATTGGACGCAGTTGCCTCCCCTCTTCAACCTGATTTGAGAGATGTCGTAGCCAGCGTTGGCAAGGTCCTGGAAAACCTGGATGCCCTGGCCCAGCGCAGCCATCCGGAACTTGTTGTGCGGCTTCAGCAGATCGAGAAAGAAGATCAAACCCTCCAAGACTACAAGGACCTGAATGACTTACTAGACTCCATCCATGATCTTGCTGTGGAGGAGTTTTCCGCGCTCTTTGACACGTACAATACGGACAAACTCTCCGTGAGGAAAGTCCAGACGGGGTTACCCATCAATCTTCATGTCCTCGATCTGCAGGGAGCGCTGCCGGAAGATTCCGGACGACTCATTCCCAAAGATCAGATTCGCTCTCTCCCCTTACAGGCTATGTTTCGAGGGATGTACTACCCGGGTATTACGTGGTCAGGGCCGATCGGTTTGAACTTGAAAGGCCTCATGGTGATCATGGCCCAGAGCTCCAGTCGGCCGGAAGAAGACTTCTGGGACAAAACGCTCGCTCTCATCGCTTCGGAATATATGAACTACCGTTCGCGGCTTGGTTATCATTATGCGTCCGTGGACGCAAACACGAGCGCTCAAGCGTCCAATAACCATATCCGTTTCACGTTCAAAGGAGGAGCTGCAGACGATTTGAGGAGAGCGCGTAGAGCCAGATTTATAGGGTCGGTTCTGGAGAATATCGGCTTTGAAGCGGAAGTGATGGGGGATTCGGTGCGTGCCGATTTTCGCCGGCAGCCACTGGAGGAAACAGAAGAAAGACTGGATTTGCTGGGCAGGTTGATGGGTTGTTGCCGTCAAAGAGATATGGTCATGGATGATGATGCGATCGTAGACTGGCATGTCGAAGCCTTTCTGCGGGGCAACTATTCCTTTAATCCGGAGTCCTAAACGTAATGTGTTTTGTTTTCTATGTCTTACATTAAAACTTACCTGAAAAGACGTGCGGAAGGCAGGCTGCGGAAGGAAGAGCAGGAAAGAAATGCTCTTCGCATGGCTTTTACCAGGCGCTACTTGAGCTTTAAGACCCTGCTTGGTCTAAATGATGAGGTCCTCAAGATCATCAGTAACATGGAAGAGGCCATAGAGGGATCAGTCAGTTTCGACATGGCCTTCATCCGGACAAAATGCACCGCCCTTTCGGTCGACGTCTATAAGATTATTCAAAGCCTCAACGATATCACTGATCAAAGAAATCAAACTCTTTTTAGTGTCTTTGATGAAATTTCGAGGAGGATCGACCAAGAGTTAACAAGAAAGAGGGAGGCACAACAAGGTTCATGGATTCTTCCCCTTGAAGCAATTGACCGCAACATGACTGACCAAGCCGGAAATAAGATGGCCTCTCTCGCGGAGACAAGGAACCGTCTTGGTCTGGCTGTACCGGAAGGGTTTGTGATCTCTTCGGCGGCCTATGAGTTCTTCATGGCTGAGGGCAAGCTGCAGGACGAAGTAAACCGGCAGTTGCAACAGCTGGAAGTAGGTAACATCGCTCAATTGCATGAGGTCAGCGCTGACCTTCAGAAATTGATCGTGGAGGCCCCTCTGCCCGCAGAGCTGGAAAGAACCATCATTTCAGCGTACCAAGACTTAATCCGAAACGTCGGCGAAGGGGCTTGCATCTGTCTGCGCAGCAGCGCCCTGGGAGAAGATTCCAGAGGCGCTTCCTTTGCGGGGCAGTATCGTTCCATCTTGAATGTCAGCCCGGAATCCCTTCTCCTTGGCTATAAGGAGGTTGTGGCGAGCAAATATTCGGTGCCGGCCATAACCTATCGCCTGAGGATGGGTTTTCTCGATGAGGACATCGCGATGTGTGTCGGGTGCATGCGCCTGATTCAGGCTGAGGCTGCAGGCGTTGTCTATTCTGCCGACCCTGGTGCCTCGTTTCCTGGCGGGGTCGTCATCAATAGCGCCTTCGGTCTGGGAAAGGCAGTAGTGGATGGTACTTTCAGCAGCGACCTGTATGTCGTCAGCAGGAAGGATCCGGGACAATTATTAGAAAAGGATATTCGCAGCAAGACTACGAGAATAGCATGCCACAGCCGTGAAGGGGTTGTTGTTGAACACGTTGATGAAGCGAAAAGGGAAGCTCCGTCCTTGAGCGACGAGCAAGCCCGAAGACTGGCGAAAATAGCTATGCGATTGGAAGAACATTTTGGCGGAGCCCAAGACGTAGAATGGGCCCTGGACAATGAGGGCACGTTCTGGATTGTGCAGACCCGGCCCCTTGCTCTTCCGGCGAGGAGTGGATCGAGACAAGATCTTCCTTCAAGGCTCATCGATAATACAACCCTGATTGAGAAAGGCATCACCGCGAGTCCGGGAGTTGCGTATGGCCCTGCATTCCGCGTGGAAACCGCAGTGGACATGTTGCAGTTCCCAACAGGCGCAGTCCTCCTGGCTAGGTATCCCTTGCCTCAATGGGCGGCTCTCCTGGATAAGGCGGTTGCCGTGGTAACCGATGAGGGCACGCTCACGGGACATCTGGCCGCTGTGGCCAGGGAATTCAAGATTCCCGCATTGATGGGAACTCGCGTAGCCTCCAGCACCATCGGGACCGGAACGCTTGTCACCGTTGATGCTGATCTGCAAAAGGTATATGCTGGTAAGGTGGAGGCCATACTGGCCAGGAGTAGTGAAAGCGCCAGCCCCATAAAGAACAGCCCTGTATACCACACGCTGGAAAACGTCCTCAGATATATTGCCCCGCTGCACCTGACAGATCCGGATGGCCCTGATTTTACCCCGCAAGACTGTCAAACCCTGCACGATATCATCCGTTATGCGCATGAGATTTCTCTGCGAGAGCTGTTTGACGAATACCAGGAGACTCCGTTTTCACACAAGATGGCCAGGAAACTCGTTTCCAATGTCCCCATGGAATGGTGGGTTCTGGATCTGGGAGGAGGCATCAGAGAAAAGGCAGATGGAGACACGGTGCGTGTTGAGGACATCATTTCTCCCCCTTTCTGTGCGTTGTGGGAAGGGCTCACCGCCTTCCCGTGGAAAGGACCGCCACCAATCGACGCAGGAGGATTTCTATCCATCGTGATCGAGTCTACGATGGACCCCAATCTGGAACTCGGCCGGGAATCGGCGATGGGAGGTCAGAATTACGTCATTGTTTCACAGGATTTTTTCCACCTCAGCACGAAACTGGGTTTTCATTATTCCACAGTGGAGGCTTTCTTAGGTGAGCGCGTGACTGAAAACTATGTCTGGTTCTATTTTAAGGGCGGTGCGGCTGATCGTCAGCGCAAGGAACGGAGAAACGACTTGATAGAAACTGTCCTGCGAAGGTTCCATTTTTGGGTCCAAACAAAAGGCGATACACTTTCGGCACGGCTTGAGCGCCAGGAGAATGAGTACATGACGAAGGGATTAAAAGTCCTGGGATATTTGATTTTACATACCAGGCAGTTGGATATGGTTCTGTCGGACCCCGCGCGTGTGACGTGGTATGCAGAGGAGATGCTTGGGGAAGTCTCCACGTTTGTGGAGGTACCGGATTGACCGAGCAACGAACCGCCTACGATCCGCTCGCTACTCGGAGCCTGGACACCTGAAGACGAGTGAGAGAAGAAGAGCAGCACAGGTAAGGAGGAGAAACGATGACGGAAAGGATCCGCTTATTATTGGTCGACGACGAAGAAGCCTTCCGTACTACCTTAGCCAGCCGTCTAAGGAGGAGGGCGTTTGATGTGCTTGATGTGGAGAGCGGTTACCGGGCCCTGGAAGCAGTGAAGAGGACGGCCTTCGACGTGGCCATTATCGACGTGAAGATGCCGGGAATGGATGGACTGGAGACGCTGAGGGAGATGAAAAGCATAAGTGCTCTCATCGAAGTTATTATGCTGACGGGACACGCCTCCGTTGAGTCAGGCATAGAGGGCATGCGTCTGGGCGCCTTCGACTATGTGATGAAACCTTGCGACATCGACGCCCTGGTCGTGAAGATCGGAGATGCTTACCAGAGAAAGCTGGCTCGCGAGGTATCTGGCGAATAGATTCCCGGCGTCAGGAATCTATCTAGCGAGTACGGCGAGCGAGAGGGGGTGGCTCCACTGGCTCGGCCAGTGGAGGGGGCGACGCGAGCCCCAATAATAGACAAGGGTCTACAACGAAATGCTGAAGCATGTAAATTCCTTCAGAAGCTGGATCGTTAGGAGAAAGGCGACCCGGAAGGACTACCTTACAAGGCTGTTTCGATTCAAATATTCTGCCTTCAGGATGCTGCTTGAATCAAACACTCAGTTTCTCCATATCATCACTGACATAGAGGAAAAGTTGCACGGCGACGAGGTCTTCGGCATCGCCTATGTCCGGAGTCAGGCGAGCCGGGCCATATTCCATGCCTTACGGATGGTGAAGAATCTGGATGATCTGTCTGACCATCGCTACCCCCGCCTCTTCGAAGCTCTGGAACGGATAGAAAGCAAGATCCAGCAGGAATTGGACAAGAGAAAAGAACCTCCGCCCACTGAAATAGTTCTGACCTACGACCAGATTAACAAAGAGATGGTCGATTGGGTAGGCGGGAAGAATGCTAATCTCGGGGAGATGCACAGCAAGTTGCATTTGCCCATTCCTGAAGGGTTTGCTATCACTACCCTGGGCTTCACTTCGTTCCTTTCGCATAATGATCTCTTTGAAAGAATCAGTGCGGCAAAAATGCAGATCGACCCCCGCAGCCCGGAGGCTATCGCCAAATCCAGCGAAGAGATTCAGCGGCTCATCACCCTGGCAGAAGTCCCAGCGGAGTTAGAATCTGCTATCCAATCAGTCTATAACCGGATGCGCCAGAGGCTGAGTACGAATGAGAATGATTCATTCTTCCTGAGGGTCGCGCTCCGTAGCAGTGCAACCGGAGAAGACAGCGATCTCTCTTTTGCAGGCCAATATCTATCCGTTCTCAATGTGCCACCCGAGCAGTTGATCGCCGCTTACAAGCAGGTTGTCGCAAGTCTTTACACGCCCCCGGCTATCGCCTATCGCCTGAATAAGGGTATCAGGGATGAAGATATTGCTATGAGCGTAGCCTGTCTTCAGATGGTTGATGCGGTAGCCAGCGGCGTGATCTATACGCGACATCCCTTCAATGTCCTGGAAAACAACATCATGATCACGGCGGTCTGGGGGTTAGGCCCTTTTGCCGTCGAGGGGCGGGTGACTCCCGATTCGTACACGGTTGACAAGACGGATCTTAGCCACATTCTGAGTACGGTCGTTTCTCATAAGCCAATATACCTGGCCAATCTTCCCGAAGGCGGACTTCAGGAGTTGTCGGTCGAAGAGGAAAACCAGGACAGCCCGTGTCTGACTCCCGAACAGATCAGCACCCTGGCGGGATATGCCCTAGCGTTAGAAACACATTATAAGAATCCCCAGGACATCGAATGGGCATTGAACCAAGAAGGAAAACTCTTGCTCCTTCAATCGCGCCCTCTTCACGTGGAATCATTGGAATCGGACATTCATTCAATCCCTCTACTCTCAGATTATCCAGTGCTCATAAAAGATGGAACTGTGGCTTACCCAGGTGTCGGCTGTGGACCTGCGTTTCAAGTTCAATCCGAGGAAGATTTGATGAATTTCCCCGAGGGAGCGATTCTGGTCGCCAAACAGTCTTCGCCCAAGTTTGTTCTCGTGATGAAAAAGGCGCAGGCCATTCTCACAGATATAGGAAGCGTGGCCGGGCATATGGCTTCATTAGCGAGAGAATTTGCTGTTCCCACAATCCTCGGTACAAAGATAGCTACCGCGACTATTCCTACAGGAATGCAGATCACGGTAGACGCTTTTTCCGGAAAGGTCTACCAGGGAACGGCTATTGAGTTACTGGCCCTCCAGAAGAAGGTCGAGTCCCCGATGAAGCATACGCCGGTTTACCAGACTTTGCGAAAGCTCGCCGACTATATTGTCCCTTTACGCTTGACAGACCCAAAAGCTTCGGACTTTGCTCCTGAGTTTTGCGAGACCCTTCATGACATCGGCCGTCTGGTGCATGAAAAGTCTTATGCCGAGATGTTCGAGATTGGTGATTTAGTTTCAAGAAAAGACGGTTTTGCGGTCAAACTGGAGGCTAAAATTCCCCTGGACCTTTACGTGATAGACGTGGGAGGCGGAATTGTGTCAGGCAAAGAGGAATCGAAGAAGATCAAGGTTGATGATATAGGTTCCGTTCCTTTTAAGGCGGTTCTCAGCGGAATGATGCATGAAGCTTTTCAGCAGGCCGGTCCGCGACCGGTCAGCCTCAGCGGTTTTGTCTCTGTCATGATGGAGCAGGCAACAGCCCCTCCACCAACTACTGACCGTTTTGGAGACGCAAGTTTCGCCATCATCTCGAACTACTATCTGAACTTCAGTTCCAGAGTGGGCTACCATTACAGCGCTCTTGATTCGCATTGCGGCCCGAGTGTCGATGCGAACTACATCAGCTTTTCATTTAAAGGAGGGGCTGCCGACTATGTACGACGCAACCGTCGGGCGCGAGCCATTGCCCTCATCTTGAAAAAGTTGGATTTTGCGGTGAACGTCCACGAGGATTTAGTGGACGCGCGGATACAAAAGTACCCATGCGATCTTATCACTGAAAGACTGGACCTGATCGGAAGACTACTCCTCTATACACGTCAGATGGACATGCTCATGCAGAATGAGGAGAGCATTCCTGCTCTTGCTAAGAATTTTCTGGCCGGGAATTATTCACTCGGGAGCGGCTAACTCTCAGGTTGTTCCTCGCGAATGACTTTTCTTTCGTATGCTTCGCGTACCTTTTCGAGCAACTCATCGACGTTTACCGGTTTCATCACATAATCGAAGGCTCCGAGCTTCATCCCTTCAATCCCTGCCTCCACAGAAGCGTGGCCCGTGAGGAGAATCACCTCGACGAACGGCGTCCTCTTTTTCATCTCTTCCAAGGCCGTGATCCCATCCATACCCGGCATCTTGATATCTAAGATCACGACATCAAACGCTATCTTTTCCATCAGGTCAAGGGCGCTTTGACCGCTTTCACTACCGCGGACATCCAGTTTTCTCGCTTTTAGCCTCTTGACCAGCGTCTCCCTGAAATCACCTTCGTCATCAACGACCAGCACTCGAAATGCCTCAGCCATGCAGCCCCTTCTGCCCTTCCTTCTTACATCACTGGAAAAGAGATTGCAAAGGTCGTTCCTTTGCCGTTCTTGCTGGCGACGGTGACTCGGCCGCCCAGTTTCTCTATAATGCTATACACGATGGACAAGCCCAGGCCCGTGCCTTTTCCAACCTCTTTAGTGGTAAAAAACGGGTCAAAAATCTTACCGATATTTTCTTTGGATATTCCCGGGCCGTCATCTGAAATCTCTATCAGGATTTCGTTCGTCTTGGAGAGAAGTGCGGTTCTTATCTGGATCTTTCCACCCCTGCGGGAAGGGTCAATAACGCCGTCGATGGCATCGATTGCGTTGTTGATGATGTTAATAAACACCTGCTGCAGTTGAGACGCATCGCTCAGGAGCCTTGGCAGATTTGGATCAAGCTCCATCTGAATATCAATGTTGCGATATCGGGATTCGTTGCCCAGCAGCTCAACCGTATCGTTCAAGGTTCTGTTCACGTCAACCTGTTCGCGGACCGGCTCCATGCGCCTGGCAAAACCCAGGAAGCGGTGCGTCACTTTCCTCGCCCGCTCCACTTGTGCTTGCACGCTGCGGGCCGCATCATCAATCTCCTTAAGGTTGGTACTGTGGCCAAGGTCTTCTTCAGTCAGAAGATCTCTTATCCAGCCCACCTTCTCCCCTATCACCGCAAGAGGGTTGTTAATCTCATGAGCTATGCCGGCAGCCATCTTTCCCAGTGCCGCCATTTTACTCGATTGAATAACCATATCATCGGAAACAGCTTTCTCCCGGTCCACCCTGATCAATTCCTTCATCAGAGAACGGGTGGTTAGCACGGTACCTACAACGATGACCAGTATACCGACCAAGCAGAGGGCCACGGCGATAGAGCGGGCTCTCAATAGAGGGGTCAGCTGTTCCCCGAACTCCTCTTTTACAACCAGAATCCATCTGGTGTTGTTGATCACACTGGCAGAAAAAAAGCTGTGCTCGCTGCCCGATGCAATCTCTTCAACGGAAGTTTCGACTGTCTTTGAGAAATCGGGTGCCTTTGGTCGGCCAAGCAGATCGCCGCTGAACCGGGGAGCTGTTTGGAGCATGTTATCCTTGTTTATAATGAAGGCGTCTCCTCGTTTCCCCATTTGAGCAGCTCCGACTAGGCGATCAATAATATCGGAGTTGATCGTCGCCCGAAGAATCCACGTCTTATCGCCTTGCCGACTCGCGACAGCGATGATGAAGTGAGGAAATTTTCGAAACCCCATAAATACGTCGCTGATGTAGACCCCTCTAGACAGGACCGACTGGAACCACTCCTCGTTCTTGTAATTGACCCCTTTAAGCTCCGGATAAGGGCCGACATACGCCACGTGATTACCCTTCCAGTCAATAACGCCAATGTCGATAAAAGACTTCGAGCGGGTTTGCATCGTATTAAACATTACATTCAGGTTGGTCTCATCAGTCAGCAGGCTTAAGCTGTGGGTATGGGCTAAGGTCACCAGCTGGGAGATACGTTCATCAAAGAAAAGATCTATCGCACTCCGGCGATTCTCCACTAAGGTCTTCAGGTCTTCTATGATCTTGGCCGTGTAGGAGACGCTAAACTGGTAGTAAATGGCGATGCCGAGAGCAAAGAGAGGGATCAGAGAAAAACCGAGAATGGCAAAGACGATTTTCCACCATAATTTTTTGTAGTCTTTCTCCCCCATCTGACTTTCCTCGGGTGTGGATAGGCCTCAACAAGCAGCCTGATTCACGGAATGGGCATGGGGCAGGCCGGAACGGACGATTATGGGGCCCGGCCATACAGAAAAGTCCCGCTCCGTCCGGGCTATGGCATGGTCCTCGAAAACGTCCTCTACCACAGCCGTACCGATGCGTTCTCCTCCTACGTTTAAAAGAGTCACGGAAGTTCCCGGGTGGATCCCCTGACGCGATCCCAGACCAAAGTATACCATGCAACTCGCCTCTCCTTTCAAGACCCGATACACTTCAGCTTTGCCGTCCTTTGCCAGCAGGCCTTCTCTCTTCCGGGAAAGAAAAAAAACAGCTCCGAACATTAACACGATGAGAAGAAAGAAGAAAGGAGCGGCCCACCAGGGGCTGATTCCAAGGTAACGCCGGATATAGGAAGCTGAAGCTTTCCTCAGGCCGGCTTCATCTCTAAATACACGAATGCGGAAAGAATTGACAGAATTTTCTTTGCCTCCTTTTTGGGTGAAGAGAACTATCTCGTACTGGCCGGGCTGTGTCTCGGTGCTCACCAAGATTCTCCCGCGCCACATGGGTCGGCCCAGCCAGAAGCCCGTCTGGAGGGAATCAATAACCAGCCCAATCCCTCTTGAATTTGTCACATACTTTAATTCGTCGGAACTACCGATTTTTTCAGACAAGAATCCTGACATCGCAGCTGAACGGCCGCGTAAACAAAGAAGAAGGTCAGGAGGTTCCTGGAATCGAGCGCTGAAACCATCGAACAAGATAAGAAAAAAGAGTATGCAGAAAAGGGCACCCGCCCTTCCTGCCCAGTCCCTGAACGCCGAAGTTCCTCGCAGAGTCATAGAGTTTCTTGCCGACAGCTGGAAGCCAACTCTATCTTCCGCCCTCCTATTTTCCGTAGATATCGGTCTTGGTAATGTTCATCAGCCTGCTGGCCTTCCCCTTCTCCTTGGAGTAGATGCGCACTTCATCGCCCGCGTCCCAAGTCTTATCGGGCAAGGCGATGTATTCATCCGCAACGGAAAAGGTAACGAGCAATTTCTGTCTCGAGGAATAGATTGAGATTGTCTTCTTCTCGCGATCGACGACCGGGAACTTCCTCGCCTCCTTTTTCGCCTTATCAAATACCAGGGGGTCATCCTTGGCAATATTCTCCTTCTGGTCCACCAGCGTGTAATGGACTGTTTTGAAGGTCTGGGAAAGGGGATCAAACATCACAATTTCATTCTTCGTGGTATCCAGTTTCATGCGGTATCCCGCTTTGGGATCGGCGCCCATTTCTTCCTTTTCCTCAGGAATGGCATAGGTAATAGGCGGCAAGGTACTGTAATCCGGGTTCTTCGGATCGGGTGAAGAGTCGTGGATCAACGTCACTGAGCCCTTGGACTTGTCGAAGTCGATCACCCTCCCTTGGTCCACTTTGCCCTGCTTGCCACAACCGGCGCTCACTAAGAAAGCGAGCAGCACACCGAACATCCACCAAGCTTTTTTTGTTTTCATGCAGAGTCTCTCCCTATACGTAGACGATTTGGGGTTAATTCGACACGCTCAAAGCCCCCGCCTTCTTCGCTGCCAATTCCTGTGCGGCGCCCCTGAGCATCCGAACAAGGATATAGAGTGATATGCTGCCTACCAGTCCAAGGATCAGTATTGTTGCTGCAACGTTCGTGACGGGCTTCCAGGACGGAAAATACGTGGGAAGGAGCTTCATGACTACGGAGAGCCCGCACCCGATCACGGCCCAACCAAAGGCAACTCTGATCCCGTACCCCTTGACATATTTAGTTGCAACCGTTCCGATCTGAGCCCCGACAGCAGCGCCGAGCAGCATTATGACTGCGGCAACGAATTCCACCCGACCCTTATACGCGTACGTGGCGGCTCCATAGAGACCGGAAATCATGACTTCAAAAAGGTCGGTCCCCACAGCTATGTGGGTAGGGCATCCCATGAAATAGACGAGGGAGGGCATCCGGATCAAGCCGCCGCCAATGCCCAGAATACCCGCAAGCCAGCCCGTAAGAAAGGCTATGAGCACGGGCAGCCACATGGAGCAGTAAATCCCGGCGGTCTTAAAATGGATCATCGGAGGGATGCGGATTTTGTGCAGGGTCTTATACCATTCGATCCCGGTAGCCAGGTCGTCCAATGTCTTTCCGGCTGCGGCAGCCTCCCGTTCCTTCTTCTTTCTTTTGGCCAGGTCACCGAAAACCATCCAGGCAATCAGGGTGAGGAGAATAACGTAAAGCCAGCGTACATAAAGGTCTACTTTGCCGATTCGTTCGAACCACATGATCATCTGGGCGCCCGCTTCGATCCCGATGACCGTGCCCAAAACCATGATGAACCCTATCCGGTAATCGACATTGCCGAACTTGCCGTGCCTCATGGTGGAAATAATGGACTTCCCAGCCATGTGAGCGATATCGGTGCCGATGGCAAAGGCCATGGGAAGGCCCAAAATATTAAGACCGGGAGTTACCATCCAGGCGCCGGCCATGCCAAAAAAGCCGCCGATCATTCCGCAGCCGAAGCCGAGGATAACGAGTCCTGGCCAGAAAATGACGACACCTGATATGGGTAATTGAAGATAGAGAAAATCCATGGTCGAACCTCCTTCGGCTAAAGTAACTCCTAGCGCTCTGCCAGTTTCCTCGACTTTAGATCGAGACCGATCTTGCGCATCACTACGTCTGCGAGCAGGCCTAGAATGAGGCCCATGGCCGGAACAGCGATTGCCGTGAAAACCGTAAAATAGAGATGGCTTTCATTGTACAGGTTGGCCAACCATGCCAGGGGTCCGCTCAGCCCCCGGGTATCTGCCACGATTACTAACGTGGGCCCTCCTTCTGCGGCCAAGGCCACGCCAGACAGGAGTGCGGTCATAAGTAACGCCATAACAGACGTCCTTCTTAGAAAAGCGATCATCCTTAACCTCCTTTCATTATTTCCGGCCCGTCTTCAACCCACTTCTTTTTTCACCTTGGCCCTCTTCATGCTGAGACCCAATCCCAAAAAGAGATACAGAATCGCATAGCCCCACCACAATGTATAGAGCACATAAAAAATCAGCATAAGGGACATGAGGCCCCAGCGATCGGACACGTTCTGCGCCTCCACGTTGTAAAAGTTGTAAGCAGGTTCAACAGCTTTCCGAACTACTTCAGAGATTGCTTCCGATTCTTTGATCTGCATATTTTTCTTAAATGATTTCTCCATCCTGGTGAGACCTGTCCACCAGTCTTGCATGACCTGACGTTCGTCCCGGCCGTACCTCGTTGCTACTTTGGAGCCGTCATTATTAAACACGTAGTTTGCATCCTCCAGAGCAGATTGGCAGAGCTTTCCCAGGTCTCCTTCTACGGTCATGCTATTCCCCTGCAAGTCGACCCTTGCTCCCGCCGCCTCAAAGACCTCTGCAATCTGCTCGCTCCTTTTTTCCACAGTGAAGACGGCTCGAAATGATTTGCCCACGTTCTGCTCGTTCTTCTTTACCAGTTTAGGGATAAAATAAGAGGATCCTTTGGATAATTTGTTGAAGAGATCGTCAGCGTAATCCAGCCCGTTCTTGCCTCCAAAAACGGGTGAGAAGATGAGGGCGAGTACTCCGACGAAGGAGAGGGATAGCAACATACCAAGGATGAAAGGGCCTTTTCGGGCGATCAGCATCTTCTATTCCTCCCGAAGGGCTTTGAGGTTACCAAAGAACTTGCTCAAAACCCAGAGACCAAAGAAACCGGTTACAGCCCAGAAAACAATGGTACCTATGAGATCGATCGGTCCTGAGATCCAGGAAGGGATCTTGAGGATCTCCAGTTCGTTCACTTGTTTGGGGAGAGTTGCTGCCCTGTTGACGAACCCAGCCAGAATAGAGACAGCATAGAATCCCCTGATATGGATTCCTCTGACCACTTTGGTGGTCAAGGCTCCCACTTGAATACCGATCAGGGAACCCAGAAGCATCCCCATGGCCAGGGAGTAGAAAACGTAGCCGTAAATGGCGTACTGACCGATTGCGCCAAGGCCTGCTGTGACGATGATCTGGAGGATATCCGTCCCCACCGTCGTCATGGAGGAAACCCCGAAAATATAAACGAACATGGGAAAGGTCACAAAGCCGCCCCCCACGCCCATGAGGGACGCGAGAGTTCCGACTATCAGCCCTCCCAGCATCACGACTACAGCAGGGATACGACGACCCCCGAGGTCTTCATCGAACGTGAGCATAGGCGGAATATTCAGATGCTGAAGCTTGACTGCCACGCCGGTCATCCCCGTGCGGCCCGAGTGCGCTCCTTGCCCCTTGTCTTTGGCCGAGGACTTCGTTGTTTTGCGAGTCGCCCTGAGAAAATCGTAAAGCCCGTAGAACCCGAGAAATCCAAGAAGAAAAGAATAAATGACGCTAATAAACAGATTGCTGAGAAGGGGATTTATGTTATAGATTGCCTTGTTGACAGTCCCGCCAAGAACAGTGCCTACTGCCGACCCCACCAGGAAGGCCGCGGCCAACTTCACTGAAACGTTACCTAACTTCCGATGAATGGCGGTCCCCATGATTGCCTTGGCAAATATGTGGAAGAGGTCTGTACCAACGGCGAGTATACCTTTTATACCAGCAGCCATGAGAGCCGGGGTAATAATGAACCCTCCCCCGGCACCGATGCAGCCGGTGATCAAGCCGGCGCAAAGACCGATCACGATGGAAACCAAGAATATCTTGGTGGAATACGTGGCCGGAGCATAGGCGCTTTCTCCCCCGAGTATCGTCGCTTCACAGACCGCCACCGCAAGGATAGGGAGCAGAAGGATGAGGAGGATAAAGAGTCGCTTCGGACTTTTTATTATGTTCGTGGAGACTTCCAGATCCCACTTGGCATGGGCGACGGACGCAGCTTGCAAGAACTCAAAAACCTGTCTACCGAGGTTCAAACGTCCTCCGTCGGACATAAACGGCTCAGCTAAGGTTGAAGCTCCTTGCCGAAATTATATTGGCCGGCCACACCAAGTCAAATCATTAATTGTTATAGTATCAATAAGTTTTATTTCAATAATAGCAGTATAACGATTCGATGTGTGAGAATTTTAGAATCATAAAACCCTGATCATTCCAATAAGACTGCAGAACTTAATGATCAGTAGAAGCACCACCAGGTAGGCTAGAAAAGCGAATGCCTGGCGCACCTTCGATCCGCTGTATCTCCTGGCCAAAGGAAGACTCACCTGTGTTCCGAGCGTGGTACAGGTGAGAAGAACAATGGCTAGGGTGAGGTCGATATTCCCTTTAAAGGAGTGAGTATAGGCACCGTATCCCGTCACAAAGAGACTTTGGAAAAGGTCTGTGCTGATCGCCACTCCCATGGGGCAGCCGAGAATGTAAACTAGAGCCGGCAGGCCGATAAAGCTGCCCCCGACACCGAGAAAACCAACGAGCAGGCCGACTGAAAACCCGACGCCCAAAACGATCCAGAGAGAAACATTCTCAATCCCCGAAACAGGCAGGGATATCATTGGCCGAATACAAATCGTTTGCAGCCTGGACGTGACATCCATCTGAACGGTGGCAATGGTTCCCACTCCGGACCGCCGGTGCGCCACCCTTGTCTCCCTGTAAATCGTAGTACCAATCCAGAGGAGAAGAGCTGCATTCAAGAGGCTGATTATCACAAACATCAGATCAAGGGGCCTGCCCAGAAATGTTGCCGCTTTAGCAAATTTCAATAGTTCGAGTAGTCTCGCTCCGCCTTCTACGCCGGCAGCGCCCCCGATCGCCAGGAGAAAAGCGAGCTTATAATCCACATTACGCGAGAGTCTGTATTTCAAAGCGTTCATCGAAGAATGGCCCAACATCTGGCAGAGTTCAGAGCCCACCACCACATTGTAAGGGATGTTGAACAGGATATTGAGAAGAGGCGTCATGAAAAGCTGCCCGCCGATCCCGAAGAACCCCGCCAGGAGACCGATGAAGAGTCCCAGGAAGATTACTCCGGTCAAGGTCACATGCGTTATCATGCCCTGCACGTGAGCCCAGTACTGTACGATCGGGAAAAGAGACGTGCTATCCATGTTCAGTTGTTTCTCTTTTCATGAGGAGCGAGTATCCAATGCACGATCTTGATACCCCCTGCCAGAAGCACCCCCAAAATGACCGGGACAACAAGATTCATAAAGATATACATTGGGTGGGGATGAAACCTCCCATCGATGGAGACTGAGCCACGGACTAACTGGTTCAAATAGGCAAGAAACCGCATGAGGCCTTCCTGGGTGAATTTCACACAGCATACTGCAAAAAAGAACCTGTCAGCAACTATAACCCTCGCTCTCCCGAGCTGACCGATCGTTCGACGCACAGGTGGAAAGTTAGCCCTTTGCCTTGACCCCCAGTGCCCTCTCTGAGATAATAGATTACAAATTTTCCTCTACTCAAACCGGCTGGTTTACGGGGGAGTCTACTGTCACGCACAGGCAGGGAGAGAAAAATAGTCTTTAGTTGCTTATCTAGCAAAGATTTCAAGGAGTTCTTTGCGTGGCCCTTTTTGGATTATTGAATCTCCAAAAATATTTTAAAAAGCAGAAACTCCCGAGTCTAAAAGAACGCTTTCAATCGTTTCAGGCCCTCCTCGAGGCGAATAACGCCGCCCTAGAGGTCATGGGTGATATGGAAGGGAAGTATGCCCAGGGAGATTATCACTTCGACCGTCGGTACATACGGGACAGTTACAATCAAGTACGGGAAAAGGTCCTGCAGATGATCGACGCGCTGAACAGCATGGTTCCAGATCGGTACGGTTTGCTGTATGAGGTGTTTGAAAAGATAGACCACGGGATTGAAGAAAAGGTTTTCGGTGTCAGAGAGATCGCTCTCTCCCCCCTGACTATCCCGCTGGAAGAGGTTACCAGGGAGATGGGCGAAACAGTGGGGGGCAAAAGCGCTAATCTGGGAGAAATGCGAAACCATGTCGGGCTTCCCATTCCGGAAGGGTTTGCGGTCTCCGCGTACGCTTACAAAATCTTTGTCGAAAAAATGGTTTTCGGAAAAGAGATCAAGAAGCGATTAGCTGCCCTTGACATTCGTGACCAGCAAGCCTTGGATCGAATCAGCCACGAGGTTCGGGAAGCCATTCACGATGCATCTATTCCGCTCGAATTGGAAGAAGCCATCTTCCAAGCATACAATCGACTATCCACGGCCGTGAGGACAGGCGGGCAAGGAGAAATTTCTGTCTCGGTCCGTAGCAGTGCAATCAAGGAAGACGGCGATGTCAGCTTCGCAGGACAATACGCCACCGTGTTGAACGTCCGTCCCGATCGCCTCCTCTCCGCTTACAAAGAAGTTGTCGCCAGCAAATTCACGCCTGAAGCCATCTTCTATTGGAAAGAAAAAGGATTCAACGAAGAAGACATCCCTATGGCTGTGGGTTGCCAAGCCATGATCTGTGCTAGAACCAGCGGAGTGATATTCTCCCGGGACCCCAGCCATAGCGACCCAAACGTGGTGATCATCAGCGCCATATGGGGTTTGGGGGAACTCGTTGCGGAGCGGGCCAGCCCGAACGTTTATGTAGTCTCCAAAGAAAACGGCCTTCTTTTGGAAAAAAGGATCCCTGAACAAAGGACAATGCTCGTTTGCAGGGACTCGGGGGGCGTAACCGAAGTGCCGGTTCCCGACGAACTTCAGCAGCAGCCGTGCCTCAATGAAGACGAGATTAAAAAACTCTTTCGCTACGCCATGCTCTTGGAGGAGTATTATCAGAGCCCTCGTGATATCGAATGGGCAATAGATTCAGAAGGGAAGATTTATATATTGCAAACGCGCAATCTAAAAATTTCTTCGGGGTCGACGGAGACGAAAGAGGAAGACGTCGAGCACGATCCTTATACAGATAGAGTCCTCATCAATTGGGGTCTCGCGGCTGCACCGGGCGTTGGGGCTGGTCCAGTCCACATGGTGCTTGAAGACCGGGATTTGCACCCGTTTCCACATGGGGCTGTTCTGGTCGTTAAGAGTACCCATCCGAAATATGCCACCGTCATGGATGAAGCCTCGGCAATCATCACTGAGGTAGGTAACGTGGCCGGCCATATGGCTTCTCTCGCGAGAGAATCTCAAGTCCCTACTATCGTCGATGCTAAGGATGCCACCAAACTGCTGCGACACGGCCAGATGATCACAGTAGATGCCTACCACAACAAGGTCTACGACGGATTGGTGCAGGAGTTGGTCCGGGGCCATAAGAGAAGAGAAGTGGAAATCCGTGGGGAGACCCCCCTCGTGAGAAAAGTGGAGGAGCTCCTCTCGCGTACCGCATCTCTCAATTTATGGGACACGAAAGGAGGCTCTTTCAAACCTGAAAACTGCCAGACCTTTCATGACCTGACCCGCTTCATGCATGAAGTCGCCATCCAGGAGATGTTCCATCTACACGACTGGAAAACGTCTTCTGACAAACAGGCCAAGCAGGTTGTTTCCGACATCCCTATCAATCTGTACATCATCGATCTGGGCGGGGGCTTATCTGTCCCGGACAAGGCCGGGGGTTCTGTACCACCGGAAGAGATCGTTTCGAGACCGATGCAGGCCCTGTGGAGAGGAATAACCCATCCGAAGATCTGCTGGACTGGGATGGTAGAGGTTGACCTCAAAGGCTTTGCCTCCGTTATGTTGAATACACTCTCCGATTCCGCCCGCACGGGCACTCCATTGGGTGAAAAGAGTTACGCCATCATCTCCAAGGAATATATGAACTTCAGTTCGCGTCTGGCCTATCATTTCAGCACAGTCGATGCCTACTGCTCGCCCGAGGTGAATAATAACTATATTTCATTTCAGTTTATGGGAGGAGGCTCCAGCTCGGAAAGGAGATCCCGCAGGGTCCGCTTCATTGCGGGGGTTTTAAAGAACCTGGACTTTGATGTAGAGGTGAAAGGAGACTGGTTGCGGGCCCGATTAGGGAAATACGAGTGCCGGGCTATAGAACAGAAGCTCGATTACCTGGGCAGGCTCATGTGTTGCGCGCGCCAGCTCGATATGGCGATGTACAGTGACAATGTAGTTGATTGGTACATCAAAGCCTTCATGCAGGGGAATTACACTTTCAAGAAAACAGTCACACACTGAATGAGTGACAATTGTATTACCAAGTTGCATTCAAAAATAGAGCGAGGCGCAGGCAACGAAGCTATATGAACGAAGGCAACTTGGTATAAGCCGTCTCTCATACCCCCTTTGGATCGGCTTGAGAATCATCTGCTGAGCGGCGAGCCTCCGCTTCCACGAATTCCGCAACGTATCGTTTCATCTGGGCTTCGCCCGTTATCCAGAGATCGAGCAGCGCTGAAAAGCTGAGCAAGTGCCCGATCATTGTCAGCTTGTCAGCGCCCATGGAAAGGTCGAGTCCTCGGGTCCAGCCATTCACGAGATCGCCTGCGACGTCGACGGTAAAATGGTGCAAACGTAGGACCTCTGCGACAAACTCTGCCCGAAGGTTGCGTTGCCAAGGGGCACCGCCGCCGCCTTTCATGCGAAGACTGATGTGGTTGTTATTTTGGTTGTCAGAAAGGAACGCGTCGACGATCGCGAAGTGGTGGACCTGCCGTGAATTGAGGTTAAGGTAGCTCTCCGTGATGCAGGCGTAGTTAGGGCTTCCCTCCCGCGGGCCTGCGCTTGCCAGGCCAGTCCCGATGGCGGACCGAATCGATTGGGCCGGGACGTCCGAGCTGCGTTCGAACCGCGGGTCGCTCAAGCCGCGCCAGAGTCCTTGGAACGGAATCGATACAACATCCTCCGGCTTCACGCTTTGGTTCGACAATGCCTCGGGCCGCAGCCCTCCCCCGAGATCGACGATGTGCATGTACGCCTTCGAAGGGGAATCAAGCCGCTTGACGCCCCCAACCGGCGAATCCAGAAGCCGGTCACCGATGTCGAACATCGATTGGATGGCCATCTCATGGGCGAACCGGATGACATCATGCAGGGACTGACACGCCCAGGTACCCATAAAACCGCTCCCACTCAGCTTCGTGAGCTTTCCCGCCAGGACCTCCGGCAATCCTGTAGTCCGGCGGCCCTGCAACCTGACAGCAAGACGCTGGCGCAGCTCGGGCCAAAGAACGCCCTCAAACAGACTGCGAGCAGCCACGTCGAGACTCACTACCTGGCCGGAGACCAGCTTATCAAGCGCGCCTGTCACGCCGAAGAGGCTCGGCACCCGAAACTCCCGCAAGATCGACGCAGCGTGGCCGGTGACGGTTCCGCGCTCCACCACGATACCGCACACCCGCGGAAGAAGACGCACGCAATCAGGCAGGAGCTGGGGAACCACAAGGAGGGCACCGGTCGGAGTGCGGTCCTCCTCTTCCGGGCTCCTCGCCACGTGGACCGGGCCGACGGCCCGTCCAGCCCAGACAGGCTCCCCACCGTGCAAAAGGAGCACGGCGTTGCGGGGTGTGTCTCCAGGTGCGGTCTTTGTCCGGTCGGTCCTGATCGGCCGGGACTGCATGATAAAGAGTACGCCCTCGCTGTCGATAGCCCATTCAACGTCTTGGGGACTGCGAAAGTAGCGATCGAGACTGAGACCCGCGTCGGCGATCCGAATAACCTCCTCGTCGGTGATCGCCGCACTATCCTGTTCCTCAGCTGCTTCCTCCACTCTGGTGACGCCGCCGGCTTCCCCGCTTACCAGGCGATCCGGCTTCAGGGCGATGCGTCGCTCCAGGATCCGCGATGGCTGAGTACGCGATACTACGAATTCGTCGGCGCTCGCAATGCCGGCAGATACTTCGAGGCCAAGCCCGCGGACAGCGGTGATGAGAAGCTCGGGTACCTTCGGGTGCTCAGGCCGACGTGTGAACATTACACCGGAGGTCGTGGCGCGCACCATACGCTGAATGAGCGCAGCCATGGGCGTGTCGACTTCGGCGAGACCTGCTGCCCGCCGATAGAACACGGCCCGAGGTGAAAACCGACTGACCACAACCCGCCTCCAGGCCTCCGGCACCTCCGATTCAGGCACGTTGAGGAGCGTTTCGAACTGGCCGGCAAAGGACAACTCACTATCTTCACCCGCCGCGCTGGATCTCACCGCGACGCACTCTCCCGCTGGGATGCCTGCGGCGCGGTAACCAGCGCGAAGAGCCTCCTCTACAGCCGGCGGCAAATACGCCTCCTGGACCAAACCTTGTGCCATCTCGCAGCGCCGGCGAAAGTCCTCCGGCGCGTCGAGGCGCGCAGGCGCAAGGACGGTGCGCAACTTGCCTGCGAGCCCTTCAACCTCCAGCAACTGTCGATAAGCCTCCGTGGTTACCACGAAGGACTCGGGCACGCGCATTCCGAGATCGCACTCCACGCGTGCCAGGTTCACGGCCTTGCCTCCCACCTGATCCGCGGTCTTCGAGCTGATCTCCCTCAACTGGAGCATGAGGGAGTTCCCCTCGCGTTCTGGCATTTTCTCGAGGTAGGCCAGAACATCGGCACGCACGCTCGCGATCACATTCTTCAGGTCAAAATAGCGGTTTCCTGTGAGCTGGTTCAATACCTGGACCATATCCTCGGTGCCGTCGAAGAGCGCCCGGATACCCATGCGCACCCGCGGGTGGCGCAGTGAAGACCACGACGATTCTTCCTCCAGTTCTGCAAGGAGTTCGAGGAGTTCGTTGTTCAGCGTGAGAAGGTTACGGAAGAGTCGGTACTTCTCGTGAAGGCGCTCCACTGCCGCGGGGGAGCGCGGTCTCACGCGAACGCTAAACAGGCCTTCCGCAACCAGCCGATGCAGGTCTGCCGCCACATCCAGCATGGGACCGCGGTTATACAATGCCCCCCTTCGTCCGACTCGCCCGAGGAAATCCACAACGACTCCGGTTGTAACGGTGACGAAGAGTGCGAGCAGCCCAAAGAGGATACCGTTCTCATGCGCCAGGCGAAAGAGATCGGCGGGTAAGCCAACCCGCTCAAGACTCACGCGGGCTGTCTCTTCACGGATCACTGCGCCATTGGCGAGTTCGAAGACAGCGACTTCCAGATCACCGGGGGGCGTGCTAGCAGGCAACGGTACCGCTACATCAAAAGAGCGAGAGCCCCCTTGAGGGTCTTCGAGGTGCACCGCTCCGGATGCGATGCGGTACAGACCTTCGCTCTCCTTGAAGCGCACGAAGTGGGTGATCATCACGTGTTTATCGACCTTTGTTCCTTCAACCTCCATCTTCGCCTCCAGCGGATCATAGCCGAGCTGGAGCTCTGCGCGCAAGGCCGGGGTAGCCGTCGTCGCTAAGGCCACCGAGGTGTAAACCGCATAAAAGCTCGGTGCGTTCCGGAACGTGACATGTTCGATGCCGCCCCACACCATCCCGCCGATCTTGCCGCGACGGTTGAACACATGATGCTCTGACGCCCCTTTTATCCGGACCACTACTTGAGATCCCTCACCGATGCTGCCCCGAACGTGCAAGGTGGCGCCGTCATAAAACACGCCGGCCGAGATACGCGTGGGCTCGACTGTAGAAAACCTAGCCGCATGCGCGACTGGAATGGTAAGTATCCACACCAGCCCGATTGCAATACTCACGACGCTTAGAGCATGAGCTTTTTGCTTATTCACGGCTCACCTCATTCGCCCGCGACATGCGAAAGGAAGGTCGCGGGCGTGCTGAAAAGATTCCACCCTATCTGGCAGGCTACTATGAGGATGATTAGAGCCATTAGAATCTTGAGCTGGTCGGCCCGCAATCGACGCCCGAGTCTGGTACCGATCATTGCGCCGGTCGTCGTGCCTATAGCCAAGAGGAAGGCGAGCACGAAGTCTACTGTATGGTTCTTCGTGGCTTGCAACACGGTGACCAGCATGCAGGTGCAAAGGATCTGAAAAAGACTTGTGCCCGCTGCCACGTGTATCCGCATGCGCAATATGTAAAGCATCAGCGGGATCATGATAAAGCCACCGCCCACACCCATCATCGCCGCAAGTACACCGGCCAGCATGCCGAAGCCAATCGGAACCAGCAACGAAACCTGGATATCCGACTTTGGAAATCGAACCTGGAACGGCAGGGCCTCGACCCATCTCCGCGCGCGTATCGGCTCGAATCTTCTCTCGGACATATACGCACCGCGCCGCCATTGCCCGATTGACTCCACCAGCATAATGCCACCGATCACCCCGAGCATGACTAAATACAAGATGCGAATGGCACTGTTGGCAGGCCCGAAGCGGTTAAGCCAGTGGATCAATTCCACGCCGGCGACGCTACCGACGGATCCGCCCACGAAGAGCCAGAAACCCATTTTGTAGTCGACTGTGCGCCCCCGTGAATGTTCAAGCGTACCGGTTGTCGATCCTGCTACGATAGCCGCCGCGTCGGAAGCTGCCGCGACGGCGGGTGATATACCTAAAAACATCAGCAGCGGCGTGAGCAGAAACCCACCGCCGACGCCGAAGAGGCCGGACAGCAGCCCGACGACCCCGCCCGCAGCAAAAATTACCGGGATGCTCACGCTCATCTGTGCGATGGGTAGGAAGATATTCATAGCTTTACCTCCAATCTAATACCAATCTGCATTCAAGATGGACGACCCAGCCTTCGGCCGGGTACCCCGGGCGGCAGCGAGGAGCTGACGCAGGCGTACTGAGCAGTACGTCGAGGAAAGCGCCGCAGCGACAACGAAGGTATACACTTGAAGGCGAATTGGTATAACAGGCTACGGACTGGTCAGCGAGCTGCCAGCGCTCATCCAGACACCATATGAAAGCAAGACCCATGGGTATTTCTACAAGAAGCAGGTTAGCGGCGGAAAAAGGGTATGAAGCAGACTTATAGCCAAGCAAAGTCTAATGTGAGCCACCTTTTCTAAAAACGACACCGACGAGTAGTCCAGCTGCCACTGCGATCACCGCTGCCAGGACTCCATAAATCACCGGGCTCGCCTGGGCGTGGTAAGCAAGCCATTGACCCAGCGTTCCTGATTTGACCAAAAACTTGTCCTGAAAAATGAGACGGGCCTTGCCGTCCTGGACCGCATAGCAAAAGACCTTATATTCACCGAGAGGGGCGTCAGAGGGTTGCACGCTTCGTGCGCTGAATTGAGACCCGTTGATCTGGATCGCTCCTTCCTGTCTGAGATAAAGTCCTGCGTCTTTGAAAATCTTGATTAATCCGGAAACGTATTCCCGGCGTAGGGCGGAAATTTCATTGTGCGGCATATCCTTTTCAAAATGGACCTTGCACTGCTCATAGACTTCCTTGTAGTCCAGGGTCAGGCCCGTCGCCTCTTGTTCGGCAGGGGGAAGGATATCTGTAATCTTTGCCGAGCTCAGAACCTGATACATCGCGGGAATCTCCTTAACCTCGGCATGGCCTACGGGCAACCAGACAAACCCGAGACCCTTTCCGGACTTGTTCAGCCTGAAATCGCGGACCGGAGAAACAATTTTGAGAATGATGTCGCACCCTTCAGGACGTGGCCCGGTTATGGTCATTGTATGGACGGCTTTAAGGAATAATGTCCTTTCGAGGAATGGAGGATCCATCTGCAAACATTCGGGCCCGGATGGCCCTTGCGCCGCATCTCCCAGACTTACCAAAGCGATGAAAGAAGCTGTCACGACAAGAAAGGTCACTATCAATAACCGCATCAGTGACCACCTCCCCTGGCGAGGCCGATAACGTTGTCAGGTGTCACCACTAAATCGTAGACCATCTTGATCATCACCACCAGCACGATGATGGCGAGAAGGATACGCAGTTGCTCTCCCCGAAGGCGCCTGCCAACCCGGGCACCGATTTGGGCGCCGATCGTTGAACCGAAAAAGAGGACCACTACCAGAACCAGGTCAACCGTGTGGTTGAGTATCGCCTGCTGGATAGTCACATTGATGCAGGTCAACACAATTTGGAACAGATCCGTGCCAATGGCGACGATCGTGGGCATGCCTAGGATATAGATCATTGCCGGCACCATGATGAATCCTCCGCCAACACCCATGATGGCAGCCAGGAGTCCCACAGCAGCCCCCAGGAAGAACGGGAAGATAGCCGATGTGGTCATGTGCGATTTTTCGAACGTCATCTGCAAAGGGAGTCTCGCGGCGAGCTTTCGCAGGGCTGATTCCCTCGGTTCCACGAAGAAGTCATTTTCCGGCACAGCCCGTGTGCGTCTCAAAGCTGTAAGACTCTCGATAAACATGAAGCCGCCGATCAGTCCCAGGATTACCACGTAGATGAGCTTAATGACAAAGTCTACCTGGCCGAGCGCAGCCAGGACTTTGATGATCTGCACTCCTATGGACCCTCCTGTGATCCCGCCGAGAAGGAGGGTGATGCCCATCTTGAAATCCACGTTCCCCATGCGGCTGTGGGCGTAGGCCCCGGACGCAGCACCAGCCACGATCTGATTCGAATCGCTGGCTGCAGCAACCATCGGCGGAATTCCGGCAAAAATAAGAAGAGGAGTCAAGAGGAAGCCTCCCCCTACGCCAAACAGACCCGAAAGAAAACCTACTAACCCACCGAGGCCCACCAGGAGAAAGATGTTTACGCTCATGTGCGCAATGGGCAGATAAATATTCATCGCTCTCCTTCGACCCGAGGAATTTTTTGCGCCTCTATTCGAGAGGAACAGCCTTTCCTTCCACAGCAACCACGACCTTCTGGACTCCTGGAACCGTTTTGGAGACTTCAATCAGGTCATTGCGAATGCTCTCCCTTCCTCCCCAGGAGAACATCCCGCCCATAAGGACCTGGCCCGTGATTTTTACCACGCCTTCTTGCGCTGAGACTTCCAATTCCAGCCCCTTGGTCCGTTCGTGGGTGGCCAGTTGAAGCTTGACGCGACTGGCAAGAACAAAATCTTCGATCATCTTCTGCGTTCCAGGGAATTCCTTAAACTCCTGCTGGTTCAGCGCGCAGATGACAATCTCACAGGCGCTCTCCACGCTAACGCTGGCAATATTGAGCACCAGATCGTACAACGAGGGGTCCAGCCAGTCCACATTGTAAAGGAAACGCGCCCATTTGATGCTGCGCTCATCCCACCGCTGAATCGAGCGGACAGCTTCGTCCATGCTAATGTTCTTCTGTCTCATGAGTGCCTCGGCCCGAAACTGACGCGGGGCTACGATGCCCACCTTGAGAATTCGGGGAATGCCTTTGAGGAGGAAATGGCCGGCGAGCCCATGGTAGACGAAAGGGCCCTGCTGAGCCCTCTCGGCCAGTGCAAGCTGGAGAGCTGCCAGATAGAGGGCGCGCTCGGAGGATGCGCCTTTAGTTTTTTCCAGCTGTTCCCAAAGCGCGGCTTCAGAAACGCCAAACTGATTCGCGACCTGAATGATCACTTCGCGACTCAATGATGGAATGCCTAATTTCTCTGAAAGACACGTGGCCAGCCTTTCACCGCCACTCATCGTAAACCTGGAAATCGTTATTATGGTCATGCCCTCCCCCTTCCCGGTTTTTTTCCGGGTAAACCCGGATTTATAAACCACGATTATCCAGACTATCGCTCAGGCTCGCCTGTGCCAAAGCCTGCTCTATTGTGTCGCGTTGGATACGATTATATACTTGTGTGGCTGCGGTTATATGTCAAGTGATTAATTCTTATGGTATCGATAAGTTCTTTTGAAGAAGACATGGAGACAACTTTGTTACTGGGTTGGCCTGTTGCGCATAACAAGATGGCGAGATACCAAGGACTCTAGCAGCTCGTTGACACGACATGATATCGATGTGTATCGTATTACTGCACGGAGGATGCGAGAGACTTTCCGCCACTCATAGTCCGTCTAATGAAGAAAGAATTGTTATCAGGACCCGCGAGTAGCTCTCCGAGAGGAAGCGAACTGACAGGCAAGATCATTCTCTCAGTTTTGCTTGCCATGCTCTTGTCTCTTGCTATGAGGAGCGTCTCTGCCGGCGAGGACTTTTACATCATCCATTCGGCTGATGTGAGGGGGTACGTGGATCCGTGCGGGTGAGCGAAGACAGGAAAAAATCTTGGCGGTCTTGCCAGGAAGGCTAAATGGCTCGCGAGCACAAGGACCGTGAATACTCTGCTTGCGGATTCGGGGAATCTCCTGGTTGATGGCGGATCTTTATCGGATCTGGATGAAAAGGGAGTGCAGCAACAAAAACTGAAGGCAGGCCTCATAGCCGCGAGTTACGCAAGAATGGGTTACGACGCAGTTAACGTCGGACCGTACGATCTGGCCCTGGGAGTCGGGTTCCTTAAGTCCCTCGAGAAAACTTATCGGATACGGTTTATCTCGACTAATCTGGTCGACGCAAAAGGACGATTTCTTTTTCAGCCGTATGTTCTCAAGAGCGTAGGACACACGAGAGTAGCAATTTTCGGCATAGCAGACCGTATGTCTGTACCCCATTCTGCTTCCGCTTATGCGATTGATCCCTTGGAGTCAATAATGAGGGCCGTTACGCAGGTAAAGGGCAAGGCCGATTTCCTGGTTGCATTAACAGAACAAGAGTCTGCTCAGGACAGACGTCTGGCAGAGGCTTTTCCTGATCTTAACCTCGTCCTCAGAGGCAAGAGCAGTGACTACCCACGTGATCCGATAATGGTTGGGAAAACGAGTATTTTCGAGATAGGGAACAGAGGACAGCGCGTTGGAAGGATAACTGTCGCCAGGGGTGAGACCGGGATACCGCGATGGGAAGTGGCGGAAATGGATAAGGCCGTAAGGGAAGATCCGGGTATCAGGGCCATGATCGCAGAATATAACGGGGAGGTTGTCCGTCTGTTCAAACTGGGAAGGGCGCAGACCGAAACTCTCAAGGCAGAAATGTGTTCGAAGTGCCACCAGCCTGAGTATGTGCAATGGCAAAAGACGGCGCACGCTAAGGCCTATACATCTCTGGTCCAGATTAGTCGAGAGTTCGACCCCGAGTGCCTCCGGTGCCATACGACCAGATTTAATGCACCAGGGGGTTTTTCAATGCGCGATCAACAGGCCGGGCTGCGCAACGTGCAGTGCGATGCGTGTCACGGACGAGCTAACGGGCATCTCAAAAATCCAAAGCAAGAAAAACCGGCTAAGCCTGACATGTCGACCTGTGTTACATGTCATACCCCACAACAGTCACCGGCCTTTGCCGAGAAGTACCGTGAGTACCTTGAACGGGTGAGGTGTCGCTCACACGGTTAGCGTTTTACCCTTCACAGCTTGATCCAGCGGCGGTTGAGGGCGTAGTAGATGAAAAGTCCGGCCAGATAAGCCACGCCCATATTCCACATAGCAGTCCCTGCCGTGATAAGGAGAACGAAGAGGTTCTCTTCCTTCAACCTCACGTCCTTAACGACCAAGGCAAGCTCTACCCCAGCGAAAAACAGGATTACGCCAAGAACGGAACGCGGGAAAACCTGGAAAATAAGCACTATGGAGTCGCTCAAAAAAAGCCCTGCGAAAAGCACGATCAGGCCCAGTATCACGAGCGCCCCTCCGGTTCTTGCACCGAAACGCATATGCCCTGCCATGCCCCCTGCCCCGTGACACAGGGGGATACCACCAATACAGGGGCTGATCAGGTTCATCACGCCGTGATCGATGCTGATCGCTTTAGCCGTCACCGGCCTGTCCGGAAAATATTCGTTATTCTCCGCCACCGTCCCGATGATGGCGTTACCTAGAGTGAGGGGAACTTGAGGTAGGCCGAGGATGATGAACCCAGCCAAGAGGTCACTCCATGAGAGCCGGGGGATGCCGATCTCCGGTGACCTGAACCGAATCGAAATATGGGATAGATCTCGGAGCAAGGCGGGATTGTGGATAAGGGCAACCGTGATCCCGTAAGCAAGCAGGGCGAGCATGGCTGGGTACCGTTTACTGCTGAGGAGGAAAAGTGTCAAGACCGCTCCCCCGATGGCAAACAACGGCTCGTCCCTCATCATGCCCAGCCCCTCTCGAATAAAGCCGAGACCGAGACCGAGCATGATGCCTCGTACCACAGGTTTCGTGGTGATCTTCTGGATCCATGTTATCGCACCGGTAATCCCCATGAGAAGCCAGAAGACTCCTGTAAAAATCCCTGAGGCCCAGATCATGCCGTGCGTGATGGTGCCAGCATGGGCAATTGCCATTCCTCCGATGGCCTTCATCGGCTGGATAGGTACAGGTGTCCGAAAATAAAGACCCACAAAGATTTTGAAGATCCCAAAGGCAACGAGAATGCCCACGGGGTCCATTTTGTTGAGGGTGATGTAACCGACGACGAAAGGGATGAGGGTACCCAGATCGCCGAAGGCACCCGCAAACTCCATTTTGTTATACTCGTTACCCCAGAGACGCATGATTGCTTTGTCTATCCCCTGATCACACCTGAAGCATCACAGAGCAGCTCATGACTCCCAGTGCCAGCTAAACCCATCCCCCTTTGCCGCTCAGGTCATCTCCCAGGATTCGAACTTTTCTGACCCTTGAAAACATGTACCCAATCATACATTATAACTTTGGTTCCGCTCTTCACAAGAAAAACTTTTCTCTTGGCCAGCGGCTCGCCCACGGACAGGCGGCTCCAGTTCCACTTGGTGGCACAGTCAATAATGCGCTCCACAGTATCCCTACTCTTCCGCCGCAACTACCTTGCCGCCGCAAGCGTTGATCCTTCCTTCATTGACAAGCAGCGTCGCTCCCCCTAGAATATAGCCAATGTACGAGGAAGATTACCGGCCTTGGGGTCATTATTGTGTGCTCGAGGACGCGCCGCGTCACAAGGTGAAGAGGATCGTCATCCAGCCCGGCCAACGGCTCTCTCTTCAGAAACACGGACACAGAAGAGAGCACTGGTTCATACTGGAAGGCGAGGCTGTCGTGACGCGCAACGACGCAGAGATCGGTCTTTCGGCCGGTGAGGCGATAGACATTCCCGAGGGCGCATGGCACCGCGTCAAGAACCCGGGAACTGTCCCGCTCATTTTTGTCGAGGTCCAGACCGGAGATTATTTTGGCGAGGATGACATCACCCGGGCAGAAGATGACTATGGCCGGGCCTGAGTAGAGCCCTCATCCTTGCCGCCCCTGCCACTGACGCAGTCAGCTGCCTGCTACCATCATAACTAGATGATATTACTAAGTATTACTGGCCTTAGATTGACTGGGCAGCGCAGTTCTGGTAATCTAATGTTAATAGTTTCACCCACCTATGGAAAGACAATCCGGTTGGAAAAAAAAGACGAAAGACGAAATCGAGCAGGTTTTTACTTTCTGTGATGGATACAAAGAGTTCCTCGACCGGGCAAAAACAGAACGGGAAGCCGCCAGATGCATAGATAGCACCCTCACGCAGGCAGGGTTTGCCAATGGTTCGTCTCCGGGAAAGACGTTCCGCATTAACAAGGGTAAGGAAGTCATGGTTTGGCGCCCGGGCAGGGCTGATCCCAAGGAGGGCTTGAGAATCATCATCGCCCATATAGACGCGCCGAGGCTCGATCTCAAGCAGAACCCGCTTTACGAAGACATCGATCTGGCTCTTCTGCGAACCCACTATTATGGCGGCATCAAGAAGTACCACTGGGTGGCGATGCCCCTTGCTATCCATGGCGTTATCGTGAAAACGGACGGTACTAAAGTAGAACTCGCTATCGGAGAGGATGAACGGGACCCTGTCTTCGCCATCGACGATCTTTTGCCCCACCTCTCGAGGAAAACCCAGGATGAGAAGAAGCTTTCAGAGGCCATCGAGGGGGAGAAGCTAACGGTACTCTTCGGGAGCCTGCCCTTACTCGGCGAGGAGAAAAACGCAGTCAAGAGCCAGATCTTGAGGCTCCTCAGTGACAGATACGGCGTGGTGGAAGAAGACTTCATCAGCGCTGAGATCGAGATTGTCCCCGCTTTCAAGGCAAGGGATGTCGGCTTGGACGCAAGCTTGATCGGCGCATACGGGCAGGACGACAGGGCGTCCGCCTACCCTCTGCTTAAAGCGATCTGCGATGCGGAAGAGCCGCTCCATGCAACCCTGGCGATTTTCGTAGATAAGGAAGAGATAGGCTCCGAGGGTAATACCGGGGCCAAGTCCCGTTTCATAAGGATGTTCTTACACGAGATACTGGGCGCTTCCGGCCAGGCCGTTTCCGACGACACGGTGCAGCGGATACTCTTTAATTCGAAGGCCATCAGTGCGGATGTGAACGGGCCGGTCAATCCCAACTGGCAGGATGTGCACGAGAAGCAGAACGCCTGTTATCTTGGCGGCGGCATTTGCGTGACCAAGTTTACAGGCCACATGGGCAAGGTGGGGGCCAACGATGCCCACGCTGAATATGTGGCTGAGATCAGACGCCTTTTTTCCAGGGAAGGCATCATTTGGCAGACAGGAGAGCTGGGAAAAATTGATGAGGGAGGAGGTGGGACTGTAGCGAAGTATCTTGCCGAATACGGCATGGATATTATTGATATGGGCGCACCCATTCTTGCAATGCACTCCCCCTTTGAAATCTCCAGCAAACTCGATATTCACGAGACATACCGGGCCTTCAGGGCCTTTCTGGTATCGTGAGGATTAGGAGGCTTTAAAAAATGATCGAAGTTGAAACGGTCAAGATACCGAAGGTACTTCCTTTGCTCCCTGTGCGGGAGATGGTAATGTACCCTTCGGTGACACTCCCCTTGTTTCTAGGGCGGGAGATGTCGATCAATGCTATCGAAAAATCGCTCTCGACGGATCGGCTCATCCTCGTAGCGGCGCAGAAGGATCTGACGGACGAGGATCCCTTGCCAGCAAGGATCCATTCACTGGGCGTTGTCTCGCAGATCATGCGTATGCTGAGGCTGCCTGACGGAAGGATCAAGGTGCTCGTACAGGGTCTAAAAAGGGCACAGATCGTCCAATACGTTCAGGAAACACCGACGTACCTCGTGGAGACAAAGACCATCGAGGAACCAATCATCACCGAGATCACTCTGGAGATCGAAGCGCTCATGCGTTACATAAAGGAAGAGATGGAGAAGGTGGTCTCCATGGGAAGGATGATCTCTCCCGATGTGCTTCTTGTCCTCGACACGATCGATGAACCGGGCAAGTTTGCCGATGTGGCATGTGCCAACCTGGGGCTGCCTGTAGGAAAGGCCCAGGAGATTCTGGAGATCATCGATCCGATTGAGCGGCTGAAAAAACTCTCTGAGATCATCGGCAAGGAGATCCAGCTCCTCAACATGCAGGCAAAGATACTCTCAACGGCCAAGGAGGAGATGACCAAAACCCAGAGGGACTATTTCCTCAGGGAGCAGATGAAGGCGATACGGTCTGAGCTTGGTGAGGTGGACGAGCGTGAGGATGAGGCCAAGGACCTCAGAAAGCGCGTCAAGAAGGCAAAGATGCCCAAAGAGGTGGAGAAAGAAGTAAAGAAGCAGGTCGAACGCCTGGAGATGATGCACCCCGACGCCATCGAGTCAAACATGCTGAGGACTTACATCGAGTGGCTGGTCGAACTGCCGTGGAACAACTCCACCAAAGATAACATTCACATTGCCAGGGTAAAGCAGATACTTGATGAAGACCATTACGGCCTGGATAAGGTCAAGGAAAGGATCCTCGAATTCTTAAGCGTCATCAAACTGAAAGGCGTTATGAAAGGCCCCATACTCTGCTTCGTTGGTCCTCCTGGTGTGGGCAAGACCTCCCTTGGACGCTCTATTGCCAGGGCCATGGGCCGTAGCTTCTTGAGGATTTCCCTGGGAGGCATGAAGGATGAGGCTGAGATCAGGGGCCACAGGAGGACCTACGTGGGCGCTATGCCCGGTCGCATCATCCAGGGCCTCAAGCAGGCCGGCACCAACAATCCGGTCTTTATGCTCGATGAGATAGACAAGATCGGTATGGACTTCCGGGGTGATCCGGCAAGCGCCCTGCTCGAAGTCCTGGATCCGGAGCAGAATTGCGCGTTCAGCGACCACTATCTGAACCTGCCCTTTGATCTTTCGAAAGTGATGTTCATCACCACGGCAAACCGGATCGACACGATCCCGCCGGCCCTGGAAGACCGGATGGAGGTCATTTCTCTTCCTGGCTATACTGAACGGGATAAGCTGATGATCGCGAAACGGTACCTTATTCCGAAGCAGATGAAAGAGAATGGCCTGAAGAGAAGCCTGCTCAGCTTTGCCGACAGGGCCGTGGAGAAACTCATACGGGATTACACGAGAGAAGCCGGTGTGCGAAATCTGGAGCGGGAGATAGCATCCGTCTCACGTAAGGTTGCAAAGAGGTTAGCCGAAGGAAAGAAAAACAAAGTGACGATCACACCTCAGAACCTGCACAGCTTTCTCGGGCCGTTGAAATTCGCGCCTGAGACAGCGATTTCAACGGATACTCCCGGGGTCGCGTGCGGCCTCGCCTGGACTGAAACGGGCGGAGAATTGCTCTTCGTCGAAGCCTCTTGCCGCAAGGGGAGAAGGGAGCTCACGCTCACCGGGAGCATGGGGGACGTGATGAAAGAGTCAGCCCAGGCTGCACTCACATATATAAAGGCCAAGGCAAAGAAACTGGGCATACCGCAAGACAGTTTTGACGAGCTCGAGATGCACATACACGTGCCGCAGGGCGCGATCCCCAAGGATGGTCCTTCAGCAGGTGTCACTATGGCTGTTGCCATGATAAGCGCGCTCACCCGAAGGGTGGTGGCCAGCAAGATAGCAATGACCGGCGAGATCACTCTGACGGGACGGGTACTGCCTGTCGGCGGCCTTAAGGAAAAGACGCTCGCTGCGCTGCGGGCCCGTTTGAAACGGGTAATCATCCCCGAAGAGAATATGAAGGACTTACAAGATATCCCGGACTACGTGAAGAAGAGGGTCACCTTCCTTCCGGTCAGAGACATGGATGATGTTGTGAAACTCCTTTTCAGTGCGGCATCACCGAAAAGACGAAGCTTCACCAGAAAGAGGATCCATCGTGAAAGAAGCCTCGTTTTACGAGAAAGGTGAGAGCAGCAAGGTACACTGTTATCTGTGCAGGCATCACTGCACCATCAGTGACGGCAAGCGGGGTATCTGTGGTGTGCGCGAGAACCGGGGCGGCATCCTCTACACCCTCGTGTACGGCAAGCCCTGTTCCTGGCACGTAGACCCTATCGAAAAGAAGCCTCTCTTCCACTGTTTCCCGGGATCAAAGGCCTTCTCCATTGCCACGGTGGGTTGTAACTTTCGGTGCCTCCATTGCCAGAATCATGAGATATCTCAGCTGCCGAGGGACCGCGACCAGATATACGGCGAAGCCTTCTCTCCGGACGACGTGGTCGGGCATGCACAAAAGACGGGCTGTCGCAGTATATCCTACACCTATACAGAGCCCACCATGTTTTATGAGTATGCCTTTGACATAGCAAGGCTCGCCAAGGAGCAGGGTCTTTCAAATAACTTCGTTACCAATGGATACATAGAGAAGGAACCTCTTACCGCGATACAGCCTTATCTCGATGCTGCCAACATCGATTTGAAGAGCATCTCCGAAGACTTTTACAAGAAGGTGTGCGGCGCACGTGTAGCCGGGGTCCTCGAATCGATTAAGAATTACAAGGCCCTCGGTATCTGGATTGAAATAACAACACTTGTTATCCCCACTCATAACGACTCGGATGAGGAGTTCAAGGCTATAGCACGGTTCATCAGGGATGAAGCAGGCCCAGAAACCCCCTGGCACGTGAGCGCCTTTCATCCGACGTACAAACTTACCGATGCTCCTCCCACCCCGTCCAAGACTCTTATAAGGGCGCGCCAGATAGGAATGGAGGCGGGTCTGCGCTACGTGTACACGGGCAATATCCCTGGTCTCGATGCCGAACATACGTACTGTTACCAGTGCAAGAAACCGGTCATCAAACGGCATGGTTTCAGTATAACGGAATACAGCATCGTCGCGGGTGCCTGTAAGTTTTGTGGCGCCAGAATAGACGGAGTCGGTCTTTGACGACACCATTGAAAACTTCTTCGAAAACTTCTTTTCCTTTTCTTTTTGGACGATTATGTGGTAGGCTGTATCAATATTCACCAATCCGATATTTCTTCTGTTGCTGGAGCGTTCCTGCTTCTTTCAGTTTTCTCTTCACGAGCGACTGCCAAACAGAGAGATACCAGAAAAAGGGGGGCAGCAATGCAAGGAACCAAACTGTTTGTTGGCAATCTGAGTTATTCCGTGGACAGGGAAAAGCTGAGGGAATTGTTTGCCGAGTATGGTGAAGTAGCCAATGTCAATGTCATCGAAGGCAAGGGCTTCGGTTTTGTGGAAATGGCTACAAGGGAAGGCGCTGAAAAGGCGAAAGCGGGGCTAAACGGTACACAGCTCCAAGGCCGCACGCTTAACGTTGATGAGGCCCGTCCACAGCGGGATAAAGACAGAGGGAAAAGAGGCGGCGGCCCCAGAAGATACTAAAGGAGATACTGTGTACGTACACGTCGACGACGGTAACATCGAAAAAGCCATCAAAACCCTCAAGCGCCTGATGCAGAAAGAGGGTGTTCTCAAGGAGATCAAGAGAAGGAGTTTCTACGAAAAGCCTTCTGAGAGGGAACGGCGCAAGCAAAGAGAAGCAAGAAAGAGGCGGCTAAAAGCTGAGCGAAGGAAGTCGTGGAAAACCTGACCTCGGGGCCACACTGTAATATATTCTAAACACCTTGTGATTGCCTGAGGGGCTGGCCGGCAGTCAGCATGGCCCGCCCCTTTCTTATGTTCACCCGCCATTTCACGAATCTGGTTCCGACCCATACGCGTACAGCATATGGGAAACAACGGGTGGCTTCTCTCCAACATGAAAGGATTGAACGAACTTTGCCGTCTCACGGTCAGAGACCGTGAAACGCTCATGCTGCCGCAAGTGGTCCAGCCATGATTCTACGATAAAAAACTCAGTATGGCGGTCGGGGTCTTTAGTGTCACGGAAAAGCCCCCACTCGATCGCTCCGTCCCGGAGCCGGATGCGTCGCATACCTTGCATCGCGCGCGCGAATTCTCGTGCAGAACGGGGATCAACCCGGTACTCGACCGTTACCAGCACAGGCCCCTGATCCCGACACTGCTCCATGATTCTTTCTGTCTCAGGCCAGCGCGTGGAAGGTCTGAGATCAAGGTCTTCTGCGACCGGCATCCGATAGCGCGATACAAACAGAAGAGAGGCTCCCATCGCTATGGAGGCAATGAGAAGCGTGACCGGAATGTCAACGAACGAGGCAATGGCTCCCCAGAGTGCGCTTCCTCCTGCCAATCCTCCGAAGAATACGATGCTATAACCGGCCATGACTCTCCCTCTCACCCAGGAGGGGACAGCCAACTGCACTCCGCCCGTCAATGTGGAAAAAAGCGTTAGCCATGCCACACCACCCACACCCATAGCAACGCCCACCAGAACAACATGCTGGAGGAGCGCCAGGCCAACAAGTACCACAGCGAAGAGGAACTGCGCCAGCGTAACCACGCGTTCCGCAGAAAACCGCTGGCGCACCCTCGGCAAAATAAGGGCTGCCACGACAGCCCCCGTACCCAGACACCCCAGTAGAATACCGTAACCGAAGGAACTGAGCCCCAGTTCCTTGCGGGCTAGCAAGGGCAGGAGGCCCCAGAGGGCACTGGCGCAAAAGGCAAAGAGCAACGCGCGTACAAAAAGAGCGTGGAGCGCCGGTGCGTAAATTACGTAGCGCATGCCAGTACGTATTGCACTCAAGAACCGCTCGGTGGGCAGCGCGTTTTCGGGTACAGGGCGATGCCAACGGTATACCACCACGACCACACCGAGGAATGATGCGGCATTGAGCAGGAAGACGGCGCCCGGCCCAAAGGCAGCTGCTACAAGGCCGCCCAGAGCAGGGCCCACTGCTCGTGCTATGTTGAATCCCATGGCCCCCAAAGCCACTGCCCCATGCAGATCAGCACGGGAGACGAGCTCCGGCACAATAGCCTGCCATGCGGGTCCGGACACAGCTCCGCCCACCTGAAGGGTAAAGGTAAGGATGAGGAGAACCAGGGGAGTAGTGAGCCCGGTCACCGTCAGAAGGCCGATAACGGTTGCTCCAACCGTCATCCAGAGCTGGAAGAAAATAAGCAGGCGGCGGCGGTCGGCAACGTCAGCCATGGCCCCTGCAGGCAGGCTGAGCAGAAAGATCGGCAGCGTGGTTGCTGTCTGCATCAACGCGACCATGATAGGCTTGGGTGCGAGGGAGGTCATGAGCCAGGCCCCGGCCACGTCGTGCATCCACGAGCCTATATTTGAAAAGACCGCGGCAATCCAGAGTGCCCGAAAAACGGGATGCCGGAGAGGGGACCATGCCGAAGTCTTGGGGGACTGGATGTCTGTCACGCGCGTTTCTCTTCTCCTACGATAGGTTAATCCCTGCGGCGTTATTTGGCCAAGCTGAGGCTTTCATTTTAGCACATTTACGGCGAACCGCGTGATCGCATCCGAGGGGTGGAAGGCATCAAAGGTCGGGCTCAGCTTAACCCGCAGCCTACAACCTGTAACAAAAGAGGCGCCCGGATGGCGGCGCCTCTTTTCTAACCTGTAACCCGTAACGGATTTTCTTTTCTTACAGCTTCTCTTCCCCGATTCTCATGCCGTAGAAGGAACGATAGACAAAGACCAGCGCAACGACGAAAAAGACGATGGCGATGCCGGTCTTCAGCGCCTGGGACTGCATCGTGACGGCGATTTCGGTTGCGAGCAATCCAAACAGCGTGGTGAACTTGATAACCGGGTTCATCGAAACGGATGAGGTATCCTTGAACGGATCACCCACCGTGTCACCGACAACCGTTGCTTCGTGCAGCGGTGTGTTCTTTTCCTTGAGGTCCACTTCCACAATCTTTTTCGCGTTATCCCACGCGCCGCCCGCGTTCGCCATGAATATTGCCTGGAAGAGTCCGAAGAAGGCGATTCCGATGAGGTACCCGATGAAGAAGTACGGGTTGAAGAACGAAAGAGAGAGCGCCATGAAGAAGACGACAATGAAGATGTTGATCATGCCCTTCTGCGCGTAAATGGTGCAGATCTTGACGACTTCCTTGCTGTCCTGGATGGATGCGGTCTCCTTGTCGAGCTGGATGTTTTTCTTGATGAAGACGACCGCACGATAGGCACCGGTAACAACGGCCTGTGTCGCCGCACCGGTAAACCAGTAGATCACCGCACCGCCCATGAGAAGTCCCAGAATGATTTCCGGCTGCACGAGGCTCAGTTTTGCGACTGCGCCGCCGAAGATGCGCTCGAGCAGGATGATGATGCCGAAGACCATGGTCGTGGCGCCGACCACCGCTGTCCCGATGAGCACAGGCTTTGCCGTGGCCTTGAACGTATTACCAGCGCCATCGGCCTCTTCCAAGTAATCCTTGCCGTTCTCGAAATCAGGTTCAAAACCAAACTGTCCCTTGATCTCAGCGGCAACGTTGGGCACACTCTCGATTCTCGATAGCTCATAGACCGACTGCGCATTGTCGGAGACCGGGCCGAAGCTGTCAACGGCGATCGTTACAGGACCCATGCCGAGGAAACCGAAAGCTACGAGACCGAAAGCAAAGACAGGCGCAGCAAAGGCGTATTCCTTGGGCATAAGGGCCTGTATAGACGGGTTGAAGGATACGAGATAGGCAATGAGCATGAGCACCAGAATGGTCAACCCTTCCCAGAAGGCAGACATGTTGCCGGCAACAAAACCGGAGAGGATATCGAGGGACGCACCGCCCTGACGGGCCGAGGCCACGACTTCCTGAACGTGGCGGGAGCTGGTGCTCGTGAAGACCTTTGTGAACTCCGGGATCAAGGCGCCGGCTATAGTACCGCAACTGATGATGATTGCAAGTGCCCACCATAAAGAGACATATTTCGGGTCAGGCAGATCACCGAGCAATGTATAGCTTGCCCAGAATGTAACGATAATCGAGATCGCAGAGGTGATCCAGACGAGGCTGGTGAGAGGGTGCTCGAAGTTGAACTTCTTTGCGTTCCCGTACTTGGCCATGACGATCGCGTGATTTATGAAGTAGGAAACAAGCGACGTGAGGATCATCAGGATACGCATTGCAAAGATCCAGATGATCAACGTTCCGCCCATGAGCGGGTTGGTCGCCAAGGCGAGTGCGAGAAAAGCGATCAAGGCAACGCCTGTGACGCCGTATGTCTCGAAGCCGTCCGCGGTCGGTCCCACGCTGTCGCCCGCGTTGTCACCCGTACAGTCGGCGATGACGCCCGGGTTTTTCGGGTCGTCTTCCGGCAGATGAAAAACGATCTTCATCAGGTCGGAGCCGATGTCGGCGATCTTGGTGAAGATACCGCCGCAGATTCTGAGCGCGCTCGCGCCAAGAGACTCGCCGATGGCAAAACCGATGAAGCAGGGTCCGGCCAACTCCTTCAGAAAGACGAGAATGCAGATCATAAAGAAGAGTTCGACGCTCACCAGAAGGAGGCCCACGCTCATGCCAGAGCGCATAGGGATGGCCACCACTTCAACCGGCCTGCCTTTCAGTGCCGCGAAAGCGGTTCGCGAGTTCGCTCTCGTGTTGATCCTCATACCGAACCAGGCAACACCGTAAGAGCCGAGGATACCGAGAATTGAGCAAAAGAGAATGAGGACAATGCTGCCGAATGGCGCCTGCTGCAGGCCGGCGAAATAATAAACCATACAGAGGGCGATGAGTACCCAGAGGATAACAAGAAATTTTCCCTGCTGAGCGAGGTACGACTTGCACGTCTCCCATATGATGTCGGAGACATCGAGCATGGATTTGTGCGCGGGCAGGTTCTTAGTCTGGTTGGATTGGATCAAGCCGAATATAAGACCGATGACACAGATGAGTAGGCCGAAATACATGATCGATATCCCGCTTAAAGAGCCCCCCAAAACCGTAAACTGGATCTTGGTCAGGTCAGGCACGACTATATCTGCCTCACCTGCGAAAACTGCAGGCACCAGGAACAACCCCATGAGACAAAGAAAGAGTAAGGCGATAGGGAACTTGTGATTCTGCATGAACCTCATGTACTACCTCCTTAAACAAATTTGTTGGAAGCTAACAAGAAAATTCACATACCTACGTATCTAACTATTATTGTATACACCCTGTCAACAGTTTTCAGGGCGACTCAAAAATCGCGGTACTCCCGACAGACGGCTCGATCCTGCAACTGGAGCGTCTGGTTGACCATGGAAAGCGTGTAATCCTCCCCGGTCTGTTCGGCAAAGGTAATGCTCGCCGGATCACACTTGATTTTCCAGAAGAAGCGGTTCGACACGCCCAGGAAATGAAGGACGAGCAGCTTGCAGATGACCCGGTGGGTTACGATGACAACAACCGGGCCATCCGCCGGGCCATTTGTCAGGCCATCTGTAACTGCCTCCCGGAGCCTCTTTTCCACCCTCTTCCTCACGCGGGCCAGTGTCTCTGCCCCCGCGACACGGAACTGATGCGGACGGTTCCTCCATGTGTCGAGCGCTTGCGGGAAGCGCTCCTCAACCGTTACAAGGGAGAGCCCCTCCCAGGGGCCAAAATCCATGTCGGTGAACGCATCATCCACCGTCACCGGCACACGACTTGCCTCACCTATTCTGGAAGCGGTCTGCCGCGCCCTCGACAGGGGGCTCGAGTAGATCGCGGAGACCCCTTTGTCAGAAAAGAATGCCCCGGTGCGTTCGGCCTGCCAGAGACCCGTATCGTTCAGAGGGATATCCTTCCTGCCTCTGAAGACCTCTTCCTTATTCCACGTTGTTTCGCCGTGTCTCACTACGTAGATTTTCATAGGCCTGTTGATCCTTTCGGTTCGCGTAAATAGTGTAGAGGTGGTTGTAGATCCCTCCGTTTGCCAGGAGCTGGGTGTGTGTGCCTTCTTCTGCGAGCCGGCCATCATGTATCACGACAATCCGGTCCATCTCAGCCATGAAGGCCATGCTGTGGGCGATGACAACCCATGTGGTGGAAGAAAAATTCTTGTTCAGTGCCTCCTCTATGCGTCCTTCCAGGTACCTATCGATCCTGCTCGTGGCTTCGTCGAGAATCAGATAGCGCGGTTTGTACGCCATGACGCGGCCAATCGATATAAGCTGTTTTTCTCCTTCAGACAGGTTGACACCATCTTCTGCAATGGCCTTGTTCAGGCCTTCCTCAGAAGAGAATCCCTTCAGGACAAGACCCAGGTCTTTTGGAAGAGAACTTTCATCGTCAATGAACAGGTTTTCTCTGACGCTTCTCGGGAAAATGAACACGTCCTGTGAGACGATGCCGAAAGCTTTGCGTATCGATTCGAGAGAGTAACGCTCCATCGGTTTACCACCGATGCCGATCTCTCCCTTCGTTGGCTTGTAGAAACCGAGCAGGAGGTTGATGAGCGACGTTTTTCCCGAGCCGGTGAGGCCTATGATGCCCACGCGCTCCCCTTCCCTGATAGTAAGGTTTATCCGCTTGAGGGCGTATACGTCGTCTTGTTCGTATGAGAGCCATACATCTTTCAACTCTATGTCACCTGTTACCTGCGTCACATCCCCTCCCTTATGCTCCCTTTCCATGAGGTGAAGCTTGTGGAGCTTTTCGAGACTTGAAAGCGCGTTCTGATACACGTTGTATTTTTCGCTCAGATCCCTGATGGGATTATACAACTTTTGGGAATATTCTATGAACGCGACTATCGTACCGAAGGTGAGCACGCCGTAGGCCAGTACCTGTCCGCTCGCCCAGAGAATGGCAAGAACCGAAAGCACGCCGACAGATTCCACCAAAGGAAAATAAAGAGAAAGGTAGAAGATCACCCTCTTGAACGCTTGTATATATCGTCTATTCTTTTCGTCGAACGAGCTTATTTCGGCATCCTTGCGATTGAACGCCTTTGAAACGTAGATACCTGCGAAACTCTCCTGGAGAAATCCGTTCATCTCCGAGACGCTCTCCCGTGTGTCACGGTACGCGGCCGAGAAGCGCTTTCTGAAAAAATTGGTCACCAGGAAGAGAATGAAAAAGAAAAGAAGTACAACGCCTGTAAGCGGAAGGCTCAGATAGATCATGATGCCGAGGATACCGGTGATGGTGATGACGTCGGCAAAGGTGGTTACAATCCCTGATGTTATAAACTCATTGATATTCTCCATGTCGCTGGTCAGATAGTTGAGGCTCTTGCCATGGGGGGTCTTGTCAAAGTAGGGCACGGGAAGCGCCAGTAGATGAGCAAAGGTATTGAGCCGCATCTCCTTTATGACGCTTTGGCCAAAGAGCTGCGTCATATAAATCTGGAAGTAGAGCGCGCCGTATTCCATACCGATGAAAGCGAGATAGCAGCCTGCCATGAGCGAGAGACCGTGAAAATCCCGGTGCGCAATAAATCTATCGATCGCTATTTTGAGGATGTAAGGAGGCGCCATCCTTGCAATTGCGGTCAGGAGCATGAGTAGGAGCGAGAGAAACGCAATCCTCTTGAATCTGACGACATACGTGAAGAGAAATTCTCTTATGATGCCCTTATCCACGGCCTGTCTTTACCTCGTAGAGCAGCTTCATATACGGGCTTCGCTCAAGAAGCTCGTCCGGCCGCCCCTCATCAATGATCCTTCCTTCAGACAACACGAGCACCTTGTCGACGAAGGTGACCGGAACCGGCCTCGTTGATGTGATAATCACGGTCACGTCTTTGATGAGTGGCCAGATTTTCTCCCAGATCAGGTGCTCCGTGTAACCATCCACATGCGTAAACGGATCATCAAGGAGCAGGACGTCAGGTTTCATGGCGAGTGCCCGCGCCAGGGTGAGCCTCTGCTTCTGGCCGCCGGAGAGCATCACCCCTCGCTCACCCACAACCGTTTCCAACTTCTTCTCAAATCTTTCGATCTCCTCCTCCAACTGGACAGCGTCTACCATTGCTTCCGCCCGTTCATCAGCAAAAATATTCTCTCTGATCGGGAGTGAGTAAAGGAAGGGTTCCTGCGGCACGATGGCAATGCGCCGTCTTCGGGCAATCGGGGAGATCTCATCAGCACCCAGGTTGTCAATCCTTATTACGCCCTCGTACTCTCCGTCAAGACCGAGAATCAGGTTCAGGATCGTCGATTTACCGCTGGCTGTGGACCCTATGAGCAGGAGCTTCTCTCCCGGCTCCACCGTAAAGCTTATATCTTTCAGTATTTGGCGCCCTCCTTTCATGAGACTCACACCGCTGAATTCCAAACGCCCCTTGATCCGCTCAGGTGAGGCACCGACCTCCTGCTCAACCGGATAAGCATAAATCTCTTCAAGCCTTCTGACGGAGGCGACACCACGCTGGTACAGGTTCATGATCCACGCAAGCGCCACCACCGGCCACATCAGCATGGTGTAATATGCATTGAGTGCGATGAAGTCCCCCAGGGTGATCCTCCCGTACATCAGAAAATAGCCGCCCAGCCACATGACTATCAAAGTGCCCATGCCCCCGAGAAATCCGATTGCTGGGAAGACCATGCCCCAAAGGCGCGTCGACGCGAGATTTTTTTTCATGTACTCCCGGTTCAGTTTCTCAAACCGGTCCTGTTCCTCGGCATGCAGGAGGTAGTTCTTCACCAGCCTGATGCCATTGAGCACCTCATTGGCGCCCTTCGAAAGCCTTCCGTAGGTGTCCTGCACGTCCTTGAAGATCCCGTGGAGTTTCTCCATGTAGCCCTTGATGAGCACGAAAAGGAGACAGAGCGGAAGGATCGCCAGCAGAGCGATAAGAGCATTGAGCCGTAGCATCATAACCAGACTCAGGATTGTCGTTGCTGCGGTACTGGAGAAGTGGAGAATCGACATACCGACCATCAGGCGCACGTTCGTTATGTCGTTCATGATCCTGGCGATCAGGTCGCCCCGGTGTTGCTCTTTGAAGAAGCTATAAGGGAGCGATATCAGATGGGTGTAAAAGTCGCGTCTCAGCTCATACTCTATTTCGCGGGAGCTGTTCAGGATTTTCATTCGTGATCGCCATCTGAGGATTGCTTGCGTGAAGGCGAGCACGCAGGCGATCCCGATGATGCGCAACACCTGTGAGCGCAAGCCTGCCTGAAGCCCGTCTACGGCATATTTGATGAGGAAGGGGATTGTGGCGGAACAACAGGAGGCGAGTACCAGGGTTACGACACCCTGGGTAAACTCGCCCCTATATTTTCTTACATAAGGTAAAAGGAGGGATAGGTCCTTAAACACATACGCACTACTTTGCTGGACCGGGTTTCTTGACGGCTTTCCTTATGACGATGTAGCCCTGTTTTGGGCCCGGGATCGCCCCTTCTATCATCACAATGTTCGTGTCGCCCCTCACCTCGACCACTTTCAGATTTTGGACGGTGACCTTCTGTGCCCCCAGATGTCCGGGCATCTTCATACCCTTCAGAACGTGCGCGGGGGTCGTGTTGGCACCGATGGAGCCTCCGTGCCTGAAGAACTCGTGAGTGCCGTGGCCACCCGGAGCGCCTGCGAAGCCGTGTCGTTTTATGACACCTGCAAAGCCTTTTCCTATGGAGATACCCGAAACATCCACGAAATCACCCGGCTTGAAGATGTCTACAGGTATTTCACTTCCCACGTCAAAGGTCCCTAATTCTTCCGCCGTAACCCTGAATTCGCCCAGCTTTCTTAACGGAGCAATATTAGCCTTCTTGAAATGGCCCGTCTGCGGCTTATTTACGCGGGTAAGCTTCTTTATCTCGTCAAACCCTACCTGAAACGAATTGTACCCCTCACGCTCCGCAGTCTTCTTCTGCACCACGCGGCAGGGGCCGGCCAGCACCACGGTCACCGGAATGATCGTTCCGTCTTGCGCAAAAATCTGGGTCATGCCCAGCTTCTTTCCAATCAATCCAAGTCCCATACTCTCACCTCCAAAGCCCCAATATTATAGCCAAAAAAACCGTGAAGTCAAGCTTTGTGCCCGTCGCGGATAAGATTTAGGGTATTCGAACCCTGTCTGTCGAGGCTCCCGCACGGTAAGCCGGGTACCCGCTTGCGGGTGTACCAATAATAGATTTCCACGCGTAAGTCTGCGGCACCTCATTATGAACAGGCCCCAAGTGGAAATCTATCTAGCGAGCACGGCGAGCGAGAGGGGGAGGCTCCGACGGCTTTGCCGATGGAGGGGGCGACGCGAGCCCCATTTATAGTTTACTTGTAAAGTATTCTGCATTATAATTGAGAGTAAGTTGGTGGAGTATACGTTTCGACTATTTCAGGAGGGATAACTTGAAAAAGCTGCTTCTCTGTATGACCATACTCTGCATTGCTGCTGCTGGCATGGTTTTTCTCGGAGTGCTTGTCCAAGCCCAGGATACGGTGCCTCGGATGACCAAGGAAGATTTGAAGCCGCAACTTGGCAACCCGGATTTCATTCTGATCGATGTGCGCTCGATGGGTGATTGGCAGAAGGATACGCTCATGATTAAAGGGGCGGTCCGGGAAGACCCCGTGGATGTGGGGTCCTGGATGGATAAGTATCCCAAAGAGAAGACCTTCGTCTTCTACTGCTCCTGAATGAACGAAGCGACGAGCGCCAGTGTGGCGTCGAAGTTTCAGCAAAAGGGTTATACGAAGGTTTATGCGTTGAAAGGCGGCTGGATCGAATGGTTGGGCGCCAAATATCCGACCGAGCCCAAGAAGTAAGCAGATGTGTAGGATGAGAGACAAACGTGCATTACTCCTAGCCTGCTTCGCCTGGGTGTCACTTATCGTTGCTGATCTTGCCCTGGCCGCACCACCCCCAGAGGCCGACAAGATTACCAAGGAAGAGCTGTTGCCGCTCCTGGGTAATGCGGACGTCGCTATTATAGATCTGCGGTTGCCTCGGGAGTGGGACGCCAGCAACATCAAGGTCAAGAGTGCAGTCCGCGAAGACCCGATGAAGCCGGGTCAATGGCTGGACAAGTACCCGAAAGATAAGATGCTGGTCCTCTACTGTGACTGACCCGACAACGGAACCAGCGCCAGTTTGGCGCGGATCATGAAGATGCGGGGGTTCACCAAGACTTACTTTCTGAAGGGCGGCTGGGCTGAATGGACTTCTGCGAAGTATCCGACCGAACCGAAAGATTCCAAGTGACAGCCGATAAGAACGTGATTCGTTGACACGGTGATACGGAGACACGGTGACTGGTAACGACCAGACTTGTTAACGTATCAACGCGTATACGCGTCAACGTATTTACGTATCAACGTTTCAACCCTTCAACTGTTTCTTCAACTCCTGCAGAGCAAGTAGCGATGCGTCGATGCCGATTACGTCCTTTACTTCAGGGACCTTTTCCTTCAGAAGCTTTTCTGCCCACAGACCGAGGGCAAATTCACCGCATCAATGCAGGCGGCCTCCGATTAACTTCAGCGTCACAATCCGCTTTTCTTCATCAACCTCCATCAACTCCGCATGCCCCTCGGCAAGATCTTCCAGCTTTGGCTCAAGCTCCTGCATAGCCTGCGCCACCTTCTCCTTTAATGTCATCGATGACCTTCCTGCATACTGCATAATAATACCGCCTCGCTGAAAAGCCAACCCCACGCATTGGTCACTCCTTCCTCCTCACTGCTCACTGCTTACTGCTCGATAGCTGCGCCAGCACCGTATTGAGCTGTTTTTGAAGGCGTGCCTTTTCTTTTTCTCCTGTGATGAAATCCCACGGAAAGCGCTCGTCCGCTCCCCTTTCTCTCGTCACATAGAAATTGAGGTTGATCGGGCTTTCTCTTTGAACCTTCGCAAGACCCACGCCCCCGGCGAGTGAGAGGATAACATCCTGGACCCTTCTATCACCCCGCGCCAATACCCCTTGCAGAAAGCTGTATTTCACTGACTCGTGCGTGAAATATGTATTGGCGGCTTTACCGAGGCCTCGTTTCAGTACAGCCAGTTTTTCTTTGAGCGAGCTGACATCGTCCATGGGCAGCCACTGGAACGGTGTCGCTGCCTTGGGAACGAATGGACTCGCGTGAACCGTAATGCTGCCCACAGTGCCGCGCTTGGCGCCCTGCCGGATCATCAGGTGCATGATATGTTTCGCCATTTCAACGATCTTTTCCACGTCTTCCATGCGTTCGCCATAGAGCCCGATCATGAAATAGAGCTTCAGATGAAAAGACTTTATTGCCATGATCGCCTCGATGCGCTCGTAGATATCCTCGTCTGTGAGCGGCTTGCCGATCGATCTGCGCAGCCTCTCTGCCGCAGCCTCGATGCCGAAGGTCAAAGTTTTCACCTCTTCACTGACAAGCTCTATCACTTCGAGGGGGACCTCATCCATCCTGAGAGAAGGCAGGTGGGGTCGTATACCCCGGGCTTTTAATTCTTTGATCAGATCAACAAGTGCGGGATGAAAGGAGACTCCCCCGCCGATGATGCCTACATCTTGCACGCTGTCATCGATAGATGGCAGCCGGTCGTATACGAAAGGACCGATAGCGCCCGTGAGGCAAAAAGGGCATCGCGAAGGACAACCCCTTGTCCCTTCGACCAGGAACATGTTCGAGAACTCGGTCTGTTCGGTCATGATAGCGGATGTAGAGAGATGCTTGCCTCTGTAACGTTCGATCCTGACGCGAGAAGAAGCTGGTTCGAACCCGGCAACCGTACCATCCTGTCCGTAAGAGACACTGAGGTGGCCTGGATTATAGACCCATTCTGGTTTGCTTAACTCTTCGATCAGTTCGTCTCGCCCTTTTTCGTGATGTGCCACATAGGTCTCGATAAAGGCGGGGATAGTCGCTTCTATATCTCCCATGATAAAGAGGTCAAAGAACCCTGCAAGAGGCTCCGGGTTTGCCATCACACAGATACCGCCACCGACTACAAGGGGATCACCCTCCTTCCTCTCCCGCGCCAAAGGGCCAAGATGCGCGAGGGAGAGCAGGTTCGCTGCGTTGATATAATCCATCTCAAAGGAGATTGTGATGAAGATGAGTTCGAAGGCGTCTAGAGGTTTGCGACTTTCGATAGATCTGGGCCCTGGTTCGCGCCCCGATCCGAGTTTGGCCTCCTCGAAGAAAACTCGTTCGCAGACCACGCCGGGCAGTGCGTTGATGGTCTTGTAGAGTAAGTGGACGGCAAGGTTCGACATGCCGATAAAGTAAGTGTTGGGATAGGTGACACAGACAGGTACTCTGCCGGTCCACTCCTTGATAATTGTGCCGCGTTCAGTTTCATGTGTCGTTCCATATGCAGTTCCATGTACCTTTCCATGTACTTCGGAATGCTCATTTCTTTTCCTCCTATCTGGCCTCCGTGCCAATCCTTCGGCCTAGTCTGCCTGCTTCCTCAAGAACGTAGGGATATCATATCGATCATCGTCAAGGTCGATAGACGTATGTTTTGGCTTTGCCTCTCTATAATCGATTTTCACGTTCTTTTTAACGAAAGCAGGTATTGTTCCATTTTCCAGAAAAAGATTCTCGCGCCGTGCCTTTTCTGGCTTTTCCGGCTTCTCCTGACTCTTCGCCGCTTCGTCTCCGAAGCCCGTAGCTATGACTGTGATTCTTACCGAATCCTCCATTGATTCGTCAAACACGAGGCCCCATATGACCCGTGCGTCTTCATGAGCCTGTTCCTGGATCAACGTGGATGCTTCCGTGACCTCGTGAAGCGTCATGTCCATATTGCCCGTTACGTTGATCAGTACGCCCTTTGCTCCATGGATCGATATGTCCTCGAGTAGCGGGCTTGAAATCGCCTTATGCGCAGCCTCAACCGCACGCTTGTCTCCCGTGCCAACGCCCACGCCCATGATAGCCATGCCGCGTTCACTCATGACTGTCTTTACATCCGCAAAATCGACGTTGATATGACCGGATGATATGATGAGGTCTGATATGCTCCGTACAGCATAAAGAAGTACTTCGTCAGCCTTCAAAAAAGCGTCCTTGATCGACATATGCTTGCCGCCAATCGACATAAGCCTCTGGTTCGGGATAGTGATGAGCGTGTCGGAGCGCGATTTGAGATTCGTGAGCCCGTCCTCTGCCTGAAGGGCCCTCATCTTCCCCTCGAATGGGAAAGGCTTGGTCACAACCGCAACCGTCAATGCGCCCAGTTCCTTCGATACGTCGGCGATCACGGGAGAGGCGCCTGTACCTGTACCTCCGCCAAGGCCGCAGGTAATAAAGACCATGTCAGCGCCCTTGAGGCACTCGGCGATCTGATCGGCATCCTCCAGGGCTGCTTGTCTGCCCACGTCCGGATTGGCGCCGGCCCCCAACCCCCGGGTCAGTTTACTCCCGATCTGAATTTTTACTGACGCTCTATTCATGTTGAGAGTCTGGACGTCCGTATTGATGGCGATGAATTCCACCCCCTGGAGGCCTGCCTCAACCATGGTATTGATGGCGTTGCAGCCGCCGCCGCCCACGCCCACAACCTTCAATTTCGCGGAAAAACCGTTGCTCTCGTCCATGTAAAACATCTCCATTGTACCTCCTTAGAAGATATCTTTGAACATCGCCTTCACTTTCTTGAGAATGCGCTTATCAAGCAGCATCTTGAACATGTCCCTGCGCTCGAACCGGACTTTTTTTCCTCTGTTTTCCCTGAACCCATGTAATACGAGACCGACCGCCGTTGCATACGTAGGATTATTAACAACGTCAATCAGCCCGCCTATGCCTACCGGACAGCCCCTTCTTACAGGAAGGCTGAAGACGCTCTCTGCCAGGTCGACCACACCCTCCAGGTTGGCGCAGCCACCCGTCAGCACAACACCAGATGCAAGGAGCTTTTCGCAGCCTGACCTCTTGATCTCCTCGTTGACAAGTGAAAGGATCTCCTCAACCCTAGGCTCTATGATGTCGGCAAGCGTCTTGCGCATGAGGGTGCGCGGCTTCCTGCCTCCAACGCTTGGTACCTCTACCGTTTCATTGGCCCCGACCATCTTGGACATGGCACAGCCATATTTCTTCTTGATCTTTTCTGCTTCCTCAATGGGCGTGCGCAGTCCGATGGCTATGTCATTCGTGATGTGATTTCCGCCGAGAGCCACCGCCGACGTATACCTGATGCTGCCATTCGCGAATACAGCGAGATCGCTGGTGCCTCCGCCTATGTCAACAAGAGCCACGCCGATTTCAGTCTCTTCGGGCGTGAGGGTGGCATCTGCCGACGCGAGCTGGCTTAAGACCAGGTCATCGACAGAAAGGCCGCCCAGATAGCAGCATTTGACAATATTCTCGGCTGAGCTCGTTGAAGCGGTTACGATATGCACCCTGACTTCCAGCCTCACCCCGCTCATGCCGATGGGGTCTTTTATGCCATCCTGGTCATCCACAATGAATTCCTGGGGGATCACATGGATGAGCAGCCTGTCCGCCGGTATTGCCACAGCCTTGCCCGCGTCGATAGCCCTCGTTATGTCGTCCCTGCGCACTTCCTTCTCTTTGATTGCCACCACGCCGTTGCTGTTAAAGCTCTTGATATGCGCTCCGGCGATACCTGCCACGCACTCGCTGATCTTTATGCCCGCCATTAACTCTGCTTCTTCGACTGCCCTCTTGATGGCCTTCACCGTGCTGTCGATATTCACAACAACGCCCTTGCGCAACCCTGTGGAAGGATGGGAACCTATTCCTGCTATGTTTACTTTTCCGTCTATCATGCGCGCCACGACAACACATATCTTGGTGGTGCCAACGTCAAGACTGACAAGAAAGCTTCCCTCCTCCGCCATGCTAACCCTTCCTCTCTTTTATGATCGCCCCTTTGTCGAAGCGTGCGTCGATGCACCGGATGAAAAGCCCTCTCTTACGGACATCCTCAAGCACCGCGGTTGCCCTTTTCAGCCTCGCCGTCTGATCCTCTTTCCCCAGTATGATCGCTACCCCGTCACCGACATAAACGAGCGTGATACTTCCATCCGTGTCAATCACCTCAGAAATTGAGTCTCTCTTAAGTGACTTGTCGGCCATCCACGCGCTGACCAGATTAAACACGCTCCTGGCCGTGGCCTGATCCTTAGCTTGAATCACGAACAGATTCTTGGTGTCTTCCTTTGACAGCGCCCTGAAGGGCGTGCCGGTTTCATCCAGCACCTGAACATCGCCTGTCGGGGTTACCCAGAGGGCCGACGCTACCTTCTCCTTCACCTCGATCACCAGGGAAAAGGGGTAAAGCCTTTTGATCGACACCTCTTTCACGAACGGATGCGCAAGCACAGCCTCTTTGACCTTATCCACTTGCGTCTTGAAGATGCTCTCTTTGAGGAAAGGATAAGCTCTCCTCATAATTTCCCCATCAGTGAGTTGCGCCGCACCTTTGATCCTTATGTTCTTGAGCGAAAAGAGCGGCTCGTCCTTCGAGAAGAGATAGGTAACAGTAAGAACCGAGAGCAGGCAGAGGGGAATGATGAAGAGGTAAAAGGCCAGGTGTTTCATGCTTTGAGACCCGCACACATAAGGATTTCTTCTACCAGCTCGTCAAAACTTCGATTTAAATGCGTCCACGCCTTCGGAACGAGTGATGATTCGGTCATGCCGGGTGACGTGTTCACATCGATGACGTTCGGCACATCCTTGTCGAGAAGCATATCTATGCGGACACATCCTGCCAGCTCGCAGTGGTTCCAGATGCGCATCGCCTGATCAAACGCTTTTTGTTCTATCTCTTGGTTGAGAATGGCCGGTACAAGATACTCCGTCTTACCCTTGGTATATTTTGCCGTGAAATCGTAAAATCCGCTGGCCGGCTTCACCCCCACAATGGGAAGTGTGGCGCCGTTGACAATGCCCACGGTGATCTCCCTGCCTTCCACATACTTCTCAACCACAAGCTTGTTGTCGAAGCGGAAAGCACGCGCCAGAGCATCCTGCTTCTCCTTTTCTTCCTTGACAATCGATATCCCTATAGTAGAGCCCTCCCGCGCCGGTTTCACCACAAAAGGCAGCGGAACAGAAACATCGCCCGTTGATCTGCAGACGGCATAGTCAGGCGTGGGTACATCAAGGCTTTCGAGAACGAGCTTCATGAGTGCCTTGTCCATGCAGAGCGCTGAGCCCAGCACGCCTGAGCCGGTATAAGGGATGCCGACGATTTCGAGGAGCCCCTGGATAGTGCCGTCTTCTCCCCACCTGCCGTGCAAGGCGATGAACCCGATCTCAATGGCTTCCTGTCGCAACCGTTCCGCGATGCCCCTGTCCACGTCGATGCCCTTCGCTCTGTAGCCGCTCCGGATGAGGCTCTGAAGGATGGCATTTCCTGAACGCAGCGAGATCTCCCTCTCTGACGAGAAACCTCCCATCAAGACGCCCACCGTTTTCTCTTTCAGCTCCTGTCTATCCATCGCAGCCCCAGAGCTCGACCTCCTCTTCCATCCTCACGCCCACCTGTTCGTAAACCTCTTTCTTTGCCTTCCGGACAAGACTTACCACGTCAGCCGCGGTGGCATTACCGAGGTTGACGATGAAGTTAGGGTGTTTCTCCGATATAGCCGCACTACCGATACGAAAACCGCGTAAGCCTGCTTTGTCGATATATTTCCACGCAGGCTCGCCGTTGATATTCTTGAATACGGATCCGGCCGAGGGGAACTCCATTGGATGTTTCTTCCATCGCTCTGCCCACACGCGTTCCATTTCTTTCTTGAGATTGGCCCTGTCCCCTTCGTGCAACTCAAAGAGGGCGCTCAGTATAGACTCTGACGAGGTAAAGAGAGAGGTGCGATACCCAAATCCGCACGCTTCCCTGTCCCGCTCCTTGACCTGCCTTGAGCTGTCCATATACGTCACGGTCCGGAGGTGATCGGAAATCTGGACCCCGAAGCTTCCCGCATTCATCTTGATTGCGCCGGCTACTGTTCCCGGAATCCCGTAAAGCTTTTCAAGGCCTGAAAGCCCTCTTTCGACAGATTCACGGATGAGGCGCGCAAGAGACGTGCCTCCGCCCACCTCGACGAGCGCACCCCGAGTAGTTTTCCTGAAATGCACCTGTCGCACCCTTGTCATTCTGATGATCAGGTCGTCGAGACCTCTGTCACCGACAATAATGTTTGTGCCATTCCCGAAAAGACGCCTGGAAATGCTTCTCTTCTCCGCAATACCGATCACGCTCGAAAGGTCGGCCGAGTCAATCGGGTAGACCATGTATCTCGCGGGACCGCCAACCTTCATCGACGTGTACCGCTTCATGGGAACGTTTTTCAAGACCTGACCCCTGATTCCTTTCCACTCCATACTTCGATAAGCCTCTCTCCCACCTTATAAATGTCGCCGGCCCCCAGCGTTATCACGAGGTCACCTGGAGCCACGACCTCTCGGACCGCGTCTACGATATCTTCTTTGGTCGGTGCAAAGAGCACGTTCTTGTGGCCGCTCTTACCGATGCGTTCCGCGAGGGCGCTTCCGCTGATGCCCTCGATCTTCTCTTCGGATGCGGCATAAATTTCCGTAACAATCAGCAGATCAGCTTCGTTAAAGGACGTAACGAATTGTTCGAGAAGGGCCTTGGTCCTCGTGTACCGGTGAGGCTGAAAAGCGACTATCACCCTTCCCTTCCATATGTCGCGGATAGCAGCAAGAGTCGCCTTGATCTCGGTCGGGTGATGACCGTAATCATCCATCAAGGTCCATTCTCTCTGCCACTTTACTTCGAGTCTTCTATGGATACCGGCAAACCGGCTCAACGCTTCCTGCACTGTGGAGAAGGGGATGTCAAGTTCGATAGCCACCCCGATCGCCGCCAGAGCATTGACCGCGTTATGAATACCGGGCGTAGCAAGGACCACTTCTCCCAGTTCGGCTCCCTTGTAAGTCACTTTGAAGCTCGTCGCAAAACCTTCCTGTTTTGTGATTTCTGCCCTCAGATCTGCCTGCTTTGAAAGTCCGTAGGTCATGTATCTACGCTTCAAAGAAGGGATCACGCTCTGCAGTCCCGGGTTGTCGATGCACAGAATAACGAGGCCGAAAAATGGCACCTTGTTGAGGAACCTGACGAAGGCATCTTTGATCTCGTCGATGTCTTTGTAAAAATCAAGGTGCTCCAGGTCGATGTTCGTCGCCACAGCAAGCGTCGGGAAGAGCAGCAGAAAGCTCCCGTCGCTCTCGTCGGCTTCGGCAACCATGTATTCGCTGCCGCCGAGCTGCGCGCTCGTACCGAGGCTGTTGAGTCGTCCGCCTATGACGCACGTGGGATCAAAGCCCGCAGCATCGAGAATCGAGGCGACAAGAGATGTTGTTGTTGTCTTGCCGTGAGCACCTGCCACAGCAATGCTGTACTTCATCCTCATCAGTTCGGCAAGCATCTCGGCTCTCGGTATGACAGGGATGAAGCGGCTCTTTGCCGCCTTCACTTCCGGGTTGTCAGACTTGACCGCCGAGGATACGACGACCACATCCACCTGCGTCACGTTCTCTTCTTTGTGCCCGTAGAAGATCTCGGCCCCGAGGGAGACGAGCCGTTCAGTGGTCTCCGTCTCCCGCAGGTCGGAGCCTGTCACCTTGAAACCGAGATTCAGGAGCACTTCGGCAATGCCGCTCATACCGATGCCACCGATGCCGATAAAGTGTATTTTTTCAATCTTACGAAACATGGGTTGCCATCCCTTTTACTATCAGTTCTTCCGCCTTCTCCACGTAAATTGTCCCCATGTTTTGGGCCATCCTGGAACGCAACTCCGGCTCTTCATAGAGCTCTTTCAGGGCCGCATTCAGCCTTTCCCCTGTCAGCTCGTCGTTGCTGATCACATAAGCACCACCGATTTCCTCCACGTAGGCCGCATTCTTCCACTGGTGGGCTCCGGCAGCGAAGGGATACGGCACGAGCACTGCCGATTTTTTGAAATAAGCGAGCTCAAAGATCGTTGAAGCGCCTGCCCTTGAAATCACAACGTCAGAAAGACCATAGTATCTCTCCATCTCATCCGTGAACGGAAAGACCTCATGCGGAATCTTCACGGTTGCGTACGCCTCTTTCACCTTCTCGTAATCATCCCTGCCTGTCTGGTGGTATATTGCCGTATTCTTGTATGATTCGAGATATGGCAGGAGCAGCAGCACTGCCTCGTTGATGCTGCGCGCCCCCCGGCTGCCGCCGAACACGAATATAGTGAACAGGTTATCTGTCCTTGGCAGGGCAGCGATCACAGAGGCTACTCGCAGCTTCCTTCGTATCGGATTACCCGTGTGAACCACCCTGCCCTTCAGGTATTCGGCCGTCTTTATAAAACTGACAAAGGTCTTGTCCGCTATGCGGCAGAGCACTTGATTTGCAAGCCCCGGGACCACGTTCTGTTCGTGAAGAAAACGGGGGATGCGAAGGAGAAAGGCGGCGATCATGACGGGAACGCAGGTGAACCCGCCCGTGCCGATGACCATATCCGGCCTTTCTTTCCGTAGAATACTCACGCATTGTGCGACACCCTTCATGATGCTGCCTATGGTTGCCGTCTTCCGAAACACGCTCTGTCCCAGAAACGGGCGCGCGTCTATCGTGACCAGGCGGAACCCGTACGGAGGGATGATGCTTCCCTCCATGCCGTGCGAGGTCCCCACAAAGAATACCTCGTTAGCGGCGCTTGCAGCGATAAATGCTTCAGCCACGGCTAGGCCGGGGAATATGTGACCTCCAGTGCCGCCGGCGGCAATCAGCAGTTTCATGACCCTTTCTCTCCCTGGAGCGCCACACCCATAAGGGGTGCAAGAATCAGGAGCGCAGCAATAGGCTGATAGAGCAGCAGTCCCTTTAAAGAGAAGCCCAGCGACATGAGGATGTCGATGGATGCGTAAAGAAGACCAAAAAAACCGATCGTCCAGGTGGAACCGGCCTTTCTGACGAACCCTATGAAGGTGACAAGTAGAAGGAGAAAAGTGGTTGCAAGGATCAGGTAACGCTCCACACCGGGAAGTTCCAAACTTGAACCATAGATGGTCATTCTCTTCAGGTACAGACAGATCACCATGACCACCAGAAATGCTCCTGCCAGAGGCAAGAGCTTGGTCCGCTGCAGAATGAACAGGAAAAGGAGAATGGTGATCGATAGCGGCAGAAATATCTCCACGCTACGTATCAGTATCAGGTTCAAAGACGCCGAGATAAAAAGCAGTGACAGGGCGAGGACCTCCTTATAGAATCCTTTACCTTTCTCGCTGATCAAGGCCACGTACAGGCTCAAACTGAAGAAGGTTAGAAAAATACCGGCGAACCGAATGATCGAATTCATCCTGAGGCCCGGATAGAGCACCAGCACAACCGACAACGCAAAACAGAGACAGATCAGGGGATACTTGGCGCCGATGATATATTTCGAGGGTGCTTTGGATACGACGAACGCCACGGCCACGGCAGCGCAGAGGAGCAATGTCTTGACCAGGTTCATGTCTCTGAAAAGGCTGTAAAAGAACAGGCATGAGAGCATCAGCAGAACGATTCTCTTCACAGCCCCTCCACGATCCGCCGAAATTTTTCGCCCCGCTCTTTATAATCTTTGAACATGTCAAAGCTGGAGCACATGGGCGAAAAGAGAACTGTCTCCCCGGGCCCGGCAATGGCAAAGGCTTTCTCGACTGCTTCCGAAAGGGAAGCCGCCATATGAGTGGGCATGTAAGATGCCAACTCTCTTTCTATCCTCTCCTTTGCCTCGCCGAAGGGTACGAGACCTTTGATCCTGTCTGACAGTTCGGTAATGACTTTGTAACTACCGCCCTTGTCTTTGCCGCCAGCAATAAGGACGACCATCGTGGTCATGCTCTCCAGGGCTCTTCTGGTGGCGTCAACGTTGGTGGCCTTCGAATCGTTATAGAAACGCACGCCATTTTTCTCCCGTACGAACTCCATGCGGTGCGGCAATCCCTTAAACTTCCTGAGCGCCTGTTCTATGACCGGGCGATCAATGCCGTAAATATGGGATGTCAGGAGCACTGCCAGCAGGTTTTCGCTGTTATGGATGCCAACGAGCGGGGAGAGATCGCGTCTGTACCTGAATTCCTGGCCGCTCAAGCGAACAACCAGGGCATCCCCATCGAGAAACGCGCCTTCCTTCAAGCTCGTCCGCGTTGAGAAGTAGAGGCACCGCGCCTTCAGTCTGTTCTTACCTGCCAGATCCGCAGTGAGGAACGAGTAATCTTCTGAGGTCTGATTCTCGAAGAGCCTCCACTTGGCTGCTACATACTCCTCAAAAGAGGTGTAACGATCCAGATGATCTTCCGTGATGTTGAGGAGGATCGCCACGTGCGGCCGGAACTGCTCTATTGTCTCGAGCTGGAAGCTGCTTATTTCGGCTATCACGAAGCGCGCCTTCTGGCCTTTCAGCACATAATCGATCAGTGGTTTTCCTATATTGCCGCCGACGAATACGTCTTTGAACGCTGCTGCAAAGACCTGCCCCAGGAGAGTCGTCGTGGTTGTTTTTCCGTTGGTGCCGGTGATGGCTATGATAGGCTCCTTGATGAACCTGGATGCCAGCTCAATCTCGCCTATGATCCTTCTTCCTCTCGCACGCGCTTCCAGAAGAAGCGCTAAATTACTGTCCACACCCGGGCTCACGAGTATCATCTCATGGTCGAGGAAATCATCCTTTACGTGCGACCCGAAGTGACCCACGTAGGGTGTGCCATTCAGCTCGGCGAGCGATGAGGCAAGCTGCTCGCTACTCTTTATATCGGTGACGGTCACCTTTTTACCCAGGCCACTCAGAAACTTCACCAGCGAAACTCCCGTCTTTCCCAGCCCTACGACAAGTACCCTCTCGGGAATGTCAAAACCGGGTCCGGGGTCCGGGGTCCGGGGTCCCGATCCTGTCACACTCCCTCCATTTCGCTCATCCATTGATGCCATCCAGGCCTTATGTCGTGGTGGCAATATCCAACTCAACTCCATGGCTCGTTAACCAACCCTTATGCTTCTCATCCTGGACCCGGGACCCATGCCCCTTGACCCTATCGTAACTTCAGCGTCGTTATTGCTATCAGCCCGAGTATCACCGAAACGATCCAGAACCTGGTAACAATTTTTGCCTCGTTCCAACCTTTCAATTCAAAATGATGGTGTATGGGCGCCATCTTGAAGACCCGTTTGCCGCGCCACTTGAAGGAGAGCACCTGAATGATCACCGAAAGGGTCTCCATCACAAAGATCCCACCAACAATGACAAGGAGGATCTCCTGCTTTATGATCACCGCGATCGTCCCGAGCCCTGCACCCAGGGCCAGGGAGCCTGTGTCTCCCATAAACAGCTCCGCGGGGTGCGCGTTATACCAGAGAAACCCCAGGCCGGCTCCCAGCATGGCTCCGCAAAGAATCGTCAGCTCACCTGCACCTCTTACGTATAATATTTGCAGGTACTGAGCGAACTTCACATTACCTGCCAGATATGCGAAAAGAATAAACGTGGCGGTCACGGTAAGGACCGGACCGATCGCAAGGCCGTCGAGGCCGTCCGTAAGATTCACGCCGTTAGATGAGCCCACGATGATCAGGATGCAGAGCAGGATATAGAAGACCCCGAGGTTTGGGGCAACGTTCTTGAAAAAGGGTACGGTGAGTTGCGGAAAAAAGCCCGACTCTGAGTACACAAGCACGCTGATAATCAGGGCAAAAAGGATCTCAATGAGGAACTTCGTTCTTCCCGGTATGCCCTTGCCGTCTCTATTCCGGAGTTTCCTCATGTCATCGACAAAACCGATCGCTCCGAACAGCATCAGCGCGGCGGTCACGGCCCAGATGTATTGATTCTTGAGGTCTGCCCACAGGAGCGTCGGGATGATGGTCGCCACCAGAATCACGAAGCCTCCCATTGTCGGGGTGCCTCTTTTGGCCTCATGTCGCTCCGGGACATCTTCTCTTTTTTCCGTCTTTATGCGCCACTCGTTCAGTTTTTGAATGAGCCAGGGGGTCAAGAGAAAACTGATAATCAGGGCACTTAAGATGGCGAGCACCGTGCGGAACGTAATATACCGGAAGACGTTGAAAACGCTTAAGTGCGCGTGGAGCGGGTAGAGGAGATAGTAGAGCATCTAGAGCAGTCCCTCCACAACCTCATTCATCTTCATTGCTCTTGACCCTTTCACGAGGATGAGGTCGTCCTGTTTGGCCACGGCCAAAGCGTGCGCAATGAGAACCGCCTTATCATCAAAAAATTTCGCGCGCCCGTTATTCATCTCATCACACGCGGCTCTGGCAGCTTCTCCCAAAAAGAGTATGCTCGACAGGCTGCTCTTCTTAAGGAACCGGCCCAGCTCTCTGTGGAACTCCGCATTCCTGTCGCCCAGTTCTTTCATCTCTCCGAGGATCGCAATCTTCCGTCCTTTGCAAGGTAGCTTGTCAAGAGTGTCGATTGCCCATTCCATGGATGAAGGGTTCGCATTATACGCATCATCTATAATCGTGTAGCCTTTTTTCGATCTCATAACCCTGAACCGGCCAGGATAGGGCTCGAAGGCAGCCACCTTCTCCCGGATGGTCTCGCTGGGCACCCCACAGACATAGGCGATGGAGACCGCCGTAATAATGTTATAAAGGTTATGGGTACCGAGAAGGCGGGTCGTTGTTCTCACTTTTTCGCCCTGCAGGATGAGCTCAAGATCAAAGCCGTTGAGACCCCTGGGCTCCTGTCGCAAGAGCATGAAATCTGCCCGGCGTTCTATGGCGTATGTGTAAGCGCGCCGCATAGGCTTTACCGCGAGCGGTGCGAGAAGCGGATCATCGATATTGATAAAGACGGCACCGCCCTCTCTTGTGTGTTCGAAGAGACTTACCTTTTCCCGGAAGACGCCGTTTATATCGCCAAGCCCTTCAAGGTGAGAAGCGTGGACGTTCGTGATGGTTGACAAGTCCGGCTCCACCAGACGCGCAAGCTCGGCTATTTCTCCGGGATGGTTGGTGCCCAATTCAATGATGCAGTAAGCGGGTTGACCGCTGATAGAAAGAATGGTCTGCGAAACCCCTATATTGTTGTTGTAATTCTTCTCGTTGAACGCCACAGGAGCGAACCCGCTCATGATGCGCACAAGGAGCTCCTTGGCAGTGGTCTTTCCGTTGCTTCCTGTGATGGCAATGAAAGTGCCGCTGAGTTGCTTCCTCTTGTACCGCACAAGATCAAGGAGGGCTTTTGTCGTGTCCTCGACAAGGATGATCGTGCCCCCTGCATCCCGGCACGCGGCTTCCCGTCCTTCCTGGCAGAGACTCCCGCCGCCGGACTTCATGTACGCGTCACGCACAAAAGCATGCCCGTCGAAGTTCGGACCGATCAGAGGGACAAAAAGCTCACCCTCCTTTATTGATCGTGAGTCGGTCGAGATTGCGGTGAACTGCCCCAGCTCTTTGTGCAGGAGTCTGCCGTGAACTGCCGTCAGCAGATCGTCAAGCCGCCACATGAAGCCACTCCTCTATTACTTCCCGGTCGCTGAAGTGATGGACTTCAGTACCGATTACCTGGTAGTCCTCATGTCCCTTTCCGGCAACGAGCAGCACGTCGTTAACGGTCGCCATACGGATGGCTTCGCCGATGGCTTCTCTGCGATTTTCGACAATGCGATACGCATTGCCGACAAACCCCTGCCGTATCTCTTCTATTATTCTCAGAGGATCTTCGCTCCTCGGGTTGTCGGACGTTATGATGGTGAAATCTGCCAGGTCCGATGCGATCCTGCCCATGAGAGGCCTTTTCGTTTTGTCCCTGTCACCCCCGCACCCGAATAGAACGATGAGACGGCCTGTGCAGAGTCGTTTCAGCGTCTCCAGGGTCTTGCGCAGTGCATCAGGTGTATGGGCATAGTCAACAAAAATGGAAATCCCCCGTCCGTTGTCGATCCGCTCCAGTCGGCCCGGTACCCCTTTTAGCGCCTCCAGTCCCTTTCGGATGAGATCGTACGGGATGCCGGCCACGTGGCCGAAAAGGGCGGCCGCAAGAATATTTGCGGCATTGAACGCGGCGATGAGCGGAGAGCGTACGATCAACTCCCTACCCATGAGCGAAACAGCGAGGGTCAAACCGCTGGTCTCCTCCTGCACCGCAGTAGCAAAGGCGTGTGCATCACCGCGCAGACTATAGGTGAAGTTGGCGATCGGCGATTTACATATGAAGTCGCGTGCGCTCGGATCGTCCCTGTTCAGTATCGCGTATTTTTTCTCTTTCGAGCTTGTCGAGAGGTAGTGATGGAAAAGGCGTTTCTTTGCCTCTTTATAGTGTTCAAAGTCGAGATGGTAGTCGAGATGGTCATGGGTAAGGTTGGTGAAGATAGCGCCATCGAAGTCAATACCCTCGACCCGTCCCTGGTCGAGTGCGTGAGACGAGACTTCCATCACGACTGACCTGACGCCCTCTTGCTGCATCCGGCTGAACAGCCGCTGGATTTCCGTAGACTCCGGCGTGGTTGTCTGTCCCTTGAGTACCGTACCGTCATACCGATAAGAAATGGTGCCCAACACACCGACTGCCTTGTTCGCAGCGCGGAGTATTGATTCGATCAGGTAGCTGGTAGTCGTTTTGCCGTTCGTGCCGGTGATACCGGTAACGTGCATGCCTCGCGACGGATAGCCGAAAAACCGGGCAGCCATCCTTCCGAGCACCATGCGCGGTTCCCGGATCAACACAAAGCAGGGGAAATCGTCGCCCAGCTCAGCATCTGATACGATCACACCAGCGCCTTTCCTCACTGCCTCGTGCACATAAGGTTTGCTTGCTTCAGTGGCAAAGAAGATGAATCCCTCCCTCACCTCCCTCGAATCCTTCGTGATGCCGGTCACGGTTTCCGGCACATGCCCTCTGACCGAAACGAGAGGCATATCGGCCAACAGTTCTGCGAGGGTCATTCGAAAGCCAGCCTCCCGTAAATGGCGCATTCCGTTTCACCTCTTAGCCTTTCAAAGGGCTTCGGATGCTGATCTACAACGAGACCGCTGCCGTATACCTTGATTCTGGCCGTGTGTACGGCAAGGTTGTCAATAGCCAGCTTGATTGGGAGACCGTTGAGATTCGGCATGCGCCACTCTTCACCCTCTTTCTCGGTATGCATTCTTGCTGCTTCCGCCGAAGACACGATTCGGAAGCCCTCCTTATCCTTGACCACGCCGCCCTGGCCAACTACCAGTGGAAAAAGGTCATTACACTCCTCGGGCACGAAACGATCGTAAAGGGAAAGAAGCTTCTTCTTTTCAATCACGTATCCCCTGCCCAGCATAATATCCTCAGGGCTCAGTTCTCCCCGGATATCCACATCTTCCTTTTTTAAGAACTCTTTTATCCGATTTTTGCCTATTAAGGTAACGAGGTGTTTTAAGCCGCTTTCATCTTGCTGTTTCAGGATATCGAGGGGCTTTAACCAGAGAGTATTCTGCCCATCTTTTTTCGAAAAAATCAGAGCCTCCCGCTCGAGCCATCCTTCCTTTATCGCGTAGCAGGTGATAGGGATCGAAATAAAAAGACGCGGTTCCACCACGGAGCTCCCCTTCACGGCTGAGACCGGCGCAGAACCGCTTTCCGAAGCGCTCCGCGCATCAGTAGTGAGTGAAGTTCCGACGGATGTAGCTGCGGGAGCGCGTGAGCCCCGGGGCGCTGTTGCGATAGCGGACGAAGGGCTCGCGGTCTTCTTTTCGATAGTCTTCCCGATAGGCCTCTCGGCCCTTTCCGGCTCGACCGATTCTTGCACGTTCATACCATGCGAAGACGCGGTTGGGTTACCACCTATTCTTTTCATGCTTAATTTCTCAGGGATTCGGAAGGCGACAGAAACATAAAGGAGGCAGATAACCAGATACACGGTCAACGCCCTCCTGTTGGTTGCCTTGTTCATCTGAGAACGAATACCTCTTCCTCTTTCGGCTTCTTAAGCCCCAGCCTTTCTCCGGCCGCAAATTCCACATATCCTTTCTGGGTGATCGCGAGGAGTTCCATCTTTAGGTTCTTGTTGATCTCTGTTACCCTTTTCTCCTCGCTCAATCTCTCCAGAAATTTTCCCTTGGTCTCGTCGTACGCTTCCTTAATGAAGAATGCGAGGAACGTAAAGCTCGCAAAGGCAACCGCTATCACAAAGGCACGCAAGAGCGGAAAGCCTCTGGTCCTCTGCTTCTTAAAGCCTCTGATCGCGATATCTCGATTTTTTTTCATGCGTTATGCTACCCTTCCCATTTTTTTCTGCTATACGGAGCTTTGCGCTCCGTGAACGCGGGTTCCGCGCGATTTCGACCCTGCCTGGCCGTATCGGTTTCTTTGTGACAACGGTCATGCCTGGAGCCGCCTTTAAGATTCTTTTCGCTATTCGATCTTCCAGGGAGTGAAAAGATATGACGCCAACCCGACCGCTGGGGGCTAAGAGCTCGATAGCAGCGTACAGCCCTGTCTCCAAATTCCTCAGTTCCTGATTCACTTCCATACGAATCGCCTGAAAAGTCTTTGTCGCGGGATGTATCTTCCCTGTGCGTCGAGCAATCTTGACCACGATCTCAGCGAGCTCTCTGGCAGATGTCACGGGCGCCTTTCTCCTCTCGGTCACGATCGCACGGGCGATTTGCGCTGCTTTCCACTCTTCACCATATTCGCCGATAATCTGTTTGAGCGCGTCAAACGTATATGAATTGACCACCTGCAGGGCGGTCTGTTCCTGGCGTTGATCCATTCTCATGTCAAGAGTATGCGTATCTTTAAAGCTAAAGCCCCTCTCCCCTTCCAATTGGAACGTGGAAACGCCAAGATCAAACAGCACGGCGTCGACGGTTGATATTCCGTCGTCGCCCAAAATCTCCTTGAGTGCGCTGAAGTTTGCCCTCTTCAATTTTACCCTATCCCGAAAGGGCTCCAGTCGCGTCTTGGCGGCCACAAGCGCCGCGTCATCCAGATCGATTGCATAAGCCCTCAGGTTGGGATACGTATTAAGGATACTGTATGTGTGGCCTCCACCTCCTACCGTAGCATCTACGAACAGTCTGTATTCCGGCCGAATCAAGCCCTGTACAACTTCGTCCAGAAGAACCGGTATATGAGCGCCGCCCATCAAAGCCCGAGATCAGAAGCTATATCCATCATCTTCTCCCGGTCGGCCGTAGCTTCCCTCACGATCCCGGCCCAAGCTTCATCGGCCCAGATCTCTATTTTCTTGTTCATCCCGACGATAACCACATTCTTCTTAATGGCCGCGTAGCTTCGCAAAGACTGGGGTATAAGAATCCTTCCCAGCCGATCTATCGGACACTCCGACGCGCCGGAATAGAAAAACCTCAAGAAGGCCCTTGCCTCTTTCTTGATGGAGCCGGAGTTAGCAATACGTTCCTGGACTTCTGTCCATTCGTTGTCCGGGTAGGCAACGATACATCCGTCGAGATTGGTGAGAATCAGCTTTAAATCATAGTTAGCTGATAGTACCTCGCGGAATCTTGCCGGTATGCTCAACCTTCCTTTATCGTCGATCGCATACTCGAATCGTCCGGAGAAAGTATTTCCCACTTTATAACACTCCTTCCCACCTATTAGCCAATATAAAGGCAAGCAGCTGTTTTGTCAAGGTATTTTTCGGGTTTTTTGAGTGTGACAGCGGCCAGAGAAAACGAAGGCCCCGGGACACCGTTCGGTGTTCTGGGGCCTTGACCGTCAAATTATTGGAGTTTTATTCGAGGAAGCTCTCCAGCCGCTTTCTCCGTGACGGATGCTTCAGCTTTCTGAGCGCCTTTGCTTCAATCTGACGAATACGCTCCCGTGTAAGCCCGAAAACGTCCCCTACCTCTTCAAGGGTATAGTCTGTCTTCTCGCCTATTCCCAGCCGCATCCTGATGACCTTCTCTTCTCTCGGCGTCAGCGTAGAGAGTACTTTATCTATCTCTTCTTTGCAGGAGATACCGACCAGTTCCTCAAATGGTGACGGAGACTTCGGATCGGCGATAAAATCGCCCAATTTTGAGTCGTCATCACCGATCGGGGTCTCTATCGAGACCGGTTCGTTAGAGACCTTCATGATCTTGCGAACTTTCTCCAGAGGCAGTCCCGCTTTATGCGATATCTCTTCCAGGGTAGGTTCTCTGCCGAGTTCCTGGTAAAGCGAGATAGTTACTTTCGTTATCTTGTTCATGGTTTCGAGCACGTGAACCGGCACCCTGATGGTCCGGGCATAGTCTGCAATAGCGCGGGTGATCGCCTGGCGTATCCACCACGTGGAATACGTGGAGAATTTATAGCCTTTCTGATAATCGTACTTTTCTGCAGCCTTCATCAGACCCATGTTCCCTTCCTGAATGAGATCCAGGAAGGATAGCCCTCTGTTTAGATATTTTTTTGCGATGTTTATGACCAGCCTCAGGTTTGCCTTGATGAGCCTGTTTTTCACCACCTTCAGGTCTCTCTCAATCCGCTCCATCTCGAGCAGGTTCACTTTGGTGATCTTACCCTCTGCGTCGTCCATGAACTTCAAGCGCTTGATAATTCTTCTGGTGATCTCTTCAAGTACCTTTTTGTGGAGGTTCAGGCTGCCCGACGTTTGCTCCATCTTATCCTCAAGCGCCTTTTTCTTCTTCTCAAGCTGTTTCTTCGTGAAGGGATCAGCCTTGCGCATCTCTTTCTTTAGCTGTTGTCTCTTCTCGAACTGGTTCTTCAACGCGCTGATGAGCGTGACCGTCTTCTTCTTGTGCTCCTCTTCGTCCTTCTTGGTATAATTCATTTCATCGATGTTTTTCAGCACATCGATTATGTTTACGCCACCCTTCTTGATCTGTGTTGACAGCTCCTGCAATTCAGCCATTGCCTGGGGCAACTCAAAGAGCAGACCCCTAATTTTGCTTTCGCCCACCTCGATCCGCTTGGCAATGTCGTATTCCTCTTCGGAGGTAAGGAGCGAGACTCTTCCAATGTCCTTGAGATAAGCCCAGATGATATTGTCAGTCTTTTCCGCCGGAAAGCGTTCTGTCTCTTCCCACTCGCGCTGCTCCTCCTCCGGTGTTTCGATCTTCTCCTTCATCGTGTCGACGACATCGATGTTCGACTCGGAGAGGAAGTCGAAAATATCCTCTATATCTTCAGGGGAACAGATGTTTTGGGGCAGAAAATCGTTGATCTCGTCGGGGGTCAGATATCCCTTTTCCATCCCGATATCAATGAGGGTTTTAACCTGATCGTAGTTTTTTATGCTCATGCGCTATTCTCCAGAACGAAAAAATGCCCCCTTTGCTCGGAAGCATCGTTGTTCATAACAGATTGTCTTTTTATTGTATTGCCTGCAGTCTCTAATGTATAAAGTATAGCCATCACACGCCGTTTGTCAAGTCCGTTTTTGTCGTTTTCGGGCAACGCCCCCGGTTTCATTGTATCCGGAGCAGGCTTCCTCGTGAACGGTTTCTTCAAATCCTGTATCCAAAAAATGCCCAGATTAGGTTATCGGATCAGACGATAGACCCCATTAGTTGCATAATACCACACGAGTCTAGGACCCCCGTTCTAATCCACGTAAACAATGGCCAAAAATATACTTGACAAGAAAAAGGATGCGTGGTACGAGAACTGCCACGCTCGGAAAGCCGGAACCAGCCCCGGTTTGCGAGCTGCCAGCCAAATGTAGTAGCCGGGTACCCGCTTGCGGGTGTTCGTAGAGCGAACAGTGCTCCTGCTCAGCCATTTCTTTACAGGTTCGTAGCCGGAGCTCTTTGCTCCGGGCTTATTTGCTTTCCTTGAGGCGCTTTTCGTATGCTGCCCGCACCTCTTTTAATTCCTCCGGTGTGCGGCAGATCTGCTCCGCCTGTATGGCCTGCATATTCTTCAGGGTGGCAAAGCCGTACTTGTCATTGTACTTGGTCTCGCCCCACACCACGTCTTCGACCACCGAGTGGTCCTGCGCTCGAATAATTTTCCAGCCCTCAGGGGTTTCCCAGGCCAGGGGCTCTTTCTCAACAGCCTGGATCACCTTCTGCGTATCTGTTGTGCCGGCACGCTCGATAGCTGCCTTAATGAAGTACACACCTGCATAGGTCTCTTCAGCCATGTAATCCGGCCATTCCTTAAACCTGTCGTAATACGATTTGACAAACCTCCGATTCATTTCAGAATCCGGCGTGAGAAAGAAATAGCGGGCAGCAATGTAGATTCCATCCGGCATGTCTTTCCCCAGCGGCGCGAGGGTTTCGAGCGCCGCGCCGTCCGGAAACGCGAATTTTACGTTGTCGAACAACTTCGTCGGTAAGGCCTGTTTGATAAAGTTTACTGCGTCCATACCCCAAAGCGGCGACCAGACCGCGTCCGGTTTCGCATCAATGATCTTCTTGATAAACTCCTTATAGTCGGGCTCTGTCAGCTTCGGCCAGAGTTCACCCAGGAACTCCACGTCCGGCCGCAGTTCTTTCAGTTTGCTTTTGAAGGAGGCCCAGGAATCCCAGCCATAATTGTAATTCGGTCCGATGCACATCCAGCGCTTGTAAGGCTTGTCTGCCACGAAATATGCGCCGGCCCTTGAGTGCATCATGGCGTTGCTCAGCGTGCTGAACATGTACGGGTTGAACTGCGCTCCGGTCAGCGAATCAGCAGCAGCCTGGGTCAGCACAAGGATCATCTTATGCTCCGTTATCACCGGCGAAAGAGCTGCAGCCACGCCGCTCGAAGTCGGACCGATCATGAAGTCCACTTTATCCTCGAGTATATACTTCTTTGCGATCTCAATACCCACTGGCGGCTGCATCTTTGAGTCTGCGGTGAGGGCTGTTACCTTCCTGCCCAGTATGCCTCCCGCTGCATTGATCTCATCTACGGCAAGCTGAACCGCCTGGAACCCGTGCTTGCCGTAGCCTCCCATGGGCCCCGAGCTCACAAACATCACACCAAGTTTGATAGGTTTTTCCGGGGCCCACGCAGTTCCGAGAAGCAGAACAAACATGGCACAACTCGCCAAACATCCAATCAATAGGTTCTTCTTCATTTTAACCTCCCCCCCTGGAGTTTAGTTCATCTTGAATCTTTAATCGCGCTAATAAGGATCCGGGCTGCGACCACGTCCTTCCATCAGCCTACACAATACATGGTATTCTAGGGAGGTGTGCCTGTCAATGTTTTTCAAGGTTATGTGTTTTCCAAGATTATGCGCAGACGGCCTGCAGCCGACGAATGAGCCAGCATAGACAGGCCCACCGGTAGCGGGACGTCCAGATTTGTGATACCTTAAGAGGGCTAAGGGGTTCCTCAACAGCGTTCGGAAGATAATAGAGCTTGGCATCGGATAGGAGGGAGTTAAAACGATTATGAAAAAAGTATTGCAGGGAAACGAGGCGATTGCAAGGGGCGCGTGGGAGGCCGGTGTCACCGTGGCGTGTGCATACCCGGGAACACCGAGCAGCGAGATTCTGGCGGAGATAGCCAGGTATAAAGAAATTTATACAGAATGGTCTCCGAATGAAAAAGTGGCCGTGGAAGTGGCGCATGGTGCTTCCCTTGCCGGCGCGCGGAGCATTGCCGCCATGAAGCATGTGGGGTTCAATGTTGCGTCCGATCCCTTTATGACTATTGCATACACCGGTATAAAAGGCGGCCTAGTGATCGTTGTCGCCGACGATCCCAGCATGCACAGCTCCCAGAACGAGCAGGACTCCAGGAACTGGGCGCGCTTTGCAAAGGTGCCCATGCTGGAACCTGCGGATGCCCAGGAGTGTAAGGATTTCACAAAAATTGCCTTCGATATGAGCGAGAGGTTCGACACGCCCGTGCTCCTGAGGAGCGAAACACGGGTTTCTCATGCTGACTCACCCGTTGCGCTCGGAGAGCGAAAGGAATCTTCATTGCCTCTCGGTCTCGACCGGAAACTGGCGGCAAAAAATGTCATGATCCCCGCCCACGCACGGATGAGACGTCTGCTCGTAGAAGAGAGAATGGAAAATCTGGAGAAGTATGCAGATAAAGAGTTTTCCTATAACATCATGGAAATCAACGATACGTCAGTGGGCTTCATCTCTTCAGGAGCCGCTTATCTCTACACAAAAGAGATCTTTCCTCAATATTCATATTTGAAGCTTGGCATGGTCTGGCCTCTTCCGAAAAAGATGATTGCTCAATTTTTCCGCAAGGTAAAAGGAGTTGTGGTGGTGGAAGAGCTTGATCCCTTTCTTGAGACCGAGATCAGGGCCATGGGTCACAAGGTCTGGCATGGCAAGGACCTCGTGCCCCATATGTTTGAACTGTCGCCGGAAGCTGTTGAAAGGTCCTTGAAAAAGACTATAGAGCGAAAAGTTTATCATGCACCAAAGATAAGGGTAAAGCAGGAAGATCTCCCGAAGAGGCCGCCAAACCTCTGTCCGGGCTGTTCCCACAGGGCGCTCTTCTATGCACTTAAAAAACTCGACCTTTTCGTCTTCGGCGATATCGGCTGCTATGCGCTGGCTACAGCTCCTCCGCTTTCCGCGATGCATGCATCAACCTGCATGGGGGCCGGCGTCGGCGGTGCGTATGGAGCCGGGAAAGCCTTGGGCAAAGAGGGCATAGGAAAAATATGCGCAGTACTCGGTGATTCGACCTTCCTGCACGCCGGGATTGCGCCGCTGATGGACGCGGTCTACAACAAGGGCTACTCAACAACCATCATCCTCGATAACAGAATCACCGCTATGACCGGGATGCAGGAGCATCCGGGGACAGGCTACACGATCAAGGGGGAGCCTGCTTCCGTTATTGATTACGAACAGCTCGTAAGGTCCGTCGGCGTAAAGCACGTAAGAAAGGTTGACCCGTATGATGTCAAAGGGACCATCGAGACGATCAAAGAGGAGATAAGTCGCAACGAGGCATCTGTGATCATCACGGAGAACGGCCCATGTATGCTTCACCACAGAGAGAAGAGAACATTTGCGCACCCCTGCTATTTCGTCGATCTCGACGCGTGCAGGGGATGCAAACAGTGCCTGGAGGTCGGCTGTCCTGCTATAAGCTGGCAGGAAGGGGCTGGAGAGACGAAAGACGGTAAGAAAAGGAAAGGCACTGTATTGATACATAAGTCGCAGTGCCCGGGCTGCGGCCTTTGCGCGCAGGTGTGTAAGTTTGAGGCCATACACCCAGCCCAAACATGACATCAATGGGTGAGTATGTTGCCCGCGGCGATAATACCAATTTGCATTGAAGACTGAGAAATTCAAAAACATTTTATGCCTCTTTGACAGAGAAATGTGCTATAAGTAAAAAAAGAGGTATTCAGTGCCGCAGGGACATTCATGAATCCGATAAGATCCCACAAGATCGTTTCCGCTGTCCTCATCATTGTCTTTTTGTTCATTGTCTTGACCGTAGAATCCCATTCGGATCAGAAAAGGACCTTGGCAGGCAGGTTACCCACCGTTACTGACAGTACGGTTGAACTCGCGGTCGATGGAAATCATGAAGTCGACTTTAACGTTTTCGGAGTGATAGAGCGTCTCGGCCTGTCTCTGAAAACGGTAGTCGTCAGTAGATTAGTTAGCCCACCTCAGCTATACCGCGGCCCCCCGCCTATGAGCCTCTAAGCCGACACCCTGCGAGAACCTTGAGACACGTGGAGTAACCATCCGAGATTCGGCCTATAAACAGCACGCGTAGTCCGGATCCGGGTTTAGAGGGGAAAACGAAACAAGAGGCTTTAAAAATGAGCACAGATCGCGTGTTCGGCAGATTGATTTTCTCTGCTCTCCTGGCCCCGGAACTGAGGGCACCCCGTGAGCATAGAGGGCATCATCAAGGGAGAGGTCATGGCAATGGATGAGGACGTCCTTCTGTTCGGCGACGGAGATGTCCCGCATCTCCCGCTCGCTATGGTGCACTCTTTTATGGCAGGTATCGGGGCAATGAAGAGAGGTCTCACGACTAGATGGTACGATCATATGGCTCTTGGCAGAAAGGTCCACCGGGGCGTGCGGCTCATGCAGGCACATGAAACTTTGGATCACCGGAGATGCGTATGAAGAAAAATTTTTTCTTGTCTGTCTGTGTCTTTTTGCTTGTGGTTATGGACAGCCTCAGCGGAGAGTCCTTCGCCCAGCAGGCTTTCACCTGGCAGGAGGTCCGGGACAAGTTCATCGCTACCAATCCGACCCTGCTCGCTGGAAGGCTCGGTATCGAGGAGTCCCGGGCGCAGGAGATCACCGCGAACCTGCGGCCGAATC
>DATFYE010000202.1:0-12307 GCA_035315185.1 Syntrophorhabdales bacterium | reverse complement strand
TTGGAAAGATTGAGGCAGTTCATAGGTGATAAGCTACCAGGTCCTGACTTCGTGCATATGGCTGCTATGAACCTTCTGTTTCCGACAGTTTAAAGAGCGGGGATTCGATCTCCATACATTCACACGGGATGCATGATTTCTACCAGTAATGCTGAGCTCAAGATGTCATCATTGAGCAACGATTTGTAGGTGTAAGTGTTACCTGATCTTCCACTATACTGGTGCACTTACCATCCCTTATTTTTCATTGACACATTCCGTCCGTGCGGGTAAGGTAATATTCGATAACTGAATAGGAGAACCAACCATGGCTCTGAAAGTGGAGATCAAAGATAACAAGCTTTTCATCGAAATTGACCTGGAAAAACCAACACCGTCGTCATCTGGTAAAACGCTCGTCGTTGCGACTACGCATGGAAACATCGTTACCTCCGCAGAAGTGGATGGTAAGCCCGTCACTATCGGGCTGAACGCTTACATTAAACCCTGATTTCGAGAGCGTACCTTCGCGACACAGGGCTACTTTACCATGGGCTTCTTTCATACCAAAAGAACCGGGTATAATCAACCATGGCAAGAATAATCGCATGCGTCGACATGGATGCCTTCTTTGCCTCTGTGGAACAGCGTGACAACCCTGCCCTTAGGGGCAAGCCCATTGCCGTCACCGGCGGCGGAGAGAGAACGGTCATTACGACCTCTTCCTACGAGGCCCGGGCGTACGGGGTCAAAACAGCCATGACCGTCTACGAAGCGAAGCGGCTTTGCCCCGATATGATCCTCGTTGTGGGCAACAACCGGAAGTACGCCGAGATATGCACCAGGCTCCAAGACATCTGTCTCCGGTTTACGCCCGACACCGAGACCCACTCAATCGATGAAATCTTTCTCGACATCACCGCCTCCCACCACCTTTTCGACGGTCCCGAGAACCTGGCACGCACCCTCAAGCGTGCGGTGAAAGACGAACTGGGGCTTACCTGCACGGTGGGCATGGGCCCGAACATCCTCATCGCCAAGCTGGCAAGCGACCTCGCCAAACCCGACGGCTTACGGTGGATACGCGACGATGCACTGTCCGCCGTTCTCGAGACACTTCCGGTGAAGAAGCTCTGGGGCATAGGATCCCACACGGAGGAGAAGCTCCGGGCCATGGGCATCACCACGTGCGGCGAGCTGGGAAGAGCGCCCCTTTCCCTTTTGACAGAGAGGTTCGGCATTGTCGGAGAACACCTCAAAGCAATGGGCAACGGAAAGCTGGAACGGCCCATAGAGGTAGTGGCCGCAGATCCTAAGTCTATAGGCCACAGCATCACCTTCCCCAAAGACCTATGGAAACGGGAGGAGCTCACGAGCTGCCTGCTCCGGCTGAGCGAAAGAGTTGGGCGGAGGGCACGGCGCTACGGCCACAAAGGCAAGACGATTACCCTCACCGTCAGATATAAGGATTTCACAACCTTTACGAAGCAGACCACCTTGCCTGCCTACACGAACGATACCGGCGATATCTACCGCGCTGCACTCGCCATCCTCGACGGGATTCGCCTCCGCCAGAGGGTACGGCTTCTCGGTATTGCTCTCTCGTCTCTCGGGAAGGATGGGGGGACCAGCTGCCCCTTTTTGAAGAACCGCAGCGGGAGAAAAAAGCCGCCCTCACAAAGGCCGTGGATACCGTCAACGACAAGTTCGGCGAGCTTGCAGTTACCTTTGCGTCAACGATCACGCAGGAAAAAGAGCAGCGGGTTATTTCCCCGGCATGGCGTCCATCCGGGGTGAGGAAGAGCGATGTGTGACCAGGATACCTCAATGCCCGATGGCCCACCATATACGAAAAGCCAAGGCCAATACCTTGCTTTCATTTACTACTACAACAAGATTCATGGGCAGCCGCCAGCTGAACGAGATCTACAGGTGTACTTCAAAGTGTCGCCTCCGGCAATGGCAGGCGAGGCATCGCGCACGTTTAGTGGTCCCCCTAGAATTTCCCCAGGGCAAGTGAAACAAGTTTAAATGTCCATCCATATAATTCCAGTCAATAGACTCAGCCTTGAAGCCCTGCACGGCGTTATCGAAGAATTTATCTCAAGGGAGGGCACTGATTATGGTGAAATGGAGGTTTCGTCGGAAACAAGTTTTAGACAGATAGAACACAGACTCGAAAGGGGATCGGCAGTTCTTATTTTTGATGACGAGACTGAGACGACCAATATATTCCTGGCTGATAATCCTATTTTGAGAGGGATTAAGGCATTAACCGAGTGATCAGGAAACAATACTCACCCCGGATCTTGCCGATATCGATATTGATAACCAGCAAAACACAGAGCGCATTCAGTCAAGCCGACACGCCCGCAAAGCAAACGCGATAGAAAAATTAAATCTGTTTTACGTCTGCCTATCGTTCACGGTCGCAGTGCTTTCTACTTCACCGCAGTCTTAAGGGCCTTACCTGCTTTGAATTTCGGAGCCTTCCTCGCAGCAATCTTTATCTCCTTACCAGTCTGCGGATTTCTCCCTTTTCTTGCTTTTCTCTGGGCGACAGAGAACGTACCGAAACCGATAAGAGTAACGCTCTCGCCCTTCTTCAGGGCTTTCTTTACACCATCGACAAAGGAATTGATCGCCTTGTCTGCCGCTGCTTTGGTGACTTTTGCATCCTTTGCCATCTTTTCGATGAGCTCTGCTTTTGTCATACACTCTCCTCCTTAAACAATCAGATTTGACAAGCTTCTACAAGCACGCAATCTTATAATACCACGTCTTTACTGCTTGTACAAGTGTTTTCTCTCATAGAACCCGTATTTTTAGCCAGTATTGCTGAGGTGGCGCGAAATGATGCCTCGGGACGGCGTATCTTAACCGGAAAGCGGACATGGATTGCACATATAGCATGAATGCTTAAAACCTGCCCTTTTTTCTCCCCTCCCGAGTGGTCCTGTAGCACCCCGGAGGCCAAAAACGTCTTATACGCGATCCTACGAGGGACGGTTTTTTCGCTTTCCTCTTCATCCATGTGCTCTCAAATGGAAATCCTCTCCACGAGGTTGCGTGTGACCTTCTTCTGCCGGCGGTCGTAGAGGCGGGTCGTGCGAGGGTCGGCGTGGCCGGCCAGGTGCTGCACGTCTTCAAGCGATGCCCCGTGTTCGAGCAGATCCGTGATGACGGTCACGCGAAAGGAGTGCGGCGAGAGATGGCTGGGCAACAAAGCGTCCTTCAAGCGGCGCTTCACCATACGGCAGATGTCGTTGACGTGGACCGCATGGTCTGTGAGCCGTCCGGTCTTGCCGAAGGCGGCGCGGAAGAGAGGCGAAACCTTGGGGGCGTCCTGGAGACCAGCGGCTTCTATGTAGGAGACGATGACTCGCTCCAGGTCATGCCGGACGGGGATTTCGCGGGACTTGCCGCCCTTCTCGTCGAAGTGGAGCATCCACTGGTCGCCGGCGTGATAAAAGCTGCCCCGCTTGAGCGTGGCCACAGCCCCCGCACGGGAAGCAGTGTAGATCAGCACCGCGACAATGGCCCGATCGCGCAGCCCCACAAGCCACGGGATCTCTATTTCCTTGCCGTCCTCAGACCTCACCTTCCTGCTGACCTTAATGTCGGCAAGGAGAGCTCGCGCGCCCTGCACCGAGATTTCTGGGGTCTTGCCTTCGATCACCTGGTAGCGCTCGCCCCGCACCGAGAGCGCCGGGTTCAAAATGATTACGTGGCGCAGCACCAGCCCATCAAAAAAATGGCGTATCGCCGCGAGATGCTGCTTGCGCGTGGCCACGCTCAGGTTCTGCTTCCTGAGCCCGTCCATATACTGCCCCACGTCCTTCGGCGCGATGCGGGGCAGCTCCAGGCCGCGCTCCTCGCACCACGCCAAAAACTGCCTCACCGCGTGCAGGTACGCGCTCCGGGTATGCTCGTTCCGGATCTCGCCGTAGAAGAACTCCTCGGCGGCGAAGATCGCGGCGTCCCCGGCCCGCCGTACGATCGCCGGCAGGTCCACGGACGACTTTTCCGAAAGGGGGACGAGAGCGCCGGAGGTGTCGGTAGGGTTCTTCTTCATCGTCGCCATTTAGTGCATAATAACGTCCTTTATCATACACTAAGTCTTCTGCGGCACAAAGAGAAAAATTTGCCCCGTTCTCGGCAGAAATATATCAAAAAGGGGAGGTAGCCCTAAACGAAACCCTCCCAAGGCAGGACTTGCCTCTCGTAGGAAGCGTTATAAGAGCGTTTTGGCGTCAGGAGGCATAGCACATACCCCTCACTTCCCGAAACTGCACGATGCCAACAGGACCGATCCGGTTACGAAGCGAAACCATTCGTTGCCACTCCGGATACGCCAGCGGCTTCCTCTTGGCTCCCGTCATGTCTCTTTTCGACTTTTCTTTTTCCTGCCGGTATACTGACGCCGGACAGGTGTACAACCGCCTTCCACTCTTTGTCATGCCGGAGGGAGCAGAAGAGCTGATGTCGCATGAGCAGGATTTGCTCGACGCGGCATCCGATCTGCTTCCTCTGCCCTTCGAAGATTTCTTGCTGGACTTCCCCTTCGGAACCAAGGCATTACTCAAGGTGCTGGTCGGGGCTGAGAACCTTGATCGAGGCAGGTTGTGGGTGAGGGTTCGCCGCGTCTCGTCGATACACACTGACGCCGCTACGCAGATCGCACTTTCACATCTGAAAGTTGACGATGACCCGGCCATGTGGATGCTTCTCGAAGGCTGGGAGGAGAAGACGACGACCGGAGGGATTTCGGTTTCACCCGACCATTCCCTCGTTTCTCTCCGCAAATCCGACTTCGAGGACCTCCTAACGTATAGGCACGGCTATCCCAATTCGGAGTGCTGGGATCTTCGTCTCTGGTGAAGTTCTGGTGTAACATGAACCTCTGCCGGCGCAACGACGCCCAGATTCTGCAGTTATTTCACCGAACCCAACGCATCAAACAGCATGTAAGCTTTCTTGATCATCGTGTTTTGTCTCGCTGTTGTCTATGTTCCTGTAATCTATCTTTATCTTTCTTGGTTGTAAGCTGCCCCACTACAGCCAGACTCAAAATAATTATGATAAGAGGTATAAAAGGAGCGACGGCAGCAGCAAAGTGCATCAAACCACTCGCTATAATACACACCAATATGAACTGCGCAAAGATATGAGCCATTATTTCTCCTTGTCGCCCTTCTGCACTCTTGCCTTATCAGATATCCACCAAGCACCGTCAGCGATAAGATCACGGAACTTGCCAATCGCGCCTTTTGCAAAAATACCCAACGAAGAAAGAGACTCCGTCGCCCAATCTGAAAGCCCCTTGAGGCGCTCCGAGAGTGTATTTGTTTCTGCTTCCATTTCATCTATAAGCCGCTGAAAGCCTTCTTCACCTAAATGAATCTTTAAAGTGCTGGCGCATGACTCCCTAACCTGTTTGTCGGGGTCAACCAAGCCCGTTTTTAAGTAGGATATCGTCAAATCAGTTCTATAATGACCCAGCGCAGTAGCGGCCGCTCTTCTACAAGGCAAGTACGGGTCGGAGACCATCTCCTTGAGAACCCCAACCATGTGAGAATCAGCGAGGGTACGCAATACCGAGAGGAAGGCTCCCCTGGAAGAGAGCAGTCTGGCCAAACTCTTACGGACCTCGAGGTCCTCTGACAGAACTAAAGCGAGGTCTTTTCCCGAAACACTGCTTTCCTTATAGGCATTACTCAGGGCTGCACTAAGCCCTGCTTCCAACGCCTTAGCAAAAAGTGCCTGGAGGCGCTCTTTACTGAGAATAAGCTTAACAAACTGATTCCACGCACCGGCATTCTCCAAGAAAGCACCCAATACAGGCACATAGTTGGGATGTTCTGTATATCCTATAACTACAACTGCCCCCGCTATTGAGCGTATTCTTGTAACATCATGGGATTCGAGCAGCTCTGACAGTTTATTAAGAATGGGTTTGTTCTGTGCAATCGCAAGCGCAACGCTCCCTGTTTCAGGAGAGATGCCTTTGTCAACAACGGCCTCAGAGAGCAAGCTAAGAAAAGGTGAAAGCAATGCTGGAGCATATGATATATCGGAAGCCAGCGCGCATTGTGCGAGAAATACAGATACACTCGCGGGGAGGTTGGGCCAGATGGCAATCAGTAACAGATTTTCCGCGTTAATATTCTGTAGGTTGTCTTCAACCGGCGAAAGCAGTGTAGGGAGAAATGAAGAAGGTTTTGAGGGTATGCAAGCGACCAACTTCAAATAGCTTTCTGGCCCCACGGTTACTGAAATATCTCTCAAGGATGCGCGAAGAGCAGGCTCTACCGTGGAGAAATCTTTTGGTTTGATCTTTGGTATTGCGGAGAGTGCACCCTCGAAGATTTCGAAAAAATCACCGTCGACCTGCTCCTTCTTCAAGCTGTTGAGGCAATAAATGAGTTTTTCTGGCTCTCCAGACTTTAGCAGTGCAACTAAGGTTTCCTTCGTAGACGAGAACATGCCTTCCACTCCTTAAAGCCCGGCATTGACATGCAGTGATGTTACGATGATACCACTCTCAGTTCTTCTGTCAAGCAATTCTTGGTATTGCGCATTGGGGAAAAAGTTGTTGGCATACTACTTGCTGAGCATTGAAACAGAAAGAGGGAGGTCCCTTTCGGGTCAATCTTTGAGAAGAAGGAGCGTAACGTCATGACAAAAGGAAGAAACACGGTCGGGATTCTTGGCGACGATGGCGGGCTGGATGCTATGGAATTGTCCGACGGGGAACGCCAGGAAAGAGCGCTGATAGCCAAGGCAGAGCCTGCATGGAGGAAAGTACACCTTATGGCCCGTGGAGCGAAGGAAATAAGGTGTGATCATTGCGGTCAGATCAGGCCTATAGCCGGTGCCGAGCAATCTGAAGAGGGATGGATATGCGAAGATTGCCTGCCGCGATAATGCAGGAACCGAAATAGGGCGGGCTAGGGGGAAGATGGGGGAACTTACGAGGCGTTGGTCCAAAGAGAACTGTTGAGACGTTACGTCCGGGCACGCTTCCAAAATAGTGTTACGCTTTTTACCCTCTATTGATTGATGATTACCGTTCAGCAGGATGCGTATCCGCGCACCAAAGTCACCATCACGAGTTCAGGAAAAATTTTCCGAACTCTTGCTTGCGTCTTTGAGATATGCTTGGCAGTGGTCGTGGCAAGCTGATCGAGCGGCCATTAGTGGCTATCAACGCCGGCGGCCAAAAATTAGATGCTCCAGTGTAAGCACCGCAGCAACGCCCACCAGGAAACCGTTCCCATCAAGGGCTACCGGCTTGTCCCCAAGATGCTTCAGGGGATAACCTTTGTTGACGGAGAGCTGCCGGATGAGGAAGAGCGGGTGGCATAGAGAATGAAGGATGGGATACCCCTTAAAAAAACTCATCCCCAACTATTGACATTACCTCAGCCCGGTCTTACAGCTATGAGGAGACGGTTCAAGAAGTAGTATCAAATGAATTAATAGAAAAGAGGGCAATGCTATGATACTCAAAGACAACAAAGGAAACTGGTACGAGGTGGATGACGAGCTACTTAAGGGTAAGAGCTTAGTTACTGCTGAAGAGCACAAAGAAAAACAAAAGAGAGTTATCAATGTTATAAACAATCTCGACAGCGACGAGAGGGATATCCTGTACGAACGTTGTGTATTCGAATTCTTCAGGTCTATACAGCAGCCTCTTCAAAGGCCTGGTCAGATAAAATCGATCAATAAAGAAGAAGATTTATGGACTAATCTTAAAGATGTGACGAGTCACGGTACCTTTTGCTGCATTCAAATTTGCTGCGTTCACATTTGCTGTTTCAACATACGTATGGATTGATACCGATTGATTTTTTTGCTGAAAGCTCTGCCATTGCAACGTTTACAATTTCAGGTTATTCGCTGGTTTGTGTTGGGAAATCATGGCGCTTATGGGGATCCGAGCGTGAAACTAGGCTGCTCTGGAGGTCAAAGACCCGCCCCCCCATAAGCCATATCCCCCTTTTACCACCCACTCGAACGGCGAAGAGCTAAAATTACTTAATCATTCACTGATTATGTAAGGGGGTATAAAGGCACGACAGGCGACAGAAAACAAACTGCTTGGAGGAGACGTGGCCATCATCACGAAGTATTTAACTTTCCATACATTAAATCATGCGTACACCCTGTTGGTTAATTCCCTTTCGGGCGCGGTGGATATTATTGACAACAATGCAAAAGAAACGATCGAATCTTTGCAGCAAGGTCTGCATCCTGAAAATGCAAATGATATTGATTTAATTACGACTCTCAGAATGAGAGGTTATATCTTTGAGAGCGAGGGCGAGGAACTAGCAGTCCTACAAAAGTACAGACTCATCGATCAATCGTCAAATGAGAAAGACGATAGAGTTAAATTTGTAATTTGCCCGACCATGGCTTGTAATTTAAGGTGTACCTATTGTTTCGAATCTCACGAGAGCCGCCATGATTCCCGGATAATGGCAGTCACACAGCTTGACAATATTTTTCAAATAATTGATCAGGTCGTTTCTGAAAGGAAACCTGCTATAGCCAGTATTAACCTTTTTGGTGGTGAACCCTTACTCCCGAGCACTCATAGTATTAATAAAAAAATATTTGAGCATGCCGCGGCCCGCAAATTATCTGTATATATTACTACAAATGGCACACACATTCGAAACTACATAGAACTAATAAAAAGATATCAATCCGACACCCAACCACGCTTCCAAATTACACTGGATGGAGTCAAGGAAGTCCATGACCGCAGGCGTTTCAGGTCAGACAACACGGGGACTTTTGAAGAAATCTGCTCTGGTATTGATTCTTTATTGGCAATCGGATCAAAGGTAGATGTGCGCGTGAATCTGGATAGAGAAAATATCGATCATTTAAAAGAGCTTATTGAATTCATAGCTGCGAAAGGATGGAGCAGCAATGAGAATTTTTATTGTGATATTGCTCCGGTTTCTGATCATCACAGCAAAGGGTCCCTCCCTAATTTAATGCCAGAAAACGAAATTATGAGAAAAATTGGAGAACTTTTCCCGGATTATTGGGATATTGAAAAGTTTTTTAGATTACTGTTGTTTAGAGTATTACACCATATTAACAACGTAGTGGATGTAAGGAATAAAATGGATAATTTTCTCAGGTTCCATTACTGCGAAGCGAATCGTCTACAGTTTTATGTGTTCTGCCCTGATGGATATATATATGCCTGTCCTGAATCAGCAGGCAACGAAGAATGCAGGATAGGAACTTTTGACACGAAAATGGAGCTATCTCAAGAGCAAATTCAAAAATGGCAAGGACGGGATGTTTTAAGAATTCCCAAATGTCGTAATTGCAAGGTCGCTCTTTTTTGCGGCGGCGGATGCGCCATGGCAGCCATCAATATTAACAATAATATCGATGATCCTGTATGTAACAATGCAGAAGAATTATTGGCCGAATACATTCAGAGCATGCGGCGCAAAATTATTAGCAAATATTGTTAAGGTTGATTCGGCTCAAGTTATCTGCCGGAGTTGCCCCCTATCAAGACAATGCCCACGGGCAATAAGGGCTCTATTAGGTTTCAAATTTGCGAAGATTGGGAACTATCACTTTCCACGTGAAATGTTCAGGGTTGAGATAAAATCACGTTTTCACCGTTACAGGAAGCAACAAACGCAACCAATCGTGACTGATTTCTTAAAATCTTTTGCATCGCAAAAAACTCGATTGTACCCACTCTCTTAACCCTGCGACAATTACTGAGATCCGCGATTGCCGGTGGAAAGTGTGCTGCCTCACCCCGGTGGCTTGGCCGGAGGGGGGCGGACCCACACGCTGCCGTTAGTCGGCGGAATGGCTTAGCCCCTTGTTCCAACAAGAAATAGCCTTTTGACCGATTGTTTTTCGTCACGGCCCCAACTACAATTGCGCATGCAGACGAGAGGTCAGCGTGAGTTGCTGGTGAGATCATAGCTCTTGCCTGCCTTTTGTGCTGCAGCTTTTGACCCAGGGAGGGGATCGCATGAAAAAAATTCTGGGAGTTGCAGGTGGGTTACTTTTCTCTATCCCGTTGGTACTTCTCTTTTATGGCCACGTCTTTGCCGACGACTACACCCTTTACTATGTCGATACAAACAGACTTTCCTACACGGGTACCGTGAGCACGTACGCCACACTCGCGGATGCACAGGCAGGCACGTATGCCACGGGAATGTACCCGATAACGAATCGACCTGCTGACCCGCAAACGCCTTACCGGGACGCGATACTCATGATGTGGAGTAATGGCGCCTATGATGGCTATCCCCCTTCTCAGCCGTATTCATTCAATATGAATGATTTTTACACCAACGTGTATTCAAGCACTGTGTATCACCAAGGTGGCGAGGGTACGAACAATCCTAATAAGACGCCCGAAGGCATCATCCAGCTCACGGGGGGTGATTACGGTCTGCCCAGTACGAGCAATCAAGGGTTCTTCCACGGCTTCGACGGTACCAGCTACACGGAATACACCCTCCAGGTTACTGGCGGGAGCTCGAACTTGACCAGCAGCAGGCTGTGGAACGCGCCGGCTTCATACACATACGATCCAAACGCAAACCTGAGTAACTGGGCTTTCTGGAATAACACGTTGGGTACCTTCATAAGTTACCAGCTGAACGTAACGTTCGAGGGATTGGCCGGCATAGCCGATCAGGTGGATGGGACAGGCATTTTGGCGACCAACAATCCTACTTCGGTTAACGGGACATTCAAAGGCGTCTTCCAGAATACCAACACAGCCGATCCGACGTACGATGGTTTCTACGTCGCAGACCTGACCTTCGGACTGGATAACTGGGCATACGACCAGGGAAGTGCCCTTGACGGCGAGCCAGCTGTTGCAAGCCGCTTCTGGGGTTATGCCCAAGCAGATCCGCTGCCGGAGCCGTCAGCCCTCTTCCTGCTCGCATTCGGTCTAACCGGAATCGTCTCGATCAAAAGAAGGTTGGGCCCACCGACAAGAAAGAGCCCCCCTGCGCAGTGCCATTCTTAACGCGGGCAGGTATCATCTGGGGACAGGGCTCGTAAACATCATCCCAAGGAAGAGGAGAGCATGAGAAGGATCCTCTATGCAGCATTGTTAGGGCTGGTGTTCGTTCTTGCTGTTCTTGTGGGCACGGTTATATCGGCTGTTTTTCTGAATGGGGTGGAGCTATAGACAAGCTGAAGAGTTCACCTACAAGTGCTCACTTCGGAATCACAAGGAATGTCAACGAGTCACTTACGGAGTGAAATATTCACGAAAAGGGCAGGGCCATTTCTGACCCTGCCCCCGTTACGGAATGCGAATTGTGCAGTCTGTTAATTCTTTCCCTGATCGTGCGGCACACTCACCGCCACCGTCTGGGTTGATGGGTTGCCAGAAGCATCCGTGCACGCGATAGATATTGTATAAATACGACCGTTGCCGCTTCCCAATCGGTCAGCACTCAATTTGACATGGTGCGGGTCCACAATGCTGTAATCTGAGCTACTGATCGGCTCGTTGCTGGTCACGCCACTGATCGTACACGTTGGTTGACTACTACAGTTATCTATGGAGGTGTAATTAACCGTCACATCAACCATTTTGTGGTTTGGCGGCCAGAGCACTGACGGGCTCACCGAAGCCATGGTTATCGTCGGAGGTGTCTTATCCTGCACGGTCACGGTTCCTGCGCACTGGCTCTGGCTTGACGGAGGTTTGCTATCAGTTACCGTGAGAGTCACGGGTGTAGTAGTACCCAATGGATACGGCCCTGCTGGTGCTTGGGTGAGGGTAACGGGATCGCCATTGGGCTCATAAGAACCTTTGTCAATCGAAGCAGGTGCGGTGCAGGCCGAGCCTGCATTTACCGTGACGTTCTGGCATAAAGCCACAGGCGGCTGATTGATAGGATCCGACTGATATATGTCGCCATAAGGGTTTGTCCCAACCATGAAAGTATGATTGCCGAAAATGACTGGAGAATAATCGAGCCAGGGATGGCCTTGATGAATTAGAGTCCACGACTTCCCGTCCTGCGACGACAATATTGCGGCGCTGCCTTCACCGCGGTCGGCAACAAAAGTCCCATCGCCATAAGCTATACTCCCCAAATTAATATTGAACAACCCCCACATCGGCGTCCAATTCAATCCATCCGAAGAGAGAAGGACCCCGCCAAAATCGTGCGCCCCCACGGCAACAAACAAATCATTACCATACGCTATCCCGAATATTGGCTCGCTTGGGATAGGCAGTGTATTCGCTGTCCATGTCACGCCATCCGAGGAAGTGACCACTGTCGCAAAC
>DATFYE010000201.1:0-21134 GCA_035315185.1 Syntrophorhabdales bacterium | reverse complement strand
CTGCGCGCGACGGATATCCCCGGTGACCAGGTTATCTATCCGTGGAAGGGAGTGAAGTTCGATCCCAAGACACAACAGAATATTTATGCCCGTGGTATCCTGGTCCAGATTCTCGACCAACAGTACGTGACCGTATGGCCGTTTGATGCCGCAGCGAAAGAGGTCGTATGGCCATTCCCTGCCTGGAAGGGAAGAAAGTAAAGCGGTAAGCAAGCAAGAGGGAGGAGAGCGTGCCTGAGCAACTCTTGCAGCAGACTACCAACGGCCTGCTGATCGCTATAAGGCCCCCGCCATTGTTTGCTGACTAGCGAGTCGGCAATGTTCTTAAAGGCCATCAGATAATCAGATCCACTTTCCTGTTTGAGAGCGTTAGGAACTATCGCTTTCGCGCATGTCATGTAGGAAGCTTTGCGATTACACTGAACTCTGGCGCGGAGCGACGAAGCCTGCTGAAAGGGCATTTCTGAGAGAGTTGCAAAAAAACCATCCCATCCTGACTCCAACGGAAAGAAACTGGCTGGAGTCTGGCCGGATACTTGACAGGATCCGTGCCGACAAAGGTTTTTCACCGGAAAAGCTCCGTGATCTGCATTTTGACGTGCTGATAGCGCTGACGACGCGCTCGCACGGCGCGCGGCTGATCACATCTAACCGCGCTGATTTTGAGTTGATCCGAGGTTATCGCGAGTTTCAACACGAGATATGGTGACAAGATAACGCAAGGTACGCAACGTCGCCCCCGACCACCAAAGCATAATTTCATGCCTGTCCCCTGTCACACCCTGGAGAGTGGAACTTGGGCCCTATCAATCGATGTCCCGTGCTAATAGAGCACATTCCAAAATAGTTAAAGATTACCCTTCAGCCTTTGTCGTAGCAAGCCAGTGACGAGCTTTAGTTGTAGTGAATCGTCAAACTCCTCCCGGAGCACGACGAAAGGGTTGGCTGTGGGCTTGTCATCGTTTCTCACGGTTGTACCTCACCCATTCCGCTCAATGTCACTCTCAGCGAAAGCAGGGGCTGCAATATACCACGGCCTTCGTGCCATATACATACCGGACATCGTTTAGACCATTTGGCGCGGTAACGATTTGCCTGCTGCGGGCGTCAAACGCCGCCGGTTCCGGTACTACAACAGGTTGCGCTACTTCCGGTGAACGCGCAGTTTGTGTCATACGAACGCAGGTTCCCACCGCAGCACGCGGTGCCGGGGTAATCCCCGCCGCTGCACGGCGAAGTCGAAGCGTAATAGCCGTGTTGGCATTTCGCGGCAGCGTCATTTCCAATAGAGCATTGAGCGGCGTTGCCTGACCCAGTGCCACAGTCCAAACCATGGGCTGCTTGCTCTCCGCCTAGATTGACCAACTTAGGGGTTCATAGTTGAGTTTCATCGTTCCAGCGCATGTGGGACAGGATGATATGCGTCTCCTGTAATCCTGAACCCGTTCTCCTTCCCATCCCGCCAGAGCCTGTCGGGTAAGCTCCTCAACAAACGCGACGACGTGTTCGCCCGCATCCTCGGGCACATCCTCAGCATCCCGGCGTAGCGCCTCGAGCATCTCATCAATTGAATGTTCCCCGTCAAGGAGCTTCCACACGAAAACACCGGTGGGGTTCAGGCCGAATCCACGACCGGTATCACAGTCAAAGAGGATCGCCCAGTCGTCAAACTCCTCCCGGAGCACGATGTATGGATTGCGTACGGGTTTGTCACCGTTCTTCAGGTAGACACCCTCCCTTCCGTCTGTTGTCTGCAACACACGTGCCAAGGAAACGCCGGTTTTGGATCAGTATACGAACATCGTGTGCCGATTGTCTCAGCGGATTCGCGAGGAAACCATGCGCCAGTGTTGAAGCCGAGCACCATTACCGGGTGCAATCTTACAGCGATCTGGAAGATCGACATGTAACGAGTACAGCCCGCTATATTTAGTTCAGGGTTGAGCTAGATGAGGAAATAGGAATATCCTCCTTACCGCGGCTCTTTATTCAAGCAAGCAATCAAGGAGGAGACCAGGCTATGAGAGGCATACGGGGAAAGAAGGTAAGGATGGTGAAGGAAGGGACGCTGATCGCGACGGTAGACATCGGCATGACAACCAACACGGGCTATTGCACCACCATCGATGGCAGGGACATAAAGCCCTTCACGTTCGAGAACAGCAGGGAAGGATTTGAGAAGTTCTGGCATATTATCGTAGCCAGCAAGAACAGGTTTGGTTGCACCGAGGTGATGGTCGGCTACGAATCAACGGGTCCCTATGCGGAGCCGCTCGCCCAGTACCTCATGGACAAGCCCGTGACCATGGTCCAGGTGAACCCCCTGCACACCAAGAGACTGAAGGAGGTAAACGACAACTCTCCCCGGAAGACGGACGACAAGGATCCCCGGGTGATAGCCGACGTGCTCCGTCTCGGTCACGCGTTGAGCGTCGTCGTCCCCGAGGGTGATGCCGCCTACTTAAGGAGACTCAACAATGCGCGAGAACGGCACGTCGGGGAGCGTACCGCGCTGCTCAACCAGATCCAGCAACTGGTCTTCCTCATCTTCCCCGAGTTCAAGAAGGTATTCAACGACGTGACCGTCAAGACCGCCCGGCACATCCTGAAGAACTACACCACACCGGAGAGGATCGGTACTCTCAATAAAGACGCACTCGGCGAAGAGATCAGGAAGCGGAGCTGGGGCAAGTTCGGTGTACAGCAGGCGGAGCTCCTGATCAATCTCGCGAGGGATACCGTCGGCATCAAGGAAGGGGTGGCCGGCATCGTTCTCGATATACGGCACATCCTCATGCAGCTTGAGGCAGCGAATGCTTTTATCGAAGAGATAGCGGCGGAGATGGCGAAGGTGCTCGAACGGATCCCCTCGAGCACCAGGATCCTCTCGATGAAAGGCTTGGGGGTCGTCACCGTGGCAGGGCTCATCGGGGAAGTCGGGGACTTTTCAAAGTTCAGGACCCAATCGGAGATCATGAAGCTCGCCGGGCTCGACCTCTACGAGATAAGCTCAGGAAAGAGAAAGGGGCAGAAGAGGATATCGAAGCGGGGGCGGAGCCTCCTCCGGAAGATCCTCTACAGCGCAGCCGTGGCGACGATACGAAAGAACGGGATCATGTGCGACTACTATGCGCGCCTCATCGGAAGGGGCATGGTGAGGACCTCGGCCCTCATCGTCATAGCTAAGAAGCTCCTGCGGATCATCCACGCGATGCTGCGGGATGACCGTGACTACATACCGAATTACGAATCTCCAGAGAGGGTGGTGATAAAAAAGGCAGCGTAAGGTAGACTAGAGGCAGGCGGGGAGATCTTCGTTTTCTTCCATTGAGGCGCTTTGCGACCTCCCAGTACAGAAACAGGACTCCCCGTCGACATCCTAACTCCGATTAAGCAGGGTAAAAGCGCGAGAGAGCGACTTTCCAATTTGTAAGGGTTGGGTAGGATGTCGTACCATGACGGGGATAACCGCCTGCGCGCCTAAAACCTTAAACGCCTAAAGACAGATAAAAAAGACTTGACTTGGATAAATAAGGAAGAAATTTGAACCGGACGGGTATTTGAAAACACCTGCGAATCATGAATTGAGGACTTCCATTTTTCGCAGCCATTGCCATCAGAAAGCCACATTATAGAAAGGATCTGCGTGTCATTGACAACTGCTACACAATACCTTGTTAATCTCTGCACAGGGCGTGTCTTTTTACCTCTTCTCGGCGAGGCTTCCTTCCTCTTAAAATCGAAGTAACAAGAATTGTATACGTACATAACTAACTACTCAGCGGAAGGAAAACACCGGACGGGACTTTTTGCTCAGGATTGCACCTCGGAAAATTCTTGACAATAATAATCAAGGTCTACTACCCTTAAAGACCAGGCTCTTGCATGCGAACAATATCCATTTGAGTCTACCACTGTCGAGGGGAGAACCATGGACATAGAGTTTACAGTAAACAGAAAAAAAGAGCGCCTGACCGTTCAACCTGCGGATACCCTCCTGCACCTTTTGCGCGAGCAGTTATTGCTTACCGGAACAAAGGAGGGATGCGGGACAGGACAGTGTGGCGCATGCACAGTTCTCCTTGATGGCCGTGCAGTGAACGCCTGCCTGGTCCTTGCAGCCGATCTCGAGGGTAAGGAAGTGTGGACGATCGAAGGTTTAGCAGATGGTGAGAATCTTCATCCCTTGCAGCAAGCCTTTATCGATCATTACGCTCTTCAGTGTGGTTTTTGCACGCCCGGGATGATCATGGAGGCATTGGCCCTTCTGCGTCAAAATCCGAAACCGACGCAGGAAGAGATCAAGGAATCAATCAAGGGAAACATATGCCGCTGCACGGGCTATACGAGGATAGTGGAAGCTATTCAGGCGGTCGCGGAGAAAGGGGGCTCCTTATGAGAGTACCCGCTTTTGAACTGGTCGTTCCCTCTTCTCTTTCAGAAGCTGCACAGTTCCTCAAAACAAATCAATCGCGCGCACGGCTGCTTGCCGGGGGGACAGATCTCGTGGTACGCATGAAACAGAGAACTGCTCTTCCTGAGTTTGTCATAAATCTGAAGAATATTTCAGGATTGACTGGGACGAAGCGACTCCCGAAAGAAGGTATGAGCATTGGACCTCTTACAAGACTTACTGACATTGCCGCATCATTGGACATCAATGAGGATTACCCTGAGCTCGCAAAGGCGGCCCGCTCTGTGGGCTCTTCCCAACTCCGCAATGTTGGAACCATCGGCGGAAACCTCTGTCTCGAAACTAAGTGCTATTACTTCGATCAGTCCTCTTCCTGGTGGACAGCGTCTGATAAGTGCCGCAAGAGAGGCGGAGAGCGCTGCTATATCGTCCCTTCCAGCACCCGCGGCTGCTTCGCCCTGTGCTCAGGAGATACTGTTCCCGCATTGATCGCCTATGGGGCGAATATCAGGTTGACGGCTCCGGAGGGGGAGCGGGTGATACCTCTGGAGGACTTCTACACCGGAAAAGGCATCGGTCATCTGGATCTCCGCGCAGGAGAAATACTCTCCGAGATATGTATTCCTCCACCTGATGGAGTACGTGCAGCATTTTTCAAGTACTCACCCCGAAACACAATTGACTTTGCGATGGTGTCGCTGGCAGTCAGTGTGAGGCGGGAGCCCGCCGAAGTGAGAATCGTGGTGGGCGGCGTCGCATCCGCGCCCGAGCGATGCATTGATGCCGAATCGCTTCTCGCCCGGAGTACGGGACCCGAGAACGCGGATGAGATAGCTCGCACGGCAGCGGACAAGCTGAGAATCATCTCGTGGGTGAGGGGACCGGTCAGCTACAAAAAACAGATGGTTCAGATCCTGGTGCGAGACGCCGTGAACCGCCTGCAGGAATGAAGAATGACACGCCAGAAAAGAGGAGATGGATTTGAGCACTCATACCTATAGAGTCGTTGGCAAAGAGCATCCACAGGTCGATGCTATTGAAAAGGTAACCGGCAAATCGCAATATACTTCCGATCTGGTTCTTCCCGGAATGCTCTGGGGAAAGATTCTTCGCAGCCCCATACACCACGGCAAAATAAAAAAAATAGATACGCGGGAGGCCGCCGAACTGCGAGGTGTCCGCGCGATTATTACCGGCAAGGATGTGCCGAAGATCGGGTGGGGGGCGTCGTTCGGCGCTGATACTGCCGGCGACATCTATACCCTCGTGCAGGACAGAGTCCGTTTCAAAGGAGAGGAAGTGGCTGCTGTAGCTGCCGACGACGAGAGGACCGCAGAAGAGGCGCTGCAGCGAATCGAGGTGGAGTACGCTGAACTGCCGGCCGTCTTCGACCCGGAAGAAGCAATCCTTCCGGGAGCTCCGCAGCTCCACAACGACATCACTAACAATATACCGTTGAGACTGCAGTTTCAAAAGGGGGATGTGGAGAAAGCGTTCAAGGAAGCGGACGTGATCGTGGAGGATCGTTTCAGCAGCCAGCGGGTGCACCAGTGTTACATGGAGAGTTACGATTGCCTCGCCAACTGGGATGATCAGGGAAGGCTTACCTTATGGGTGGGCTCGATGCACCTTTCAGGTGTACGTCTGACGATTGCGAGCTTGCTGGGGCTGCACGTCAGCAAAGTGCGCGTTGTGCAGCCGAGTATCGGAGGTGCGTTCGGAAGCAAGATTCACATGAATTCCATTTTCCCCGCGTCTGCTATCCTATCTCGCATGACACGACGACCGGTGAAATTCGTCTACAGCCGCGAGGAAGAGTATCTGGCCAGTCGTCCCCGATTCTCGGGCTTCTACAAGGCACGGACAGCAGCGAGAAGTGATGGGACAATTCTCGGACGGGAATTGAAGTATGTCTACAACTGCGGCGCATACGTGGACAGATCTCAGATGGTGCTTCTCGTCTCCTGCCATCGTAGTGACAACCTCTATCGTATCCCCGCATTGAAGACAGATGCTTTCCTGGTTTTTACCAATGCCTCTCCGGTAGGTGCATATCGAGGATTCGGTAATGGTCAGATTTCTCTCACATGGGAATTGCAACTGGACATGATCGCGGAAAAGATAGGTATGGATCCAGCGGATGTGCGTCTCAAGAATGCGACGCAGCCCGGAGATACGACAGTGCACGGTTGGAAGATCACCAGTTGCGGCCTCGAAGAGTCGATCAAACGTTGTGTGGCGTTGAGCGACTGGAAAGAGAAGAGGCAACAGCAGGCCGCATCAAGGGGCCTGGGCATGGCCTGCACAATCCACGAAAATGACGATCGTCATGCTCCAGGATTTGCGGGCTCCAAAGCTAGGGTCGAGATTTGGGAGGATGGGAAGGTCGTGATCCGTTCAGGAGAAGGCGATTACGGACAGGGCCGGCACACGACGTTTGTTCAGATTGTCTCTGAGACGTTAGGGGTGAGTGCCAAAGACATCAGCTCGTGCAACCCTGATACTGACATTACGCCGTATGCCCTGGGTCCTTGGGGTTCAAGGGTAATGCTGAGCGGAGGCATCGCCGTTCAGCGGGCGGCGGCCGATGCCAGACAGAAGATATTGGCTGTAGCGGCAGGGCTTCTCGAGTCAAGGCCGGAGGACCTGGATATAGCCGAAGGCAAGATCTTCCTGAGGTCCGCACCCAATTATTTTGTGACGATAGCTGATGCTGCCAAAGAAAGCCTCTATCGTAGAAATGGCGGACTGATAATAGGAGAGGGCACAGAAGAGCCGAATACGGATAAAATGGATGTTCACAGATCGACGAACCCCTGCAGCACGTACTCGTTTGCAACTCAGGTTGTTGAAGTGGAAGTAAATAGAGAGACGGGGCAAGTGAACATCCTTAAGGTGACCGCCGGTAATGATGTGGGCACGCCTCTCAACCCGGCTTCTATCACGGGACAGGTTGAGGGTTCCATCCTTCAAGGCCTTGGATACGGCATCAGTGAAGAGATGCTGTTCAAAGACGGGAATATGGTGAATCCTTCGTTTGTGACATCCGGTACTCCGAATGCTTATGACATGCCCGAGACAAAGATTTTTTTCACGGACACCTTCGATCCTTACGGACCATTCGGGGCCAAGGGAGGCGCGGAACTGGGCTCTCCTCCCACACCGGCGGCGATCGCCAATGCAGTCTATAATGCAGTGGGCGTCAGGATTAAGGATCTTCCTCTCACACCGGAAAAGATTTTGGCCGCACTTGCCGAAAAGGCGAAGAAAGAAAATCAGTGAAAAAGTCGCCATTCATCAGTGCGTTGGGAACGAACGTTTCCCGGGGTGACGTATTACGGAATAAAGTTTCCGGATCCGCCATCTACGTCAATGATATTCAGCGCCCCGGCATGGTTTTCGGAAAAGCGGTGCGCTCTCCTTATGCTCATGCACTGGTCGCCGGTATCGATGCTTCCCGAGCCCTGGCTTACCCCGGTGTTCTGGCGGTACTGACCGCTGCTGATATCCCGGGGACCAATCTCACCGGTCCGCGAACGGTCAAAGATCAGCCCGTCCTCAATGGAGAGCATGTAAGGTTTGTAGGAGAAGCAGTCGCCCTCGTTGCGGCGGAAAACGAAGCAGCAGCTATTCGAGGCGCCGAGTTGGTAGAGGTCAGTTACACGCCGCTACCCATTGTCGATGATCCGGAGAGGTCACTAGAACCGGGAGCGCCGCTCCTGCATGATAAAGGGAATCTATGTCATGCATTCACGATCAGCAGAGGCAATGTTGACGCTGTGATCAAGACAGCGGACCTGGTGGTGAGTCGCACCTATAAAACGCAGATGGTAGATCATTCGGCCGTTGAACCGGATGGCGCCGTGGCCGAAAAAAGCGAGGATGGCGTTACCGTATGGGTGTGCAGCAAAGGCGTGCACCTGGACCAGGGTGAGATAGCACGCGTGCTGGGACTGCCTCTCTCGAAGGTAAGAGTGATTGCGCCTACCGTGGGCGGCAGCTTCGGCTCAAAGCCCGATCACCCTATGGCGTGCATGGCCGCGCTCATAGCATGGAAACTCGGTCGACCTGCAAAGGTGGTGCTCGGCCGCGAGGAGTGCTTCCTGGTAAAAACCAAGAGGCATCCGTACATTCTTCACTACACGCATGCGGTACGTAAGGACGGTACAATTCTGGGCGTCAGGGTGAAGGCTGTTGCGGATGCGGGCGCCTATTCTTCGTATACACCAACCGTAACAACGAGAGGCCTTATCCAGGCTGCAGGTACCTATGCGGTACCTAACGTGGATCTTGAAGTTCGGGCCGCCTATACGAATCATCCTGTGACGGGCGCATTCCGCGGATACGGCGTACCCCAGTTCACTTTTGCGGTCGAACGACAGATGGACCTGATCGCCCGAGAATTGGGGCTCGATCCCATCGAAGTGAGACGCATCAATGTTCTGCGTGAAGGAGATCCGATATCGACCGGTCAGGTGATGCGCCATGTCAGGATGGAAGAGATCCTCGATGCAGGCCAGAGCCGCATGCAGGCCCTTGATGCAGAGGACCGTGCGAGCGGCCGCTTGCAAGAAGGAACCCGTTTTCGGCGCGCCTGGGGAATGTCTACCGCCTTTTATGGGCTCGGGCGGACAGGCATGGCAGATAAGGCCGAAGTCACCTGTCGACTTGAAGACGATGGCCGTTTTCATCTCTTCGTAGGGTGTCCGGACCTCGGGCAGGGTTCCGATGTCTGTATGGCGCAAATCGCGGCCGAAGAATTAGGGGTAGACGCGCAACTCGTGCACGTCACATCGGCCGACACGCTTCTGACCCGTGACGCGGGCACGTCCACTGCTACTCGTGTAACGTATGTGGTGGGGAATGCGGTCAAAGATGCTGCCGCACAATTGAAAGCGCGGCTGCTCGAGGCTCGAGGCGAAGAGGAGTTGCGCTCGGATCCCGACTGGCTCGCCAATCTTGCGGAGACATGCAAGGGTTGCGGCCTTGACCTTCACTGTGAGGGGCACTACAGAACCGGCAACACCAATGAGATGGACGAGCACGGACAGGGTGAACCATACGGAACGTACACATTCGGCGCCCAATGGAGCAGGGTTCGGGTGGATAGCTGGACCTGGAAAGTCGATGTAGAACGAATCGTGGCTTGCTACGATGCTGGTCGCGTGATCAATCCCGCGCTGGTGGCTGGACAGATTGAAGGGGGTGCTGTCATGGCCCTCGGATACGGATTGAGCGAGGAACTCCTCCTCAAGAATGGCATCGTTGTTAACCCGAATTGGGGCGCGTATCAGCTTCCTGCGGCAACTGAATTACCCGATATATCGCAGGTCATCCTCGAGACCAGGAACCCGGACGGTCCTTTCGGGGCAGTCGGCATAGGGGAGCTTACCGCGGTGCCGGGGGCGGCCTCCATCGCGAATGCGGTGTCGGCAGCTCTCGGTGTAGAGATTCAAGAGCTTCCGATTGCGCCGCACAAACTATCCGAGTTCGTGGCGCAGAGCTGGTCAAACTCACAAGAAGCGAACGTCAAGAAAGAGGCTGAATAGGTCTCAAAGATGGAAACCCTTACCTCTTTGTTATACGGTTTCAAAATAACCCTGATGCCGATAAACCTGCTCTACTGTTTTATCGGTGTTTTTATCGGCACACTCATCGGCGTATTACCGGGCATCGGACCTTCGGCCACGATTGCACTTCTGCTTCCTGCCACGTTCAAAATCAATCCGGTCTCGGCGCTAATCATGCTCTCGGGCATTTGCTACGGCGCAATGTACGGAGGTTCAACGACCTCAATCCTGCTGAACATACCGGGTGAGCCCTCATCGGTGGTGACCTGTCTCGACGGGTATCAAATGGCGAGAAAAGGGAGAGCGGGCCCTGCCTTGGGGATTTCCGCAATGGGCTCCTTTATCGCAGGGACCTTAAGTCTCTTCGGGCTTCTCTTCATGGCGCCTACGGTTGCAGACCTTGCGATAAGGCTGGGACCGGCTGAAAACTTCTCTCTCATGGTGATGGGCATCGCCATCGTCACGTTCCTTGCGCGAGGTTCGATGGTGAAGGCGCTGCTCATGGCTGCTTTCGGGCTTTTTCTCGGCAGCATCGGAACAGACCCCATCACTGCCAAAGTTCGCTTTACCTACCACATGCGAGATCTGAATGACGGTATTGCTTTGGCTCCCGTGGTAATGGGCCTCTTTGGCGTTTCGGAAGTGTTGTCGAATGTCGGTGTTGCTATACGCAGAGAAATATTTGAAGGCAAGATCAAGGGACTCTACCCCAATAAGCAAGACTGGAAAGATTCATCGAAACCGATTGCACGGGGCACGCTCATCGGATTTTTTCTCGGAGCGCTCCCGGGTGTCGGGAGTATCATTCCACAATTCATCGCGTATGTGGTCGAGAAAAAACTTTCGAAGTACCCCGAAAAATTCGGGACAGGAGTGATCGAAGGGGTGGCTTCACCGGAGGCATGCAATAATTCAGCAGTCACCTCACAGTTCATACCTCTTCTGAGCCTCGGCATCCCGTCGACAGGCTACGGCGCCCTTCTGATGGGAGCGCTGATGATCTATGGAATCCAACCCGGTCCTCTATTGATTAAGAATAATCCCGACCTGTTCTGGGGCGTTATGGCGAGCATGTATGTGGGAAATGTTCTCTTGCTGGTTTTGAATCTGCCTCTTATTCCTTTATGGGTGCGAATCCTGAAAATTCCTTATTCATTCCTTTACAGCCTTATCCTGATTCTCTGTGTGATCGGATCTTATAGTTACAACAACAATGTCACAGATGTGCTCGTTATGGCAGTCTGCAGCGTGCTCGGCTACCTCTTCAAAAAATATCGTTATGAGGGTGCGCCTCTTGTTTTGGCGCTCGTGCTGGGCCCGCTTTTGGAAACGGCCTTGAGGCGATCGCTTCTCATATCAAAGGGAAGTTTCATGATATTTCTGACGCATCCTATATCCGCGGTATTCCTGATCATCACCGCAGTTATCCTCATATTTCCCATGGTGACGATAAGGAGAATTGGCAAAGGACTGGAAGCAGAAGAGTGAATGGACTACAATCCACCCACAGGAAGGAGTCGAGAAATGAAAAAGTGGTCATGCTTGATGGTATCAATTATCGTGGTGTTCCCGATCTGCGTGCTTTGGTACGGCGGAGCGTCTGCTGAAGAGAAATACCCAACGAGATCGATAGAGATGGTTATCCCGTTCGCACCGGGAGGAGCGACCGATGTGGGGGCGCGGATAACGGCAGATGAACTGGCGAAGGTGCTCAAAGTTGCGGTGACTCCGGTCAATAAACCGGGCGCCTCCGGTACGACGGGGGGAGCATATATACTGACGAAGAAAAGCGATGGCTACGCCATATTCGCCGCCACAGGCGGACCAGTGATCAACGCGCCTCTCGTTCTGCCTGATGTCTCCTATGATGTGTTCAAGGACTTCATTCCCGTCGCCTACTTTGCTTCGGTGCCGAACGTCTTTGTGGTAAAGGGCGATTCGCCATGGAAATCGCTTAAGGATCTAATCGACTATGCGAAGAAGAACCCGGGTAAGGTCACGTGCGGTTCAGCGGGTACCGGAACAGAGAGCCACATCAACTTCGAGATACTCAAATCGCTCACCAAGGCTGACATGACCCATGTGCCCTTCAAGAGTGGAGGCGACGTGATCCCTGCGGTACTGGGCGGCCACGTCACTATGGGCGTCAATGTAATTGCAGCTGCAGGGCCTCAGATAAAAGCCGGTACATTAAAGGGTCTTGGAATTACTTCATCCAAAAGACTGCCAGACTATCCCGGTGTTCCCACCAACGCAGAACAGGGATTCCCTCAGATAAATGTTTCAACTTGGCTCGGCTATCTCGTTACAGCGGGGACGCCAGCCCCTGTGGTGAAGACTCTTGCTGCGGCTTTCGAGAAAGCGATCAAGAGTCCGGAGCTCATCCAGAAGGCGGAGAAGGCCGGATACGTTGTTGAGTATAAGAATCCTCAGGAGTTCAAAAAATACCTTGAGGAGCAGTATGCCCAAGTATCGAAAGTCGTGAAGGAAGCCGGGATAGCAGTGCCAAAGTAAACATCGGACAACAAGCGGGCATTGCGTGAATACCTGTTTATGATGAAGAAAGATTTGCGAAGCAGTCTGGTATGGCTGGCAGCAGCCATAGCTATATCGATCGAATCATCTCGCCTCGGTCTCGGAACTCTGCACAGCCCGGGACCGGGCCTTTATCCGTTTAGTATAGGAATTATCATGATATTTTTGTCAGCGATCATCGCGGGCTCTTCACTCATTGGACATAGGGAGTCAGGAGATGAAGAGGAAGCGGAAGAAAACGCAAATACTAAAGATTTGCTGCTGGTCCTTGTCGCCCTTTTTCTTTACGCTATCTTTCTCGAGCGGCTGGGGTTTCTTCTCTCGACAGGAGCATTCATTCTTTTTATTTTGAAAGTGATAGAAAAGAAAAAGTGGTACATAGCTGTCTTTTTTGCGGTGGTGGCCACCGCACTCATTTATGTCGTCTTCAATCTCTGGCTGGATTCCAACCTGCCCAGAGGAATTCTGGGGCCTTAGAGACAACAGAAAACAGCGTTCATCCGAAGGGTGCTGCCCAAATTTTTGTTGACTAATCCTTGATTGTTGTTATCATGTCGATAAACGTGTTTCGGTGTGCACACAAAAGCATCGGGGTAATGCGAGAGCACTCCGATCGGGAACATGACGAGACACAAGAATACGCAGTCATCCGACAGGGGGTAATGAGTATGAAAAGGGCTTTCCTGGTAACGGCAGTACTCGCAGTCTTGGCGCTTTCCGTATCGGCGAATCTGTACGCAGCCCCGTTTTACCAGGGGAAGGCGATACGCCTCACCGTCGGCTCTTCTGCGGGAGGAGGATTTGACTTGTGGGCACGGCTGGTTGCCCGTCACATAGGGAAAAATATTCCGGGCAATCCCACGGTGATCGTGGACAACGTCACCGGCGCGGGTGGTCTAATTATGGCAAACCAGCTCTTTAAAGCGACCAAACCCGACGGGCTCACTATCGGTCACGTCAATGGCGGGCTCGTCCTGAGCCAGATGCTGGGTCAGCCGGGGTACGACTTCGACAGCCAGAAGTTCATTTACATCGGAGCTGCAAACAAGGAGAACGATGTATTCGTCTGCAGCAAGAAGAGCGGCATCACCTCGGCCGATAAATGGCGGACATCACCGGTGCCCGTCAAGGTTGGGGGCCTTGTGCCTGGGAATTTTATCGACAACTGTGACCGCATGATGAAAGACGTGCTCGGGTTCCCCACCCAGATCATCACCGGCTACAAAGGCACGGCCGACATCCTCACCGCCGCGGAAAGTGGCGAATTAGCCGGCGGTCCCCCATCATGGGACGGCGCGAAGACGAACAGGAAGGGGGCGCTGGATAGGGGCGACCTGATCGTTGTCATCCAGTGCACGGCAAGGCCGCTCAAGGACCTCCCCAACGTTCCAAGGATGATCGATTTCGCCAAGACCGATGAGCAAAAAAAGCTCGTCCACATCGTGATCCACGATGCTAACGACTACTCGAGGCCGTTTGCACTGCCGCCGGGAACGCCGAAGGATCGTGTCGAGATACTGCGCAAGGCGTTCATGGAAACAATGAAAGACCCCGAATTCCTGGGTGAAGTCGACAGGATGAAAGTGAGTCTCGACCCGACAACGCCCGAAGAATTAACAGCCGCAGTGGCAAACTCCGCAAGGTTGGATGCTGCCATGAAGGCCAAGCTCAAGGACATCCTCTTCAAAGTAGAGGGCAAATAGACCTGCCTTAACGGGCAATACGATCGTTACGCGCGACCAGGCGATCGCTTCTTCGGTATCAGCTTCAGGGGCTCCGGGAACGAAGAACGGTCCATGAAAACAGTATATCCTAGTTTTCTGTCTCGATGAGCAAATTCATCAACTTTGTCAATAACAAAAAGCTCTGCGACTCCCACAGGCCGGGGCCCTTTACCAGAGACGATGCTATCTTCCCGATGCCGGGGGAACTCTCGGTGCAGAACTAGCCTTTCACCAGGAAGCGGAGCAGTTCCTGCTGGTAGAGCGCAGGAAATTCGAAGCGCGGGATGTGGCCTGCGTTTGGGACTTCCACCAAGGTGACGTTCGGGATCAGTTTTGCAGTTTTTCTTCCCAGCTCCGGATAGTTACCGGCCACGGGTAGAAGCTCCTTCTTCATGCGCGCCTTTCCTACCACCGTACGATCGGACTGGCCGATGATGAGAAGCGTCCTTGCGCTGACGTACGGGAACTCATGGCAGACGGGCTGTTCGTAAATCATCTGATAGGTCAGGGCTGACGAGAGTGCCTGTCGCGGATACTCTCCGCTCTTCCGCATGCGTATAGCCACGTCGGCGTATTCTTCATACTCGGGCTTCCAGGTGACGAAGTAACTTCTAATATAGTTCCTTATCCCTTCTTCGCTAGCCTTCAATTCGTTCTGGTACGCCTCCTCAAGAGAGATGTAGGGAACCAGCTCGCGGTAGTCTTCAAGCCCGATGGGGTTTTCCAGTATCAGGGCGCTTGTCGTATCAGGATAGAGGAGTGCGAACCGGGTGGCAACCATACCTCCCATGGAGTGGCCCACGATCGCCGCCTGTCGGATGCCGAGGGTATCAAGGAGCTTCTTCGTGTTGGCGGCAAAGAGGTGGAAGCTGTAATGGATGTTGGGCCGGGATGACCTGCCGAAACCCAGCTGGTCAGGAACCACCACCCGATAGCCCTCTTTTGACAGAACGTCTATAGTCTCCCGCCAGTAGGCGCCGAAGAAGTTCTTGCCATGCATAAGCACCACGCTTCTCCCATTTGGCTGCCTCGCAGGGGGAACGTCCATATAGGCCATACGCAGGCCCTGTCCTTCGATCGTCAGGGGGAGAAAGCCGACGGGATAGGGGTAAGGGTAACCTTCCATGGAGATGGAAAGCGGGGTGAGATCGCCACTGCGGACGGGTGCTGAGATGAGCAGCAGTGCGCTGCAAAGAAGACAGGGGACGAACATTTTGAGGTACACCATATGCTTTCTCCTCTTTGTGCACTGTGATCGTGCCATCAACCTGAAAAAGCTACCAGGTAAAATGAATATAATACAAGAAGCGCGTGCCGACCACTTTATATTTACATGTGGATCAGTCTGGTGAGCGATATTTCACCTACTACTCCTCAGCCTGCGATAACTCCTGTGACTACCGATTGCCAATGGAAATGTTCAAGGCCGGTTATTTGGTGACGGGCTGCATGGCTGGTTTCCCTTTTTCGATCACCCATATGGCGATTATACGAACAGGAGTATCACCCAAGACCCGAGTATAATGAACCTGTCCATAAGGGACGTGGAAGGCTTCGCCTGCAGATACTCGTCGCGGCTCACGACCCTCGACAATCAGCTCAAGGTCTCCCTGAAGAACAACAGTGTAATCATCTCCCGGGTGCGTGTGCCGAGGTAATGTAACTCCCGGGGCAAATTCGCCGGACGATATAAGCATCTCCTTCGCATCGTCTCCACTTAGCGGTGCTTGGAGAATGGATTTCATCTTGACGCCGGGTATTTGTACTTGAGCATTCGCGTCCACCAACACAAAACACACCAGAACGATGGCAAGTACGATCAAAGCGAATGTCACGAAACAGAAACGATTGCGGATCATGGTTTTCCTCCTCGGGTAGTGCGCGCATCGGCACAGTGGACGCCGCTACGCGCAGCGTGACGCCCAATGCGCAATCTAAGTGATTGCAGGGTTAGGACCCTCTATCGTCGTCCCACTTGGACCAAGAACCAAGACCCTCTGACGGAAATCTACGGCCGCTTTTCAGCCACCATACGAACAATACGCCTTTTTGCCCGGATGTTCCAATCGGGCATGGTGACGATGTCCTCGAAGTGCAATAAGCGGAAATCCTTAAACGCCGCCAACAGTTGACCGGGGTCAATGGCCACAGCCTGCCGGTCGGGAGCCGTTGCCTCGTCAGCGTAGCTCTCGATCACGATGATCCCGCCCGACTTCATGGACTTGCGCAGACGCTCGACATACGCGGCCGAGGTTACCGGAAACGGCTCGTATATGAATGCGATCAAGTCCCACTGGTGAGAGCCGTAGTCGAACGCCTCATCAGTTGTAAGGATCGCGTTCAGCTTCACACCGGCGCGTTCGGCATTCTTGCGGGCCACCGCTATACCTTCATCAGAAAGGTCGAATCCAGTGACGTCCCAGCCTTTCAAGGCAAGAAACACCGCATTGCGGCCTTGGCCTATGCCTATGTCCAAGGCGCGCCCCGGCTTGCGGCCCTCGACCGTCGCTACCAGGAGCGCGTTCGGCTGCGTCACGAATCCCGGGGTGCTGTTCGAGTAGATGTTATTGAACATGATGCGCCAGCCGTCCGACCTCACTTGCATCGCTCGCTGGATGATGCCGAGCTGGCGGTCTGCTTCTGTGGTGGGAGCGCCGTTGGAGATCAGACGGGATCGGTATTGATCGAGCAATATTCTGACCCCATCGACCGGCGGAGCGCTCGGCAGCCATTCCAGGAACTGCTGCCAGATCGCCTCGTCGGACGGCTGTGGCTGCGCCTGCGCACTGCCCAAAAGCATCAAGGCAGCAATGAGAACGACCACCACGGATACCTGACGGCTACGCGTTGCATTCATGGTCATCATGGATTCTTCTCCTTCCTCTTCCTTTCCTTTTATAGGTGAATCAAAACAAAACGGCCGAGCTTACCAAAGGTCATCCTTCGACAGCTCGGCCATCTTATCCGAAAGATCCGCCGCTTTCCGTCCCACCCTCACGGGTGGTTTGGCTTTCTTGGGTCAGCCTTTCTTACGATTGTATATCAGTCAATATGATTGTCAAGCACAAAAAGATGCGCCCTGCGGTGATAGAGAGCCTGCTTGAGACTTAGCGTCGGGAGCGTGAATCATTGTCGCTTTCCGCATGAAACTACAACACTTGAGAGAGTGCCGTCCCCGAAGAGTTCAGGAAGACATTATTGACGTATATATACACATCTGGTAATATGTATATACAGAGCAGGAGGTGACGCCATGGCAAAGACAATGACATCTATCAGGCTGGACACGCACCTGGCGGATGAAGCAGCGAAAGTATTAGGGGTAAGAAGCAGGTCCGAGGCGGTTCATGTTGCATTGCGGGAGATTGTGGCGCTGAAGAAGTTCAAGAACCTGATGACAAAGCACGCAGGCAAACTGACCTTTAGGGCGCTGGGTGAATAGCCTCGTTATTTTTGATACATCCGTATTTGTCGACCACCTGCGTACCGGGTGTCACCAGGAACGGATTGAATCCGTAACCGGCCTTATAAGGACATCGGCGGTGGTGCTGGCTGAACTCTGGCGCGGAGCGACGAAGCCTGCTGAAAGGGCATTTCTGAGAGAGTTGGAGAAAAACTATCCCATCCTGACTCCAACGGAAAAGAACTGGCTGGAGTCCGGTCGGATACTTGACAGGATCCGTGCCCACAAAGGTTTTTCGCCGGAAAAGCTCCGTGATCTGCATTGTGACGTGCTGATAGCGCTGACGGCGCGCTCGTACGGCGCGCGGCTGATCACGTCTAACCGCGCTGATTTTGAGTTGATCCGAGGTTATCGCGAGTTTCAACACGAGATATGGTGACGAGATAACGCAAGGTACGCAACGTCGCCCCCGACCACCAAAGCATAATTTCATGCCTGTCCCCTGTCACACTATTTCGACGATAGGAAATTAGTCATGCCTATCCGTCTTCTTGTGCATACGATGACCGATGAGCCATTATTCCTCGCGCTCGAAGATTTCGACGCCCACGGCCGCCCTACCCGGGAAGAACAGGCTCGATGAGATCGCGTTGGTGAACGTGAGCTTGTTGCCTTCGACGGAGTAGGTCCGAACCGTTTCGGTGCCGGTCAGGAATTCCGTCCACGAGGCATCGATATTGATGATGACCTTATTTCCGTCCGCCCGATACCGCCCCGTCCAAACCGCCATGGTTTGCAGAAGTTCCACCCGGTCTGCATCGGTCTTCGGAGGCTTGCGGCCCGCGGCCACGCGAAAGTTGGTGATGTAGCCGTTTTTCGTCAGGATCATTCTGCCGTGTGGCTTTGGTCCCAAGGCGTCCTTTGTCTCCGTGGTGTCGACCAGCTGGATCTTGAAGGAAACGAGCTTCCACACCCCGACCAGGGCCGGAGCATCATCCGCGCGGGCAGAATGCGAAAGGCTCGCTGCCAGAAGAAGGCTGGCGACCAAGACCACGAGTTTATAAGATAAATTCTTCCTATTCATTTGCTTTCCTCCTCTGTTTGGATAAAAGAAATGTAACTACTCAGGCACCGTATTTTTAATTTAACCATATTTTACCCCCCCAAAAAAACGGCAAAAGAAATTTCATTTTGCTTATGAACTTCTTTTTGGTGTAATGCTATAACGCTCCCATGAACGGAGAAGGGTATAGGGTCCATATTATTAGAAACGAGTCGAGTAGACCGGTTTCTTCCGATACTATAGGTTGATGTTTGTTTTCTCTGTTTGACACCTGGTACCGGGTGTCACCAGGAACGGATTGAATCCGTAACCGGCCTTATAAGGACATCAGCGGTGGTGCTGGCTGAACTCCGGCGGGGAGCGACCAAGCCTGCTGAAAGGGCGTTTCTGAGAGAGCTGGAGAAAAACCATCCCATCCTGACTCCAACGCAAAAGAACTGGCTGGAGTCCGGTCGGATACTTGACAGGATCCGTGCCCACAAACGTTTTTCGCCGGAAAAGCTCCGTGATCTGCATTTTGACGTGCTGATAGCGCTGACGGCGCGCTCGTACGGCGCACGGCTGATCACATCTAACCGCGCTGATTTTGAGTTGATCCGAGGTTATCGCAAGTTTCAACACGAGCTATGGTGACGAGGTAAGAACGAGGGCTCAGCTTTTTCCTCCTGAGGTGTCGATTATTACGTCGAATGGGTCTGTTCTTGAAAGTAAGGAGGAAGCACTGGTTAAGGTTTATGTTACCTACCGCTCAGTGAGTAACACCGGGACCCTGGAAAAATAACAAGGGGCACCGTGTGTTATTCTTCTAACCCTTGTTACTCAAGGGACGGTGGGCAACATGAAGAAGAAGCGCTTCTGGCCGCTTCATGCTGCCTGAAAATTTCTTCCTGTAGTCCTGTTTCTGATATACAGCCCCTGTATGCTCTGTTACAGCTGCTAATCCGGATCGCCGGAATTCGTTCGTCTGCCCCGCGTCTCAGTGGCAAAATTGGTAAAGGGGATCTACTGCATCTCTGCAAAAACGTAACGAAATTAAGTGAAGATGTTGATCCTTTTCACCTTTTCCAGTCCGAGCTGCGCTACTCGGGATTCCCCGCCGGGGCACCCGGGCACTGGCAAATGCCGGGGCCGTTGTTGCTACTCTGCTGCTGAATAGCCGTGCACTGCCTCTCCAAGCCTACGAATTCAAACATGCTCAGCGGTGTATCAGGCACTGCTACTATGGGCGAGGGCACCGATGAGGTGTACAGGCTTCTCTCGTATATTTTCAGACCCGGCGAAAGGTAGGGGTTACGAGGATCGCAGTTCGTTGACGAGACGACCTTGATTACGCCCGTCTTCGCGGCGCCGATCGTTGTATTCTGCGTGAGATCGTTCATGGACAGCGTCAGAAGGCCGTTCTCCTTCACCGGGCAGGCGCAGCACCCGATCATCGTTCCATCCGTGGTGAACAGATAGATATCCGCGCAGAGGTCGTAACTCAAACCGGTATTCGTTACGAGCAGGGACGTATCCCCGCTCCCCGTATGCGCATCCACGAAAGGAGCCACGACGAACGCAGGCGGTGTTTGCTGGGGCCAGGAGGAGTAAACGACCTGTCCCCATGCGCTGCCCGCAGGAAAGAAACTGACCAATGCAAGAGCTGCCAACAATAGTCCCAAAATCTGTTCTCGGTGGTGCATGACCTACCTCCTTTGTGATCCACGTGGACCTGCAACAAAGCCTTCCCGTGGTCCTGAGCCCTTGTTCGGCACCTTTGCCGTCCGGAGCTTTTCCTTGTTACATTCTATCAGCGGCTGAGCCGGAGTCAATCAGCCGTTGGTTTAAAAATGCCACTCCACAGGTTTTAAAACTCCGGGGTACTTCTCTGCCCCGTCTCTCAGTACGACGGGTTGCAGCGGGCAGCGCGGTAAAGGCAGTGCTCAACGTGAAGACAACGACTGCCTGCGCTGAGGCATGGCTGTTGCGGGCAATCCGGGCCCTTCCCCCCACGTGATTCAGGCCGACGTGGCCGAGACCTACGAGGACTATTACGGTCCCGGGAACCTCTCCCGAGGCTGGGTCGACGGGAAGGGATCTTGGGCAATCACGAGTCCGAGCACGTCTCCGGTATCCCCAGCCATCCCCGAACTCGCCGCCCTCCTCCTTCTGGCTTGGGTCTCATGGGTATGTTGGGATTGAGAAGGGAGGCTGAGGAATCCCTCACTTGGTAAAGAGGAAAGGCAGGGTGAGTTGCTCTGCCTTTTTTATTTTGAAGCTTTCATATGGTAATCGTGGATTTGTTTTGAGTCTCTCTTGCGTTGATTAGTACCCATCAGAGGGCCCCTGTCAAGAGAATAATATCCTCCGAACAAGAACGTACTTCTTCTTGCAGGTTTGACCCCATGTGCCGAATCCCTCCGTCCTGGCCTCTTCGTCCCTTTGT
>DATFYE010000200.1:0-70966 GCA_035315185.1 Syntrophorhabdales bacterium | reverse complement strand
TATTCGGGCCTGACCTTCAGCCTATTCGGCCTTCGCTTTCCTCTTATCGGCTGCGTAGGGCTGGTCTTCGCACTCGTTATCATAGCGGCGCTTCACATTTTTCTTTCCAGAACGTACTTTGGAAAGTCGGTCATGGCCGTGAGCCAGGACTATGAGGCAGCGAGCTTAATGGGCGTTAACGTGAACTTCACGTGCCTCGTTTCTTTCGCCATCAGTGCGGGACTGGCAGGCATTCCTGCCGTCCTGATCGGCCTGAAATCTTTCTCACCGACAGTCGGCATACAATGGTTCAATAAGGGGATTATCGTGGTGATGCTCTCCGGCATAGGTAACATCAATGGGGTCTTCCCCGCCGGACTCTTCCTTGGTGTTGTTGAAGCGATCAGCGTCTATCTCTTCGGCGCCCCGTACAGGGAAGTCACAGGTCTCGTTGTCTTCGTGCTCGTGATGGTTCTCTTTCCAAAGGGACTTTTCAAGAGGCAGGAACTATGATGAGGAACGGGATACGGATTCTTGCTGGTACCGGAGTGGTGCTCTTCGCTATCCTCCCCGCATTTGTACGATCCGAGTATCTGCTTAATCTCTCGCTCATGTTCTTCCTTTACGTAATTGTCGCGCAGAGTTGGAATCTTCTCGGAGGCTTTGCGGGTCAGGTAAGCCTCGGCCACTCGGCCTTTTTCGGAACAGGCGCTCTGATCACCCGTCTCCTCTGGACTGCGGGCGCCCCTATCATACCCTCCCTCATTGCCGGAAGCCTGAGTTCCGCTGCCTTGGCGCTGCTTGTAGGTGTTCCGTGTCTGCGTATGCGATCGGCATATTTTCCCATCGGCACGCTCGCTCTAGCCATGATCGCCCAGATTACGGTAGCCAATATTTTCCCGTTACCCGGCTCCCTCCCCAGCACGTATCTGGCTGACTACAATATGCTCAGCCGGTACTATTGCGCCCTGTTCGTGGCCGCACTCACGGTCGCGGTGGTCTATTGGATCGTGCGCTCCCGCATCGGACTCGCGCTCGTCGGCATCCGCGATGACGAAGCAGCAGCGGAAGCCATGGGCGTAAGGACATTCAGGCAGAAGGTCTTTGCCCTTTTGGTCAGCTCTCTTTTGGTCGGCCTCGGCGGTGGCGTTTTTGCCTACCATCAGGTCAGCTACTACTTCTACGCACCCTTCGAGCTCTCCTGGTCTTTTCTGCCTACTCTGACCACGTTCATCGGTGGTCTTGGCACGATTGGCGGGCCGATTCTCGGTACCGCGTGCTTCCTTGGCCTGAGCGAACTTTTCGCGATCAGTTTCGGCGAGGTGCACATAGTGGTCTTCGCATTTACCTTCATCCTGGTCGTGCTCTTCGTGCCCGGTGGGTTGATTTCCGTAAGCACGAAACTCCGAACGTTCAGCGCGAGGATGGCAGGTAAGGTGACCAGGACTTCATGAAACGGCGAGTACCGACGACCGATAAAGAGTAATCCAATGAGTAAAAGGAAAAAGTACAAGAACCTGCAGCTGGACCCACGCTCCACCGCGCTCGTCCCGATCGACTGCGGCGCGGGCCATCTCAGGGGGCGCCGTATGCTCGAGCGGCAGATGGAAGAGCCTGCTTACAACTATACTGTTGCAGTTACGCATTCAGACCTGATAACCTTTGAGTAACCGAACCCTTTAGAGAAGGGTCAACGTTCAAGCGGAGGGGAGCCATGAAAGAAAGAGTGCGCATCAAACTGACACTTGCGATTTCGCTACTCGGGTTAGCTTTCTCAGTTTTTTCCTGGCATACCGCTTACGCGGCGCCGGCAGCGCCGGCCACTATCAAGGTTGGCGTCGTAGATGCGCTGACCGGCAGCATGGCCGCAGGAGGTAAGTGGGTCAAGCAAGGTTACGAGATAGCCGTCAAGCACATAAATAGCGCCGGTGGTGTCTCCATCAAGGAGTTCGGTAAGAAGATACCTCTGGAGCTCATCTTTCTGGACGACGAGTCGAACCCGTCCAAGACTGCAGGCAGGATGGAAAAACTTTACTCCATCGACAAGGTGGATTTTTTTCTTGGCGGGTTTGCCAATGCCTTGATCATTCCGCAACTGGCAATCGCAGAAAAATACAGAGTGCCGATCGTCGTCACCACCATCGGCAGCACGGCCGAGTTTGAGAAGGGGTACAAGTACATATTCTCCCCTTTCATGAGCGAGCAGGACCAGGTGATAACCTTTCTCGATGTGCTCGATTCAGTCCCGCAGGCGCAGAGGCCGACCAAGATCGCCTTTTTTGAGATTCAGGAAGAATGGGGTGTGGCCACGGGCAAGTATCTAAGGGAGTTCGCGAGCAAAAGAGGCTACAGCATCGTCACCTACGAAAAGTATTCGATGAGCGCAAACGATTTCTCGTCACTGATCGTAAGCGCGAAATCGGCAGGCGCCGATGCCCTTTACAGCAATCCGACCCCTCCGCAGGGACTTGCGATCATCAAGCAGATGAAAGAGATCGATTGGTCACCCAAGTTCGCTTACATCATGAGGGCTTCGGATGTAGCGATGTGGTCCAAGAATCTTGGAAAAGACGGGGACTATGTCTGCCACACCGGTGGTTGGGATTATCACCTGAAGCTGCCCGGTGTGGCCAAATTCAACGAGGACTATAATGCCGCTTACGGCAATTACCCGGAGCCGCCTGCAGGTTCAGCTTATGTCTGCGTCCAGGTATTGGCAGACGCTCTCCAGCGCGCCGGTACGCTGAACAGGGACAAAGTTCGCGATGCCATCGCTACGACCAACATGATGACTATCATGGGGCCCATGAAGTTCAAGCCTAACGGCAGAGGCGATGGTAAATATCTCCAGACGATGAATCAGTGGCAAAACGGCAAGGACGAGCTGATATGGCCGAAGGATCAGGCTTCTGCTCCTTTGGCCTATCCGATGCCACCCTGGAACAAGCGCTGACCTTAGCCTTCTGATAACGGCGTCGCGTTGCGTGGCATTTACCATATGGCGGCCCAAACTGATACCGATTTGCATTCAAGCGGAGACCGAGGCGGCAGCGAGGAGCCGACGCAGGCGTACTTGGGAGTACGTCGAGGAGAGCGACGTAGCGACAACGAAGGTATACACTTGAAGGCAAATCGGTATAAGGAGAGCGTGAAATGATTAGAGCATACCGCAAGAGAGCAGCCGTGCTTTTCTTCGCCGCTCTCGTCATCCTTCTCTTTGCCTTGTCCGGATACGCACAGAAGGCAGATACGAAATACCCTTCACGTCCCATCAACTTCATCGTGCCTTTTTCCCCTGGTGGTAGCACGGATCTTGCTGTCCGTCTCATCGCAAAGGAAGCGGAGCGCTACTTGGGACAGCCCCTTGTCGTGGTTAACAAGCCGGGCGGCGGCGGTTCTGTCGGCCTTGCCACGGTGGTGGTCGCAAAGCCCGATGGATACACCATCGGGCAGAGCCCCGGAGGTGCGCCCCTCTTCATCATGCCCTTCCTGGAGAAGCTGCCCTATGATCCTGTGAAGGATATCAGGTATGTGATGCAGTTTGTCGAACTGAACTTTGGCATTCTGGTAAAAGGAGATTCCCCTTTCAAGAGCTTGAGGGATCTTCTGGATTACGGCCGACAGAATCCGGGCAAAATGATATACGGTACGAATGCTCCCAACAGTATCTCGAATCTCATCGTGGAGCAGGTCGCAAGAAAGGAGAATATCCAGACCAAACATATTCCCTTCAAAGCAAGCCCCGAATACCAGACAGCTGTCCTGGGAGGCCATATCCTCTTTGCGGTGGGGGATTTCAATTACTCACTGGTGGATTCAGGAGAGCTCAGGCTTCTCGCCTACCTTTCTGAAAAACGCGCTGCCGCGTATCCGCAAGTCCCAACCCTGAAAGAACTGGGTTACGACATTCCGTGCCCGGTATTTCTCGGTGTCATGGCTCCAAAAGGGACTCCTGACGAGATCGTCAGAAAACTGGAAGACGCATTCGGTCAGTCCATGCGTCAACCGGCGTTCATCAATGGAATCAAAGACCTGCGGCTTACGACGAATTACCGTAACAGCAAAGAGCTGACCGAGTACGTCTCGCGCAACTACGATATGTTTGCGAGGCTGATCAAGGAGTTGGGACTTACTAAGTAGGTCGAGTCAGACACGGCGCGAGGGATTGACGTTCAGCCTGTATGGTGCGCGCCAGAGATCGCTTCGCATCTCGCTATGATCTGCGCATCAGTGAAGTGTTGCAGCGTGATAGCCCTGGCAGGACACTCTGATGCGCAGAGCCCGCACCCCTGGCACTTGGCCATTTCAATCTCTGCTGCGCCTTCCGCATTGATCACCGGCACATCGTAAGGACAGACGCGCACGCAGCTTAAGCAGGCAGCGCACTTTTCTTGATCTACCACCGAGACGACTCCGCCCACCTGGATCGTGTCCCTGCTCAACACCGTACATGCGCGCGAGACAGCAGCAGAAGCCTGCGACAGGCTCTCGTCGATCAGTTTCGGTGCGTGGGCCATGCCGCACAAATACATACCTTCAGACGCAAAGTCGACCGGCCTCAGTTTCATGTGCGCTTCGAGGAAGAACCCGTCGGTTGTCCTGGGAACTTTCAATGTGGCAGCCAGATGCGCGGTCTGTGCAGGCAACGTAGCACTGGAAAGCACCACCAGATCCGGATAAAAAGAGACTGGTTCCCGGAGCACAGGGTTGTAAACGGTGACTTGCAAGGCACCGTTGGCAGATGACACCTCGGGCTTACACCCCTCATCGTACCGGAGGAAACGGATTCCGGCGTGACGCGCACGCGTGTAATATTCTTCGAGCAGACCGTACATGCGCATGTCCCTGTACAGAATAGTGACGCGCGTGGCAGGGTTGCGGGCCTTTATGGAGAGAGCGTTCTTTACTGCCTCCGCGCAGCAGACCCTGCTGCAGTAAGGCCGCTCCTCATTGCGCGACCCCACGCATTGAATCATTACCACTTCTCGTAATGCTGAAGCGTTTATCGCTTCTGTAGCCAATCCTTTCTCCAACTCGAGCTGGGTCACAACCCGCCCATCTTCACCATAGAGATATTCTTTTGGTTTCAGTTCGTCGCCGCCCGTTGCAACGATGATTACGCCGTGCTCCAGTTCATGCGGGAAGGCTTCCGGCCCCACAGTGAGTGTCGTCTTGAAGTTACCCACATAGCCTGAAAAATTGGTGATCTCAGCGTTGAGGAACACCTTGATACGCGGGTTATTCAGCACGTCGGCACGCAGCTCCTCGAGGTACTGCCGGACATCCTTGCCGTCGAGGGTCGTGTATAGGTGACGCAGGTTGCCGCCCAGTTCTCCCTGCTTTTCCACCAGGAAGACATCAAAACCCTGTTTGGCCAGGCCTGCTGCAGCTGTCATACCTGATAGGCCTCCACCGATTACCAGGCCCCGTTTGACAACCCCTTTGTTCAGCTTCTCCAGTGAACGGACAAGACGGGCATCTGCCACGGCCATGCAGAGCAATTCCCGCGCCTTTACCGTAGCATCCTCTTTCTGGTTCATATGTACCCACGAACACTGATCGCGAATATTGGCCATCTGAAATAGATAGCGGTTGAGGCCTGCCTCCTGGATCGTCTCCTGGAAAAGAGGCTCGTGCGTGCGGGGAGAGCACGAGGCTACCACGACCCGGTTGAGTCCGTGCTCTTCGATGGCCTTCTTGATCTTCACCTGAGTATCCTGTGAACAGGTATAAAGATTCTCTTCCGCTAAGACCACATCCGGAAGGGAGGCTGCGTATTCCTTGAGCCCGGGAACATCCAGGACTCCGCCGATGTTACTGCCGCATCGGCAGACGAAAACTCCGATCCTTGGCGACTCCCCCGTCACATCCCTCTGTAGCGGGTACTCTTTGCGCGCTACCATCGTCCCTCGGGATTCTGCCAGCATTTCAGAGGCTGCTCCCGCAGCGCCACTGGCCTGAGCAACGGTCTCAGGTATGTCCTTCGGTCCCTGAAAAGCGCCGCATACGTAAACCCCCTGCCTCGACGTAGAAAGGGGTGTGAACGTATCCGTCTTTGCAAACCCGTAAGGATTGAGGTCGATGTTCAGCTTTTTGGCCATGTTTCTGGCACCCCGTGAGGGCCCCATGCCCACGGACAGGACCACCATATCGAATACCTCTTCCCTGATCTCACCTGAATCGTCAACGTAAGTAAGAAGCAAGTTTCTCGTCTGTGGATCCTCCACAACCCTGGAAATCATGCAGCGGGCGTAGCGTACGCCGTGCTCTTTTCGTGCCCGCTCATAGTACGCGTCAAACCCTTTGCCGTAGGCGCGCATATCGATGAAGAAGATAGTCGGCTCGATCTGGCGTTCATGTTCTCTCGCAATGATCGCTTCCTTGGTGGCGTACATGCAGCAGACCGCCGAGCAGTAGGGATGGTTGCTGTCCCGGCTGCCCACACACTGGAGAAAGGCTATCCGTTTGGGTGTTTTTCTGTCGGAAGGACGTTCGACATGTCCCATAGTAGGACCGGAAGCGGACAGAATGCGCTCAAACTGGAGCGCATTCACCACGTTGGCGTAGCGGCCCAGGCCGTATTCCTGGGACTGGACAGCATCGTACACATCGAAACCGGGCGACAGAACGATCGAGCCTACCCTTACCTGTTCAAACCGCTCCACCATGTCATGGTCGATAGCCTTCATGCCGCAGACGTAGTAGCAGCTCAGGCATTCCGAACAAACCCCGCACGCGAGACAACGGGCTGCTTCAGCCTGCGCTTCCTCGTCGGTAAAGCCCAGATTCACCTCGTCAAAAGAGCGCTTCCGCTCTTCGAGCGTGCGGGCCTGCATGCGCACCCTGGGCGTGACATGAGCCTCACCGTGCGCGACCCGTTCATCGATCTCTTCCTTTGTCAGTTTGATCACGGGCAGTTCCGGCCTTGGCGGAGGCTCCAGGTCCTCTCCCTGCAAATACCTGTGCATGCTGGCGGCTGCCTTGTGGCCTGAATCGACCGCTTCAATGACAAAGGCCGTTCCCTTTGTCACATCCCCTGCAGCGAACACACCGGCACGTGTTGCTGCAAAGGTATTCGGATTGACGGCAATCGTTGCCTCACGGGTGAGACCAACGCCCACACTTTCAGGAATGAAGCCGAGGCCGGCGCGCTGACCCACAGAGAAGATCACGTTATCACAGGGTACAACATGTTCTGATCCCGGCACCGGCATAGGCCGGCGGCGGCCGCTCTCATCAGGCTCACCCAGTTCCATGCGAACCAGGCGAATTCCGGACACACGGTTGTTTCCGTCAGCCACTATTTCAACAGGGTTTGAGAGATAGTGAAACGTCACGCCTTCAGCCTCGGCGTGCTCGATTTCAAGAGGATCAGCCGTTGCCTCGCTGCGGGACCTGCGGTAATGAACGCTGACCTCTTTACCCAGCCGGACAGCTGTGCGTGCGCAGTCCATGGCAACGTCCCCCGAGCCAATCACAATGACCCGGTCACCCAGTTCCGGCGGGTGACCCAGGCGCACGTCGCGCAGAAATACGGTATTGATAAGTACGCCATCCAGATCTGCCCCGGGGATTGGCAGCCGGATACCCTCGTGCGCGCCCACCGCGATAAGCACTGCGTCAAAACCCTGGCCGAATATATCATCAAGGTTTGTGACCGGGCTGTTGAGGCGCAGGTCCACCCCCAGATCCGCAATGTCAGCTACTTCACGCTCGATGGTCTCTTTCGGCAACCGATATTCAGGGACACCGACGCGCAGCATCCCGCCCGCCACCGGAAGTGACTCGAACACGGTGACAGGATACCCGAGCCGCGCCAGATCCTGTGCTGCGGTCAGGCCGCAAGGCCCAGCTCCGATAATAGCAACTCGTTTCGTCTGCGTCGGTGTGACCGGCTGGACCGGCTGACGTGGCTTCTCGTAGACCTTGTCAGTGACAAAGCGTTTCAGGGCGCGGATGTCGAGTGCCTGATCGAGTAACGCCCTGTTGCAGGCATTTTCACAGCGATGGTTGCATATGCGGCCGCATATGCCCGGGAACGGATTGTCCTCCTTGATCACGCGCAGCGCATCATCGTACCTATGTTCGCGAATAAGGGCGATGTAGCCCTGGGCGCGCTGGCCTGACGGACAGGCATCACGACATGGGGCAATCCCCTTCTTCTCAATCGCATACGCATTGGGCACGGCTTGAGGGTAAAGCTTGTAGGCGGCCCGCTGTTGGGCCATGCCCTCGTCAAACCGACCGGGAATGACCACAGGGCAGACCTGCGCACACTCAGTGCATCCTGTACACTTGGCCACGTCGATGTAGCGCGGTTTGTGGCGGAGCGTGACCGTGAAATCGCCCGCCTCCCCTTCCACCCTGGCCACTTCCGTATCGGTCATGAGCTCAATGTTGAGGTGACGGCCGGTTTCGACCAGCTTGGGGCTGATGATGCACATGGAGCAATCATTGGTGGGAAATGTCTTGTCCAACTGAGCCATGCGGCCACCGATGGCGGTACCCTCTTCAGCGAGATACACCTTGAAGCCTGAGTTGGCGAGATCCAAGGACGCCTGCATGCCTCCCACGCCGCCGCCTACCACCAGCACAGCCCCGATCTTGCCGTTGTCGCTTTGGTGCTGCTCGCCCTTTTTCATGTCAGCTACCTGAGACGAGACCTTTTGCAGCGAGAAGCTTCCTGGGATCCACAAAGTGGCGTCTGAACCACGTGTTTACATTATTGTGGCCCACAGCCAGGCCGATCAGCTCGGTGAAATAGAATATGGGTAATGGATGATGGTTACCGGTCTGCCGGAATATCTTCTCCTGGCGGGAATCGAGGTTTGAATGGCATAAAGGACACGCGACAACCATGGCTTCCGCGCCGGCCTCGATGGCCTTCTCAAAGAGCTTTGTTGTTAGGCGCGTCACGATATCAGTTCTCGTGAGCACGAGACTTCCCCCGCAGCAATCCGTTTTATAAGACCAGGGGACGGGCTCGGCGCCTATGATCGCCATCAGTCGGTCCATTTCGTCCGGGTGCTCGTGATGCCGTGCTCCGGTAACGTCCGGAGGCCTGACGAGCAGGCAGCCGTAGTAACAAACTACTCTAAGCCCCGTGAGTGGGTGCTTTACAAGCCCCTGGAGTCTCTCGGTCAGACCTGAAAGGAAGAAGAATTCCAGGGGACTGATTACACGGGCGCTGGTACCGTCTCTTCCTCCATTTTCTGCCATGGTTCTTTCCGCTGCTTTGAGACGACTGTAACAGGCTGCACACGGGACAATCAGATCCATGCCCTGGGCCGCGGCAATCTTAAGGTTTCGCTTTGCAAGGTTGAGCGCAAGAGTATCATCCGTCACATGGGCAGAGCTCGCGCCGCAACAGTTCCAGTCGGGCAGCTCCACCAGCTCGAGGTCGAGAAGTTTCGTGATAGCCCTTGTCGACTCATCGTACTCCAGGGCCGTCCCATGGAGAGCGCAGCCCGGATAGTAGGAAGCCTTCACCGCCTCCTCCTTTTCTATGGTCCGGTTTATGGACCGGTTTATGGTCCGGGCCTCGTGAAAAGCCCGGCAACCTCTTTCCTTCCTTTGATGTTTGAAGGCAAGATCCTCAGTTTACCCCTCGCGAACATTTTCCAGCCGAGCTTCATATCCTGAAAGTACCTGTGCGTCTTCATTTTGTAACGGGCAAGCATGGAGAGTTCGTGAACACGGCCGTGGCTGCGGATCGATTCCAGGAAAGCAGCGTGGAAGAAGGGAACCTCTTTTTCAGCCGGAACAACGCCCTCTCTGAGCGCAGTCTGACGGAGCCAGTCCATGACCCCTGCAATGTTAATCTGGTTTGGGCAGCGGGTACTGCATGTATAGCAGGAGGCGCAGACCCAGATCGTCTTGCAGGCGAGCAACCTCTCCTTCATGCCCAGAGAGACCATCTGCATGACCTGATTGGGCTTATAATCCATTGCAAAAACTACCGGACAACCAGCCGAACACTTCTGACATTGGAAGCAGTCCTGGACCTTGTTCTGCTCTGCCCAAGCAGAAAAGTCAGGAGTTGTGCCTGATGGCTGGTCTCCTCCGATCCGTGACATAAAAAAGCTCCTTCTTAAAGCTTTACAGCATCCAGATACTTGGCAAGCTTGTCTTCGGCCCCAAAGGGGACTATGTGTATGCCGTGGCACAGGCCGCGGAGACCCTTTATCAGCTCTGTAAAAATCTCAACGCTTGCCTTCTCCTTGTCAGGGGCTTTGAGAAGTCTCTGGATCATGCTTCCCGGTACCAAACTTGGTCGGATGTACTTATTGAGGAGATGTCCCATACCGGCTGACCTGATCAAGATTACTTCCGCAATAATGGGCACACCAAAAGGCTTTACCCTCTGACTGAACTGTGAAAAGTCATCCAGGTCAAACACAGGCGTGGTGATGAAATACTTCGTCCCCATTTGGACGAGGTGTTCCATCTCCCGAAGCTCGAGATCGGGTACCTTTTTGCCCCATGACGAGTCAATGCCGGCACCCACGGCAAATTCGAGGCTCTTGCTAAGTTGATTCCCTTTTACATCATGTCCTTCCTTCAAGGATTCCAGAACCGAGAAGAGCTTTGCCGAGTCTACATGAAAAAACATCATCTCGTTCAGCCCGTCCCCGGTCAACCGGTAATCCCGGGTAAAGGTGAGCAAGTTGTCGATGCCTGCGTCAGATGCTTTGATAAGCTGATTCTGGAGCTCGATCCTGTTCTTTTCTCGGGTAGTGGTCTCGAGCAAGGGATCGTAACCACTCTGTCTGAGCGTGCTGCAGACATTAACAGAATCGCAGACCACGCCCTCAATTTCTACTTCGGAGACGATCAGTCCGTCGACCCTTCCCTTTATTCTGTTGAGGGCCTCGATCATGCTGTTCGTGTCAGTTTCAACTGAGACCTGAACCTCTGATGTGACCACGAATTTTTCTTTTTGCAAACGCTCCAGGAATGACATGGTAGCCCCCCTCTGTTAGAGCCCGAGAAGTTTTGTGATCTCCTTTTTCAAATCGGGCAATGGCAGGGGCTTGGAGAAACATGCATCAGCCCCAAAGGCCTTCATCTTATTAAAATTGTCTTCGTCCAGGTACGCTGAAAGAACAATGATCTTGATGTGGCGATATTCTGGGTTGTTCTTGACCCTCTTACAGACCTCATACCCGTTGATGTCCGGCATCATAATATCGAGAATGAGGAGATCAGGCTTAAAGTGGCTCACCTGCAAACCTGCTTCAAAGCCATCGCCGGCGGATATGACCTCATACCCGTGCTCATCCTCTTCAAGGGATAGCACGATGCTCTCCACGATAATCTTGTCATCATCCACAACGAGTATTCTCTTGCGCGCGTCCTCTTTTTCTTCCTTGGGCAAAGGCATGTGATGTTCCTCCATAAACCGGTAGAGGTCATCCTTTTGAATGCGGCGATGGCCCCCGACCGTCTTGTATGCCTTAACGTGTCCCGCGTCTATCCAGTTGATGAGAGTCTTGAGGGATACCCCACAGATCTTGCTTGCCTCTGATATGGTTAGGATGTCCATGGCAAACTCCACTATTTATTTTATAGATTTTACCGTTATTATAATTATTACAGACTTTACTGATTTGTCAAGTGAATTTGTGAAATTTGTGAAATTTTTTGATTCTCTATGATTTTGCTCCGTGTTATGCTTTTTAGAGCCAAGAAAAAAAGGGGGGGTACCATGGGACGTGCAGGTGTCGGTACACAGGGAGTGAAGGCGCCCCGATTGGAGGAACGTGCCGCGAGATTTGAGAAAATCCTCGAGATGGGGGATGACGGCATCATTGTGACTGACGAGGCAGGCCAAGTTGAGTATCTGAACAGTATGGTATCCGCAATCACCGGCTTCTCAAAAGAGCAACTCTACCAAGGCACTATCGGCATGTTTCTTTCGGCAGCTTCACTCAAGGTTCTGGCCGACATGGAAGAGGAGATCAAGGGAGACGAAAACAGAAAAGTCTGCACCGAGATGCATGTGATGCACAAGGCGGGTGGTCTAAAGGACTGCGAGGTCTGTATAGCAGTCGGAAAAGGGAACGGAAAGCGGAAACTTTACATTTACATGCGCGACATCACCGAACGAAAGAGAATGGAAACCCAGGTCAGGTTGTCCGAGCAAAAATACGGACGCCTCTTCGAAAACATCAGGCATGGGATCTATATAAGCAGCAAAGAAGGCAAATTCACGGATTGTAATCAGGCAATGGTGGAGATGCTCGGCTATGAAGACAAGGCCCAGGTCCTTGCGCTCGATCTCAATACGGATGTGTACCAAGACCCGGAGGACAGAAAGAGGTTTCAGGATATCATCGAGAAGGATGGCTATGTGAAAGATTACGAGGTCGCTTTCAAGAAAAAGAACGGAGAAAGCATCACCATTCTCTTGACAGCGCAAACAATAGCCAATGAAAAAGACGAAGTCATCGGCTACCAGGGAATGATGATGAATATCACGAAAAGAAAGAAGATGGAAAAGGAACTGAGGGAGGTGAACAACTTCCTGAATATGCTGATAGAGGCTTCGCCCGACGGCATCATCGTAACCGATGCGAAGGGTGAGGTCATCCTGTACAATAAGGCGGCCGAACGACTCCTCGGGTATAAGAGCAGCGATGTCATAGGGAGAACAAACGTGAGGGACCTTTACCCCAGGGGGCTTGCGCGCAAGATGCGGGAAATGATGATGGACGAAAAGTCGGGCACAAAGGGCATGTTGCCGCCCACTGAGCTCTATGTCAAGAACAGGTCTGGAGAAGTCATCGATATCAGTCTTTCCGCATCCATCGTCTATGACGAGAGGGGAGAAGAGGTCGCATCCATCGGCATATTCAAGGATTTGCGCGAAATGATCAGCATGAAAAGAAAGCTCAAAGAGACGCAGGACCAGCTGATCCAGGCAGAAAGGCTCGCGGCCATGGGGCGGCTCACGTCTCAGATAGCTCATGAATTGAATAATCCCTTGTATGGCATCATGAATACCCTCGAACTTCTCAAGGCAGAAATACCGGAAACGAGCAAGAGGAGAAAACTACTGGATATGTCCCTGTCGGAGGTGGCGAGATTATCTCTCATGCTCAAAAACATGCTGACCTTCTCCAGACCCGAAGAGGAAGCGAGGAAAGAGGTGAGTATCAACAGTTTCCTTGAAGGCATCCTGATGCTCATGGAAAAGCAGTTCAAGGAGCTGGACATAAAGTTCACAGCCGACTTTGATGAAACCATGCCGATGATCAAGGTTTCTCCGGGCCAGATACGACAGGTACTCCTTAATATAGTAAAAAATGCGATGGAGGCAATGCCGTACGGCGGCACGCTCAGTGTTGCGACGAAGAGCGAGGACAACCTGGTCAAGATTATTATAAGCGACACGGGCATCGGGATGAGCGATGATGTGAGGGAAAAGATTTTCGATGCCTTTTTCACTACTAAAGAACAGGTGAGAGGGGTAGGGCTAGGCCTGTCCGTCTGTTACGGGATCATACAGGATCACCGCGGTACGATAGAAGTGGAGAGTGAAGCGGGCAAGGGATCAACCTTTATCATTGTCCTGCCCGTAACCTAGCGAACGTCCGCATCACTGCGAAACGAGCAGGGAGCATCAAAAAAAGAGCTGCGGGTTTCACCAGACTAAGTAAGCAGAAGGCTCACTCGAGCTAGACCGTCAGGCAGGGCATCTATGACGCATCCCAGCTTCCTGCATACGTTGATCATCCTGCGGTTCTCTGCTTGCACAAAGGCGTAACATTCTTCCAATCCTTTTTCCTGCGCTATGCCGATCATTATGTCCACGAGCTTGTATCCGAGCCCTTTGCCGTGGAAGTCATCATGCACGACGACCGCGAATTCTCCCCTCTTCGCGTCGGGCTCGACAGTCAGCCTCCCTATGCCGATGATCCTGCGCTTCTCGCCCTGTCTGGTCTCGGCAACAATTGCCACTTCTCTGTCGTAATCTATGTTACAGAACCTGACGTGCATCTCGTGAGTGATCTGCTTTATGACCTGAAAAAACCGTTCCCGCAGCGTCTCTTCTGACAAGCTCGCCAGCATCTCATGCTCAAGGGGTTCGTCCTCGGGTCTTACGGGTCGAAGCAACACCTCAGTGCCATCCGCAAGCCTCCACTGCATGATATACCTGGTGGGATAAGGCGTGAGAACCAGATGGGGATAGAGGGCATGAAGGTTAAGAGAATTTTTGTCGATCACAATTTTGGCATCCAGGGCGCTGGCTTTGCCATTCTGCACAGCGATCGGATTTATGTCCACTTCCAGAATCTCCGGAAAATCGACGATCAAATTGGAGAAGCTTACGATGATCTGCTCCAGCTGCTTCAGGTCAGCCGGTGGTTTTCCCCGGTATCCCTGAAGCAATCGATAGACCTTGGTTTCCTCCATCAACCTCCGGCCAAGGGTCTGGTTCAGAGGAGGCAGCCCGATAGAAAAATCGTTGAAAATCTCGACTCTCATGCCCCCCATTCCAAACACGATGACAGATCCAAAGTCCTCGTCTTTCTTTGCTCCCAGAATGAGCTCATAGTCTATTTTCTCCAACATCTCCTGCACGGTAACACCTACCAGCCTTGCGCCAGGACAATTCTGCTCTACCCTTTTAATAAGCCTCTCATACTCTACCCGCAGTTCCGCCTCCAGATTGATACCGGTGACAACACCCCCCACATCGCTCTTGTACATGATATCGGGTGAGGCGATCTTGAGCACCACAGGGTACCCGATCGCCCGAGCGATGTTTACTGCCTGTTCCACGTTTTGCACCAGATAGGTCTTGTTGGTGGGTATGCCGTAGTTGTTGAGGAACCTTTTCGCTTCTTCCTCGGTGAGCAGGAGACGTTCCGCAACGACGGCTCTCCTGATCAACGCTTTGAGGCTGTTCTTTGGTGGAGCCTGGTCCACGGGAAGGTCTGCGGGTGTCTCATAGAGGAGCTCCAGATTCCGCTCATAGCTATACATGTAAAGGTAGGTCCTTACAGCTTCTTCAGGGGTGCCGTACGTGGGCACGTTGCCTTCCATGAAGATTTCTCTTCCACTCTCTACGTCTTTACCACCCATCCACGTCGTGATAATCGGTTTCCAGCCATTGCTCGCAATGTTCACAACGGCGGAGGCGAGCTGATCGGGCCTCGCAGCGTCCTGAGGCGTAAAGATGACCAGTATCCCGTCCACACCCGGATCTTTTAAGCAGACCTCAATGGCCTTCGCGTAACGTTCCACATCCGCATCTCTCAGGACATCCAAAGGGTTCCCTTCCATCCAGTATGGGGGCAGGATAGATCGGAGAGCTGCGAAGCTATTCTCAGAAAGTTTCGCAATCCTGCCACCGCGGCCTACGAGGGCATGCGCAGCTATGGTGCCGACTCCGGCTGCGTTGGTGATGATGGCGAGCCGGGGACCTTTCGGTAAATGCTTCGAGTAAAGCACGCCGGCCGCATTAAACAGGTCGGCTGTTGCTTCGACACGCACAACACCTACCCTCTTCAGCACAGCATCGTAAACGCGGTCGCTCGTAGCCATCTGTCCCGTATGGGTCCAGGCGGGTAGTATGCCCTGAGTGAGCCGTGGTGGCCGGAGCACGACAATCGGCTTGTTGCGGGCAAAGCCGCGAGCAGCGCTCATGAACTTCTTTACATTGCCGATGCTCTCTTCCATGTAGATCATAATGCTTCTCGTATGGGGATCGTAACCGAGAAAATCAATCATCTCTCCGAAATCCAGGTCGATCATCGATCCGAGAGAAACAAACATACTGAAACCCATACGCGCATTGATACCCCAGTGCAGTAATGCTCTGCCGAAGGCACCACTCTGCGAAATAAAGGCAATGTTTCCTTTGACAGGGTTTCCTTCCAGGGGTGTTGTGTTCAAGTCGAGATTGGGCCTGATAAAACCGAGACAGTTGGGGCCGAGGATTCTCATCCTGTATTGCTTTTGAAGTTCAACCACCTGCTGCTCGAGTTTCTCGCCCTCAGTGCCTGTTTCTCTGAATCCTGCAGAAACAACAATCACCCCCTCAACACTCATCTTGCCACACTCTTCAAGAAGCAAAGGCACTGTCTGCGCTGGAGTTGCTATGATGGCAAGATCAATCGGCTTCGGTGTCTCCAGAATAGTCCTGTAACAGTCAACCGCGTTAAATAGTCTTTTTCTTTGGCGGTTTATTGGAAAAATTTCTCGCTCTTTTGAAAGTAGAAGATTTTCGAGAATGATCCTTCCCGCAGAACCCCCCTCGTCGCTGGCACCGATGAGGGCAACGGTTTTCGGGTCAAACATCTTTCGGAGGTCACCCATGGTTGGCCCCGTATTTTTTCAATTGTAGGCTGTCACCCTCTGTCTGTCAACAAGTACGATCAATTGCAAAACAGATTGTTCGTCGTTACCATGAGGGAAATGGCTCAGTCGTTCGAGGTTAGTTAATGTTTGCGACGAAAATCCCCTCCACCAACCCCTTGTCGGCGAAGGGGATCTGAAGCTTTATACTCTTTGAGGACCCCGTCCGAGCTAGCAGCCGGGGACTGGCGAGAGTCTTAGTAGATTCTTAATTTATTTGAGGTCTCGGGTAAAGTCCTGCTGCCTTAACGATCTCGGGGACCTTCTCCTCCCATTCAATGGCCATGAGGTGGACACCGGCAACTCCCTTGATCTCGCGCATCCGCTGAATCATTTCAACCGCGATCTTGATGCCCTCATCAGCCACCTTCTCCTTCGGAACACCCTTGAGTCGGTCAATGAGCTCGTCGGGCACGTCCATACCTGGCACGGACGTCTTCATATACCGAGCCATGCCGATCGACTTGCACGGCGTGATGCCAGCGAGAATGTAAATCTTTTCGTGGACACCGAGGCCACGCACCATCTCCATCCACTTCTCAAATTTGGGGACATTGAAGATGCACTGGGTCTGGACAAACTGCGCACCGGCCGCGGCCTTCTTTGCCAGCCTCATGGCCCTGATCTCAAAGGGGTCTGCAAAGGGATTCTCGGCACAGCCGATAAAGAGATCGGGTTTGCCCTTCACTTCTTCGCCGCTTAGAAATTTCCCGTCATCCCTCATTCTCTTGACGGTCTGGATAAGCTGCATCGAGTCTATATCATACACGTTCTTTGCGGTTGGATGATCGCCGAATTTCTGATGGTCACCGGAAAGGCAAAGGAGATTGTTGATACCCAGCGCTGAAGCTCCGAGAATATCGCTCTGGATGGCGATCCTGTTCCTGTCCCTGCAGACCATCTGCATGATGGGATCGAAGCCCATCTCCTTCAGGATGAGTGAAGCCGACATACTCGACATCCTGACCACACTCGTCTGGTTATCAGTGACATTGACGCCGTCCACATATCCTTTCAGGTGTGCCCCTTTTTTCCTGATGACCTCCGCGTCCGCCCCTCTCGGGGGACCGCACTCACCGGTAACGGCGAAGTTTCCGCTTTTCAGGATTTTCTCGACATTGCTCGCGCTCATATCTTCAGATCCTCCCTCACCCGTTTTCTCGGGCCCCCGCCATGGCTTGTCGACCAGTCCTTCAAAGGCTGGATCTCCATGTATTTATCCATCATGTTCATCTCTTTGTACCGGTCTACGATGAGCTGCCAGCCGCACGGGGTATCCTTGTTCACTTCACACTTCCCGTCCTGCGACCCGCCACACGGTCCGTTCAAAATGCTCTTTGCACAGCGCGTTACCGGGCATATGCCGAGGGTCTTATCGAGAATGCAGTTGCCGCACCCCAAGCACCGTTCCGCCCAGACTCCATGCTCCTCGGTAACCCCGTCAAACGTGGTGTTTACCGCAGGCAGAATAAGTTTATCCCTGTAATGCTCACCAACAAACTGGATACCGCATCCGCATGCCATGGAAAGGACCGCGTCGTAGCCGCCGATCATAGGTCTCAGGCCCTCAACATACTCCGGGTCGCAATTTCGCTCGAGTACGTGTTCCGTGATCTCGATCGGTCGCCCCTCTTTCTCCCGATGCATCTTTAACTCGGAGGCAAGTATGGCAACCTCCTTGGCCCCGCCTGTTGCGCAGACCGTGACGCACTCGTTGCAACCCAACAGGAGTATTTTCGAGTACGGTTTGATGAACTCGAGAAGCTCTTCAAAGGGTTTTCTATTTGCTACTATCATTGGTCACTCCTTACTTTAGGGTCATGGGTCAAGGGGCATGGGTCACGGGTAGACAAAAAAGCGACCACACTGAAAACAATTCTCTGCCGCACTTATCCTCGACATTAACTCTTGGTTTCTGTTCTTGCCGCCTGTTCCTGGCTCTCATTTTCACTTGACCCTTGCCCCATGACCCTTGACCCTGTCTTCATGGGGTTCGGTCCCAGTTGCCTTATCTTTTCCGTCATCTCACGGGCAATCTCCGCAAAGCGTTGACCCTGTGCTGAAGAGAGGTTATACATGGCTACACGCTCTCCACCGATGCCACATTCTTCGAGGAGCTGCTTGGCATAACCTACCCGTTTTTTTGCCCTCAGGTTACCCACCAGGTAATGGCATTCTCCTTCGAGGCAACCCGCGAGATACACGCCATCAGCCCCATTCTCAAGCGCCTTGAGCACATGGATTACATCGACCCTACCCGTGCACGGCACTTTGAGCACCTTCACGTTGGTCGGATAATTTAATCTCATCGAACCTGCCAGGTCCGCGGCGGTGTACGCTCAGTGCTCGCAGCAGAATGCGATGATTTCAGGTTCAAATGTTCCCATCATCTCGCTCCTTGCGCCACAAGTGCGCCTGCTTTCTCAACAATCTGTACATCTCTGTAATGCATGAGCTCTATCGCCTTGGCTGGGCATTCAGACACGCAGGTGCCACAGCCCTTGCATTTGCTTATGTCAATCTCCGCCTCGCCCTTCTCATTCACGAAAGGTACATGGTACGGGCAGACCCTGACACAGCTCAAGCAGGCCGCACACTTGTCTGCCGTCACATCCGCTACCACGCCACCGACCATAAGCTTGTCTTTGGCGAGTATGGTACACGCCTTCGCGACAGCCGCCTCTGCCTGGGTAATACTCTCCCTCATGTTCTTGGGCGAATGGGCAAGCCCTGCCAAATAAAGGCCATCAGACGCGAAGTCCACGGGCCGCAGCTTCATGTGCGCTTCCAGGAAAAATCCTTCGTTGGTCCTGGCACACTTGAGGAAGTTCGCCAATTCCTCGTTGTCCCTGGGAATGACCGCAGCGGAGAGCGCCAGCAGGTCTGTCTCCAGCTTTATTTCTTCCATGATGGACGGGTCGAAGCACGAAAGTGTGAACCTTCCATTTGTCTTTTCTAGAACAGGCGGCTTCTCTTTTTCATACCGTACGAACCGCACACCTGCACGTCTCGCCTTCAGGTAATATTTCTCCAGGAATCCATACGTCATGATGTCCCGATACAGGATGACCACATCCATCTCGGGCCGATCCTCTTTAAGGCGCAGAGCATTCTTTATTGCAGTGGAACAGCATATCCTGCTGCAATAAGGCCTTTCGTCATTTCTTGAGCCGACACACTGGATCATCACCGTGCGCTCTGCCACCGGGAGCGTTCCTTCAACAATATGTTTTTCCAGCTCCATCTGGGTCATGATAGACGGGCTCTCGCCGTAACCATACAGCCCTTTCGGTTTCAGCTCCTGGCCACCTGTCGCCACTATGGTGATGCCGTGCTGCAGTTTTCTGGAAGCCATGGTTGGGCCCTGCAGGAGACCTGTCTCGAAATTGCCCTTGAAGCCGGAATGGTCCACCACGATCGTTTCCGTCAGTACATGAATCAGGGGATGCGTTGTAACCTGTTCAAGCAGGTTGGCAAGAAACTCCTGAACATCGAGACCATCAACTGTGGTGTAAACATGCCGCATATTCCCACCCAGCTCAGGCTCTTTTTCCACCAGGAAGACTTCGAAATTCTGGCGGGCAAGCTTCAGGGCTGCTGTCATGCCGGCAAGTCCTCCGCCGAGCACAAGTGCTTTTTTGTTTACGCCTACAGAGATCTCTTTGAGCGGCTTGATCTCGTTGGCGTTCGCGACGGCCATGCGCACGAGCGTCTTCGCCTTCTCCGTGGCACTCTCCTTCTCCTTCATATGGACCCAGGAGCATTGATCCCGGATATTAGCCATTTCAAACAGGTACTTGTTAAGCCCTGCTTCTCTGATCGTTGTTCGAAAAAGAAATTCATGTGTCCTGGGAGAACAGGAAGCAACGATAATCCGGTTGAGATTTTGTTCGTCCAACACCTTTTTCATCTTCTCCTGAGTATCCTGAGAACAGGTGAAGAGGTTCTCATCAGCGAGGACCACATTCGGCAGGGTTCTGGCATACGCAGCCACTTCAGGCACATTCACCACGCCGGCTATGTTTACACCGCAGTCGCAGACAAAGACGCCGATGCGCGGCTCTTCGTTTGACACGTCCCTTTCTTCCGGAAGCTCTTTCACGACGAGGCTCTTACCTCGTGCCTCCGCTATGATGGTCGCCGCCTCGCACGCGGCACCTGACGCCTGGGTCACCGTCTCCGGTATGTCCTTCGGAGACTCGCATGCGCCGCTCACGTAGATGCCCTCGCGGGTTGTGAGGAGCGGATTTCGCGGTGAGGACTTCACAAAACCATATTCGTTCAGGTCTACACCAAGCACAGCCGCAAGCCTGGGCAAGTGCTCGGCGGGCCTCAGGCCCACAGAAAGAACCACCATGTCAAACATTTCCGACTTTGTAGTTCCATCCTCGTCCACGTAAAATACTTCCAGATCCTTCGTCTTGTGGTCTTCCAGTATCCTTGATATGGCTGACTTGACGTAGCGGATGCCGTGCTCATGTTTGGCCCGTTCGTAATACTGGTCAAACCCTTTGCCGAAGGCGCGCACATCCATATAAAAGATAGTAGGCTCCAGATCATTCTGATGCTCTTTTGCGATGAAGGCCTCTTTTGTGGCATACATGCAGCAGACGGACGAGCAGTACTCGTTTGTCTTGTCTCTGCTTCCCACGCACTGCAGCCAGGCCACCTTCTTGGGAATCTTGCCATCGGCCGGTCGCATGACAATGCTGCAGGTCGGGCCAGTCGCCGAGAGTATCCTCTCGAACTCTGTACTGGTCACCACGTTCTTGTACTGGCCGTACCCGAGTTCCGGCTTCAAAGAAGGGTCGTACTCGGTAAGACCCGCGGCAATGACAATGCTGCCCACATTAACCTTCTCTTCTTCCGACTCCATAAGATAGTTGATGGCTTCTGGCTTGCAGGCCTCTTCACAGAGTTTGCAGCCCAGACATCTCCTGCAGTTCAAACATCGCTCTGCCTCACTTCTCGCAGCAAGCTCATCCAGGACAAGGTCAACTTCCTCAAACCCCACCCTCTGCTCCAGAGGCAGCGTTGGGATGGCTACGCGTACCTTCCTCTCCACGTCGAGGGGGGCATGCACGACCAACTCATTCTCACGCGCTAATCTGCCCTCTCTGAGGTCCCTTCCTTCCAGGTACCGCTCGATCGACTCAGCAGCTTTCTGCCCCTGGTCAACAGCATCGATGGCCATTTTCGGCCCCGTCACGATGTCACCGCCGGCAAAGACCCCCGGCACTGACGTCTCAAGGGTGCAGCTATCAGCCTTTATCCAACCGCCCCGCAAGGGCACCAGCTTGTCGAGGTCCCGCACGAAATCTGTTTCCGGCGACTGGCCAATTGCAAGAATGACTGTTTCAGCACTGAAGGCTCTGGCTACTACTACATCATAGCAAGGACTGAAGCGTCCAAACTCATCGAAGACGTTGGTGCATCTCTTGAACTCAATACCTTTCACACTCCCGTCTGCGGCCCTGATGATGTTTGGCCCCCAGGCTGTGTGGATCTTTATCCCTTCTTTGAGCGTCTGTTCCAGCTCAGACTTGCTTGCCGGCATCTCTTCCCAACGTTCAAGGCAGACCATGTGCACGTCTTCCGCCCCGAGGCGTTTTACGGTTAACGCAACGTCTACGGCAACGTTTCCGCCGCCGACAACCATCACCCGTTTGCCCAGCTTTAAGGGTTTCTTCTCGTTCGAAAGTCTCAGGAGCTCGATGCCGGTCATGACGCCGCGCGCATCCTCTCCTTCGATACCGAGCCTTCTTCCGCCCTGCGCGCCGCAGCCTATGTAAACAGCATCAAACGTTTCATGGATCTGTTTCAGGGAGATATCTTTCCCGACCCTGGTGTTGTACCGTACTTCTACACCCGCTTTTTCAACAAGTGACGTCTCGCGCTCAAGCACATCTTTTGGCAAACGGTAGGCCGGAATGCCCCAATAGAGCATGCCGCCGAGTTTGCTGGATGCCTCAAATATCGTTACCCCGTAACCCGCTTTCCTGAGATCGAGCGCACAAGCCATGCCGGAAGGTCCGCCGCCGATGATGGCCACGCGTTTGCCCTTGTCTGCGCCAGCTTCGGGCACGGGTATCGCTCTCTTTCCAACCTCGTAGTCTGCCACGAACCGCTTTAATGCGCAGATGGCAACCGGTTGGTCAACTTTTTCGCCCCGGATGCAGACATCTTCGCACGGATGGTTGCAGATCCGTCCGATCACGCCGGGGAATGGCAGCCTGTCCCTGATAACGTCGAGGGCTTCCAGATACTTGCCTTGAGCTATGAGCCCCACATAATCACGCGCGTTCAGGTTAACCGGACACCTGTTCACGCACGGGGGAATTTCTCGGTCTATCATATAGGTGGACGGAATCGCCTGAGGGAAATTAATGTACGCGGCGCTCCGGCGGGACAGGTCTTCATTGTAGTCGGCCGGCACTTCGAGGGGGCACTGTGGAGCACAAAGCCCACATGACGTGCATTTCTCTTTTATGATCCTGCGCGGCCTTCTCTTCAGCGTCACCGTAAAATTGCCCGGCTCACCGTCCAGGGCAACTACCTCGCTCGCCATGAGAAGTTCTATGTTTGGGTTTCTTCCCGTTTCAACCAGCTTTGGCGCCATAATACACATGGAACAATCGTTCGTGGGGAAGGTCTTGTCGAGCTGCGCCATTTTACCGCCGATATTAGGCTTCTCATCTGCGAGATACACCTTAAAACCGGCCTCAACCAGGTTGAGGGAAGCCTCCATACCGCCAATACCGCCACCGACGACGAGTACTTTGCCAACCTTATCCATAATTACCTGTCACCTCTTTCTGTATACGGGATGTCTTTCTTCGAACCCGACAATCTCAACCAGGTTCCTCTTGAGCAGATCCTTTATGTAGTCAAACGTTCTGGACTGTTCCAGGGAAAGCTTCTCGGCAAGTGCTGGAACCGTGTCATTTTTTTCGGAAAGGGCCTTCAGTATCTGGGCTCTGTCATAGCCTGAGCGAACAAGCGGGTCAAAGACAAGATTGAACTGCCGTTCGGTGAATGTCTCGCCATACACGTTTTTATCCATGAGGTAGGACTTCCGGTCGAGGAGCCGTTTCAGTTTGTCCATGCCTTCGGGGTCATAGGCCTTAATGAATTCAAGCCTCTCTTCCAGTTCCATCTCAGGCCTCCCTGACTTTGATGAGAATTTTGTCCGCCCCTATCATGTGAGATGAGGTTCCGAGCATCTTTCCATAGAGGGCAAGCTCAAATACTTCTGAAAGAAAGAGCACGGGCAGTGATTCTTTAGTTCTGCCGAGCGCAGGAAGAAGGTCCAGATTCATCTGACACAGGGGGCATGGGGTTATGATAGCATCAGCACCCAACGTGATAGCCATATCCATAATTCTGTTCGAGAGTCTTAGAGTCATGTCCTTGTTGGTAAGCGTCTTGCTCGCTCCGCAGCATTCCATCTTAAACGGCCAGCGCAGCACCTCGAGTCCCGCCGCAAAGAGCAACCTGTCCATGCTCTCAGGGTTTTCCTTGTCGTCGTAGGGCTTCACTCTCATCATCCGCGTGAGGACGCACCCGTAGTAAGGGACAACCTTCAGGGCCGAAAGGTCATACTTCCTGTCTTTTGCAAGCACTTCCACGCCAACGTAATCGTCCAGCACTTCGATGATGTTCTTAACCTCGATGGCGGCGCTCGTCTGCAGAGGCTCGATTGCCCTGTTCATCTCTGCCTGCAAGGCTGAATCGGAACGGATCATTTCATTGGTCACCTTCGCCCTGTTGTAACAAGCCGAGCAAGGAGCAAAGAGATCGTATTCCGCTTTCTCTGCCAACGCCAGGTTTCTCGCCGCTAGGGCATGGCCAAGTCGTTCATCGATTGTGTGCCCTGCTGACGCACCGCAACACGACCAGTCCTCAATCTCTTTGAGTGTAATGCCGTATCTCCCGAATATCTTTTGTATGGATGCCTCGTAAAATTTGCTCGACGATTTGAGAGAGCATCCCGGATAATATGCAAGCGTCGCCGCCATGTTACTCTCCTCGCGCCTTTTCAAACAGGGCTTTCATACCCCGCTTATCCTTTATGTTGTGGGGAAATAAGCCCATCCTTCCCTTCAACATCATGTTCATCCCCATTTTCGTATCTTCAAAGAAGTTCTTCTTCGCCATCTTATACTTGAGAATCGTCTCCATCTCGTAAAGCCTGCCGTGCTTTTTCACGCTGTCGAGGAAGTACTTATCGAACGTCCACGTGTCCATATCCTTGGCCTTGCCTTCTTTGACCGCAATCTTTCGCAGCGTATCGATGACGAGGGCAATGTCTATATCATTGGGGCAGCGTACACTGCACGTGGTGCACTGCAGGCAGGACCAGATCATTTTTGACGTGAGCGCCTTCTCTCGCTCTCCCAGGATCACATACCTGATGAGCCGGTGAGGGGAAAAATCCATCTCGGGGAGCGCAGGGCAACCATTCGTGCAACGATAGCACTGATAGCAAGCACTGATGTTTTCCCCGGTCTTCCGCTCCATCTCTTTTAAAAAGCCCAGATCATTCATACGCCTTCCTCGCATCATAGCCGGGCAAATTGATGCCCCAAACTATATACAGATATGGATATATATAGATATATTATAACGCTTCGCTACCCGTTTTTAAACGGGCCTTGGGTCTACAGTTCCAGCCACGAGTCTGAATAGAGCGTCTGCCCGAGCAGCACGCGTGCTGTCTTAATGTACTCCACCTCTTCTTTGGACAGCTTTGCCATATCGACCGCCTCGCCGTCCATCACCTTGTGCACCAGCGCTTCGAGCCCCGGCATCTTATCCTGGCAGATGGCTGCCATTTCCGGATCGAACGCATCCACAATAGCAGAATACATGCCGTACCGTTTTATCATAATGAGGTACGTCCGGTTCAGAATCCCGCGCAGATGGCCCGGCGCGCCATTGGAGATATTTGAAAGCCCGCAGGTCGATTTGCAGGTGGGGGCTATATCTTTCATCATCATGATGAACTCGGTGCACCCTTGCACCTGGATCTGCTGGGTGTTGATGGGCAGTACAATCGGATCTATCCAGAGATCTTCTTCCGGTATGCCGAATTCTGCGGCCTTGGCAAGCTGCTCTGCTGCGAGCAACCCGCGCTCATTGGCGTCTCTAGGGATACCCTCGACACCTAACATAAGCGCAATGTAGGGAGCATTATATTTTTTTGCCAGAGGCACGAGGGCTTCCATCCGCTCGGGCCGCGCCGAGATCGAGTTGATCAGCGGCCTGCCTTTATGGGCCTTGAGTCCTGCCTCCATGGCCTCCACGTTAGTCGTATCGAGGGAAAGCGGAATGTGGGGCACGACTTCCTGGACGGTTTTTACGACCCAGTCCATAAGCTCGGCTCCGGCCTTTCTCGCAGGCCCGAGGTTAATATCAATCAGGTCTACACCCGCTTTTGCTTCGGCCTCCGCCATCTCACGTATGGGAACCGGGTCCCTCTCTTTGAGTGCCTCACCAATCTTCTTTGCTATCACATTCAGATTCTCACCTATGCGTAGTACCATTGGCTCCTCCTTTATGAGATAGGGTCAAGGGGCCTGGGTCACGGGTCATGAAAAAACAGAAACAAAACTTGACCCTTGCCCCGCGTGACCCGTGACCCTGTAGTTACTTCCACTGCTTCAAGAACGCAGGTATATGGGCCGCTTCACGCGGTCCCACCGTGATCTCCCAGCCAGCCAGTTCTTCTTCCAGGTCTCCTAGAATACCTGCAGCATAACCCGGGATTACCAGCTTCTTCTTATCAATCTTGTCCGCGATGCCACATTTCTTGATGAACGGTCCCACAGCGTCGCCGACAAATTTTCCAGCTGCCCAGGCGGTCATGACCGAAAGCCCTTCAGTATCCATGACACAGAGCCAGGTTGGTACTCTGCTGTTTTCGATCTCACCAGTCACTATGAAGTACGTCAAAGAGAAGTTGCAGGTCACGAGTGCGGGCGAGTTCTGGTCAGGGTTGTTGATCGGGTAGATGCCCTGCTCGGTCGTCATGGGCCGTTGCGGGTCTGTGTAGATATTGAGCCTCTCCAGCAAGAGAGGGAAGACGTTTTCTCCCTCGATATCACTCAGAACTATTATGCCCGCATATTTTGCGACAAAGAGAGAAGCAATCAGCGTCTCTTTCATCACATTGTCCGTCATCTCACAGGGAAACGTGATCGTCGGAAATCCCAACGGCCGCAACCGGCTCAGCAAGGCTGCCCTTCGGATAAAAATCTGATCCTGGAAAGCGCCTTTTACCGTGCGGGCGCCGGAATCAAGCACCAGGTCCTTGAGCCCCATGCCCGTGAGTTTTTCACTTAAAGCACTCACGTCATCGAGGTTGCTGCCCCTGACAGCCAACGGGCACGCATACTCTTTGGCAAGCGCCCCGAAAGCATCCACGTTCTCTTTTGTAGCAGCATAGATAAGCGGTTTCTTATCCTTCGTCAGTGCGAGCGCCTCTTTCATCACCGCAGGGTCACTCGACATAAGGATCACACCATAGGGCGTACCCGCTGCTTTCTTCACGAGGTTCAAGAACTTCTCTTTATTGGTGCCGTTTTTGAGCGCGACCAGTTCGGGTCTTAAGGTCAGGCCCACACGCTCATACTGCAGCTCTGCCAATTTCCCGAAGCGCCGGTCCACCTCGGCGTCACCCATCGCATCGGTGATGAGGACTGCGAGCCCGGGTTTGTTAAAAAAGGTTTTTTCGTGCCTGTAGAGCACGGTTTCGCCACCTATCTTGACCGCGTAATCACCTGTGCCTATGGTCAGCGGCCTGATGGGTGGTGCGCTCGCTTCAGACAGCTGCGCCTTTGCCTCATCTGAGACATAAGGGCATTTCTCGAGTTCCGCCTTGCCCGCGGCAAGAGCCATGGCAAAAGCAAGACAGGTGGGAGAACCGCAATCCCCGCAGTTGGTCTTGGGAAGAAGCTTGAAGATCTGGATTCCTGTCAGTCCCATACTTTTCTCCTTTTCAGATTGGACATTACTGGGACACCCGCAAGCGGGTACCCGGCCTCCCCTCTAGCGAGCCGTGCTCGCTAGAGCTCCCAACCTCGAGGAGAATCTATACGCACGGCTTCAGGCAGGTCTTCTGGCTCGGGGCTCATCCTCAAGCTCTCCCTTCCCGGGCATCCCCAGTGGTTTCATCGAGCTCTCGTCCCCCCTCACAGCGGCGGGTCCGCGATGGTATTACACCATCTTCCCTTTTAAAGCGTTGCCGCTACCTGTCGCCTCCTTCCTATAGAATCGATTCCATCGTCAGCGCCGGATGGCCCTTTTCCGTGAGGTAGGCCACCACTTCGTCTTCGGTCGTTGCTACGGTTTCGTCAGCAATCATATCTATCAGGCCGGGTACGCCCAGCTCCTCTGCCCTTTTTACCAGGCGGTCATGTAACTCCTCCTTCAGTCTCTTGGGCATCCAGACCATACGGGCCAGACCACCATCACCGGTCAGGAACTTCCTCTGCGTAATGTTGTACTTGCTGTGCCCGAGGAAGCCGGGAGACTGGGCGCCGCCGCCAACAGAGCCAGCCAGCGTCGTAAACTTCATCCCGCACGGTGTCATACCGGTGTAGTCACGGTCAACGGTCATGATGCCGTTAGCCATGGGCAATACTGCTGCGATGCATTCGCAGCACCCGCACGTGGTCATCGGGTCGACCATGAGGCTGTAAAAACTCACATTCTGAACCTTCTGCCTGGATGCTTTGAAAACAAAGTCGTTGGCACCCTTGAACTGGCCGTAACGTGCGTCGAGAACTTCGCCCTTCTTGATGGGCTGGTTCGGGCCTTCCGGATTGATCTCGTTTGATGCGCGGCAGTCAAGCCAGTTATACGCACCACAGAGACCCGTCCGCTCAGGGGCCACGACACAGACATGGTTCGGCGCGAAGGACTGGCAGAGCGTGCAGGAATAGAACGTATCGACCGATTCATCCGTCATGTTTTCTACTCTTGCGTCACGGTGGTTATAAGACGCTCTGGCTTGCCCCAGGACCTCGCGTACCTTGGGCTCATCCGTATAAATTTTCACCTGGACCTTATCGAATATTGCGCCAAAATCCTGGTGATACTTGGCGTGGATGATCTTGCCTATGTGCTCCAGTTTGAATCCCTTTTCAACCGCCTGTTTCGAAACACGTATCCAGGCTATGTCCCGCTGGCCGATGTGCATGATGCCTTGGGCCTGGTTGATCAGGTGGTGGTTCTGGCGCTCTAAGATAGGCTCGAAATCTTCCTGGAAGTTACGGCCCGCAACCTCAGCCACCATGGCGAAGTGGAGTCGCGTACCTGCCTGCACATCACCAACATCAGGGCCGACCACCTGCACCCTTCCATCTTCAACCTCTTCCATCCGCTTGGTGGTCGTCCACTCGACGGCAGTCGTTTTCCCACCACCCATCTCGAGGTAGATATCTTCACCCCTTACGCGTTCGCCCTCAAAAGCGGGCCCGTAAGAGACAGGCACCGGGACCTTGGCAACTTGCACCTTCAAGCCCCTCACCTCGACGGCCTTCTGCACGATGTTGTCATGCGGAATATTCGAGACGACGTGTTCATATGTGCAGATGCCTGTGGGAAGCACTTCGGGGATCGGCGTATCAGCGATCGCAGGGAAGCCCCAATTGATACAGCCTGCTGCGTTGGCATACCATTCGTCGGTGACATCGCCAAGAGCCATCACGAACGCATACGTCCGGTCCTTGTTGTAGATCAGATTCTTTCTGAAATCTCCGGGCTTCACGCCGCCGAAAGCCATGGCTACGCGGCAGGCAAAGCCGATGGCAAAAACAGCCTGGTATATGTCAGGACCAAAAGATACAAGCCTCGTGGGCCATCCGACCTGCACGCCGGCTTCAACGAGCTGTTCCGAAAAGCGCTTGCCGCCATTCTCGGCGCACATGAACACATAAAGATTCTTCTCCTGCAATTCGAGCGCGATCTTCGCTGCTGTCTTGGCGTCGGGTGCTGCCCCCACTATCGCAGCAAAACCTGGGGCTGTGCCATCCACGAACTCGACGCCCCTCTTCCTGAAAATCAGATCGCTCGCTGCGCCGAGCCAGATGTTCCCATCCGTCGGGTCTTCGCCCGTCACATAACAGTTGGGATTTTCCAAGTACCGCATAGCTTCGTACAACTCTTCGACAAAGAACGTTGCCATACCGGCGTCCAATGTTGGAGCCAGGTACGGCAAAGGCGTCTTCTCCCTGACGGGCGGGGGTATAAGTTTCCGGGAGATGTTCAGGATTTTGTCAAACTCTCCCAGCTTCGACACCCCAATACCTGTCATGGCATATATGATCGGAAGATAATACGCGGTATTGGGAAAGCCGATCTCCTGGTCCGGCCCGTATTTCCCGAGAACCTCTTTATACTTTGCCTCCACCATGTTGAAAATCTTGTGAGCGCCTCTGATGGCTGCTGATGCTATTATCTTTGACATGCTCTGCCTCCTTGTTTAGTCTAAGGCCCTTCTCATAGCCATATCGAACAGAACTCTTTCTCTTGCTTTGTCGAGTCCCAACGCCTTTCTTTTCTTGTCGATGTGCGCGATCATCATGCCCGCCGCCTTGATAGGATCAGGCTCGAACGCCCACATGCCTTTGTACAGATCCTCATGCTCCTCGAACAGGTGTTTCGTCACTTTCTCGCTGCCCAGGGTGGGCCACGTCGTGCCGAAGATGGTGAAGACACCGGAAGCCACGAAGTACTGGCCGATCGCAAGAGCTTTCTCGCTCATCCACTCAGGCGCTGCCCCCGCTGCAGGAAGATCGCTGATGTCATCACCCAGGCCGCCTTCCTTCACCAGCGCTGTAGCGGCAACAAGGATTCTCGAATTGTCCACGCATGCGCCCATGTGGAGCACCGGCGGGATACCTACTGCCTCACAGACCTCCGCGAGCCCTGCTCCGGCATAGAGCCGAGCCGCCTCGGGTGTGAGGAGCCCTGCCTTGCCGCATGCCATGGCTGCGCAGCCCGTGGTCAGTACGATAACGTCGTTCTTGATCAGCTCTTTTACCATGGCGATGTGGGCCGAATCATGGATCGTCCGCACGTTGTTGCAACCAACCACGCCGGCAACGCCCCTGATCCTGCCGTTGATGATATTGTCATTGAGCGGTTTGTAGCTTGCCCGGAAGAGTCCACCGAGCAGGTAGTTTATCGTTTCGTGACTGAAGCCGACCACCGCGTCCTGCGACTCAGCAGGGATGTAAACGGCGTGGCGCCTGTTCGGGTAATTCTCTATGGCCATCCGGAGGATCTTCTTTGCGGTGTCGAGGCCGTGCTCGGGGTGGAACTCCATGTGGATTGCCCCTTCAATCTTCGCGCGGTCAGACGTGGTCACGAGCTTGGTGTGGTAGCATTCTGACACGTCCTGGAGGCCCTGCATCTGGCACTGCACGTCGACCGTCATCAACTCTACGGCGCCGGTCACCAAAGCCAATTCCTGCTGCAGGAAGTTCCCGGCGCAGGGGATGCCGTGGCGCATAAGCACTTCGTTGGCTGAGCAGCACATACCGGTCAGGTTGATGCCCTTCGCGCCGACCTTCTCGGCAAGCGCCTTCATCTCCGGGTCATGGCTTGCCGTTACCAGGAGTTCAGGCAAGAACGGCTCATGGCCGTGGACCACGATGTTCACCTGGTCTTCCTTGAAGACACCCGTGTTAAACGTGCCAAGAATGGGCACAGGCGTGCCGAACATGATGTCCTGCAGGTCCGTCGATATCATGGAGCCACCCCAGCCGTCAGCCAGGGCCGTGCGCGTTGCCTGCAGCATGAGGTGCTTGTAGTCCTGGTCCACGCCCATGTGGGTCCTGTGCATGGTCTCCACGACTTCCCGGTCAATGCCTCTAGGAACGACACCGAGCTTTCTCCAGATCTCCTGCCTCTTCAGCGGCGCCTTCTTGATATATACGAGCTCTCCCTCCTGCTGTCCGAACTGTTCGAGCGCCTTCTTGCCGATTTCGATCGCTATTTGCTTCGGCTCCTTTCCCTCGACCTCGATCCCGTAATCGAGCGCCACTTCCAGAAGCTTTACCTCGTCCTTGATGGCAAAACCCTGGGCCTCATCCTGAGCCGCTTTCAGAAAGGTCTCCGTGACTTCTCGTGCATGGTCCGAGTGGGACGCGGTTCCCGCTGCGATCTTACGGGCGAAATTCCGCGCGACAATCGTCTCGATGGTCGCTCCGCAGACCCCGGCCCGATCCTTTTCTTCGCCGGCCTTCTTTGGTCTGGGAAGCCTGCACGGTCCCATCGCGCAGATCTTACAGCAACTCTCCTCTACGCCTATCGGGCAGGGCTTCAGCTCATCAGCCCTGAAAAAGACGGTGCTTACGTTCTCTTTCTGGGCCTTGTCTATGAGGGTAATTGCTGCATTATCGATACTTCTGACTTTCTCTTTACCTTTTTCGTCTGCCATAAATCCCCCTAATTTGTTAACTCTTTAATCATGTCCCGCACCAAGGTGATGGCGTCGGGATGTCTCATTATCAGAATATCCGCACCCGCAACAAGAAATGACATTGCAGTGACCGCCTCCATCAGGATAGACCGTTTCTTTTCATCGCCCAGTTTGGGGTTTTCCCCTTTTGGTATCTTTGTCTCTTTGGTCTTCCACACCTCGTGGGCCATGTTGCATATCAACGGGAACTGAAGCTTCACATCCTCCTGAGTCAGCGCTGCCATGCGGTCCCGTTCCATTACCGAGTATCCGTACTCGAGGCCATAACCCAAGCCACCCACCGTAGGGTCGATCATCATTTTTTCTTCAGGCATACCAAGGTTACCGAGAAGGATATTGAGCTGTTTTGCCAGGTTGACATCTATAGGAGTGGACGCCATAACGACCTGCTTATAACCAATGGCCATCGCGCCAACCTGCTTATAGTTCTTTTCAACTACCGGTCCAACAGCCACGTTCTTGCCCTCACAAACCTCCGCTACTCTCCGCAAAAGCTGAGCGTCCTTCTCGTCATTGCCGCAGCCCCAGACGAGCAGAGGCACGGTTAACGCATCTGCGACACTCTTTACAACTTTCACCGCCTCTTCCACGTCCCTGTTCATACCATTCGGATCAGCGCTCTTGAGAAGAAGGGCTACCAGCTCAGCGCCGTACGCATCCTGCGATTTTTTTGCCCAGGCCACAGGATCCCGTATTACGTCCTTGTAAGGCTCAGTGGCCCATGCCTGCCAATCCTCCGGTTCGTAGTCCCACACTTCAAACGCAACTCGTGGGGGGTTTGGCATCTCGCCCTCGAAGAGGTGGAAAGGATAACAGCTTTCGCCTCCTACCTTGATTGCTTGAGGTCCAGCGCCTACGGTGACCTCCCGTATCTTGCCTGTGTACGTGATCTTTGGAATTTGAAAAGCCATTGGAATACCCCCTTTCTACGCCTCTTGTTTTCTCTTTTCACTACCGAACCAATCTTTGCTGTACCAGTAACGGAGCGCCGCCTTCAGATAGTTGAGTCGATCCTGCGCCGACCCCAACTCCTCCTTCCAGTCATTCTTTGCGTCCGGCTTGCCCTCCTCATACGTCGGCCCGAGCACCTTAACCTTCTTGCCGTCAAATGACTCTTTTTCTTCGTACGTGTACTCGCCCATGGTCCCTCCTTATGGAATCAAAGCTGCTCTTGATTGAAGTGACATATTCCTTTTTTCAAACGAACTCATCCTGTATGTGCTCGGTGCCCTGCTCATGCGATCTTGGCCGCCACCTTGGCCGCTTTCAGCGTATTGAGCATAAGCATCGTAATTGTCATAGGGCCAACCCCGCCCGGTACAGGCGTTATAGCTGCAGCCTTCTCTTTGATGCCTTCGAAATCAACATCGCCTGCGAGCTTCGCCTTGCCTTCCGGAGTCATGCCTATTCGGTTAACGCCCACATCGATCACGACAACACCTTCTTTGACCATGTCCGCGGTGATCGCCTTGGGACGGCCCGCCGCCACAATAAGAATGTCAGCCCTCTTGGTATGGAACGCCATATCCTTCGTTGCTGTGTGGCAGATTGTCACTGTGGAGTTTGCGCCCTTTGCCTTCTGAAGCATCATGTTTGCAATCGGCTTTCCCACAATATTGCTCCTGCCCACAACGACCACTTCCGCACCTTCCGTCTTGACACCGCTCCGGATCAGCAGTTGCTGAATACCGTATGGTGTGCAAGGATAGAAGTTCGCCTCGCCGATAACGAGCTTACCCACATTCACCGGATGGAACGCATCAACGTCTTTGTTGGGATCAATTGCATAGAGCACCTTAGTCTCATTGATGTGTTTGGGCAGAGGTAGCTGAACCAGGATGCCATGGATCTTCTGGTCCTTGTTATACTTGTCGATCAAGCCAAGGAGTACCTCTTCCGCCAGATTCTCCGGCTGGTCGTCCTGGATGGAGAAGAATCCAAGCTCTTTTGCGGTCTTGCCTTTTGCCGTCACGTAGCTGACCGATGCCGGGTTCTGGCCGACCAGAATCGTAACAAGCCCGGGGACGACGCCTGATTTCTCCTTGAGAGTGGCCGTTTCCTGCTTTATTTCCTCCCTTATCTCTGCTGCTATCTGCGTTCCGCTAATGATCTTCGCTGCCATTGTCCCTACTCCTTTCCCCATAAAGTTTTCTCGAAGACTCTGTAAGCATCCTGCAAGGCCACCGACTTCCCATTCAGAGAGAAGACCGAGTAGCCCCGCACATCTCCCTCAACGATTGTCCGATCGTAACGTATTACGCCCGCTACGTGTATGCCCTTTTCGTCTGCCAGCTGCGCCAGGCCGAGCCTATCGTCATCCTGAAACCGGTTGATAATAGCGTGCGTATGTGAGATGTTCAGGTTGAGCTCTCCCACCAACTCAAGGATCCTTTTGGCGGTTAGAAGACCACGGGCTGAAGCATCGGAAATAACGTAGAGGTGATCTACGTCCGTTGTTACGAGTCTGCTCATGTGTTCCATGCCGGCTTCGTTGTCGACCACAACATACGCATAGTTATCTTTCAGAAGGTCTATATGTTTTTTTGCGAGACTGTTTGCAGCGCAATAACAGCCCGTGCCTTCTGGCCTTCCCATCACCAGCAAATCAAACCCCTTGCTCTCGATGATCGCTTGGTGTATCTTCATCTCCATCCAGCTCTCTTTATCCATTCCCACCGGTACGTCGGTCTTCAGCAGCTCCCTAGCATCGCCAATCGTTACATTTACCTCTGTCCCCAGAATCTCGTTGAGGTTGGAGTTGGGGTCAGCATCAACCGCAAGTATTGGCGCTTCCTCAGCCTCCTCAACGAGGTACCTGACAAGCATGCCGCTTATCGTGGTCTTGCCCACGCCTCCTTTTCCAGCAAACGCACACACTTTAGGCATCAGCGGGCACCATCTCCTTTGCTGCCCTTAGCTGTTCTATCACTGCAGGAAATGCTTTCTGGTCAGTATGCGGCAGAAACATTGCCGCGATAAATTCGTCCATGAACTTCGGGCTGTTCGAAAGTTCTACGTTTGTCATGGTTCGCGCTATCCTCTCTGTTTCTCTTAAGAGTTGTCTCGAAAAGGAGAGGAGCCTCGCCCCGAGAAGTGAACCGTTCCCCACAAAAATAAATTTCTCCGAGGGCGCGTCTGGCAAAAGTCCTATCATCTGTGCTTTCTCCACATCGATGTAGTGGCCGAATCCGCCCGCAATAATAATCGCATTCACATCGTTGAAAGAGAGCCCCACGTTATCGAGCAACACCTTGCATCCGGCGTAAATGGCGGCTTTTGCCCTGATGAGATTATCGAGATCAACCTCTGTAAGTACGATGTCTCGGCCAATCTGCGTCTCAGGCGCATAGGCCAAAACATATTCGAAACCGCTTTCTCCTTCCCTCACCCTTTTGGTGGAAAGATCCCTGTCGAACTTTCCATTTTGATCTATGATACCTGCCTCGAGGAGTTCAGAGACGATATCGATGAGGCCGGAACCGCAAATGCCAGCAGGCTTCGCTCTGCCAATCGTGAGGATCATCGGCTCGAAGGTGGTGGGGTTAATACGCAACTGTTCTATGGCCCCTCTGCCGGCACGCATGCCGAACTTGATACCTCCCCCCTCAAAAGCAGGGCCAGCAGAACATGACGCGCAGGTGAGCCAGTCTTTATTGCCTACAACGAGCTCACCATTTGTTCCGATATCCATAAAGAGCGTGATGTCAGGCCTCTGGAAGACTCCGGAACCAAGAATTCCCGCCACTATGTCACCACCCACGTAAGAGGCAACGCAAGGGAATATATAAATGTGCACGTGGTCCCGCAAGTTGAGGCCGAGATTGATAGCTCTGACCGGGGGAATAAAATTGGCAGTGGGTGTATAGGGAGAAAGCATAATGTACCGGGGGTCCAGGCCAAGCACAAGGTGCGTCATGGTTGTGTTCCCGGCAAAAACCAAGTGAGAAACGTGTTCGACGCTCACCCCGCTCATATCGAGGAGTTCTTTAATGAGCCCGTTGATCGTGCCGACAACCACCTCTTGAATCCGCTTCAAGCCACCCGGCTTCTGCGCATACAGAATCCTTGTGATGACATCTTCACCGTAACTGATCTGCGCATTGTAATCAGAGGCTTCTCCAAGAGTGCAAGCCTGGAGCCCGCTATTAGAATCCTCAATTCGTCGGTGGACGTTGCAGTTGGCCAGATCGAGCAGCTGCCCGCAAACGGTCGTCGTCCCGATATCTATGACTATGGAATAGTTCTTGTCCTCCACATTGCCCGGCTCTACATTAATAACTTTTAGTCCCCGGCGAGTTTCAACGAGTGTGAGTGTGACCTTCCACCCTGCTTCCCGCAGGATCTTCGCCAGTTTTGTTAGTACCCTGAAGTCAACGGAAACGTCCTCAATCTCGTGCTTCTTGCGTAGCTCTCTTATCAGGCGGCCGAGGTCATTAACATTATCCTCAACCGACGGCGGCTCCAGTTCCACGTACCTCTTGAAAACTGCCGGATCGACTTCCCAGCCCTTCACAAGCTGGTCCAGATCAGCTGGCGAAAGCACGTGGGACGTTTCTCTTTTCCGCTTGAGCGCTGCACGGTCTATCTGTGACTCGAAGGGTATCTCGATGACCAGATCCCCAAGCGCACTCGTCATGCAGGCAAGTCTTGTCCCGCCATCATACTCCCATTGGGGAATCTTTGGATGAGGAGCGGAGCGCGTAGCACCCTCTAGGACCTTTACCCGACACTTTCCGCAAGCGCCATTCCCACCGCAGCTCGCATTGATGTGGATACCGGATTTCATGGCAAGTTCGAGAAGGCTCTCTCCTTCTTCTGTCACAAATATCCTGTCGCTCGGAAGAAATCTCACCTTGCACTGGTTAGCCATTTAAGCCAAACCTAGCTGGATGCGGTTGGTGCCCACAGCGCGAGGGAACAAGTTTCCCCAGGCCACCCGACTGGTGATCGGCCAACAGCCCAAGGTTCCGCAGCCGCACCCCTGTTATGTTCACTATTCTAAACGAGTTCATACAATACATGTTTTTTATGGTGCTGTCAAGGCACGTAAGACGCTAACACTACTATCTATTGACAAAAGTTTGCCCGAAGAAGTAAAATACTCTTCTGAGTTCATCATGGTGAATACGTGTACAATGCCCCCGCACTCAAAAAAGCTCTAGAAATCATCAAGCTCATTGTCAGAGAGAACAGGCCGCTCGGTGTGACTGAGGTTGCACGGGAACTTGCTTTGAGCAAGAGCACTACCTTCGGTATACTCAAGTCCCTCGAGGAAGAAGGGTTTGTGGTCAAAATCGATCCGACCAAAAAGTACATGGTGGGCGGAGAGCTTTTCGAGCTGTCAAAGAGGGTCTTGAGGGCCACGGACCTAACGAGCATAGCACGATCGTTCCTCGAGAAGCTGGTTGAACAGGTGGACGAGACTGTCTTTCTCGGCGTCCGAGAAGACGACGCTGTCAGGGTTCTTGAAGTTGTAGAGCCACGAAAGGAGCTGAAGATCTCATCTCCCGTAGGTGCACGTTTCGCCCTTACAGCTGGCGTCATCGGAAAGATCTTTCTCGCCCCTCTTGAAAACGACGAAATTCTCACTCTTCTCGCAAGACACAAACTACCGCAATACACCGATAACAGCATAACAGATCCTGTCAGGTTACTTGAGGAGATCGAAAGAACACGGGCTTCAGGGTACGCGGTCGATTTCGAGGAATACCTCACAGGAATGCGGGCGGTAGCGGCGCTCATATACTCAGGACACTTACCGGTCGGCGCTATTTGGGTCGTAGGTTTCACAAGCTCCCTAAACGATAGCAAGTTGCCTCACATCATTGCACACGTGAAGCAGACCGCTGAGGAGATAACCTTACGGCTCTCTCCGTTTTACACTGACAAAGATAGGCAGTAGGGTAGGGGAAAAGAACCTGTTACGGGTTACGGGTTGAAGCTTCTTGACTCGAAACTCGCAACCACGCAGCAGGCGTGGTCACCCGCAACAAGTTCCATTTCCTGCACCCTACGACTCACTGCCCTCACGCGCCTTGCTAGAATAGCCCTGTTACCTTGCCCGTCTTTACATCCACATCAACTCTTCTGTAAGCAGGGTCGGAGCTGGTACCAGGCATGAGGCTGATCGCACCGGTCACCGGGCAGAGAAATTTGGCGCCGGAGAATATCAATACGTCTCTCACCGGAAGGACCCATCCCTTAGGCACGCCTTTCAGGTTCGGGTCGTGGGTGAGACTTAGATGGGTCTTCACCATCATGGTGTAATAGTCTTTCTTTTCAGGATCGGCCTCGAAGGCTTTCGCCTTGGCCTCTGCCTCGGGTGCCCATGAGACGCCATCCGCGCCATAGACGTTCTTCGCAACCGCCTCGACCCTCTGGCGAAGCGGCATATCGAGCGGGTAGAGAAATTTGAAGTCCGCTTTCTCCTCACAGGCGTCTACCACTGCGTCCGCAAGTTCCAGTGCTCCGTCACCGCCATTGAGCCAGTGAGTCGATACGGCCACCCGGGCGCCCTCGGCCTCGGCGAGGCGGCGCAACAGGGCGATCTCGTCCTTGGTATCAGTATGGAACCAGTTGATGCAGACAACCGGCTTCATCCCTGACTGCTTTATGGTCTTGATATGATGGACCATATTAGCAGCGCCCTTCTCGAGTAGACCGAGGTTCTCCTTTTTGTACTCTTCAGGAAGAGGGAGCCCCGGCGCCACTCTCGGTCCGCCACCGTGCATCTTGAGCGCGCGGATCGTCGTGGTGAGGACGGAGACGTTCGGCTTAAGGCCGCTTTCCCTACACTTCACGTTCCAGAATTTCTCAAAACCGATGTCAGCGGCAAAACCGCTCTCTGTGACATCGTAGTCGAACAGCTTCAGGGCGATGCGGTCCGCAATGATCGATGACTGACCAACGGCTATGTTGGCAAAAGGTCCTGCGTGCACAAAAACAGGCTGGCCTTCCACCGTCTGCAGCAGCGTCGGATTGATACTCTCTCTCATCAGGGCCGTCATTGCTCCGGCGCATTCAAGGTCCTCGCAGGTAACGGGCTTACCGGATCTATCATACGCAACAGTGATCCTGCCCAACCGCTCGCGGAGATCCTTAAGGTCCTTCACGATTGCCAAGATTGCCATGACCTCAGAACTGACGGCAATATCAAAGCGGGACTGCATCAAGTATCCGTCCATCTTGCCGCCCAGGCCAATGACCATGTTTCTGAGGGATTGGGCGCAAAAGTCCATGATCCAGCCCATCTGGACGTTCTTCGGGTCAACGTCGAGGCGTTTCAGCTTTCTCTTCGCAAGCTCGGCGTCTGAATAGTTTCTCTCATGCTGCATGCGGTCCGTGAGCGCCACCATCGCCAGGTTGTGTGCATTCATGATGTTGTTTATGTCCCCAGTCAAACCCAAAGAGAACTCAGTCAGCGGGATTGCTTGCGCATTTCCGCCTCCGGCAGCGCTGCCTTTTATATTCATGGTGGGGCCACCTGAAGGCTGCCGAATCGCACCACAGACGTTTTTCCCCCTCTTTCCGAGGCCTTCAACCAGACCCATCGATACCGTCGTCTTTCCTTCGCCGAGAGGGGTCGGGGTGATGGCGGTAACCTCGATATACTTACCATCCTTCTTGTCTTTCAAGCGGTTGATGATCTTCATAAAGTCAACTCGCCCTATCCGGCCGTACCCCATGACTTCATCCTTCTTAAGACCCATTTCATCGCCCAGCTGCCAGACCGATTTCATCTTCTCTTCCGCTGCTTCGGAAATCTGCCAATCCGCCATCTTTGTCGCATCGTACGGCATACTCTCCTCCTTCATTTATGGTATGTTGTGTATGTTTTTCTCGGTAGGCTCCATAATACTAAAGTAATCTGTAATTTTGTCAAGTCAAATTTCTCAAGTTCACAAGGTCGAGATATTTTTCACAAAGTTGCCAACAATCCGGAATAGCTTTAAAAAGCAAATTCGCAGAGGTACTATCATCTGCATGCCCAAAGTTGAAACCTGGCGTTATGCCGATCTCTTAATCGCCTATCCGCCTTCATTCTTTTTGCCCGCTGCTATCTTTGGCAATACCAGGCTGCCGGATTTTCCTTGCCCTCCGGTTTTCTGCCCCGAAACGTACTTTGAGCTTGGTCCCGCTCGTTCGATAAAGCATAAAGCATGCCCGCACAATTACCGTTGTAATATCAATATATTACAGGCGTGATAGGTTCACACTGCAAAATATGACAGCAATAGACTGCCATATTTGCAAGCTGAGGCAGGAAACTGTCATATCTAGCAGATGGTAATAGATGGCCCGAGCCCTTTCAACCGGTTTGTATACAGCCTCAATGCCTTACCCGATACGATCGGCCCGCAGCCTCTAGCTCGCCCATCTAGCTAATAAAACCAAAGAGCTGGTTAGACAGCAAAGCACACAGATATGATCTTAGTGGCTCCTTTTTCGGCCGAAGGGGATGTGCAGCTTTCGCATCCTCGCCCTCAGCGTACTGGGGTTGATTCCGAGAAGCGCGGCCGCTCCATTCTTTCCCTCTATTCTTCCATGAGTCACCTCGAGCATCCGCCTGATATGGAGCGTTTCCATCTCCTCAAGCCTGAGACTGGCCAACCCCTGAATTGCTGCGGAAGCTGGGGCTGCGGCCGCGGGGGGAACCATCAAATCCGTGAAGACAAGGGGCTTGCCGTTGGATTGAATGAGCGCCCTCTCAATCACATTTGCTACCTCACGCACGTTGCCCGGCCAGTCATATCTCATAAGATGATCGATGGCCCCGGGAACCAGGGTGGGTACAGAGTGGAGGCCCATCTCTCGCGCCTTTTTCTCGATAAAATGCTCAACCAACGCAGGGATGTCCGCCTTTCGCTCCCTCAGCGGCGGAATGTTAATGGGAAACACCCCAAGACGATAGTAGAGATCATCCCTGAAGGTTCCGGCTGCAACGAGCTTCTCCAGATTCCTGTGCGTAGCCGAGATAATCCGTATGTCTACCTTGATGGGATGGGTACTACCCACCCGTTCGATCTCTTTTTCCTGAAGAACACGCAGGAGCCTGACTTGGGCCTGAGGTGGCAGCTCGCCCACCTCGTCGAGAAAGATCGTGCCCTTGTCGGCCCGCTCAAACCGGCCTCTCCTCTCCGTGAGCGCTCCTGTGAAAGCACCCTTTTCGTGACCAAAAAGTTCACTGTCGATGAGCGACTCAGGAATCGCGCCGCAGTTTACCGTGATCAAGGGGCCGTTATTTCTCGGTGAAAGATTATGAATGGCGTTGGCAATGATCTCCTTACCCGTCCCTGTCTCGCCCATCAACAGAACGGGGCTGGTCAGGGGAGCCACCTTCACCACCTGCTCGATCACTTCTCTCAGGCCAAAGTCTGCCCCCACGATCTTCTCTCCCCAACCTCTCCGCAATTCGTTCTGCAAATACCGGTTTTCGTCAGCAAGCAGGTCCTTCAATTTCAGCAGTTCATAATACTGTCTGCTGTTAGCCAGTGCGATCGCGGCCGGCTCGTTGACGAGTGACCAGAGCTTCGCATGCTCTTCGCTATATCTGTCTTTCCCGGTTGCTCTGACAATGAGCGAGCCAACAAAATCATGCTGAATAATAAGCCGTCCGACTACGACTGAAGAGTCGGGCCACCTATACTGAATCGCAATCTTTTCGATTATCGGATCCTGCGAGACGTCGTTGCATATTCTCACTCGGGGATAGTGCTCAACGTGTTCAAGCTGCTTGCGCATGTCGAGGTCCATAGTGATTTTGTCTCCTCTGGCAACCCCCCCGCCCTCGTCGGCCGTTGTTACGACCTCCAGCGAGCCAAAAGCCAAATCAAAAACGGTAAGCATCAGCTCATCCGCAGGTAATGCCGAACGGACGTAAAGAAAACAACGCCACAACGCCTCTCGCAAATCGAAACTGCCGCACATCCGCAGCGTAAATTCCCGAAAAAAATTATTCTCGTCCATGACTTCTCCCGGTGCTTCTTAGTGACTGTGACATATGATAGTTTATACCTTTTCTTGCAATTATGACAGTTTTTTCTGCCACATTTAATGGTATCCGGTGCCAAGCATACTGAAATTACGGTGCGCAAGGCCAACAAAACTGGCACGGTTTATGCTTCCTGTCCTTTGAGAAAAGTTACCCGGGGATGTCCTATGGTCTGGATGGAAATGATACGGTTAAGAACGACGGAGGGTCAGAGTGAAGCCGCCCTCGGTTTGCTTCGTTATTCGGTGAGCAATGTAACAAAAGAGCCAGGCCTCGTTCAGATCCACGTATATAACAGCGCATCGTTTCGCAACGACTTGGCTCTCAGTCTCGTTTGGGATACCCATGCCCCTTACCGCCAAGGGAGCAGGACCGGTTTGAGCATAAGTGAAACACTCAATGCCTTTGGCCTTGTCGAACACTCGATATGGGTGGAGAAAGAAGCAAGGCAAGCGGAACTGGTATAGACCCGAAAGCAGGGGCTCAACGCGCGAAAGGTGTAGCCCGCCCGGCAAAGCATAGCCATGCGGGAAAAGACAGGAGGGGTTAAAGAAAAACAGATGGGCGATATCAGGAAGATGTTTGACCCCAAGACTGTTGCACTCTTCGGCCCAACCGACGCGCAGGGAGCCCTTGAAGCAACACTTCTCGCCAATCTCGGCCTCTCCAGCAGGCGCAAGACATTCCTTGTGGGCCCCGGGGCCAACAACCTGGTCCATCAGAGCTCTTTTCCTGATATCGCCAGCATCCCCGAGAAAGTTGACCTTGCAATTGTAGCAACCCCTGCGGCGACCGTGCCTGCAATTGTCGAGGCATGCGGCAAGACCGGAGTGGAGGGGATTGTGATTGTCTCCGGCGGCTTTAAAGAGGTAGGTGAAGAAGGCAAGAGGCTTGAAGAGGAGATCAGGGAAATCAGAAAACATTACGGGACGAGAATCCTAGGGCCCAACTCTGCGGGTATCATAAGGCCTGGCATAGGGCTCAACACCTCTCGCTTCGAATTACAACCGGAGCAGGGCAATATTGCGCTCATCTCCCAAAGCGCCTCAGTGGGCAGCGTAGTACTTGACTGGGCAACCACGGCTCATGTCGGTTTCAGCATGTTCGTCTCCCTTGGTTCCATGATCGATATTGGCTTTGGCGATCTCATTGATTTTCTCGGCGAAGATCCTCAAACGCGCAGCATCATGATTTATATGGAAGCGGTGGGCAGCGGCCGAAAATTTGTCAATGCAGCGCGTGGTTTTGCCCGCAATAAGCCCATCGTTGTCATGAAACCCGGCCAATCTAAGGAAAGTGCACGGGCTTCTTTGTCTCACACCGGCTCCATGGCCGGTGATGACGCCGCATATGACGTGGCATTCAGGCGAGCCGGGGTTGTACGGGTCAAGGAAGTTTCCGACCTGCTCAACGCCGCAGAAGTTCTTCACTCAGCGAATCTGCCGGGAGGACCGAGGCTGGCGATCATAACGAACGCAGGTGGTCCAGGAGTGATCGCGACGGACGTGCTCATCGGACTCGGGGGAAAACTCGCAAAGCTTGCCAAACAAAGTGTGGATGAATTGAGTAGTTTCCTGCCTTCGCACTGGAGCAAGAGCAACCCTGTAGATCTCTTCGGCGATGCGGATATTGAACGTTACAGGAAGGCCGTTAATGTCTGTTTAAATGATCCCGAAGTAGATGGAATCCTCGTTATCTATATTGCCAAGAAGGTTTTTGACAACGCCGCAAACGCCGCAGAACTTGCCGCGGCCATTGCTGGCATTGCAAAAAAAGCATACAAACCCCTGATCACCACATGGATGGGGACAAAACATATTCAAGAGGGCAGAGAGATCCTTAAGGAGAACAATATACCCAGTTACGAAACTCCGGAAGAAGCAATTAAGACGTATCTTTATATGTACAGGTACAAGAGGAACCTGGAGCTCCTTTACGAGACGCCTGCTGAACTGCCTGTGGATCAGGCACCCCCCAAAAATCACCTCAAGGTCTTTATCAGGAAGACGCTCAGGGAAGGAAGAAGCGTACTTACTGAAGAGGAGTCAAAAGATTTCCTGAAAAATTACGGGATCCGCAGCACTGCCCCTTTCCTTGCCACCAGTGTGGAGTCAGCAGCCGTCTGGGCAGAGCGTATCGGGTATCCGGTGGTTCTCAAGGTTGTATCTCCTGATATAGTACACAGAAGCGACGTCGGGGGAATGGCCGAGGTCTATTCAGAGGGCAAGCTGAGATCGGAGTACGAGAAGTTACTGGAGAGGGTCAGGGTTAACGCACCGGAAGTATCGATTACCGGCATAACTGCTGAGAAGATGATAGAGGGTATTGATTACGAGCTGATCCTGGGAGCAAAAAAGGACAAGGACTTCGGTTCTATAATCCTCTTCGGGATGGGGGGAAAGGGCACGGAACTCGTGAAAGATTTTTCCATAGGGCTTCCCCCTCTCAACCAGACGCTCGCCAGACTCATGATGGAGGAAACAGGGGTCTACAAGGTTCTCCGTGGTTTCCGGGCAAAAAAACCAGCCGACCTTCGCGAGCTTGAACAGATTATCGTCAGCTTTTCCAACCTTATCGTCGACTTTCCTGAGATAGCCGAAATGGACATCAATCCCATCGCCATAGCGGATGGTAAGCCCTACGCAGTCAATGCAAGGATAGTCCTTGAAAAAAATGATCTTGACTCAACGATTCAGTACCCGCATCTCGTTATCACGCCTTACCCTACCAGATACGTAAGCCACTGGCTGTTCCCTGATGGCAAAGATGTATTGTTGCGACCAATCAGGCCGGAGGATGAACCGCTGGAACACGAATTGCTTACGTCCCTCTCTGACGCATCCATGCGGGGGCGGTTTTTTACGGTCATCAAGGACATATCCCATGAAATGCTCATCCGTTACTGTAATATTGACTACGAGAAGGAAATCGCTATTGTAGCGGAGGTGAGGGAGAACGAAAAAAGAAAGCTGATCGGCATCGGAAGGCTGATCATCGACAGAGAATTCAAATCCGGAGAGTTTGCAGTGCTTGTCCATGACGCTTACCACGGCAAAGGGCTTGGTTACAAACTCGTGGATGTGCTTATCGGGATCGCGGAAGAGAAGGGACTGGAGAACATTTACGGCGAGGTACTGACGGAAAACGAGAAAATGCTCGCGGTGTGCAGAAAACTGGGCTTCACCATAGAGGCTACGGACGATGACATGACAAAGGTGGTCCTGCCGTTGTGATCTGGCATGTTCATCATAACATACGGGCCTGTACGTTGCGAGATGCAGAAATAGCTTGACAGAGTCGTTCAATGATTAGACAATTGCATTAAGCAGACAGACGAGGAAGGAGGAATCAGCCTATGAGTCATGATGCAGCATCCTATGAAAAGAGTGACCGCGCAAGACACATCGATCAGGGCGAGACGCCTCTTGTTTACAAGGTACGGCAGTGGATCAAGTTTCAGACGGAACTGAATCCGAAGTTCGGTGATGACGTGGCACATCTGGCACACGGAGAGAAATTCTGGACCTGTATCCAGTGCGGCACGTGCAGCAGCACCTGTCCTGTGAGTCACCACATGGATTTCACGCCGCGAAAGATTATTGCCATGATACGGGAGGGATTTGAGGAGGAGGCGCTCGGCAGCTTCACGATATGGCTCTGCGCTTCATGCTATGCCTGTACCGTGAACTGTCCCAAGGAGATCAGGATAACCGATGTCATGTATGCACTCAAGCAGAGAGCTATTGCGAAACATGTCTACCCGAAACGTTTCCCGGTCCCCATTCTGGCTGAGGAGTTTTACAAGAATGTCGCCAGATCGGGCAGAAACAGCGAGGGACGCCTCATGATGAACCTCTCCATGAGGACGAACCCCTTCAGCCTGATGAAGTATGCACGAGTGGGTTTGGGGCTCCTGCGCACCGGAAGGTTTTCTCTCAAGCAGGAGCACGTGGAGCATAGGGGCGACATCAAGGCACTCTTGGACGCTATTGATAGGGCCCAGAAGGAGGTACGGTCATGAAGTATCTCTATTTCCCAGGTTGTTCTTTGAAGAGCACAGGTAAGCCCTATGAGGAGTCGCTCCTCGCTGTGTTCTCGACGCTCGGGACTCCCTTAGAAGAGCTCAAGGATTGGAACTGTTGCGGCGCGACAGCTTACATGGCCATCAACGAAGTGAAAGCGTTTGCCCTCTCCGCGCGGAACCTTGCTCTGGCAGAGAAACAGGGGGGCAATAACGCAGTCCCTCATCTGGTTACACCCTGTTCCGCATGCTACTGTTTATCCTTGAAAACGCAGAACTACCTGCAGCAGTTCCCTGAGATCAAAAGAGTGGTCGACACAGGGCTTCAAGCGGCAAATCTTCGGTATGATGGCAGGCTCGTGGTCCGCCATCCGCTGGACGTGCTTGTCAACGATGTGGGGCTGGACAAGGTCTCGAGCGCGGTCAAGCGGCCGCTGAAGGGACTCAAAGTAGCCTGTTATTACGGCTGCCAGATCGTTCGTCCTTTCGCAACATTTGATTCCCAATGGAATCCCACGACCATGGATCGTCTCGTCGAGGCACTCGGCGCAACCCCCGTTGACTGGCCCTTAAAAACGCGGTGTTGCGGTGGAGCCTTGACCGGAACGATCCGCGAGGTCGGCTTGCGGCTTGGTCAGCTCCTGCTGAAAGAAGCAAGGAAACGAGGAGCCGACATGTTGATTACCACGTGTCCTCTCTGCCAATTCGATCTGGAGTGCTTCCAGGCTGACATGAAGGGTGCGTTCGGTGAGGACGTGAAGATGCCTGTGGCCTATTTCACTCAGCTGGTCGGCTTTTCATTCGGTATTTCTGAGAAGCAGCTTGGCATAGAACGACTTTTTGTGTCACCTGAGCTGTCTAAGATAAGCGTAGGAGGTTAATAGAGCCATGGTTGAGAGCGGACAAAACGGTGTTCCAAGGGTTGGGGTTTATGTATGTGATTGCGGGACGAACATCGCCGGTACGATTGATGTCAAAGCAGTCGCGGAGTATGCTACAGACCTGCCCGGTGTGGTTGTTGCTAAAGAATACAAATATATATGTTCGGAACCTGGCCAGCAGTTGATCCAGCAAGACATCCGCGATCAAAAACTAGAGAGGGTTGTGGTGGCCTCCTGTTCGCCTCGCATGCATGAAACCACCTTTCAGAACGCCGTGGCAAAAGCGGGCTTGAACCCCTTCTACTTTGCCATGGTGAATATCCGGGAGCATGTCTCCTGGGTGATCAGGGATAAAGAGCAGGCAACTGCGAAAGCAAAACGGTTGATCCGGGCCGCAGTAGCGCGCGCGCTCCTGCAAGAAGAACTCTTCTCCCGCACAGAGCCAGTGACGAAGGCGGCGCTCGTGGTGGGAGGCGGCATCGCCGGAATTCAGGCCGCCCTGACAACTGCCGACGCAGGCTATCAGGTATACCTGGTGGAACGGCAGCCCTCCATCGGCGGCCACATGGCACAATTGGACAAGACCTTTCCCACCCTTGACTGCAGCACCTGAATTCTCGGGCCAAAGATGATGGATGCCGGTCGGCATCCCAATATAAAGCTTTTGACGAATAGCGACGTGACAAACGTCTCGGGGTACGTGGGCAACTACAAGGTGACCATCAGGAAAAAGCCACGTTACGTAAAAGAGGAGTTGTGCGTGGGCTGTCTCCAGTGCATAGAGGCCTGCACGTACAAGGAGGCGAAGTTTCCCGATGAGTTCAACATGGGCTTGGGCAAGCGCAAACCTGTCTATCTCCCGTTCCCGCAGGCGACTCCCCAGGTCGTCCTGATCGACCCGGAGCGGTGTATCCAGTTTAAGACGGGCAAATGCAAGAAGACCTGCGCGGAGGCATGCGATCGCAAGGCCATCGATTTCGAGCAGAAGGAAGAGACCCTTGAGGTCAACGTAGGAGCCATCATCGTGGCCACCGGGTTCGAGACCTTTGATGCTGCGAGTCTTCCCTATTACGGGTACGGGAAGTATCCGAATGTGTACACAGCGCTTGAAGTGGAGCGGCTCACCAGCGCCTCGGGTCCTACCGGAGGTGAAGTGGTACTGCGCGACGGGAGCCATCCCAAGAGTGTGGGTATCATCCATTGCGTTGGATCCAGAGATGAAAAGACAAACCGCTGGTGCTCGAGGGTCTGTTGCATGTATTCCCTGAAGCTTGCGCACATGGTCAAAGATCATACCGGAGCCGAGGTCTACAACTTTTACATTGACATGAGGACCCCGGGGAAGAGCTACGAGGAGTTTTATGACAAGGTCTTGAGTGAAGGCGTCCACTTCATCCGCGGACGTGTGGCTCCAGTAACCGACTGGGGCATCGTGCCGGAGGAAGAGGGCAAGCTGGTGCTGCGCGTCGAAGACACCATGGTCGGAGTTGTGCGGAGAATCCCTGTTGACATGGTCATTCTTTCTGTGGGTCTGCAGCCGCAGGCCGATGCGGGTAACGTCGCCTCCCTGTTCGGCATAAGCCGTTCAGCAGACGGCTTCTTTGCTGAGGCCCATCCGAAGCTGCGACCAGTCGAGACGAATACCGATGGGGTCTTTCTGGCGGGATGCGCCCAGGGACCGCGGGACGTGCCCGACACGGTTGCCCATGCAGGCGCAGCCGCTTCCATGGCGATTGCCCTTTTGAACAGGGGCGAGGTCACTATCTCCCCGACCGTTGCGTACGTGAATGAGAAGCTTTGCTCAGCGTGCAAGACCTGCCTTTCGGTCTGCCCCTATACAGCGATCACGTTTGATACCGCTGCAAACGTGGCGCGCGTGAATGATGCACTCTGCAAGGGCTGCGGTACGTGCGTGGCCACCTGCCCTGCTGCTGCCATCGTCGGGCGACACTTCTCCGATGAGCAGATCATTGCCACTATCGAAGGGCTCTTGCGAGAGCCTGCTGCCAAAACTGTTGAAGGAGCGCGAGCATGAGCAACACAACCTTTGAACCTAGGGTCATAGCGTTTTTATGTAACTGGTGTACCTATACCGCAGCGGATGCGGCCGGTGTCGCTCGCATGGAGCAACCGGCCAATGTGGATGTCATCCGCGTCATGTGTACAGGGCGAATTGAACCCATGTTCATCCTTAAGGCCTTTTCCGAAGGGGCGGACGGTGTTATTGTCTCGGGGTGCCACCCGCCGGGAGACTGCCACTATACGAACGGCAACTTCAAGACGTTCCGGCGCATGCCGCTCGTGGAAAACCTTCTCGCTCAGTATGGCATTGACAAGGGACGGTTCCACTGGGGATGGATTTCCGGGGCGGAAGCGCCCAAATGGGCTGAGTTGTCACGGAGTTTTACCGAGCAGGTGCGCGGCCTGGGACCGCTCAGCTGGAAAACCCAGTTGGCGAGCAAGGAGGATTAACATGGCTAAGGAAAAACTGAAACTGGCGCTCTACTGGGCTGCCTCCTGCGGCGGCTGCGAGATAACTATGGTAGAGTTACGTGAGAAACTGCTGGTCGTGGACCAGGTGGCAGACATCCTCTTCTGGCCTGTGGCCGTTGATACGAAATACAAAGACGTCGAGGCAATGCCCGATAAACACATCGACGTTTGCCTCTTCAATGGCGCGATCCGCACCAGCGAAAACGAACACCTGGCTCATCTCATGCGGAAGAAATCGAAGGTGCTCGTGGCTTTCGGCTCTTGCGCCTGCGAAGGCTGTATGCCTGGCCTCGCGAATCTTTACAACCGCCAGTCTATTTTTGACTATGTTTACCTTGAATCTCCATCGGCTGACAACCCGAACAAGGTTGTGCCGCAGACCACGAACAAAATGGCGGAAGGCGAGATTCAGATCCCGAAGTTCTATAATACGGTCAAAACCCTGGCGCAGGTAGAAGACGTCGACTATTTCATCCCCGGATGTCCACCGCAGCCGCCCATGGTATGGTCCGTGATCGAGGCGATCCTGGCAGGCAACCTGCCGCCGAAGGGGAGCGTGGTCGGCGCCAACGAGAAGACGGTCTGCGACGAGTGCAAGCACGAGCGCAAAGAGAAAGCCATCAAACAATTTTATAGAATTTACGAGATCATCCCCAGCACCACGCAGTGTCTCTTTGACCAGGGCATCATCTGTGCGGGGCCCGCGACGAGAGGTGGCTGCGGGGCGCTCTGCACGAAAGTCGATATGCCGTGCCGCGGCTGCTATGGTGCGCCGCCTCACGTGGTTGACCAGGGCGCGGCGCTCCTGTCGGCAGCATCCTCAGTGGTCGACGCTGACACCGAAGAGGAAGCCCGCCGTATCGTGAATCAAATCAGCGACCCCATTGGGACCTTCTACCGCTTCGGTCTTGCGACATCGTTGCTCCATCGAGCGCGGCTCACGAAGGTATAGAGGAGATAGAGTATGAAGAAAATCACGATTGATCCTGTCACGCGCCTGGAAGGTCACGGACGCATCGACCTCTTTCTCAATGACGAAGGAGACGTGGCCAACGCCTACATGGTTATCCCCGAATTGCGCGGTTTCGAGAAATTCTCACAAGGTCGGCGGGTGGAAGAGCTTACCGATATCACCCCCCGTATCTGCGGTGTCTGCCCGGAAGCGCATCACATGGCCTCGACAAAGGCCTGCGATGCTGTTTTCCACGTGGATCCTCCACCGACAGCCAAAAAACTTCGAGAGCTCTTCTATTCTGCCTTTTACGTAGCCGATCATATGACCCATTTCTACATCCTGGGCGGGCCTGACTTTGTCATGGGCCCTGATGCAGCTGTGGCAGAGCGCAATATCCTCGGTGTGATCCACAAGGTGGGTGTGGAAGTCGGCACCAAGGTCATCCAGGCCCGTGGGAAGGCCATGGACATCATAGGTATGTTGGGCGGCCGCAAGGTCCACCCGACCTTTGGGCTTCCCGGGGGCGTCGGCAAAGCGCTTACTGAAGAAGAGCGCGCGCAAGTCGAAGCAACAGCTAAGGAAGAGATCGAGTTCGCTCTCTTCACCCTCCAGCTCTTCCGGGACATCGTCCTCAAAAACAAGACGTACCTCGATATGATCCTGTCGCCGGTCTTCACCATGCCGACCTATTACATGGGAATGGTCGACGAGAAAAACAAGGTCAACTTTTATGATGGGAAGATCCGTGTGGTCGATCCGGATGGGAAAGAGTTTGTGAAGTACAACCCTGATCAGTACCTTGATGTCGTGGCCGAGCGGGTCGAACCGTGGACATACCTGAAATTTCCGTATCTCAAGAAAGTGGGGTGGAAAGGATTGGTTCCCGGCAAGGAGAGCGGGGTCTATCAGGCAACACCCCTATCCCGGCTGAACGCAGCCGATGGCATGGCAACCCCGAAGGCGCAGGAAGCTTACGACGAAATGTACAAGACGTTTGGCGGAAAGAAACCGGTTCACAACCTGCTCGCGACCCACTGGGCGCGGCTCATAGAACTGCTCTACGCGGCTGAGCGCCTGCTGGAGCTCGCGACCGATCCCGAGATTACCAACCCGAAGGTCCGCACCATTCCGACAGAAAAGCCGACCGAAGGCGTGGGTATCGTCGAAGCTCCTCGGGGCACCCTGACACACCACTACACGACAGACGAAAAAGGCATTGTCACAAAGGCGAATTTGATCGTCGGCACCACCAACAACTATGCGCCCATCGCTATCGCCGTCAAACAGGCGGCACAGGGACTGATTAAGAAAGGTGTGACGGTCACAGAAGGCATACTGAACCGCGTCGAGATGGCGTTCAGGTTGTATGATCCGTGCTTTGGATGCGCGACACACACGTTACCGGGCCAGATGCCGCTTACCATCCAGATTCACGATAGCACAGGAGAGTTAATAGAGGTGATCCGTCGGTAAGCCCGAGCCCTCTTGCCTACGGTTGCTGAGTGGTTCCGCAGGATAAATCCAGGGTGCTCGGGAGCGTTGCATACTCTGCCGCCTCCTCAAGCCGGCCCCGCTTCCTTGCACCCTGCGCGTAAATCGCACATTTCCTTCGCAACTCTTTGAGAGTAAGCGCTCTCTGGTCAGGCGTGAGAGCTCCCTGAGAAACCATCTTTACAAGGCTTCTAATCCTGAACCGGTCTATCGCCTCAAAATGACGCGAGAGTTGATCGGCGTGACCTCCCTGTTTTATGATCAGCTGCTTGTCAACAAAGAGGACCGGATAGCGACAGGCGATGCGCAGCCACATATCATAGTCCTCGCACACGGGCATTGATTCGTCGAACTTTCCCACGTCATCGAAAATCTGCCTGCTGATCACGGCCGACGATGGGCTTATAATACAGAGGGGAAGGCAGTGCTGATAGATAAGGCCGGAATATTTGCGGTGTCTATGGCCCTGGTTAAACCATTTTCCGTTGCGCATCCAAATCTCATCAGTATACGAGATCAGGCTCGACTGTTCTCTCATCACGCGCATCTGGGTGGAGAGCTTATCTTTCTTCCACAGGTCATCCACGTCGAGAAAGGCGATGAGATCACCCGTAGCCAGCGAGATCCCGAGGTTGCGGGCACTGGAGATTCCGCCATTCTCCTTCCAGACATAGCGGAGCGGGAGCCCGGGCAGTTCATCGGCCGAACCGTCTGTGGACCCGTCATCAACGACGATGACTTCCATACGTCGGTAATCCTGAGCCAAGACAGATTCAACCGCAGGCTTCAAGTATGGGCGTCTGTTGTATGTTGTTATTATGACTGATACCATACCGGACCAGGATAATAGGAAAAGTATACAGCAGGTTAAGGTAAAAACTGAAGCGAAGGTAAAGCGGGGCCAAACGCTGCATATTTCAACTCAGTGATACAATATAGGTATGCGTGTGGCTTGGGAAGAAAACCGGATAAAATGGCGGGGACGACGAGACTTGAACTCGCGGCCTCCGGCGTGACAGGCCGGCGTTATAACCAACTTAACTACGTCCCCGCTCTTGAGCTCTTTTCATGGTAGGCGGGACAGGTTTTGAACCTGCGACCCCCGGCTTGTAAGGCCGATGCTCTCCCGCTGAGCTACCCGCCCTCTATTAGCTATAATAGCAACCCCGAGGCGAAAAGTCAAAGATGTCGGCTACGCCGACTTGTTTAATTGGTTTTGCTGGTTTGGTTCGTTGGATTAGTTAACGCCCTGGACGTTCATAGCGGAATCTCTCTGTCACAACTAATGAAACAAATTAAACCAATAGAACACTTTGTAGTCGGCTATGTCGGCTTAAACGCTAACGCCCCAAGCGGTGGAAGCCTCAGGCGAATCGAGTACGGTCTTTTATGCCACCAGGTATCCTCGGCATGTACCCCGCCATAATTGCCCACATTGCTCCCCCAATAGATCGCCGCGTCGCTGTTCAATATCTCTTTGTAATACCCCCATCTTGGCACACCGACACGGTAATCATCTCTCGGGACCGGCGTAAAATTAAAAACGAAAAGCATGAAGTCGTCTCTGTTCTTTGCTTTCCTGATGAAGGAGACAACACTATTGTCAAAATCGCCAAAGTCAACCCATTCAAATCCGTCATTCGTAAAATCCACCTCGTGCAGGGACGGCTCCTCCCGATAAAGCTCGTTTAGATCTCGCACGAACAGCTGCAGCCCCCGATGAGGCTCATGCTCCAGCAGATGCCAGTCGAGGCTGGTCTGCGAGTACCACTCGGACCACTGGCCAAATTCTCCGCCCATGAAGAGCAGTTTTTTGCCGGGCTGCGCGTACATGTAGCTGTACAGAAGCCTTAAGTTGGCGAACTTTTGCCACAGGTCCCCGGGCATTTTGTCGGCCAACGACCGCTTGCCATGAACTACCTCATCGTGGGAAAGAGGCAGAATAAAGTTCTCCGTAAAGGCGTACAGCAGCGCAAAGGTGAGATTATTCTGATGATACTTCCTGAAGACCGAGTCTTTTGAGAAGTATTCAAGGATGTCATGCATCCAGCCCATGTTCCATTTCATACTGAAGCCAAGCCCCCCGACGTAGGTGGGGCGCGACACCATGGGCCAGGCTGTAGACTCTTCCGCCACGGTCAGCACACCTGGGTGGAGTCCGTGGACCACTTCGTTAAAGCGCTTGATGAAAGCGACCGCCTCAAGATTTTCGTTCCCGCCGAACTGGTTCGGGCTCCAGTCGCCCGGTTCTCTTGAGTAGTTCAGGTAGAGCATCGAGGCAACAGCGTCAACACGGAGCCCGTCTATATGATACTTGTCCAGCCAGAACAAGGCGTTCGCAATGAGAAAATTGGCGACCTCAATCCTGCCGTAGTTAAAGATCAGGGTGCCCCAATCGCGATGCTCCCCTTTCCTCGGGTCCTCGTGCTCATAGAGGGACGTGCCGTCGAAGTAGGCAAGGCCATGCGCATCCCTTGGGAAGTGGGCAGGAACCCAATCCATGAGCACGCCGATCCCCTGCTGATGGCACTGGTCCACAAAGTACATAAAGTCTTCGGGTGTACCGTACCGGCTTGTGCACGAATAATAGCCTGTGGTTTGGTAGCCCCATGACTCGTCAAATGGATGCTCGCTCACCGGAAGCAGTTGGATATGTGTGTAGCCCATCTCTTTCGCGTACGTCACGAGGCTATGCGCCATCTCCCTGTAAGTCAGCCAGCGATGGCCCTCCTCAGGGACCCTTCTCCAGGAGCCGAGATGGACCTCATAAATTGAAAGCGGGGCTTCAAACAGGTTTTTCTCGCGCCGCTGCTCCATCCATGTTTCATCAGACCACTCGTACTTGTTGATGTCCCAGACGACTGAGGCGGTCTTCGGCCGGAGCTCGCTGTAGAAGGCATAAGGGTCGGCTTTCGCTGCCAGAAACCCTTTGTATTTCGATTTCACCTCGAACTTGTAGAGGGCCCCTTGGCCAAGGCCGGGAAGGAAAAGCTCCCAGATGCCCGAGGAACCGCGCACTCTCATGGGGTGGCGCCTCCCGTCCCAATTGTTGAAATTACCTATGACGCTCACCCTCAGGGCGTTCGGTGCCCAGACGGCAAACAGCACCCCTGACGTATCGTCAACGACCATCGGGTGGGCGCCAAGCTTTTCATATTTTCCGTAGTGTGTTCCTTCTCCCATCAAATAGAGGTCATACTCTGTGAGCACCGGCAGGTAAGAGTACGGATCCACGAACTCCTGTTCGCTCCCGTCATGGCGGATGATCCGAAGCCGGTATGAGAATATCTCGTTGACATCTTTCGCGACAACCTCGAAGAAGCCATCCGGATGGAGCTTCTTCATCGGGTAAATCCGCGCCGTGTCTACCCTCAGCACCGACGCTTCTATGGCCTCAGGGAGAAAGGCCCGCACCGCCACAGCCTCTTTGCCCCCGGAACGAACCTTGTGGGCTCCGAGGACTTCAAAGGGGTCCTGGTGTGCTGAATGGACAATCTTGTCAATCTCGTTCTTTGATAGCATCCCGATGCCGCTCCCGTCACATAAGATCGCTCAACCAAAGATGGAAGCGATGATGCGAAGAAGCGTGGAAGCGGGAGTATGAATCCTTTCTTTTTTTCTTCCGCGTATCCGCTTCATCGCTTCCTCGCTACGACTACGTAGCTCAGCACTAGTACATTATAATACCTTTTCCATGATCTTTCGCAAACAGCGCCCGCGCGCGCTCAACTTGCTTGCATTACCGCCATCTGATATATATAGTATTCTACTATGAATCTCCGCCATCTGGAGACATTTTTGAAGATCGTGGAACTGAAGAGTTTTACTAAAGCTGGAGAGGAGCTACACCTCACGCAACCCACTGTGAGCAAGCAGATAGTTGATCTTGAGGCCTCTTTTGGCGTACGATTCATCGATCGTACCAAGAGGGGGCTTGCGCTAACCAAAGCAGGGGAGATTCTCTTTAAGTATGCCAAAGATTTCCTCGCACTCCAGGAAGAAACAGTCGCTGCCATAGCAGCGTTTAAAGGTCTTCGCCGGGGAAACATTCGCATAGGGGCCAGCAACATACCTGGTGTCTACATTCTCCCCCCGATTCTCAAGCTGTTCAGGGAGCGATATGAAGGTATCCAACTCCAACTCGCGATATCTGACACAGGAGCTATATCCGACAAAGTCGAACAGGGCGATCTTGACATCGGTTTCGTCGGTGCAAAAGATGAAACCAGAAAGCTCGTTTACCAGGCCTTCCTTGACGACCTGATAGTCTTCGTAGCTCCCCCGGCCTATGCAGACTCGATAGGGGCCGAAGAGATGCGCCGTTATCCCTTATTGGTGCGCGAGGCCGGTTCCGGGACGCGCAAATGTTTTGATGTTGCCCTAAAGAAGAAAGGCATCACCCCGGCTGACATGCAGATAGTCGCCGAACTCGGCGATACACAAGCAATAAAGGAAGCGGTCAAACAAGGCATGGGTGTTGCCTACCTGTCGTTACGGGCAATCACCGAAGAACTAAAGAACAAAACTCTCAAAGTGCTCAATGTCGAAGGCATACCCGGAGTCAAGCGCTCATTTTATACTGTTTTGAAAAAGGGCAGAAGTCAGTCACCCCAGGTACAGGCCTTTCTAAAAACCATAAACGAATGGAGAAAGAATGATAAGATACATCTGGTTAGTGGTCAGCATATGTCTGACGTTTGTCGTTGAACCGGCCTTCGCCAAGGTCTCCCTTGATATCTATGGCCAATCCTACAAGAAGATCACCATAGCCACCCCTCCCTTTAAAAGCGACAACGGAACAAAAGTGAAGACCGACATGGGAGATCTTTTAGCAAAAGATCTGGACATGTCAGGCTTCTTCATTGTTGCTCCCAAAACCGTTATGGACAAAGAGCTTACCGATGAAGGGATTGATAAGAAAGAGATACGATTTGAGAACTGGCGCTCTCTCGGCATAGAGCTCGTGTGCAAGGGGCTGCTCCAAACCCAAGGCAGAGGACTGACACTCGAAATCTATCTTTATGACTCGAGTGACGGCACCCTGCTCTTCGCCAAGAGATATCGTACTACGGAGGACGAATGGAGAAGGCTTGTTCACAGGCTGGCGGACGACATCATCCAGGCGGTCACCGGCGAGCGAGGCATCATGAGCTCCAGAGTTCTTTTCGTCTCAAGTGGCAGACAGGGTAAAGATGTTTTTGTGTCAGATCTCGATGGGGCGAACCAGAGAAAGCTCACAGACTATGGCAAAATAACCCTCTCGCCATCTCTTTCCCCGGATGGCAAATACTTGGCGTTCACTTCCTTCAAAGAAGGGCGACCAAACCTTTTCGTGATTGACGTGGAGAAAAAGAGCGAGGTATATGCCAATAGGGAAGAGGGTGTGAAGGTGCCGTCCACGTGGCTCGACAAGAGGACTTTGGTGTACACCCACACATCAGGGAAAAACTCTACGATTTATGCTGTGAATATTGAGACGAAGGAAAAGAGGGTAATATTGCGACAGGAAGGGATTCTGGCGTCTCCTAATTTTAGCACAGATGGGAAGAGGATGGTTTTTGTATCAGACATGTACGGATCCCCCCAAATTTTTATCCGGGATCTGGCCTCCGGAGAAACAAAGAGACTTACCTATGCGGGCAACTACAACACGGCGCCAGCTCTGTCGCCCAAGGGCGACCTCATCGCCTATGGCTGCAAAACAGACGGCGCGCTGGAGATCTGTGTTATGAAAGCTGACGGCTCCGAACCGCGCATATTGACAGACGGTGGCGTGAATGATTCGCCTCAGTTTTCGCCGTGCGGCAGATACATACTCTATTCCTCAGGCAATGGCAAAAAAGCAGGTATCTATCTCATGCTCCACAACGGCGATAACAGGCGAGCTCTATCATTAACTGCGGGCGAGGACACGCAGCCAAAATTTCTACCCTAGAGGTGATTTATGAAATTAGTGCTTTATCTGCTGATGGCGGCCACACTCTTTGTCGCGTGTGCCTGCTCACCTAAACCGGTCTACGTGCCGATTTCCGAACGGGCCAGCCAACCGACGGAGCCGGGAACCCAGGTGCAGGAGTCTCAAGCTGAGCGGGACAGGCAGGCTAAGGAAAGGGAGCGGGCCGCCATACAAGAGGAGCTTCTCCAGCGGGATTTGGAGAGGCAGAAGATGCTTCAGGATCAAATGAAAAAAGGTGCACCTATCTTCAAAGACATTCTGTTCGAGTTTAACAGTTACACTGTGGCCCCGGACTATCAAGGACTGATCAATGATGTTGCGGCCTGGCTCGCCCAGAACCAGAATGCTAAGCTAACGGTTGAGGGCCACTGCGACGAAAGAGGCACCATCGAGTATAATCTTGCTCTTGGCGAGAAGAGGGCAGAGGCAGTAAAGAATCAGCTCGTAAAGGCAGGAGTAAATGGGGACCGCATCAAAACCATCTCATACGGGAAAGAGATGCCGGTTGATCCCGGGCACACGGAAGAAGCCTGGGCCAAAAACAGGCGCGCTCATTTGAAGATCGACTGACGGAGGACCGAGATGAAAAAATATCCCCCTCTTTGTTTACTTTTTCTCTTGTTGCTTGGCTGTGCCTCAAGTTCAGAGGTCGCGGACGTAAGGAGAGACGTCACAACAGTCTATCGGGAATTCCGCTCCTATAAAGATTCGACCGACGCCCGTCTTTCGAAGCTCGAGAGCGATATGTCGACGCTTACCCAGAGCGTGCGTTCGGTCGAAGAGCTCACGCGCAAGCAGTTCCTCGACCTCTCCATGTCTGCAGAAAGTAATGACGAAAAAATCAAAACCATTTTGGGGAAGCTCGATGAGCTGGATTCACAACTGCGTACGTATTGGGGTGAAACCAAGGGAGAGCTCAGGGAGCTTAAAGGCCCGAGAAGCGCGGCACCTCCGCAAAAGAAAGGCCCTGTGGTGCAGCAAGGCAACTATGAAGAATTATACAAACAGGCCTTTGATGCATTCCAAAAGGGCCAGTACGAGGACTCCGTACGAGCCTTTTCCGACTTTGCGCAGGCTTATCCTGACACTCCACTCGTCCCGAATGCACGATACTGGACGGGTGAGGCGTACATGAACCTGAAAGATCCGGAGAAGGCCATCGTCAGCTTTCAAGAGGTGATCGATAAGTATCCTAACAGCGAAAAAGCCCCAAGGGCGCTGCTCCGCCAGGCAGAGGCCTTTGGACAGCTGGGTGACAAAAAGAGCTCTACCACCCTCCTTAAGAGGGTAGCAGAGCTCTATCCGAAAAGTGACGAAGCGCGTATTGCTGAGAGGCTACTCCGCAACCTCGGCGCCCAGTGAGCTAGCCTCCGGCGGCAAAGGCTCGAGTAATTCTTCACCTTTGTCAAGCGCTGCCATCTCATAGCTGCGGTACTTCAAGAAGCCTGTCCCTGCAGGTATGATTCTGCCCATGATTACATTTTCTTTGAGCCCGCGCAAGTAGTCGACTCGACCCTCGATCGAGGCCTGGGTGAGCACTTTCGTCGTGTCCTGGAAACTGGCTGCTGAGATAAAGCTGTCCGTAATCAGCGATGCCTTCGTAATCCCCAGGAAAAGCGGCTCTGCTGTCGCAGGTTTACCGCCTCGCTCAATGGCCTGCCTGTTTTCCTCGTCAAAGACCCACCATTCGACTGGCTCATCGATGATGAAGTTAGTGTCGCCCACATCCTTAATCCTTACCCGCTTCAGCATCTGCCTCACGATTATTTCTATGTGCTTGTCATTGATCTTGACGCCCTGGAGTTGATACACCTCCTGGATCTCGTTCACCAGATAACGGGCAAGGTCCTTTATGCCGAGTATACGCAGCACGTCATGCGGATTTGCGGGGCCATCCATGAGCGGCTCGCCCGCCTTCACGTAATCGCCTTCGTGGACTATGACATGTTTGCCTTTGGGGATGGTGTATTTTCTTGGCTCACCCGGATCGGGTGTCACTAATATCTCCCTCTTGCCTTTCGTAAGCTTACCAAAGGAGACCGTACCCTCCACCTCGGTGACGATCGCGCTCTCCTTCGGCCTGCGCGCCTCGAAAAGTTCGGCCACGCGGGGCAGACCGCCGGTGATATCCTTCGTCTTGGTCGTTTCCCGGGGAATCTTGGATACGACATCGCCTGCGTGAATCGTATCGCCTTCGCTCACGACAATGTGAGCCCCCATGGGAAGCATGTACCGGGCAAGACTGGCCGTGCCGGGCACGCTGATCGTCTTGCCCTTATCGTCTTTGATAGAGATCCTCGGCCTCACGTCAGTATCGCGGAACTCTGTGATGACCTTGTAAGCAAGGCCGGTCACTTCGTCCACGCGCTCCGCCATGGTGACACCTTCTGAAATGTCGCCGAATTTAACCTTGCCGGATACCTCCGAAAGGATGGGGATAGTGTACGGATCCCACTCCGCCAGTATATGGCCCTCAGACACTTTCTGCCCGTCTGCCACGCGGAGCTTGGCCCCGTAGATTATCGGGTACTTCTCCCTCTCGCGCCCCGCCGCATCCAGAATGGCCACCTCGCCGTTCCTGTTCATCACGATCGGCTGGCCGTCTTTGTTAAGAACTACTTTTACGCTATGCAGCTTGACAATGCCCTCGTTCCGCGATTCCAGAGTCGACTGTTCGACGCGCCGGGACGCCGCTCCACCGATGTGAAAGGTCCTCATCGTGAGCTGGGTTCCCGGTTCGCCTATGGACTGGGCCGCTATGATACCCACTGCTTCGCCGATACTAACGAGCCTGCCCCTCGCGAGGTCTCGCCCATAGCACAGGGCGCAAACACCGCGCTTCGAGCGGCACGTGAGCACAGAACGGATCCTCACCTTTTCCAGGCCTGCCTCGTCGATCTTCTTCAGGTGCTCTTCCTTGATCTCATCGTTCCTTCTGACGATGACCTCCCCGTCGGGATCTCGCAGCTCCTCAAGGGAGACCCTGCCAAGGATACGCGTGCCAAGCTGTTCGATTACCTCGCCACCCTCCATCAACGCAGTCACTTCGATCCCGTCAACGGTACCGCAGTCGGTATCTCCAATAATGACGTCGTGTGCGACGTCAACGAGCCTCCTCGTGAGATATCCCGAATTTGCTGTCTTGAGGGCCGTGTCTGCGAGGCCCTTCCTGGCACCGCTCGTTGAAATGAAGTATTGGAGCACGCTGAGGCCTTCCCGGAAGTTACTCGTAATCGGTGTTTCAATGATCTCGCCGGATGGTTTGGCCATGAGACCCCTCATACCGGCAAGCTGGCGTATCTGCTGCGCATTTCCTCTAGCACCGGAGTGGGCCATCATATACATAGGGTTCAGGCTGTCCTGATACTCGTACTTCGGGCGTGCAACGGCGTGAGCTGCCGCGGATTTGGCCCGCTTGGAAGTCTCTCCCGATTTCGGCACGAAGCCTCGTCCCGGGACTGCGGCAGGCACATCCACCTTCTCAGAGCCCAACTCTCTCATAAGTTCATCAGCAATACGTTCTGTCACGTCAGCCCAGATATCGATTACCTTGTTGTACCGTTCACCGTCGGTTATAAGTCCTTCGGAGTACTGATTCTGAACAACTTTTACCTCTTGCGAAGCCTTCTTGATGAGCTCTTCTTTCTTCGCCGGAATCTTCATGTCGTCGATGGAAATCGAGATCCCTCCCAGAGTGGCGTAGTAAAACCCGATGTCTTTCAGCCTGTCCGAAAGGATAACAGTCGCCTTTTCCCCGCCCTTCCGGTAGCAGATGTCGACCAGTTGACCTATTGTCTTCTTATCCATCGTGCGATTGATTACATCAAAAGGAATCTCTGCTGGCATTACTTCCTTCAAGAGTATCCGGCCGGGGGTCGTGCCAACTTTAGCGCCATCCATGCGCACCTCGATCCGGGCGTGAAGGTCCACCTCACCTGCGTCATACGCTATAATCACTTCTTCCGGATCGGAGAATATCTTGCCTTCTCCGGGCCTATACTTTCTCTCGATAGTCAGGTAGTACAGACCGAGGACGATATCCTGCGTCGGCACAATAATGGGCCTTCCGTTAGCGGGAGAGAGGATATTATTCGTAGACATCATGAGTACCCGGGCTTCAGATTGCGCTTCTATGGAAAGCGGGATATGCACAGCCATCTGGTCCCCGTCAAAGTCGGCGTTGTAAGCTGGACAAACAAGCGGGTGCAGCTGGATGGCTTTACCGTCGATCAGCATGGGTTCAAAAGCCTGTATACCAAGCCGGTGCAGCGTCGGGGCTCTGTTAAGGAGGACCGGGTGCTCTTTGATTGCCTCCTCCAGCACATCCCACACTTCAGGCCTTTCTTTTTCCACAAGCTTCTTGGCGTTCTTGATCGTGGTTGCAAAACCCTTCCGTATCAGTCTGTTATAAACAAATGGCTTGAATAGTTCCAGCGCCATATGTTTGGGAAGCCCGCACTGGTGAAGCCTTAACTCAGGCCCAACCACGATGACCGAACGACCGGAGTAATCCACCCGTTTTCCCAGAAGGTTTTGGCGGAAACGCCCCTGCTTACCCCTGAGCATGTCGGAGAGGGACTTAAGTGGCCGTTTACTCGTGCCTGTCACGATCCTTCCCCTCTTCGAGTTATCGAAAAGCGCGTCGACCGCTTCTTGGAGCATGCGTTTCTCGTTCCGTATGATGATCTCCGGGGCGTTAAGTTCCATTAGTCTTTTCAAACGGTTGTTCCTGTTGATCACTCGCCGGTACAGGTCATTCAGGTCCGAGGTAGCAAACCTTCCTCCATCGAGCGGCACGAGTGGCCTCAGTTCAGGAGGGAGGACGGGAATGATGTCCAGTATCATCCAGTCCGGCTTCACTCCCGAGATTCGAAAAGCATCGACCACTTTGAGGCGCCTGGCCAGCTTCTTCCTTTTGGCGTCAGATGATGTGTCGCGCATTTCCGCTCTGATGGTCTTCGAAACCTCCTCCACATCTATGCGCCTGAGGCACTCGCGCATTGCCTCTGCACCTATGCCTCCAACAAACTTGTCTCCGTACTTTTCCCTTCCCTCTATGTACTTCTCCTCCGTGATAAGCTCGGCAAACTGATAAGTAGAAGGGCCGGGCTCAATAACAATATACATCTCAAAGTAGAGGACGCGTTCGACCTCTTTGATAGAGAGTTCAAGGAGTGTTCCGATCTTACTCGGCATACTCTTGAGGAACCAAATGTGGGCTATGGGGGATGCCAGGTGTATGTGCCCCATTCTTTCCCGCCTCACCTTCGACTGGATTACTTCTACACCACACTTTTCGCAAATGATGCCCCGGTGTTTCATTCTCTTGTACTTGCCGCAGATGCACTCATAATCTTTAACCGGACCAAAAATCCGAGCGCAGAAAAGGCCGTCCTTTTCCGGCTTGAAAGTCCTGTAGTTGATCGTTTCCGGTTTCTTCACCTCCCCAAAAGACCATTTTTCGATCAGTTCAGGAGAGGCTAGAGAGAGCTTCATCGCTGTATAGCTCAACGGGTCTTTCTGCTTTTCAAAAATCTTGAAATAATCTTCCAATCTGGCCTCCTTATCATCCTATGGGGCTCGCGTCACCCACGCCCACCCACTGCGCGGGTACCCGGCGGCAAAAGCCGCTAACAGGGACTATCCTTCGTCTTTTATCAGGTCAACGTTGATACAAAGGCTTTGCAGTTCCTTAACGAGAACGTTGAAAGACTCCGGGAGACTCGGCTCAAGCACATCCTCACCTTTTACAATCGCCTCGTATGCCTTGACCCTCCCGCTGACATCATCTGACTTGATCGTCAGGAATTCTTGGAGCGAGTACGCGGCTCCATATGCTTCCAGCGCCCACACTTCCATCTCACCCAGCCTCTGGCCGCCAAACTGGGCCTTGCCGCCGAGTGGCTGTTGGGTCACCAGGGAGTAAGGACCGATAGAACGCGCATGGATCTTGTCATCAACGAGATGGTGCAGCTTCAGAAGGTACATGGTGCCCAGTGTTACTTTGTGATGGAACGGTTCTCCCGTCCTGCCATCGAACAGCGTAATCTGCCTGCTCGATGGGAGTCCTGCTTTAGCAAAGAGTTCGCCAATCTCTTCTTCTTTGGCCCCGTCAAAAACGGGCACGGCCATGTGAATACCGTTTTTCATCTGGGATGCCAGCTCCACTACCTCTTCATCGCTCAACCCATCCAGAAACTTGTTCAGCTCACTCCCGCCCATCAGCCCCTTGATCCACTTGCGAATCGCTGCAGGGTTGTTCACGGTTTCAATCAATTGCCCTATCTTCCGGCCAAGCTCGCTGGACGCCCACCCGAGGTGGGTCTCAAGGATCTGACCAGCATTCATCCTCGAAGGCACACCAAGAGGGTTGAGCACTACGTCCACGGCAATCCCTTCTTCAGTGAACGGCATATCCTCTTCAGGCAGGATAACGGAGACTATACCCTTGTTTCCATGTCTACCGGAAACCTTGTCGCCCACAGCCACCTTCCGCTTCATGGCCACATAGACCTTGATGGTCTTGAGCACGCCCGGGGACAGCTCATCCCCTTTCTTGACTTTGTTTATCTTGTCCTCATAATAAAGCTTGATGACCTCGATCTGATTATCCTGGCTGTCAAGTACCCTTGAGACCTTCGCTTCGAACTGCTCGTTCTTGAACTCCACGTCCTGGAGCCTGTCGAGATTCAGGACGTTAAGTTTCTCTCTGGTGAAACGCTCTCCTTTTTTCATGAATATTTTGCTTCGGCCGTCCTTAATGTCCGACGGCGCAGCCTTGCCGAGAAGCAGATGCGAGATTCTTTCTCTTGTCGAATCAAGGATAATCTTGATCTGGTCCTCCTGATCCTTGAGAATGTTCGATATTTCGATGTCCTCGATTAGCCTGGATCGCTCATCTTTGTCGATGCCTCGCCTGGAAAGCACCTTCACGTCTATGACAATTCCCTCGATTCCATGCGGGACTCGCAGCGAGGTATCCTTGACATCGCCGGCTTTCTCACCAAAGATCGCGCGGAGAAGCTTCTCTTCGGGTGTCAGCTGAGTTTCCCCTTTTGGCGTTACTTTGCCAACCAAAATGTCTCCGGGGCGAACAGGAGCACCAATCCTGATAATACCGCTGTCATCAAGATCTTTGAGCGCTTCATCGCCTACATTCGGGATATCCCGCGTCACCTCTTCCTTTCCGAGCTTGGTGTCGCGAACCACACACTCCAACTCCTCGATGTGGATGGAGGTAAACGTGTCTTCTTTGACGAGTCGCTCGTTGATGAGTACCGAATCCTCGTAATTGTACCCCCTCCATGGCATGAAGGCCACGAGCACGTTTCTCCCAAGAGCGAGCTCTCCCCGATCGGTGGAAGGCCCATCGGCGAGCACTTCGCCCTTTTTCACGAAGTCCCCCTTCCTGACAACAACTCTCTGATTAATGCACGTGTCCTGGTTTGAACGCCTGAATTTCAGCAGGTTGTAAACGTCGATCTTGGTAACCGTCTCGTCGGGGCCATTTTCCGCGTCATACTTGACTATGATCCGGTTGGCATCAACGCTCTCTACCGCACCGCCATGACGCGCTACAATACTGACCCTCGAATCGCGGCCGACGATCCTTTCCATGCCGGTCCCGATCAAGGGCGCCTCTGTGGTTACCAGCGGAACCGCCTGCCGCTGCATATTCGAACCCATGAGAGCCCTGTTGGCATCATCATGCTCAAGAAAAGGGATAAGGGATGCTGAAACGCTGACAAGCTGCTTTGGAGAGACGTCCATGAGGTCGACCTCTTTCGGGTCGATCCAGTAGAATCCGCCTCCTTTCCTGGCGGAAACAAGAAGGTCCGGTAAGAATCTCCCTCTCGAATCGACTGGCGCGTTTGCCTGCGCCACGAAGTACTGTTCCTCGTCAAGAGCGCTCAGGAACTTGATCTCATTCGTCACCCGCCCGTCACGTACCACTCGGTATGGGGTCTCTATGAAACCAAACTCGTTGACACGGGCGTAGGTTGAGAGTGAAGCAATGAGGCCTATGTTCGGACCTTCGGGAGTCTCTATCGGGCAGATCCTGCCATAATGTGTTGGATGCACGTCCCGAACTTCGAATCCTGCCCGCTCGCGCGTGAGGCCGCCCGGCCCCAGAGCTGAAAGCCGTCTCTTATGGGTTATCTCAGAGAGCGGGTTTGTCTGATCCATGAACTGTGACAATTGACTGCTGGCAAAAAAGTCCTTTATGGCCGTTGCTACGGGCTTTGGATTCACTAGGTCATGGGGCATCAGCGTTTCCATCTCAGGGAAGGTCAGCCTTTCCTTGATGGCCCTCTCCATTCTGACCAGGCCCATCCTAAACTGGTTCTCCAGAAGCTCTCCCACTGTTCGGACACGTCTGTTGCCCAAGTGGTCAATGTCATCACCGGATCCTCTCGAATCCTTGAGGCGCAGGAGTTGTCTCACAACCTCAATGATATCTTCCTTGCGAAGGGTGACAACATCGAAAGGCACGTCGATGCCCAGGCGATGATTCATTTTGAGTCTTCCTACCTTCGAGAGGTCATACCGTTCGGGCGAGAAGAACATGTTGTGGACAAGTGCTTCGGCAAATTCGTACGTGGGTGGATCACCCGGTCTCAGCTTGCGGTAAATTTCGAGAAGCGCCTCCTCTTTTGTGGCTGCTTTATCAATAACGAGCGTGTCCCTGAGTGACGAGCTGACGTTCAGGTTATCGATAAAAAGGATGTCAAACTGCTTTATCTTCCTCTTTTGAATCTTGTCCAGATCATCTGCTGTTATTTCTTTGTTGATCGGGATCACGACTTCTTTTGTCGTCGGATCCAGGATGTCGCTTGCCGCAACCTTGCCTATTACATCAGCCTCGTCCACGGGTATCTGCGTGATGCGCGCCAGTTCCATCTTCTTTATCACAGCTTTTGTGATCTTCTTATGCTTTTTGACCAGCATCTCGTCCGTTTCTGCATTCACTATGTCGGACGGAGCCTTTTGACCCACGAGCAAAGAGAGCGGTGTCTGCTTGAAGATTTTCTTATCCTTCAGGATGATCGTTTCTTTGTCATAAAAATAGTCGAGGATCGCCTTTTCCGAGTACCCCAGCGCGCGAAGGAGCAGGGTCACCGGGATTTTCTTGCGCTTGTCTATTCTCACGTAAAGAAGATCTTTGTGGTCAAACTCAAAATCGAGCCACGAACCTCGGTAAGGGATAATCCGAGCGGTGTAAGTGAAGTTCCCGCTGAAAAGCGTTTTCGACTGATCAGCGCTGAAGTAAACTCCTGGGGACCTATGGAGCTGGCTTACGATTACCCGTTCGGTCCCATTGATGATGAAAGTTCCACGCTCCGTCATCAATGGGATTTCGCCAAAATAGACGTCTTGCTCCTTGACCGCTCTGATCTCCCGCGTCTTGGCCATTGGGTCCACATTCCAGACCACCAGCCTGATAGTGACCTTCATGGGGGCGGCAAACGTCAACCCTCTGACGACACATTCCTCTTCCGAATATTTCGGATCTGCAATCTCATACTTCACGAACTCGAGCGATGTAGTATCATGCGCGTCTTTAATGGGAAATACGCTGGTAAAGACTGCCTGCAGCCCGACATTTTTTCGCTCTTCCACAGAGAGCCCTTGCTGAAGGAAATTCTCGTATGAAGCTGTCTGTATCTCGATAAGGTTCGAGATATCGAGAATCTCGTCCAACTTCCCGAAACTCTTACGCAGTATCTTGTTATGAAAGGTTTGCCTCATGCGTATCGCACCCCTGCTTGGAGGTCAGGGCCTGACGAGCTTTTCGCGTTTGTTCGCACTCTACCAGGCCCCGGCTTCCGGTTTTGTTGTTATTCGACTTTGACCTTTGCGCTGACCTCTTCGAGCTGCTTCTTTATGGACTCGGCCTCTTGCTTTGAAACCCCTTCTTTGACAGACTTGGGAACACCTTCGACAAGGTCCTTCGCTTCTTTTAAACCCAGGCTGGTGATTGCCCTGACCACTTTGATGACCTGAATTTTCTTGTCTGCCTCATAGCCTGTTAAGATGACATTGAACTCGGTCTGTTCTTCGGCTGCTTCGGCAGCCGCCGCTGGGGCTGCTGCCCCTGCACCCGGTGCAGCAGCAGCCATCATGGGCATCGCCGCCTGCACACCGAATTTCTCTTCCAAGGTCTTAATGAAATCTGACAGCTCTAAGAGCGTCATGTTCTCTATGAACTGCACAACTTCTTCTCTAGTGACAGCCATATGCTTCATCCTCCTTCACGTTGCTTCTTTTTGACTTTTAATTGCGTTCAGGGTCCACATAAGCCGGTTCAGATTGGCCGCAAGTACACCCACCAGCCTCTGCGGCGGGGACTTCATAAGCCCCAGTAGTTTTGCGAGCAACACCTCCCTGGATGGCAGCGTAGCGAGTCTCGCCAGATCCTCCGGTCCCAGGCGCTGCCTGCCAAAAACCCCCGACTTCACCTTGAGAAAGGGAATCTCCTTGACTATGGATGTCAGCAGTTTTGCCACACCCGCTGGGTCTTTGTAGCTGCAAATAACTGCGTTTGGACCGGTAAATTTGTCCAGAATGGCTTCTGCATCGGTACCCCTTGCAGCCCGTCTCAAAAGGGTGTTCTTAGTTACCTTAAATTCTGCCCCAGCCTGTTGTAACTCCCTCCTGACCCGTGTCATCTGAGCAACATTCATGCCACTGTACTCTGCGAGAAATACGGCATTCGCTTGCTTCAGTTTAGACTCGAGTTCGTTTACAACTACTTCCTTGGTCTTACGTTCCACTTGGTCTCAACCCTCCTTTCCTCGTAATATGTATGGAAGGTCAGAGAGACAATACGGCATTAAAGTCTCGGTAGGCCGTAATCGTTTAATGGCGCGTGGCACGCGCCACACCTACTTTCTCTGACTTTTTCCCTTTACTTGCTCAACGCTCTCACATAGGCAGGATCGATTTTTATTCCCGGGCTCATCGTTGTGCTGATGGCGACGCCCTTCACGTAGGTCCCCTTACTTGATGGGGGCTTCAGCCGGATCACTGTCTCGAACAGCATGTTGATGTTCTCCAGAAGCTTCTCTTTGCCGAAACTTGCTTTGCCCACAGGGACATGTACATTCCCAGCCTTATCGGCTCTAAATTCCACCCGGCCCGCCTTCAACTCCTGAACCGCCTTGGCAACCTCGAAGGTAACAGTGCCTACCTTGGGGTTCGGCATGAGCCCCCTCGGTCCCAGAATCTTGCCAAGTTTACTGACCTGGCCCATCATATCCGGGGTCGCGATGGCCTTGTCAAACTCCAGCCAGCCCTTCTGGATCTTTTCGATAACGTCGTCGGAACCGACAAGATCGGCTCCTGCTTCCTCGGCCTCTTTCTCTTTCTGGCCTTTTGCAAATACAAGTACCCTGACTTTCTTACCCAAGCCGTTAGGCAGAACAACCGATCCGCGCACCATCTGGTCCGCATGCCTTGGGTCGACACCCAGTCGAAAAGCTAGCTCCACTGTCTCATCAAATTTAGCGGCTCGTATGTCGGAAAGGAGGTCGACTGCCTCCTCCAGGCCGTATTTTTTTTCTCTGTCGACCTTTACCTTGGCCGCTTTGTATTTCTTCCCGGTATGTGCCATGTTGCTTCACCTCACTCTAAATTCCGTGAGCCGTCTAGGGCCTCTTTCTCGCGCTTTTAATCTCTAACCTACTCAGCTGGCCTTCTTCTAACCTGCCTACTCGAGGCTTGTTGCTGATTTATCCCTTGTTCACCCCTCCGCTACTTCTAACCCCATGCTTTTTGCTGAGCCTTCCACGATTCTCATGGCCCCCGCAAGATCTTTCGCGTTCAGGTCCACCATTTTAAACTGCGCAATTTCCCGAACCTGAGATATTGTGATCGTACCAACTGTCTCTTTTTTTGGCGCATTTGCGCCTTTTGCCAGCTTCACCGCCTTCTTCAGCAAGTAGGTCACCGGTGGCGTCTTCGTGATAAACGTAAAGCTTCTATCAGAAAAGATGGTTATAATCACCGGGATGACGCTTCCTTCCTGGCTCTTTGTCCGCTCGTTATAAGCCTTGCAAAACTCCATGATGTTTACACCGTGCTGGCCGAGGGCCGGCCCCACAGGGGGAGAGGGCGTGGCTTGTCCCGCTGGAAGTTGAAGCTTCACCATAGCCGCGACTTTTTTTGCCATCCTGGAACTCCTTTACATTTTTTCGATCTGCATAAAATCCAACTCTACAGGCGTCGTTCTCCCAAATATGTTGAGAAGCACTTTCACTTTGCCTTTCTCCGGCTTGATCTCCTCGACGCTTCCTGTAAAGTTGGAAAAGGGGCCCTCGATAACTTTCACGCTGTCCCCTTTATCAAAACGAATTTTTGGCTTGATCTTGCCCTTCCCTTCCTGAATGGCGGATACGAGGTCCTTAATCTCCTCTTCGGGAAGGGGGGTAGGCTTCATTCCGTAACCTACGAACCCTGTTACCTTGGGTGTGTTGCGCACAAGGTACCAAGTGTCTTCATTCATATCCATCTGAACAATGATGTAGCCAGGGAAGATCGTTCTCTGGGATTTCTTTACCTGACCTTTTACTCGCTCCATGATGACTTCTGATGGAACGATAATTTCCCCGAAGCTCTCCTCCATCTTACTCGTTCTTATGCGTTCTTCCAGGCCTTCTTTAACCTTCTGCTCATACCCCGAGTAAGTGTGAACCACGTACCATTTCTTTTCCATCAGATCATCCACGGAACAAGGCCTGCACAATCTTCGCTAGTCCCACGTCAACAATGCCAAGAAAGAGTGCTGCAATGACGACGGTGATGAGAATGACGTAGGTGCCCTTGAGGGCTTCTTTTCTCGACGGGAACGTGACCCTTTTCGTCTCCAGGTAGACCTCTTTGAAGTAGGCTTTCAAGTTATCAACGTGTTCTCTGATATCCATGCGCGCCCTCACAATACACAGGCCAGGAGGGATTCGAACCCCCAACACCCGGATTTGGAGTCCGGTGCTCTATCCGTTAGAGCTACTGGCCTTTTATTTTGTTTCCTTATGTGCAGTGTGCTTTTTGCAAAACTTACAGTACTTCTTCAGTTCCAGCCTGTCAGGCGTCTTCTGTTTGTTTTTGGTAGTGTTGTAGTTTCTGTTTTTACACTCCGAACAAGCAAGAATCACTAGTTGCCTCATCGCTTGGCTCCTACGCTAGTTAGCTATGCTACCCTTTCTCTATTCCTGGATCTCCGTGACTACCCCTGCACCCACGGTCTTGCCGCCCTCCCTGATGGCAAAGCGGAGTTCTTTCTCGAGGGCGATGGGGGTGACGAGCTCGACGGTGAGGGTCACGTTGTCCCCGGGCATGACCATC
>DATFYE010000199.1:0-17143 GCA_035315185.1 Syntrophorhabdales bacterium | reverse complement strand
TATGAGCACGTTGAGAATTACCCCGGGTTTCCGGAGGGCATTGGCAGCCGCGACTTGATGGAGCGCATGACTTCTCAGGCCAGGCGATTCGGGCTTACCATCAAGGATTTTTGCCAGGTATCTGAGATAGCCCATCAAAAGGAGAAATTCGTTACCCGTGCAGGTGACGACAATATTGAATCTCTCGGGGTCATCGTAGCCGCAGGAACTCAATCGGTGGCGATAGATATTCCCGGCGAAGCAGAGTTCATGGGCAGGGGCGTGTCGAACTGTGCTACCTGTGATGGGATGTTTTTCAGGAACCTGGATGTTGCAGTCATAGGCGGAGGAGATGCCGCGATCCAGGAAGGGTTGACGCTGGCGAATCTCGCCCGGAAGGTATATGTGGTCCACAGGAGAGATACGCTGCGAGCCCAGAAGATCATACAGGACCGGGCCCTCAGCAATCCGAAAATGGAATTTCTCTGGAACAAGGTGCCTGTCGAGATCAAGGGCAAGGAACAGGTCGAGACGGTTAGACTCCGCGACACAAAGACGGGACAGACTTCGGAGATAGCGGTGGACGGGGTATTTGTGTACGTCGGGTCGCGACCGAACACGGGCTTTCTGAGTGACCTTGTGCAAAAGGATGAGGCAGGCTTCATCGTAACGGATGAAAACCTTCTAACGAAAACAAAAGGTCTTTACGTGGCAGGAGATGCACGACGAAAGTCGCTCAGGCAGATTTCCACTGCAGTGGGAGACGGGGCGCTGGCTGCCGTGAGCCTCGAACGATACATCCTTGAGGCGAGGTAGGGGTGGCTCACGTTGTGAAGGATATTCTGGTGGGCTCAACGATCGTCCTTCTGGGCATGCTCCTGAGTCTGGTTGCCTCCATCGTGCTCCTTATTCTGTGGCTCTTCTTTCACCTTCTGGGCGCGCTTCTGTGCGTCTTTTTCTTCATCTTTCTTTTCTTCTTTGCGTTGTGGCTCATCGGTTTTCTTTACGGAAAAGCGAGAGAGACCGGCATGAAATAAGAGAGCGGTAATGGTGAGCCAAAAATATGGAAAGACGTTAGAGGTGAAGCTAAGCCGTGGTGCTTTCGGATGCTGACGATCGATGGCGCAATTCGCCCGGTTCGCTTGGCTGCATTGGTTGGAATGCTATTTATGGTCCCGGTAGCCCAGGTGGCCCAGCCTTGCTTTGCCGCTGATAGTTTTGTACTGTATCAGGTAGGCGGCGCGAAAGAGGTGCAATCCTGGTCACTCGCCAGGGATTTTTTCAAGGGGAAGGGATACGACGTACTCTACCAGCTGGGCGAGACAACGGTAGAGAAGCATCTCGAGAAGATGGGAAAGATCAACAGGAGCCCGGCAAAATTTTTTCTTGCGCTGGAGCTTGTGTCCGGGGATGATACGGGAGTGCTCGTCGTGATGACAGACCGGAGAGGGCCGGAGGGCGACACATCTCCCGAATCTGGCGGGCCGCTTGTGTCGCGGACCGGAAAGGATGTGACCACGTTTGCACCGGATACGCAGGCCGGGAACAAGTTCCTTGCTGTTGATGAGCTGCAAAGGAAATACGCTTCAGATTCTGCAAGGCTTGCGGACGCGATGGCGGGCTCGTTTCACGTGAAGGTAAGGCATGTGCCTTTGTTCCCGCTTCTGGGAGCGGATATGCCAGGTATATTTCTGAGAATAGAATGCAAGCAGGATAAGGTGGGAGAGATGCTCGGGCTTTTGCACGGAGGCATCCAGAACTACTTAAGAAGGGATGTGTCACATGAGAGGTAACGGCAGGCCGAAGGACAAGATCAGGGAGCTTAAGATAACGAAGAACTTTCTCAGGTTTCCCGATGGCTCAGTGCTGGTTGAGATGGGAGAGACAAAGGTGATATGTGGTGTGAGCATCGAAGAGAAGGTACCACCATTTCTGAAGAACAGTGGCAAGGGCTGGCTCACAGCCGAATACGCCATGCTGCCCCGGGCAACGCCATCGAGGACCGCGAGGGAATCGGTCCAGGGTAAAGTCGGGGGACGAACACATGAAATCCAGCGGCTTATTGGACGGGCCTTGCGAGCCGTTGTCAATCTCGATATCATCGGAGAGCGCACCCTGTGGGTTGACTGCGATGTCATCCAGGCCGATGGAGGCACACGCACTGCAAGCATCACGGGCAGCTTTGTTGCTCTCGTTGAAGCCCTCTGGCACATGAAAAAGAGAGGCATGATCGAGAAGATTCCGCTCCGTGATTCAGTTGCTGCCGTGAGTGTCGGACTCGTTGGAGGTGAAATCCTCCTCGACTTGGCGTTTCAGGAAGATTCGGGCGCTGAGGTGGACATGAATTTTGTCATGACGGGGAAGGGGATGCTCGTTGAGGTTCAGGGGACAGCCGAAAAGACGCCCTTTTCCAAGGAGCTGTTTGACGTAATGTATGAGTATGCTCATAAAGGCATCGTGGAGATCACCCGGCTCCAGAAAGCAGCACTGGGGCCGCATTTCCCGGCGTAAAAGATTGACCTGGCCTGCGGCCCTTGAGGAGCACGACCTTCGGCCGTTTAAGGACCGGAAACTTCGTTTCCTCAAGGACCGTCGCCTCTGGCGACTTGAGGGTGTTTATGTAAAGCGTTCCTTGCCTCAAGCGAAGCGATCCTCAAGCGCAGCAGTCCTCAAGCGAAGCGGTCGTTTTTTCTGGTGAGAAATGCATGACCTCATTGTCGCAACAACAAACCAGGGCAAGTTCAGAGAGATCAAAGAGGTGCTTGCTGGCCAGTTCACTTCCTTCTATTCTTTACTCGATTTCAAAGGCGGATATACGGTGGATGAGGATCAGCCATCTTATGCTGAAAATGCGTGGAAGAAGGCGCGAAAGATAGGGAGCCGCTTCGGCATCGACACCCTGGCGGATGATTCTGGCCTTGAGGTCGATGCCCTCGGGGGGCGGCCTGGAATTTATTCGTCACGCTACGGGACGACAGACAAGGAGAGGATCGACAGGCTTCTGGCTGAACTCGAAGGGATTGAGAAGAAAAACAGGGGAGCCATCTTCAAAGCGTATCTTGCCTTTTACATGCCGGGTGAGGGGCGGGGCTATTTTTTCTATGGGTCGCTCCGAGGCCATATAGGGTTTGAGAGGCGGGGTCAGGGTGGATTCGGATTTGATCCTGTCTTCTGCCTCCCGGAATTGGGAAAGTACATGGCCGAGCTGACTGTCGAGGAAAAGAACCGGATCAGCCATCGGGGCAAGGCGCTCGCTGCCTTCAGCAATTTCTTGCAAAGGGAGCTACAAACTCCGCTCTACCAGTAGACCACTACACCTTGAAACTTCTTTCTTGATGGTTATAATTAATGAGAAAGTATCATGAGGGGGGTGGGTATGTACCTCTATCTCGTGGAACATGGTGAGGCGAAGCCAGCCGAAGTTGATCCGGCGCGTGGGCTGACTACCAAGGGCTCAGCCGACGTGCACAGAGTAGCGGCCCACCTACAGAAGCTCAATCTCGACATCAAGGGAATTTATCACAGCGGCAAAACAAGGGCCCACGAAACTGCCTCTATTCTCGCTGAACAGCTTAAACCGGCCAGGGGCATCATCGAGGCTGCGGGGCTTGCTCCGCAGGACGACCCGGAGATTTGGCATGAACGCCTGAAGGCGCTCGACGAGGGTACTGTGCTCGTTGGTCACCTACCTCATCTGAGAAGACTTGCCTCCTTGCTTCTATGTGGCGATTCCGAACGAACTGTGGTGCACGTCAGGGCAGGGGGCGTTGTTTGCCTCAGGAGACTGGAGGATAGCTGGTCTCTCGAGTGGGCAATGTCACCGGAACTATTCACGTGATGGGCGGCCAACGCACCCTTTCTCCTAGACGAGAGGTGGCACATGGCTATGAGGTTCTCCTACAAGGTTCGAAACGGCGGTCGGGCAGTCAGGCGCTGGCTTATTCCGTACGTTAATTCCTTCATCCACAACGGCGATTTCAGGCCCGTGCTCTGCTATCTCTATACCGAGTGGAAGTGCAACATCGACTGTCACTACTGCTTTCAGTTCGATAACCACAGGCCGGGCATGGACCTTGAGACAGCCAAGAGCGCTATTGACTGGCTCAAGTCGGTCGGCTGCAGGGTCATTCCGCTCATGGGTGGAGAGCCCCTTCTTCGGAAGGATTTTATTCTCGAAGTGATCCGGTACGGGGCTGACAACGGCTTCTTCATGTACCTGCCCACAAACGGATATCTCCTGGACAAAGAGTTCATCGACGAGATGGGACGGGCCGGCGTGGCAGCGGTCAACCTTGCCGTGGATTGCATGGCCCCGCGAAAAGGCCTTCCAAAAGCTCTCCTGGCCATCGAGCCGCAGTTCAGATATTTGGTAGAGCGGCAAAAGGAGTACGGGTACCTGCTTTTCTTCAACATCAATATCTGTCGTACAAACATCAAGGATGTGAGGATGCTCACGGAAATTGCGCATCAAAATCATATAGGCACCGATTATCATTTGAACGAACCCCCGCATGGATTTGTGGATCTGGAACATTACAAGCACATGGAAAATGAGCTCTGGGTCACGCCGGATAAGTACGATGATGTGGACGAACTCCTTGACTGGCTGATTAGCAGGCAGATCGAGGGCTGGCCGATGGTCAATTCCGTTGAACATCTGAAGGCCTTCAAAGAGCGCATGAGGGGGCTTGTTCGCCCCTGGGAATGTCGCGCGGGCAGAAATGGAGCCCTTATCAGGCCTGACGGGACGCTTTCACCCTGCTTTGATATGATTACGTACGAGCATGACTGGGGACGGATCTGGGAGCACCGCTTCGATTACGAGGAACTTAAAAAGCTCAAGGAGAAGTGCAAGGTCCTCTGTTCATCGACGTGCTACCATACGATGGGCCACTACTATCACCTTTCCTCGGTGCCGCAGTGGGTGTTCAAGCATATGCGAGTCGGCTGATAGCGGTTCGTCTTCAAGCGCCTACCTTCGTTGCCCTTCAGCCTGTTCTTATACCGATTTGCCTTCAAGTGTATACCTTCGTTGTCGCTGCGTCGCTCTCCTCGACGTACTTGTAGTACGCCCGGGTACCCGCTAGCGGGTGGGGCTCCTCGCTGCCGCCTTGGTCGCCATCTTGAATGCAAATCGGTATTACTCGACGTACCCCTAGGTACGCCTTCGTATCCCAGGCCTCGGCGCGCCTTGGTATCCATCTTGAATCCAAACTGGTATCAGGCCATCACAAGAGATATGTGTCAAGTTCTTTTTGTCTTGTCTCTAACTGATCACTGGCCACTGGTCACTGATCACTCTTTTTTGTTACCAGTCTCCGGAGGAGCCTCCTCCACCAAAGGACCCTCCGCCTCCTGAGAATCCTCCGCCACCGGATCCTCCCCCGAATCCACCAAAACCGCCCCCGCCGAACCCCCCGCCCCAGAATCCACCCCCGGTAAATGGGCCCCGTGTCCCACCGCGTGAGCCATAGCCGCCGCCGAACAACAGGCTTACGATTAAACCCATAAAGAGGCCTACTACCCCGAGACCGGCGAGCATAATGAGAGGCAATCCGGAATAAGCAATATGCCCTGCGATGGGTAATCCCAAGCCTCCCGCCACTCCGCCGAGTATTTTTGACATCGACCCCAGGAAGATCAATGCTACAAAAAGAAAAATGAGTAGGCCGAAGATGGGTGGCGCACTCCTCCTTACATGCCGAAGATCCTGTTTTTGTGTTTGCGGGCTGTATTCGCCTTTGACAGCAGTCATGATGGCTCCGAGACCCGCACTTAAACCACCGTCATAGTCGCCTGTCTTGAAGTGTGGTGTAATCTCGTTCCTGATAATCTGACCTGAGGTGAGGTCGGTCAGCCTGCCTTCCAGCCCCCTCCCCACCTCAATCCGAATCTTCCGTTCCTTTTCAGCAATAAGGACGATCACGCCGCTGTCCAGGCCTTTCCAGCCAATTTTCCAAGCCTCAGCGACCTTTATGGAATACTCTTCCAGATTTTCGCCCGCAAGCGTGGGCACGGTGAGGACCGCTATCTGTGTTGATTCCTTTGCTTCAAAGTCGGCAAGGGTTCTCTCCGTTTCCTGTACGGTTCGTGCAGAGAACATATGGGCGTAGTCATTAACATGTGCTTTCAGCGGCGGCACATCCAGAGCTTCCAGGCTAAAGGGTAGCAGAAGCAGAAGTATCAACTGTGCGAGCGTGCGCATGGCCGGTTCCGTCTGAGCCCCTAGAACTTCACCTTTGGGACCACGCGTGCGCCTTCATCAGCCTTGAAAGGTTCCTTGCGAGCGAGATGGAGCAGGAGCGAGTTAGTGAGTGAGTTCGGAAAGGTCCTGATGCTTGTGTTAAATTCCTGCACTGCCTTGTTGTAGCGTACTCTGGCCACATTTATCCGGTTCTCGGTACCCTCAAGCTGGTTCTGCAAACCGAGGAAGGACTGGTTTGCCTTGAGATCAGGGTATTTTTCGACCACGACAAGAAGACGCGACAGGGCGCTTCCCAGCTGACCCTGAGCCTGTTGAAACTTATCGAACGCGTGCGGGTCACTGAGCATCTCTTTGGAAAGCTGTATCGAACCGACCTTGGAACGGGCCTCGGTCACTGCTGTCAAAGTCTCACCTTCGTACTTTGCGTAAGCCTTCACCGTTTCCACGAGATTCGGAATCAGGTCAGCCCTCCGTTGGTAGGCTGCCTCAACATCGGCCCAGGCGGCAAAGACCGCTTCCTCCTGCGCCTGCATCGTGTTATAGCCACAGCCCGAAAGGGTGCCCAATATTGTGATGAGACATAAAGCGGCATAAACGACTTTCATAGATCCTCCCGTATTTGTATACTGGATTACTCAGAGATTACATCGTATCATTATACCATCAGCAGACGCAAAATCCGAAGGGAATATCTAGCTGCCGGGTACCCCGGCCTGCCTGTGGGAATCTATTTTCAGTCTAAAACAGTTGTGTTATAGTGTTGCGAAGGATTTGCCAAAGGCCCCATGATTTACACGGTCACGTTGAGTCCTGCCCTCGATAGGATCGTCGACATTGACGAGCTCATCTATGATGACGTAAACCAGATCCTCGCCGAAAAACGGCTGGTCAGCGGAAAGGCAATAGATGTGGCGAGAGTCATCAAAGGGCTTGGCGGACACAGTTGTCTTCTGGGATTGGTGGGGGGTTACAACGGCCTTGAGGTAGAGGGCAGACTGATCAGTGAAGGTATAGTCTGCGATCTCGGTAGGCTTGGCGGGGAGACGAAGACAAATATCATCATTCATCAGACAAGGAAGAAACTGCAAACCCTTTTCAGCGCTTCGGAGCCTCAGGTTACCCCAGCCGAACTGGCTGCTTTCTATACTAAGCTGTGTGACATCCCCAGAGACAGTTATGTTGTGATCAGCGGCGGCATACCGTCCGGGGTCAGCGACAGTTTTTATGCTCAGGTCATAACGGGTCTTGCCAAAAGAAACGTGAGGATCATATTCGACGCAGATGGCGAGGCATTGAGGCGAGGCATTGAGGCCCGGCCTTTTCTTATAAAGCCGAATATCCATGAATTTGGGAGGCTTGTCGAGAAAAATATGAGAGAAGTCGATGAAATAGTCGAAAATATGAAGGCCTGCCTGAAATGCGTTCAATATGTCGTGGTATCAATGGGAGCGAAGGGTGTCGTAGCTGCCTCCCGGACAGAAAGATACCAAATCGTGCCCCCGAAAGTGAACGTCAAAAGCTCTATCGGAGCCGGTGATGCCCTGGTCGGCGGTCTTGTCTATGCCCTCAGTGAGGGTTCCAGCTTTGCCGACGCGCTGACGTTGGGGGTGGCATGTGGAACTGCATCCACGCTCAATGCCGCGGGCGTGTTCTGTTCACGAGATGACGTAGAAAACATTAGGAAAGAAGTTTTAATTAAAAATATTTAATTAATTTACTTGTCACGATCGTTATTTTATAGTATATGGATTAGCAGGTTTAGAACACGAAGTACAACTTACAAAAGAAAGGAGGTGAAAGAGATGAAAAAGCTATTGGTGTTATGTATAGCTATTACGTTTTTTGCGAGCTTTGCACTAGTCGGTTGCGGTCCTTCGGCGCCTCCGCCTCCAGCAAAAGAGGAAGCAAAGCCCGCACCTCCTCCTGCGCCTGCTCCGGAAAAGGCAGCTCCGGCACCGGAGAAACCGGCAGAACCAGAAAAAGCACCAGCACCAGCACCAGCTCCAGAGAAGAAGTAAGACCGCAGCAATTTAGGGGGTATATCCACGCTGGTGGATATACCCCACATTATGAGGAGGTGGACTCTATGAAGATAAGATGTCTTGGGCTCCTGATAGCGACGGCTTTTGTTGTATTTTCCCTTGCAGGCTGCGGTTGTTTCATACAGGCCCAGAAGGGTGAAGCTCCTCCGCCAAAACCGCCGGAGGAACAAAAGGTGGTGGCTCCGGAACAGAAAAAGGAAGTACCGATGCCACCCGCACCGCCGCCGCCCGCAGTGGCAGCTCCAGTCCTGAATAATATTTATTTTGATTTTGACCGTTATAATGTCAGGCCAGGCGATGCAGAGATACTGAAAAAGAACCTTGACTGGTTCAAGGCCAACTCCATGACTAAGGTAAGAATAGAAGGGAATTGTGACGAGAGAGGTACGGTTGAGTACAACCTGGCACTCGGACAGAAGAGGGCAGATGCCGCAAAGAATTACCTCACCGGTCTTGGCGTAGATGGAAAGAACCTCGATACGATCAGCTACGGCAAGGAAAGGCCCGTCTGCACAGAGCATAACGAAGGATGCTGGGCCCAGAATAGAAGAGACGCTTTCGTACCAATTCAGTAAATTGGCTCAAAAAAAAGGGGGTAATCTGGTTACCCCCTCTTTTATCTCCAACGTTCAAGAGCTCTCAGACAGATTACCTCTGCAGGAATCAGAAAAAAAAGAGATAGAAGAAGTAGCGCAGATCTATCCTTTCAGAATCCCCCGATTTTATGCCGGGTTAATGGACAGAACGAACCCCCTCTGTCCAATACGCCTGCAAGCAGTCCCCTCGGTCCAGGAACTGCAGACCGGCGGCGGACCGGACCCCCTCAGCGAGGCTACCATAGCGGTTGCGCCCTCATTTTTGAAGCGCTATCCCCGCAGGGGCGTATTCCTCGTGAGCTCGGAATGCGCCATGTATTGCCGGTTTTGCAACAGGAAGAGAGCGGTTGGGAAGGGACGCGCGTGGGAAGAATCGACAGAAGAGACCTTCCGATATCTTGAGAAGGATGAGGAGATCTCGGAAGTGATTTTGTCCGGCGGTGACCCTTTCATGCTTGCACCAACACGACTTGCCTATATCCTGGAACGGCTGTGTTCGATCAAGCGGATTGATGTTCTTCGCATCAGCACCCGACTTCCCGTGGTTTTTCCGGAAGGCATACATCAGGAACATTTCAAGGCTATACGCGGGCGCACCCCTATCTGGCTGATCATCCATATCAACCACCCGAAAGAGGTCACCAGCGAATTCGCTGAGGTTGTGGGCATGCTCAGGAAGGCAGGAGCCATTCTGATAAGTCAGACGGTTCTTCTCAGAGATATCAATGATTGTCCCCATATTTTGTCAGGGCTTTTCCAGAGGCTGGTGCGCCTCGGCGTTAAACCATATTATCTGTTTCAGCTTGATGACGTGCAGGGTGCTCAGCATTTCAAGGTCAGGCTGAGTAAGGGCAGGGCCCTCATGAAAGAGCTGCGCAGAAACATGTCCGGCCTCTGTGTTCCGCAGTATGCCTTAGATATCACTGGGGGTCTGGGGAAAGTGCCTCTGGAGTACAGTTACGCGGGCAAGCGTAAAGGGATGGACGTCGTCCTCCAGAGCCCGACTGGTAAGAAGGGAATCTACAAGGACAATGGGCTGAAGAGCCGTTGCACCAACTGTGGCTTCTGTTTAGACAAGGGAAAATCAGGTAAAAGATAAGGCAGGTTGAGGTAAAAACTAGAACGAAGGTTAAGATTAGGGACAGGACCTTCGCTTTAGTTTTTTCCTCGGTTTGGTCAGGGCTGGGGTGGCCTGAAAATAGCTCGTATGTAATGGTAGGCCGAGTAGACGCTGAAGCAGACCGCAGCATAAATGATAACAAGCCCTACCTGGTGCAAGGCTCGGTCCACATCCGGCAGCTGTCTGCCAAGCACTGATGTGTTGAACAGTATGCAGGAGATCCCGACGATCTGCAGCGTTGTCTTCAATTTACCTGCAAATGACGGAAAGATCGTAACACCTTCGACAGCGTAAAAAGAGCGCAGCCCATTTATGAGAAACTCTCTACAGACAAGGACAATCGTGACCCAAAGCGGAACGAGGCCGTACGCGGAGAGTGTTATGAGTACGGACGAAACAAGAAGCTTGTCGGCTATGGGGTCAAGATAAAGTCCCAGCTTCGTTGTCATGCTCAGACGGCGGGCGAGCCAGCCGTCAAGCCCGTCCGTTATCCCGGCGATAATAAAAAGGATGCTGGACACGAAGAGATACCAATCCTTCTGGCGGCTGATCAACAGGATGATAGCCGGAATGAAGAGGATTCTGAGCATGCTTAGCCTGTTCGGCAGCGTCCACACAGACGTCTTTTCATCCTTTTGATTCACTGGGAGTTCTTCAGCTTATCGTAACGCAGCTTTACCTGCTTGATGTAATTGACGGTCTCACCTATAGGAGGGACCGTCATGTTGTGCTGGATTACCTTTGCGGGACCGGCGTTGTATGCGGCAAGCACCAATTCGAGGTCACCCTTGAACATCTCCTGTAATAGTTTCAAGTAACGGGCGCCGGCGCGTATGTTCTCGTCAGGGTCAAACGGATTTTTAAGCTCTACAATCTGGGCGGTATCGGGCATGATCTGCATAAGCCCCTGTGCGCCTTTGCGGGATATGGCCGTAGGATTGCTATTCGATTCTGTCAGCATTACGGCTTTTACGAGAGCCGGGTCAAGGCCGTTGGCGAGTGCGTGTTGATTTATCAGACTGTCGTACTGGCTTGTGTTGGCGCCCTTCAATGGCAGTTCTTTGACCGGGTCTTTTACCAGGATATGGTAACCTTTGTTGGCAGGTTTGATATTGGTGATATGGTAAATGCCTTCAGGGTCTACGTAACCGTACACCCCGCAAAAAGCAGTGAAAGGCAGCGATAGGCCAAGTATTGACAGTAATAGACCCCGAAGCATTGTTCTTATTCTCTTAAAATTATTTATCCTTGTCAAGTTGTTACCCCTTCCATAGAACTACTAAAACTAGTATAATTATCGGCCGGTATGCCTCCAAACAAAGGTACCCTTTACGTATTGGCCACCCCTATCGGAAATCTCAAGGATATTAGCCTGAGAGCAATAGAGATTCTGCAAGAATCGGACCTTGTTATTGCGGAGAATCGGGAGCGTGCTCTGAAGCTCCTGAGTCATTTACAGATACGAAAGCCCATAGTGACTATAAACGCGTACAACGAGGAGCGAAAGGCTCATAGTATCGTTCAGCAGATAAGCGTGGGCAAGAGGTGCGTGCTGATTTCTGGTGCGGGAACCCCTTGTATTTCAGATCCTGGTAACGTCATTGTTCGGCGGTCTCAAGATTTGGGCCTCGACGTTAAGGCTGTGCCCGGACCTTCGGCAGTCATAGCTGCACTTTCCATTTCGGGCCTATCACCTGACAGGTTTTTTTTCTACGGGTTCCTGCCACAGAAGAAAGGAAAAAGAAAAAAGGTCCTCGAGGAATTGCTTTCTAGGCCATACCCCGTGGTCTTTTTTGAGTCACCCCGAAGGCTGAACGTTACCATGGAAGAGATACGCGCAATGGCTCCGGACAGGGAAGTTGTTCTTGCAAAAGAAATGACCAAAATGTACGAGGAGCTTGTGCGTTGCCGTGCTGACCAGTTGGCCGACTACATTCCGGAGGACGATGTGAAGGGCGAATACACCATCATCGTCGCTGGCCAGCGTCCTCACGCCGAAGGGCGCAAGGTGCGCTATCCCGGTTCGCATTCAAAAATAGAGCAAGGCGACCAGGAGGATAACCCACCCGCAAGCGGGTACCCGGGCGTACTATAGTACGTCGGAGTCGTGCCGACGCAGGCAACGAGGCTATATGAATGAAGGCGAACCGGGATCAGGCTTCTCTCGCTATGATATAGGTGGCCAGTTCGAGAAGCGCATCCTTGTAAGGCGAAGGAGGGAATAACTCAAGGAATCCCCTGGCCTTGTCGATATGTGCCTTTGAAACATTTGAAGTATATTCGAGCCCACCGTATTTTTCGATTATGTCTTTTACCTTTTGAAAATCTCTTTTGCTGGTTTTTTTCTTTTGCAGAGCTGCGATTATAGTTTCCCGCTCTTCGGAAGTCGCAGACGCCAGCGCGTGAATGAGCGGTAGAGTCACTTTGCCTTCCTTGAAATCGATGCCGGTGTTCTTGCCCAGGGCGGAATCAGTAGAAACGTAATCCAGGAGATCGTCCTTGAGCTGAAAGGCCATGCCGAGGTGATGGCCGAATTCCCTCAGTGCTGTGCGTCTCTCTGCATCGACCTTGCCCAGGAGGGCTCCTATTTCACACGCTGCTGACAGGAGCACGGCTGTCTTGTTGTCGATCACCTCATAATAGTCTTTTTCGGTCGTGTTGATATCTGAGGTCCTGAGAAGCTCCATGATTTCGCCCTCGGCCAGCCTGGTCGTTGCATTCGCCATCACCTTCAGGATCTCCGCATTCTGAGTCTGTATCATGAGATCAAAGGATTTGGTGAAGAGAAAATCCCCCACGAGCACGCTGGGTTCGTTTCCCCAGATCGTATTCGCGGTGAGCCGGCCCCTCCGGATCCTGGCATTGTCAACAACATCGTCGTGCAGAAGAGTGGCCGTGTGGATAAATTCCATAATTGCCGCGCAGGGGATATGCTGGTCGTCCTTGGAGCCACAAAGTTTAGCTGACAGGATGACGAGGACCGGCCGTATCCTTTTTCCGCCGGACTTTACAATATGCTGGACAACCTCTTTGATGAATGTGACCCTCGTGGTGAGCAGCTTGTCAATAGACTGCTCCAGCCGGGCCAGATCTTCGCTGATGACGTCGGTAATATTTCCCATAACCGTTCTTTCAGGTGTAGTACGATGCTACTTCGTCAGTATACTCCCCATCTCCGTATATGTAGAGCGGTCGCTCCACCTTGAGTTCCGCTCCCCCGCCCTTCATACATTCAACGAGAAAGAGGTTCGCAGGCTCATGGCCCCTGGGGTGGATGAGTCTCAAGCGCCGGGGTTCGATGCCATGCGCTGTTGCGGCTGAAACAAGTTCTGCCAGCCGCTTGGCGGGATAGATGATATAGAGGCGTCCCTTGGTATAAAGGAGCGAGGCGGAAATGGCAAAAAGGGTGTTCAGGTCCAGTGAGGATTCGTAACGGGCCAAATGTCTGGAATGCTGGGGACTCTCGCGTCCGCTATGCCTCTTTACGTACGGTGGATTTGAGACCACGACGTGAAATGGTTCATTGAAGGTCCTGGCAACGCTGCTGATGTTCCCGTGGAGAATTTGGACATTCTCGCATCCATTAAGGCGGACATTCTTTACCGCAAGATTGAAGAGCGTTTTCTGAATTTCAACGCCCACGAGACTGTTGTCCGGATACTGCTTTGACATGTATATCGGTATGATACCACAGCCGGTGCCTATATCCAACATTCTTTCCTGCTTCTTCAGAACAATAAAGTTTGCAAGCAGGATTGGATCGAGAGAGAATCGATAGGCCCTCCTTTTTTGAAGAAGTTTCAGTTTTTTCTGGCAGAGGATAGTGAGGGTTTCGTCGGGAGCCGGATGCTCACGCATACTTATAGAATACGAGGCCCGTGAGTACCTTCGGGGAAAAATAGGTTGATTTGGGAGGCATATAAAGACCGTGATCAGCCACTTCTTTAACTTCTTCTACCGTAGTGGAAGGTACAAACAGGGCGAGATCAGACTTGCCTTCATTGACCAGTCGGACAGCCTCGGAAGCGTCCGTTACGAAGGAGATATCCTTTTCCTCAATTCCGAAAAGATCTTTGAGGATACCGGCATGTGCGATAGTAACGCTCAGCTTTCGTAAGCTCTCGGGCGTGCCCTTGTCTTTGAAAAAGGGCTTCTCCTGGAAGAGGATGTAGACGTGCGTTTTATCGTGTTTGGCGAACAGGCCAAAGGAAGGCTTTGGGCCTGAAGTCAGGCTCCCGATAAGAGCTTTGAGCTTTTGGGGATCGGTGAGGGCTATTTTTTCCACGCGCAGAAAACCTCTAACCCGGTCGAGCAGGCTCGTGAGCGTTCCGCCGGATTTTAACTGCGCTATTCTGTGGTAAGGAAGTATCATGATCCCGTCAGAGTACATGTCTGATAAGTACATTGCCACATAGGGAAGCCCGAGTTTGAAGGCAACGCTCAGCCTGTGGTGGCCATCTGCAATGTATATGTTCTTCCCCTCCATCCGAGTGGTGAGCTCGCGTATCTGCCCCGCATCCTTCATTCTGTAAAATCGATTTACGATAGAAAGCTCGTCCGAAAAGGCGCACATCAGCTCTTTCTCGGAGGAGACAAGAAGTTTCTCTACCTCCTTCTGCTTGTCGTCATACAGGGCAAAAATCAAACTGGTAAAGGTCTTTAGCCTGTGTATGAGCCTTTCTCTGTCCTCCCGGGCCGCCTTCCGAGTCTCTTCATGGGTAAGAATCCTGTCAGGGCTCAGCTTGACAAGAGGAATGATACCTCGTCGGATGTGCGTTCTGCCCTCTACAGTAAACTCTTGCTCGTACACATAGATCGTCTCGGTGTCATCGACAGTCAATATCTCTTGACGTGTCCATGCTTCGAGCGTTCTTGCAGCTTCGTCGTACTCGGTCGCTGGGGGAGCTGCCAAGGGGAGTTCCAGGCGGATGGCGTTGAAGGTACTTCGCTGATAATAGGTCCTTGGGTCCGGTATAACGTCATAGGGGGGGCAGACGCATCGACCGATATCATCGATTTTCCGGCTGTTGTATATGAGGCCTTTGAACGGGCGTATCAGAGCCTCAGGCATAGAGGATTTATCTAACACAGGGGGGAGTGGTTGTCAATCGCGGTCCCGGCAACGCTTCGCTTGAGGACCGCCGGCATAGCCGGCTTAAGGACCGGCTCTGATGAGCCTTAAGGACCGCTTACGCTTGAGGCAAATACCTTGAGGCCGAAGGCCGGGCCTCAAGCCACCGCAGGTGGCGGTCCTCGAATCAGGCCACGGGCCTGATGGTCCTCAAGGGCCTTAAGGCCCGGTCCGGGCTATATATTTAAGCAAAACGCCTTGCGAGCGATAATTAATATGGGAGCAGTGTCAACGCGGCTATCCGCATCCGGCGGCCCGGCAAGGGTCGCAGGATAAACTTTGCAGGGGGCTGATGTGCGGAAGTTACTTGGAAATCTGAATATGCAGAGGAAGGTACTGCTACCCCCTCTGGTTGTAACCTTTTTCTTTGTCATCTGTGCGCTCCTCTCTTATAGGGGCCTGATTGCCCAGAAGATGGCCATAGAGGACATCTTTTCCAGTCGATTCCACGGTTACCAGAACAGCGCGAACGTAATCGCGGACATGGGCAGGATTCACGCGAACCTTTACAAAATACTGAGCTGGGCCAACGCGGGTTACAAGAAAGGGCAGATAGAGGAACTCGCAAAAAATCAGATTGCGGCCATTGACAAGACCTCCTCACTCATGCAAAGGATGGTGGACGACAAGGCGACTGACGCGGATTCGAAAGGACAGTACCAGCTTGCCCTGGCGAGGCTCGCTGAATACAGGACCGTTGCGTCTCAGGTTGCGGCTACAGCAGTTACCGATAATGCGGCAGCCGCGAGGGCCATGTTGACTGTGGAGTCCAAGTTCCAGGTAATTATGAACGCCCTGCAAGAACTCATGCAACATGAGTATGCCTTAAGCGAGAAGAGTTATCGGGCAGCTATGACGGGTGCAAATTCTGTGTCGCAGGCCTTTGTGATTGTCTCGATCATTGCCTTTGTCGGTTCACTGCTCATGAGCCTTTATGTGGCCAGGGTGCTCTTGGCCCCCATCAAAAAGGCCATCGTCATGATTGAGCAGATGACGAAGGGCGAGTGGAACCTGACGAAGAGGCTCGACGTTGAGACAAAGGATGAGATCGGGACGCTGTCCGAGTGGTTCAACAGGTTTATCGGCGAGTTGCACGGCACAGTGGGCAAAATGGCTGAAGTTACAAATCATCTGGCCTCTGCCGCGGCCGAGCTTTCCATGGTTTCTCTGGAATCGGCCCAGCGTGCTGAGCGACAGAGCAGCGAGACGACACAGATAGCCACCGCGATAGAAGAGATGAGTCAGGCGGTAACAGAGGTTGCGAGGAATTCCGAAGCCACATCCGGGTTAGCCACAAAGACGATGGAAGTCGCAGCAGAGGGGCGCAAGGTTGTCTCAAGTGTTCTGGAGGGTATGACCCGCATCGAACAAACGGTGAGGGAAGCAGGAACGGTTGTCGCAGCGCTTGGGAAGAGTTCCGGCCAGATCGGGGATATCGTAGGCATTATCAACGACATCGCCGACCAGACAAATCTGCTCGCGCTTAATGCGGCGATTGAAGCCGCTCGTGCTGGTGAGGCAGGGCGAGGCTTTGCCGTTGTGGCGGCGGAAGTGCGAAAGCTTGCTGAGCACACGACGAGCGCAACGAAGCAGATCCGGGTCGTGATAGAAACGATCAAGACTGACACGGCGATCGCAGTCTCTTCAATGGAATCTGGTACGAAAGAGGTTGCCCAATGGGCTCGGATGACGCACGGTGCCGCAAAGGCGCTGGATGATATCGTGGATATGGTACGCCAGGTTGGCCAGAAGATCAATGAGATTGCGATTGCTGCCGCAGAGCAATCGGCGACTACCGATGAGATCGCGAAAAATACTGATTCGGTCTCCCGACTCACCACTGAAACGGCGACAGCATCAGAGGAGTCAGCATCATCGGCCAATGAGCTTTCCCGTCTCGCAGAAGAACTGAAGTCGACGGTAGGTCGCTTCACGACGTGATACCGATTCGCCTTCAAGCGTATACCTTCGTTGTCGCTGCGTCGCTCTCCTCGACGTACTCATAGTACGCCCGGGTACCCGCTTGCGGGTGGGGCTCCTCGCTGCCGCCTCGGTCTCCATCTTGAATGC
>DATFYE010000198.1:0-36408 GCA_035315185.1 Syntrophorhabdales bacterium | reverse complement strand
ATATCAAATTCATCGAGTATGTCCATCCGCACGTAGACGTCGAAATAACCTGTAGCAAGGGCACATACATTCGGGTGATAGCCCACGATTTTGGCGCCCTGCTCGGCTGCGGGGCCGCCCTTCATTCACTCAAACGGTCGCGTCACGGCGAATTCACCCTGGAGATGAGCACCTCCCTTGATGCTTTAAAAACAGAGCAGGATGTAGTAAAATACACCCTATCCCTGCGAGACGTCTTGAAAAATCTCAGGGAGGTGACGGTCGATGCCAACCTGGAGAGATTCTTTCGAAACGGTATGCCGGTACCCCAGCTGGACAGCTCCAGGGACTTGAGGAATGGCGAGTTTACAAAGTTGCTGAACGGAAACGGGGCCCTGATCGGCATAGGAAAGGTCGATACCCCGACGAGGACGATCCGGATAAAAAGACTCATTAACGCTTAAGGAGGCTATGAGCATGTCATTGGACACAGCGCACAAGAGAACGATCATAGAAGGGTACAAGCTGCATGAGAAGGATACCGGTTCGCCCGAAGTGCAGGTTGCCCTGCTTACCGAGAGGATAAAGCTCCTTACCGAACACTTCAAAAAATATGATAAAGACCACAATTCCAGGCGAGGCTTACTCATGCTGGTGGGCGCCAGAAGAAGGCTGCTCAGCTACCTGAAAGACAAGAATGTGGACAGATACCGCAAACTTATCGAAAGCCTTGGCCTGAGAAAATAAGAAATTACCGAAAGGAATATTATGGAACAGTCAATTACAGTAGAGTATGCAGGCAGACCGCTGACCATCTCTTCCGGTCTGGTCGCAAAACAGGCAGACGGGAGTGTTCTCGTCAGGTACGGCGATACCGTGGTGCTGGTCACTGCAGTGGGAGACCGAAGGGAGACGGAGAAGGATTTTCTGCCGTTGACGGTAAACTACCAGGAAATGACTTACGCCGTGGGTAAATTTCCAGGCGGATTTTTCAAAAGAGAATCCAGGCCCTCGGACAAAGAGACACTGACGTCCCGTTTGATAGACAGGCCTCTACGGCCACTCTTCCCGAAAGGCTGGAGACACGAGACGCAGGTCATCGCGACCGTACTCTCGGCGGATCAGGAAAACGATCCCGCGTTGCTCGGTATGATCGGCGCTTCAGCCGCGATGGTGGTCTCTCCGATACCGTTTGCCGGGCCGATGGCAGGGATCAAAATTGGAAGAGTGAACGGGGAGCTCATTATAAACCCCTCACTGCAGCAGATGAATGAAAGCGATCTCGACATCATTCTTGCCGGCACGAGAGATGCTATCCTGATGGTGGAAGGAGAAGCTCGGTTCATCAAAGGCGAAGAACTGATCGACGCAATTGACCTGGCCCATCGAAGCCTGATTCCTCTCATAGACATGCAGGAACAGCTGAGGGCGAAAGTTGGCAAGGAAAAGTTGCCCGTGAAACCAGTCGGAGCGCCTCAGGAATTGAAGGCAGAGATACGAGGAATTGCACAGAAGGACCTCGCAGAGGCATTCTCCATACCCAACAAAAGAGAGCGGGGAGACAGGCTTCAGGCCATCTATGACGAACTGGCTGCAAAGTATGCGGATGCACAGCCCCTCGCGGTATCGAGGTCTTTCGAAGAAATAAAGAAAGAGATGATGCGGGAGTCTCTGTTCGCAACGGGCAAGAGGATAGATGGCAGGAGCGCCGACGAGATCCGAAAGATCACCTGCCAGGTCGGCATCCTTCCGAGAACGCACGGCACCAGTCTCTTTACGAGGGGCGAGACCCAGGCGCTGGCCGTGACAACCTTCGGAACCGCGGAAGATGAGCAGAAAATAGAATCTCTGCTCGAGGGAGTAAGCTACAAGTCGTTCATGCTCCATTACAATTTTCCGCCTTACAGCGTTGGAGAGGTAAGCTTTCTCAGGGCAAAATCGAGACGGGAGATAGGCCACGGCAATTTGGCAGAGCGGGCTCTCTCGCCGATTCTGCCGTCGAAGGAGGACTTCCCTTACACGATAAGGATAGTCTCGGAAATCCTGGAGTCAAACGGCTCCTCGTCAATGGCGTCGGTTTGCAGCGGCTGCCTTTCACTCATGGATGCAGGCGTACCGATAAAGGAACCCGTCGCAGGTATTGCCATGGGCCTTATCATCCAGGACGGGAAGGACATCGTGCTTTCTGATATCCTCGGGGACGAGGATGCGATGGGCGACATGGATTTCAAGATAGCAGGCACACGGGAAGGCGTCACCGCGGTCCAGATGGATATCAAGACCAAAGGCATCACCAGGGAGATCATGCGCAAAGCCGTCCATCAGGCCCAGACAGGCATCGGAAGAATCCTCGACATCATGGCCACGGCACTTCCCGGTCCGCGAGAGGATCTCTCTCCCTATGCACCACGCATATACACCATGACGATCAAGCCGGAGAAGATACGGGAAGTCATCGGCCCGGGCGGCAAGATCATAAAGGGCATCGTGGAGCAGACGGGCGTGAAGATTGACATAGAAGACTCAGGCATTGTCAGGATCGTCTCTCAGGACGCGCAAGCAGCCAACGCGGCAATCGAGATGGTCAAGAAGATCACCAAAGAGGCTGAGGTCGGAGCCATGTACATGGGCAAGGTCAAAAAGGTTGTCGACTTTGGCGCAATAGTCGAGATTCTCCCCGGAATAGATGGCCTCGTGCATGTGAGCCAGCTTTCCGACACGTACATAAAGAAGGTAAGCGACGTGGTTAAAGAAGGGGACGAAATCCTCGTAAAAGTACTCGACGTTGAACCGAACGGGCGGATCAGGCTCTCAAGAAAGGCAGCCGTCAAGGACACCAAGGGAAAAGCAGAGGATGTATAGGAAGACCGTCCTCGACAACGGTATCAGGGTCGCCACTGAAACCCTGCCCTACTTCCCGACGGTTTCATTCGGCATCTGGTGGAAGACCGGAAGCCGGTACGAAGATCCCACTAACAACGGCATCTCCCACTTCATCGAGCATATGCTCTTCAAGGGAACCGCCAACCGAACCGCCTATGACATCGCGCGGGAGATCGATGCTGTCGGCGGTACCCTGAATGCCTTCACAGGCAAGGAATACACCTGCGTCTATGCGAGGGTGCTCAAGCGAGACATGGACATTGCCCTCGACATCCTTGCCGACATGTACAAGAACTCTCTATTCAGCAACGAGGACATCGAGAGAGAAAAACAGGTCATCCTTCAAGAAATAAAGATGATCGACGACAATCCGGAAGAGTATCTGTTCGACATGTTCAGTTCTGCCTATTACAGGGGGCACCCGCTAGGCATGTCAATCCTCGGCAAGGAGGAAAATGTGCAACAGATGTCGAGGGAAACACTTCTGACACATTTCTCCGGGCATCATGCACCTGCAAATACTATTATTACGGCATCGGGCCGCATAGACCACGATGCATTTGTGAAAAAAATAGAGAAACTCTTCGTAGAATGCACAAACAAAGGAGATACAGCGCCACCGGTCGAAAAGCCATCCTCATGCACAGGCATCGATGTGTACGAAAAAGACCTTGAACACATCTACCTCTGTATCGGGACGGACGGGGTTGGCCAGACAGACCAGAGGCGCTATCCCCTCTATGCACTCAACGCCATCGTGGGCGGGAGCATGAGCTCCCACCTCTTTCAGGAGGTCAGGGAAAAGAGGGGGCTTGTTTACAATATCTTCTCCTACGTCAACTGCTTTCACGATGTAGGTACCTTCGGCATCACCACGTCAACATCCCTCGAATACCTGGAAGAAGTAATTGGCCTGATCAAGAAAGAGATGTCCCAGTTACGGGATGAAGGAGTGCCCGGAAGCGAGATCCGCTTCTCGAAAGAACACATCAAGGGGAACTTTTTCATCTCTCTGGAAAGCTCCGAAGCCCGCATGGGAAGGCTCGCCAAGAATGAAATCTATTTTGACGGATACGTTCCCCTCAGAGAGACGCTGAAATCGATCGACGGCATCCAGAAGGCTCAGCTGGATGAAATGAGCCAGTATGTGTTTGGTGATCCATCCCGGATTTCTCTCGCCATTCTCGGTCGCGTGGACAAGAACGTCGTTGAGAGGTTATGGAAGAGTTAGAGGTACTCATCGCCATTGATGAAGGCGCATCGTTGCCCTCTTACGCTACTGCCTCTTCTTCTGGAATGGACCTCCGTGCCCGCCTCGGTGAACCGATCACGCTAAAGCCCCTCGAACGGGCCCTCGTACCCACCGGAATCCGGATCTCCATCCCCGATGGCTTTGAAGCCGAAGTGAGGCCCAGGAGCGGCCTGGCCGTTGAGTGTGGTGTAACAGTCCTCAACACCCCCGGCACCATAGACGCCGATTACCGGGGAGAGGTAAAGGTGATTCTGATCAACCTGGGCAGTGCGCCTTTTGTCGTACGGTCGGGCGACAGAATCGCTCAGATGGTGTTTCACAAGACAGCCCGCATCTCCTGGCGCGAAGTCAATGAACTGCCACAGACCAGCCGCGGCAGCGGAGGATTTGGCTCGACAGGAAGATAAAAGTGATCAGTGATCAGTTATTAGTGGCCGGTGGCCGGTGTTTAGTGGTCGGCGATAAGCGATGAGTGGGTGCTGGCCAGGACTTGGCGTTAAACGTTCACTGATAACTGATCACTGTTAACTGTTAGCTGTGTTGCCAGAGTTGGACTATGAACCCTTACCTCGACCTCGATGCTTTCATCACCCACCTCACAACCGAGCGGGGAGCATCTCCACACACGGTCGAAGCTTACAGCAGGGACATTCTCGATTTTATAAAGTTCATGGAAAATCATCCTGGCGCCACTCCGCAGCCGAGAGACTTTGAGGAGTACATAGGCTTCCTGCGGGGCAAAGGCAAGAAATCCCGGAGCATTGTCCGCGCTCTGTCCGCGTTGAGAAGCTTTTACAAGTTTCTGATGCTGGATGGCAAGATTCCAACCAATCCGGTGGCGGACATAGAAATGCCTAAATTCAAACCACCGATACCAAATGTCCTGAGCCAGGAGGAAATGGTCACCCTGCTGACTCCCAAGCCATCCCAGAAGATGACGCTGCGCAACAGAACGATCCTTGAGCTTCTCTACGCCACGGGTCTTCGCGTGTCGGAGCTGGTCGGCCTGAAGAAAAGGGACATTAATCTCGAAGCCGGCTTTCTCGTCGCCTCGGGAAAGCGATCGAAGGAACGCATGGTACCGCTCGGCACGTACGCACGGGATATAATAAAGCTCTACCTCCAGGAGACGAGGCCGGGAGGTATACATTTTTTTTCCAACAAGCGCGGGTTGCCCCTCACCAGACAGGCCATTTGGAAGATTATCCGCAAGTACGGCCTGCAGCTTGAGCACAGCGGTCATGTCTCGCCTCATACCCTGAGACACACTTTTGCCACGCACCTGCTTGAAGGGGGAGCAGATCTGCGTTCTGTCCAGATATTGCTGGGCCATGAGGATATTTCAACCACGCAGATTTATACGCATGTGGATCGGAAACGCTTGAAAGAGATTCACAAGAAGTACCATCCCCGGGGCTAGCGCCCCAAGAGGGTTGACTCGCGACTGGTTGATTGGTTGACTGGTCAAAAAAGAAACGGGGGCATGTTTTGGGAGTTACGAATCAACTATTCAACTAATCAGCCAGTCAACGGTATCAACACATGAAGATCGTCACTACTCACTACAACGCCGATTTTGACGCCCTTTCCTCGATGGTCGCCGCAAAAAAACTCTACCCGGATGCAGTCCTTGTCTTTCCCGGTTCTCAAGAGAAAAGCGTGCGCGATTTTCTGATTCACTCTACAGCCTATTTCCTGGACATAGCAAAACCAAAGGAACTCGATTACGACGCTGTCGATACACTGATTCTTGTCGACACCAAACAGCGAAAGAGGATCGGAGAGCTGGCGAGGCTCCTCGACAACAAGAACCTCAAGGTTCACGTATACGACCACCATCCGCCCACAGACGACGACATCAAGGGAGAAGTCTATGTAACCGGTTCGACCGGTGCCTGTGTCAGTATGCTGATCGCACTGCTCAAGGAGCGCGATATAGACCTGTCTCCTGAGGAAGCAACAATCATGATGCTGGGCATCTACGAGGAAACAGGCAGCTTTCAGTATCCGTCGACCACAAAAGAAGATTTCGACGCAGCCTCGTATCTCCTGTCGAAAGGCGCCCATGTGAATATCGTTTCAGAGATACTCGTCAAGGAGCTCTCCCCCGAACAGGTCAATCTGCTGCATGACCTGATCGAGGCAGCGACCGTCTATAATGTGAACGGCGTAGACGTGGTTATCACAGAAAGCTCCAGCGAAAATTACGTTGGGGACCTGGCTGTCCTGGTCCAGAAATTCAGAGACATGGAAAACGTCAATGCGGTTATCGCTCTCTTCCGCATGGATGATAGAATTTATGTGATCGGCAGAAGTCGGATCCCTGAGGTGGATGTGGGCCATGTCCTGACCCTGCTTGGCGGAGGAGGCCACAAAGAAGCAGCTTCCGCCACGGTCAGAGAAAGCACCATGGAGGAGACCAAAACCAGGCTGCTCCAATACCTCAACCAGTACGTGAAGCCTCTATGGGAGGCACGGGACATTATGTTCTTTCCTGTAAAAACGATTGACCAGGACGCTCCCATCAGTGAGGCAAAATCCATTCTGACCAAATACAACATCAATGCAATGCCTGTAACATCGGGTGAGCAAATATCAGGAATCATCTCCCGCCAGATAGCGGAAAAGGCAGCCTTCCACAAGTTGGAGAACCTGCCGGTAAAAGAATACATGTTCACGGAATTTTCGGTGGTAGCGCCCGAAGATTCTATTGCGCGGGTCAAGGAGATCGTCATCGGCGGGAACCAGAGGTTCGTTCCCGTGGTAAAAGAAGGCAGACTGGAAGGAGCTATTACGAGGACAGACCTTCTCAGAATACTGGAAGACGAGATCAGGAAAACAATCCTCGGCAAGATGGATTACCATGACATTTACGAAAAAAGAAGAAACGTAAAAAAACTGATGGAAGAACGGCTTTCGAGAGAGATGCTCGATAAGCTCAGTACAATCGGTAACCTGGCAGACGAGATGAGCTATCACGCCTATCTGGTCGGGGGTTTTGTGAGAGACCTGCTCTTGAGGATCGAGAATTTTGACATAGACATCGTTGTGGAAGGTGACGGGATCCGTTTTGCCGACGCACTGGCCCGACTTGTAAACGCAAAGATCCGCACGCACAAGGAGTTCGGCACAGCCAAGGTGACGTACCCTGACGGCTTCAGCGTAGACATAGCCACAGCACGTCTCGAATATTACAAGGCTCCGGCAGCACTTCCCATAGTTGAGCACAGTTCCTTGAAGCTCGACCTGTACAGGCGAGACTTTACCATCAATACTCTGGCTATATCTCTGAACAAGAACACCAAGGGAGAACTGATCGACTTTTTTGGGGCCCAACGAGATATCAAAGAGAAAACCATCAGGGTCCTCCACAGCCTGAGCTTCGTGGAAGATCCCACCAGGGTTCTCAGGGCGGTGCGATTCGAGCGCCGCTTCAGCTTCCAGATCGGCAAGTTCACGCTGAACCTGATCAAGAACACTATCAGGATGGGCTTTCTATCAAGGATAAAAGGCTCGAGGATGTGGACCGAACTCTCTCTCATTCTGAGTGAAGAGAATCCCGGCTCCATCCTCAAGCGATTGCAGGAGCTCGACCTGCTGAAGTTTATCTATCCGCAGCTTGCGTTTGACACTGAAAAGGAAAAGCTTTTCAGGGAGATGGATACAGTGCTCAAGTGGTACACGTTGCTCTACAAGTCCAAACTGAATCCGGTCTTCTATTACCTGCTCGGTCTCGTGGACTACGCAAGCCTGAACGACGTGGCGGAGTTGAGCAGAAAGCTCGAACTTTCCGAAACGGTTAGAAAGAAACTCATAAACGATGTGGACAAAACAAGGAAAATAATGGCAAAATTTGGTTCAGCCATCCGGACAATGAAGAAGAGCGATATTTACAGAGAGCTGGAAATTTTGAGCCTTGAAGCCCGGCTCTTCTTTATGGCGAAGGCGCAATCTGACGACATGAAGAAGGCAATCTCGAATTATATCACGTACACAGATTCATTCAAACCTCTCTTGAGCGGAAAAGCTCTGAAGCAGATGGGGGTCAAAGAGGGCCCGGTCTTCGGCGAGATTCTGGATGCCCTGAAAAGCGCCAAGATTGACTTGGGCTTGTCGACGAAGGAGCAAGAAACAGCATTCGTCCAGCAGTATATACGGGAAAGAGGAACACGGCCATGAACCTGATTGTACCAACTCTCGAAGTACAGATGGAGTGTTTCGAAGGGCCGCTTTCCGTGCTCATCAACCTCATCAAAAAGAACAAGGTCGACATATTTGATATCCCCATAGGTATGATCACTGAACGCTTTCTCGAGTACGTTGAGCTGGTCAAACAGATGAACCTCAGGATTGCTGAGGATTTTATTGAGATGGCCTCCTTGCTCTTGTGCATCAAATCCCGCATGCTGCTTCCGAGAGAGGAGGAAGACCCCCGTACCGAACTGGTGGAGAAAATCCTCGAATACGAAAAGATTAAGCGTATGGTGACCATGTTCCAGGAACTGCCGGTTCTGGGCGAGGATACCTTCGCGCGGGGCAGGAGCGGCCTTGATACGGAAGGAGAAGATCAGGATCTCACAGCCCTGTGCATGCTCTTCTTCGAAATAATGAAGAATAAACAAGAACGGTTCCTGGTGATACGCGAAATCAGGCCGACGCTGGAAGAAAAGCTGGAGCGTTTGCGACTCGCGCTTTGCGACGCGGGCAGTTTCGCGTGGAACCCAAAGGAGGACCTTGATCTATCTGAGAAAGTGGCAACACTCCTTGCCATTATGGAAATAGTCAAACTAAAACTGGCAAGCCTGGCGCAGAAAAGACCATTCGGGACTGTGCTCCTGACAAGAAGGTAAAACATGGCGAGAACAAGAATGAAAAAAGTACTCATCGTAATCATCATCGTCATACTACTCGTGTTTCTTCTCTCAATACTGAGGGCATGTTTAGGAAAGTCCGGTGATCGCGTAGGCGTCGTCGAGATCGAAGGAGTCATCTCCGAGTCTCGCCAAACCATGGAAGAGATCGTACGTTTCAAAGAAGATCCCTCCATCAAGGGCGTAATTCTGCGGATCAACTCTCCTGGTGGTTCCGTGGGACCGACCCAGGAGATATACCGGGAGGTGGTGAAGCTCAAGGCGAAGAAGAAAGTTTTCGTTTCCATGGGCTCCGTATGCGCCTCAGGAGGCTATTATATCGCGGCAGCGGGAGAAAAGGTTTATGCGAATCCGTCCACAATTACAGGCAGTATCGGCGTGATCATGCAGTCGGTGATCCTCGAAGAGCTCCTCAAGAAGATCGGGGTCAAGAGCAACACGATTAAAGCGGGCGAGCTGAAAGACGCGGGTACACCTTTCAGAGAAATGACGCCCGAGGAGAGGGCCTATCTGGACGGCATCGTTAAGAACATCCACGAGCAGTTCATTAAGGACGTCGCGGCAGGAAGAAAGATGGATTTTGAGAAAGTAAAAACCATGGCCGACGGGAGAATCTACACCGGCCTGCAGGCGAAAGACCTCGGGCTTGTGGACAGCATCGGGAACTTCTACGACACAGTGGATGACATAAAGAAGGTACTCGCTATCAAAGGTAAGCCTCAACTGGTTTACTCTGAGAAACCCTTCTCGTTCTCAAGATGGCTCTTCTCCTCCATGTCCGACCTGTCAAAAGAATCTATGGAGAGTTTCTTCTCGTCACCGTTCAAGTTCCTGTACTCCCCCTAGAAGAACAGGTAAGAACGAAAAGAAGGTAGAGGTAAAAACTAAAACAAAGGTTGAGAGAACAAGGATCCTTAATCTCGGCCTTCATTTGCCTGTTACCTTTACCTTTTGTTTACTTTACCTGTATTTGCTCTTACCTCCACCCTCATCTCGCTCCTGCCTCTACCTGTATTTTCGCCTTTACCTGTCTGTTCATAATAATAATTAATGGCACGATAAAATTTTTTGCATTGCTTTTGATTTGACCAGCCTATATACGTTAACTAACAGGTAACAACGAAAGAAAGGGTGAGGAAAAGACTAAAGTAAAGGTTGAGAGAAAACCCCTTATTGGCCTCTACCTTCGTTTCGTCTTTACCTCTACCTGTTTTATCTCTTTCCTATCCGTTGGTTTGGGGGTGGCGTATGCAGGAAATAAACTTTGTCCTTAATGGCGTGCCGCGTAAAGTGATCACCGATCCTGAACGGAGCCTCCTCAAGGTAATCAGAGAAGACTTCAGGTTGACCGGCACCAAGGATGGCTGCTCGGCAGGTCACTGCGCCACCTGCGCCGTTCTTATAGACGGCAGCGTCGTGCTTTCATGCCGATACCCAGTGGCAAAAGCGCGCGACAAGAATGTGACGACGATCGAAGGCATAGGCAGCATCACAAGTCCTCATCCGCTTCAGCTGGCCTTTGCCAAAGCAGGCGCAATCCAGTGCGGCTTCTGCACGCCCGGGATGATTATCCGCTCTAAAGCCCTTCTCGACAAGAATCCCAGGCCAAACAGAGACGAGATCAAGAATGCTCTCCACCCTCACCTCTGCCGCTGTACCGGATATCAGAAGATCTTCGAAGCCATCGAACTGGCTGCTTCAGCCATGGCAGAAGGTAAAACGATAGATCTCACGACTGAAGCGAAGAGTTTACTTGGTACACCCATTGTGCGCATCGACGCCATGGGAAAAGCAACGGGCACAGCCCTTTATGCAGCCGACATAGCGGTGGACGGGTGCGCCTATATCAAGATTTTGAGAAGCCCGCACCATCACGCCAGGATAAAGAGTGTCGACACGAAGGAGGCAGCGGCATCCGAGGGTGTTATCGCGGTGCTCACTGCTTTCGATGTGACAGGGACCAATATCCTGAAAATGGCCGGAGACGATCAACCGGTGCTCTGCCGCGACAAGGTGAGATTCATCGGCGATCCTGTTGCCGCGGTCGTTGCGGACTCGGAGGCACACGCCGAAGCGGCCCTTCCCGGGATCAAGGTTGGGTATGAGCCGCTCCAGCCAGTGTTCACCGTTGAAGAATCGCTCAAACAGGGTGCACCCAGAGTGCACGATGACCGGGAGAACCTCTTCTTTCAACAGCCCATTATCCGCGGCGATGTCACAAAAGGGTTCGCCGAAGCAGACTCTGTCATCGAGCGCACGTACTCCACGGCAACGGTCGAGCATGCTTACCTGGAGAATGACGCCGGCATCGCCTATATCCATGAAAACGGGCAGCTCGTGGTAGTCTCTCCCAGCCAGAACATCCACGCCCACCGGAAGACCATAGCAGAGGCTGTCGGCGCGCCAGTCGAGCAGGTTCGTGTTGTTCAACCGCCGATGGGCGGGGCTTTCGGCAGCAAGCTGGACGTCTCCGTCGGGGGCATCCTCGGGGTAGCGGCATGGAAGCTGAAAAGGCCGGTCAGACTCGTCTACACCAGGAAGGAGACCTTTCAGTCAACAACAAAGCGGCATCCTTTCGTGATGAAAGTCAAACTAGGGACAAAAAAGGATGGAACTCTTACAGCCTTGCAGTTCGATGCGATAACCGACGGCGGTGCGTATAAGTCGTATTCCGCGAGTGTGACTACCCGCGGCCTCGCTCACGCGAGCGGGCCCTATCGCTTTCCAAATGCGCACGTCTTCGGAAGAGCTGTCTATACAAACGGCCCGATCCGCGGCGCCATGAGGGGATTCGGCGTGCCCCAGACAGGATTTGCTATCGAGTCGGCGCTCGATGAAGTAGCGGCAGAGCTCAAGATGGACCCTCTGAAGCTGCGCGTCAAGAACGGATTTGTCTCGGGTGACACCACCATGTGCGGGCAGGTGCTGGATCATCCCATCGGCTTCCAGGAGTCTCTCGAAACCATCCGGCCCCTTTATGAACGTGCGAAGGAGGAGGCACGAAAGAACCGGACCGATCAGGTCAAACGCGGAGTGGGCCTGGCCGGCGTCTGGTTTGGTCCGGGCCGGAGCGCACCCGACCAATCGGAAGCATGGGCGGAACTCCTTCCTGACAACACGCTTCAGGTCTGGATCGGTTCGTCCGACATGGGACAGGGTACGGACACGATGTTTCTGCAGGTTGCGGCAGAGACCATGGGATTCTCCGTGGAGAAAGTAAAGGTCTGCACGACGGACACACACCTCACTCCGGATGGCAACTTTTCCGCTGGCTCAAGACAGACGTATGTCTCGGGAAGGGCTGTCCAGATGGCAGTCGCTGAGCTCAAGAAGGCCATGGGGGAACATAACGTCGAAACGTATAACGAGATGAAGGCGAAAAATATTCCCACTCTCTATAAGGCGGTTAACAAACCCGTTACAACAAAGCTCGATCCTGTCGATGGCCATGGCGTGCCTTGGGAGACCTATTCCTTCGGTGTCCAGATGGCCGAAATCGCTGTAGAGGTAGCAACCGGCAAGGTGCAGGTTCTGAAGGTTACCTCAGTCCACGACTTGGGGACTGTCATCAACAAGCAGAATGTGGAAGGGCAGCTCCACGGCGGGATCAGCATGGGCCTTGGCTATGCGCTCATGGAAGAATTTGTGTATGACCAAACCGACAGTTTCGCGAAATTGAAAATACCGCGGGCGAAAGAAACTCCCGACATGGAAGTGATCACGCTCAATATTCCAAGGGCGAACGGGCCCTTTGGAGCATGCGGCATGGCGGAATATGCGGATGTGCCCACGGCACCCGCCATCGCCAATGCCATCTATGATGCTTGCGGCGTGCGCGTGAGAGACCTTCCGGCCACACCGGAGAAGATCTTAAAAGCTATGAAGGAGAAAGGCTAAAGGATAACGGAGAAAGGTTCGAAAAAGGCCGAGGCGGCTTGACTTCGCCCCTGGCCTTTAACCTTTAGCCTTGTGCCTTTAGCCGGTCCTTACAGCAGCACGTCGTCTGCCCAGCCGACCTTAACCAATTCAATACGCGATAGATCGCTGACTCCCAGGTGATACTTTTTGTCTGCCACCGTAATGTGAATGGGCAGGACATCGAGCGTCCTGTCTTCGCCAAAAAAAGCGACGCGCTTTCTCTTGAGGAGCTCTGCTCCAAACGCATCCACAGCCACGGGATCGATACCCACGATCAGCCCCTTGTAAGGCCAGACGTACCGCTTGTCAAAGAAACTGGCGCCCCTCCCATAGAATTGAGGGGTCAAGGCACAGAGCACGTTGAGGCGGGTTTTACCTTTCACCATGGGCAAACTCCAGATCTTCGCCAGGTCTGAGCAAGCCTCCGGGTGGTACGCTGAAGGGTCAGGCACAAACTGGATGTAATTCTTGATGCAGGTCCCGACACCCGACCAGTGGTGCGTTCTCACGGGCCTGGCATTCACGAGTGCTGTTGAGTTCAGGAATATGGGGTTATTGAGCACTCCACGATCGTCGATAGCAATCTTCTCTTCCGGAATGCCGACGGCCTTCAGACGGCGATGGATGGCGTCCTCAACTTCTTTGGGTGTAGGTAACCTATTCCATGAGTTGCTCTTGATGCCCACCACATCTGACTTTTTGAAAAGCTTTTGCCAGGCCTGCATCGGCTCATTCTCCCCGAGCAGGATCTTGACCGCATCGTCGAGCATGGACCGGATGACATCAGCGTTGAAAGACCCATCCGGCGCAACTGCGTCCGGATGGCGGACGAGTATCACTTTTGGGCGTTGCTGTGCGCTCGCTTCAAAAGTGCAGCCGTGGCCCAACGCAACACCGGCAAGTACCCCCGCGGTCCCGCGCAGAAAATCCCTGCGAGTTATCGCTCGTTCTTTCTTCATTGGACGTTTCCTTTCACGTTGATCTCTGCAGCCTTTAGCAGGCTGTCCGCGTCTGCTTCGGACGGTGCGCCAAACACCAGTGTAACAAACTCCCTGTATTGCATAACCCCTGCCCATTTCTCATCTTCAGTCTTGACAATGCCTTTGTCGTGTGCCTCCGGCAGGTACGCTTTCCTGAAACTGGACAGGCTATCAAGTGCCCTCTTTTCAGACGGATAACGGATCAGCACCAGATGTTCCTTTTCCTTCCCCAGCCGGTATTCGGCCAACACTGCCTCGACGTCCGGACCCAGTTGCAGGATATTCTGATGCGCGATGAAAAAGCGTTGGTTCAGAAGCACGTGGCTCCGAAAAAAATAGACGTTCTTCTCAACGAGGTTGAAGCCTTTGCCGGGTAAATGACTGATCAGCCCGGGCCGCGGACCCGTCTTCGTGATCAATGCTGCAACAGCCCGCCCAAGGCTCAGGATAGCCTTATCAACGTCTTCACCCTCCCCTTCCGCATTGACGCTCACAAAGTAGTTTCCTTTCCAGAACCTCAAGAGTCCGCCGCCGAACTCAGACCCCTGGCCCATACCGGCCTCCTCGTCTTGACGCTCGAATGAAAATACACCATAAGCGTCCGCAGAGGAGCCCATCTCGTACACGTCAGCAGTAAGGAGAGGCCTGCCTGACCTCTCGAATCGTCGGGTGACGAGGCTCTTAAACCCATACGCCAGATAGACTTCACCTGCACCGTCGATGTATTTGAATATTGTCTTACTGTCGTATCGCTCCTCTTTCCCGTCCCATCTCCACCCGTCAACTTCCGACGGTAGAACAAGCTCAGTCTTCATGGCATCTTTCTCCGCAGCATGAATATCACCCCAATACGAAAAGAGCAACAACCCAAAAAGAGCAATGGCCACGCATACCGGCTTGAAAACGACTTTGAAATGCACCACAACCTCAAAAAATAGTAGAAACAATAAAGACTACTATAAAGGCAAGCGGAAGAGCAACAAAAGGCGACGGCTGGGCACCCATTCCGATCTTATGCGTCCAATCCCTCCCAAAGCACTGCGTTGACACGAAAGCATCGAGGTGGTTGATAGTGATTACAAATAGTGTTATCATGTTATCACCAACGGCATGGGAGGTACTATGGTCAGAACTCAGATCCAATTGACGGTGGAACAGGCTAGAAAAGTCAAGAAGATGGCGGCTTCCAGAGGCGTTTCCATGGCAGAGGTGATTCGTGATGCCCTTGAAGGGGCCATTCGGTCTTACCCGGGTGGCTCCTCCGAGCAAAAACGGAAGCGGGCCCTCGAAATCGTTGGAAAGTTCAGATCGGGAAAAAGGGACGTATCGAGAAAACACGATGCCTATCTCGTTGAGGCATGGAAGAAATGAGCCTATTTGTTGATACCTCAGCCTTCTACGCCCTGCTCGATGCCGACGATGAGCACCACAGGAAGGCAGCCGGCGCATGGCAGGAACTAATCGGCTCGGAACAGGATGCGGTGACGTCCAACTATATTCTTGTGGAGACGTTCGCCCTCATCCAGCGCAGGCTTGGATTTGAAGCGGTTCGAGGGTTTCAGGACGAGATCGTTCCTGTTCTCAACGTTGAGTTTATTACTCCCGGACTGCATCGATTTGGCATTGCTGCGTTACTTGCAGCCTCAAGAAGGGACCTCAGCCTCGTCGATTGTGTCAGCTTCGAAGTGATGCGTGAGTTAGGCATCAAAACGGCCTTTGCGTTCGACCCACACTATCGGGAATACGGATTCGCTGTCATCCCGTGAGACTCAGAACCCGACACGGGGCTCGCTTCCATTCCATCTACCCCCGCTGCAAATGTTTTCACCTCAATGATGAAATGTCATGGCCCTACGAGAAAATTCTAGCTGCAAGATTGAATCTGATTTTCACCTGCATGGCAATCTCGAAAGATAATGGCGGTGAGGTAAGGACAGTCACAAGGCACAGGAAGGAAGAGAAGGCGAAGGAACTACCAAAACCAAGATAGAAGTAAAAACGGACAAGACGACAGAGACGAGGTGCGAGGGCTAAGCCCCGACCCGTAGGAGTTGAAGACTCCTTCCTCTGTAACGTTCACTCTCGCACTTTTCCATAGTATACTATCTTTCACGTGGTAATCGCCAGGCCTCGAGAACGTGCCTGACCTACGGGCGTCGCGACTCCCGCCGTGCTGGGACAGATACAGTAGCCATGACGCTTAAGTCACAATTTGATACCACAATGTCCTTGACAAGGAACATGGTAGCGCTGCAATGGCCTTAGTCAGATAGATGCAGGTCTAAATGACCTGACAACGCATCCCTACCCTTGGAGAGATACCGTAATGCTACGAAGCCATCAAAGGCGGGAAATGGAGAACAAGATCGTTTCCCCTTACATGTTGGTTACAAGCGCTCACCGTTGGCAGGGTTACCCAAAATGACAAAAGAGGAAACATGGGCAACGCTTGTCGCACTGGGTGTTGTTGAGGGGAAGAGCACCCAAACGGGATGGAACCTCCACGAAGCTGATCTCAGCGAAGTCGATCTGAGTGAAGCGGATCTCAGGGGAGCGGACCTGAGTGGAGCCGATCTCATCGGAGCCCATCTGCGTGGGGCTGATCTCAGCGGCGCGGACCTGAGTGGAGCTAACCTCCGCGTGGCCTATCTCCGCCGAGCCGATCTCAGTCAAGCCGATCTCCACGAAGCCGATCTGACCTTAGCCTATCTTGCTGGGGCCAGCCTCATTGGAGCCAATCTCGGCGGAGCCGATCTCCACGGAGCCAATCTCACTGACGCTGACTTAACTGCCTCTGTTCTGATAAAAACAGATTTAACAAAGGCGAACCTAAGCGGTGCATGTATAGACGACGCGAACATTTCCGAATGGGTCATCAAAGACGTTACCTGCAGCTATATAATAGAAGCGAAATCTGGTAAGCAGGTACAGATAGAGTTCGAGCCTCTGGAATTTGAAAAAGAGTACGCGCAGACTGGAAAGACAGCTGAAGTGATTACATACCTATCGGGAGGTAATAGCATGACTGATCTTCAACGGCTAATCGAGAAGTATGAAAAGAAAATGGCAGAGCTTGAAGCACAAGTTGAAGTGCTGAGACACAAGCACGATATCCTACTGGAAGCCTCACGTCTGTTGGAGGAAGAAGTACTGACCCCTGGCACAACTTTATACGAAAAGCTCTCAGACGCGAGTCGGGACAAAGATTAGAATTCAGGTCGACCTAAATTCTAAAAACGGAAGGTAGGGTCAGGAATGGTCCTGCCTCTTCTGAACGATACTGTGCGTCGAATGCACATTTCATCCCGCAATCCGCAATCCCGCGATTGAGCACCTCCTATGCTCGACTTGTAGGTGGAAGCCGCAGGAAAAGAGCCAGCGTGCGTTCACGCCGAGGCGAATTTCGATGGATAACGAGGCGCGCCGAGGCCTGGGCTACACAGGCGTACCTTGGGGTACGTCGAAGTAGAACAGGCCGAAGGGCAACGAAGTTAAGCGCGAAAGGCGCCTGGCATCAGTGCTTGTCGCGGAGGTCTTTGAACCGCTTCGCCTTCACGTCATACCTCGGCAAAGTGCCGAACGGATGCACTTCAATCTTGTACCCGAGATTCGTGTTAACTCTCAGCTGATCTTTCAGCCTCGCAAGAATACGTTCCTTTTCTCTCTCGTGCTCGGGCCTGATTTCGATCTTCAGCGCGATATCGTCGATGTCGCCTTTTTTCGTGACGATCACTTCAAACTCATCACTCAGCTCGCTGAACGATCTGACCACTTCCTCGATAGCAGAAGGAGCAAGCAAGACACCCTTAACCTTGGTAATATCGTCAGCCCTTCCAACAACTCCACCCTTTGCAATCCGGAAAGTCCTTCCGCAGGCGCACGAGTAATCGGCCCATTCGATGAGGTCCTTTGAATCGAAGCGCACACAAGGCTGCGCGATCCGGTCAAGGGCCGTTATAATCATTTTCCCCCGTTTGCCCGGTGCTGTTATGACCTCACCCGTGTCGACGTCCTCTATCTCCACGAGGAAAAGGCCTTCATTCACGTGCAGCCCTCCCGACTGCTCATCGCACTCGTAACCCCAGGCCCCGATTTCTGTGGCACCCGCATGGTCATAAACTTTCGCGCCCCATGCTTCCTCCATCCTTTTCTTCGTCGCGGGTATGGATGCTCCAGGCTCACCCGCACAGGTGATCTTCTTGATACCGAGCGATCGTGGATCGATATTCATCTTATTCTTGGCTGTGTCTGCGATGCCGAGCACGTACGTGGGTGTTGCCATGAATCCATTTACACGGAGCTCCTGCATCTTCAATATTCGCGCTTCAGTGTCGAGGACGCCGCCAGGTACCACCTCACACCCAAGTTTTTCCGCTGCGTAATGGGCAGCCCAGAAAGCCACAAAGATGTTATACCCGAAGGGCAAGAAGACTCTGTCGGTCCTGCGGTATCCTTGCGCGTAAAGGATGTGCGCCCATGATTCACTCCACCATTCCCAGTCCGCCCAGGTGTCCGGCTGGTAGACAGGCTGACCCGTTGTTCCGCTTGTCTGCCGGAAAATCACTACCTCTTCAAGGGGCACGCAGAGTGCATCACCATAAGGAAAAGGATCCTTGCGCTGAATGGGACGCATCATTGACTTTTCAACTTTCGGTACCCTCTTGATGTCATCAAAAGTCCTTATGTCCTCGGGCTTGATACCCGCCTGATCATAAAGGCCCCTGTGGAATTTGGACTTTTCATAAGCCCAGGCAAAAATCCTCTTGAACTTCTTGAACTGCAGTTCTCTCAATTTCTCTGGAGGTAGCGTCTCCAGGATCGGATTCCAGTATCGATCAAGTTGCATAGCGCACCTCTTCATCAGATTTTCTTCTATTTCTATCAGCCTCAGCGCCTATTGTCAAACGAAAACGCATGAGCTGACCACTTCGTTCGATGACCGGCCCATGGCCTTGAGGAGCGCCGCCTGTGGCGGCTTAAGGACCGTCGGCTGCACCGACTTGAAGTAAGACTACGCTTGTGAACTCGGCCTCGAACGAAGTGGTCCTCGAATCACGCCGGAGGCGCGATGGTCCTCAAGCGTAGCGCCCCTCAAGCGTAGCGGTCGCCCTATTACTTTTTTTTATGCGGCCATAAATTAATTTGCCTTGCCCAAATAACAGGATGTGCTACAAGGTAAGGTAGCCAAAAGTCTGTATAAAGGAGGAATCATGCTTGAATTCGATGGAATCATAATCGGCGGCGGCCCGAACGGACTCACAACGGCATGCTATCTGGCCGAGGCCGGTTTGAAAGTGGCGGTCCTCGAGAGACGTTACGAAATCGGGGGCGGGCTGGCCACGGAAAACCTCCTTCTTCCAGGCATGCTCGTGGATAGTCACGCCATCTACCACATGATGGTCGAATATGCGCCGCCGATGCGTGATCTTGGACTGGACACGCGCTACGACCTCGATTGGATCTATCCGGATGTCCAGATCGTCATGCCCTTCCAGGACGGGACCTACCTCGCCCTTTACAAGGATACGGAAAAGTCGGCTCAGTCAATAGCCAAATTTTCTCAGAAGGATGCGGAATCCTTTCGCAACTTCGTTGCCTGGTCAGAGGAGGCCATGGACATCTTCCTCGCGCCCGCGAGCTACGTGAACCCGCTGCCAAGTCTGGAGCAGGCTGCAAAGCTGGAGCTGCACCCGGCAACCAAGTGGGATGATCAACTGACCGGATACACACCGAGGCAGATCGTAGACTCCTGGTTCGAAAACGACAGAGTGCGGGCCTTATTCCTCTACCTCGCAACCATGTGGGGGCTCGATTACGACCTGGAGGGCCTGGGATACCTGGTGCCCCTCATGATCAATCGCGGCTGGCATTTCCGCCTCTCCCGCGGGGGGTCCCACCACGTCGCCCACCTGATGGGTAAATATATTTCGGAACATGGCAGCAGGGTCATCAGCGGCTGCATGATCAAACGGATTGTTATCGAAGGGGGCGAGGCAAAAGGTGTGGAACTCGATGACGGCACCATCATCAGGGCAAACAGGTTTGTCTGCAGCGCCATCAATCCTCACCAGACCTTCTACGACTATGTCGGAAAACAATACCTTGATCCGGAGCTGATCACGCGGCTCGATCAGTGGCACTATTCGGACATGAGCTTCTTCACCGTCCATCTGGCACTCACGGAACTACCCCGGTTTACCGCTCTGAAAGGAGACGCGGAGCTATCCAAATCGCTCATCTACATCGTAGGCTATGAAAGCGAAGAGGATCTCGTCAGCCATTTTGACGCCTCTAAACGGGGAGAACTGCACGATGGAGGGTTCAACTGCTGCTTTCCCTCGCTCCATGATCCTATCAGGGTCCATCGCCGGCCGGACAGCGCTGTCAAGCATATCGGCCTCATCTCGATGGAATGCGCGCCGTATAACCTCAAGAACGGCGGACCCCAAGCCTGGAACCGCATGAGAAGGGAATACGCCGAGCGGTGCAAGGCAACGCTGGGTAAGTATGCACCCAACATGAACGCAGATACGATGGTCTGGGATTACATAGGGACACCGCTGGACACCGAGAACAAATTCCCGGATATGAAGCAGGGCTGTTTTAAGCAGGGCGCGTATCTGCCATTGCAAATGGGCTATTTCAGACCGAATGAATACTGCAGCCAGCATGACGCACCGATTAAAAAACTGTACCTCGCCGGCGCCTGCACCCACTCCGGCGGTATGATCACGTACGGTCCGGGCTTCTGCGCAGCGGAAAAGATAGCTGAGGATTTAGGGATCAAGAAATGGTGGCCTGACGCCAGGGGCGTTAAAGAAGCCAGGGAGGCCGGGCTGTTCTAAAGGCAAAAAATGTCTATCTGGTCACCTAGTCTGTCTTGTCTATTTGGTCTCACTGACTTCCCGACTAGATGGACCAGATGGACGAAATAGACTAGATAGACCAGGAGGGAAGGATGTTTATACGATCAACAGGCCTTGGCAGAACGCTACTCACGGCGAGGGTAGCCAACATCCAAACTACCGATATGGTTCCTTCAACGCTGGAGCCACCCAAGGGGGGCGCCACAGAGCCGATGCGGATACTTATGGTTATGGAGGTTGTTCACCCCGTGCACTGGACAGTGCGTGGCTTCGTCGACCCGGCCGACTTGCGGAGGATGGCAAAACTCGTGTTGACAAACCCTGCGCTCATTTTACGAGGTCTCAAGTTCTTCTTCTCAAAGAGCCCAACGTATGAAGAGCCGGGAAAGATGGAGGCTGCCGTCCTGGCGCCAGTCACAGCCGAAACCAAACCTGCCACCGGGACGGCAGCCGCGCCTAAAGCAGGGCCTGGGCCTATTCCACCAAGGCGACAATGAAGCGCATACATCAAGGAGGTCAGCATGCCGGATAAGAAATATGATGCGGTGATAGTTGGAGGTGGGCATCACGCCACGATCATTGCCTGCTATTTGGCAAAGGCAGGTCTCAAGACCGCCATGTTCGAGAGATGGCACGAAATGGGCGGTGGCGCATGCGGGGAGGAATTGCCGCTGCCGGGGTTTATCCAGAATCCTTGTGCCCATTTCACGCGGTTCTATGCTCATCCAGCTTATGCCGATTTCGACCTGAGGGAGTATGGTCTCGTCTACACGTTCCCCGAATATAACGAGGCATGGATCTATCCCAACGGGAAATACATTCTGGGCAAGACCATCTTCCACGTGGTGGACCCCATGACCGGGAGGGCCGAGTTCTCGGATGCCAATGCACAATTCATGGTCGACCAGATCGGAAAGTTCAGCAAACATGATGCTAACGTAGTTGGAGATCTAATATACAAATACAAAAATAAATGGAGGGCAGCGTTCGGCAAATACCGCTACACAGCCCCCGGGGAATGGGGTGACAAAGACCCGCTGGAAGAGCTCTTCGATGATCCTAAAAATGGGATCGATCCGAAGTATGCGACCATGACCGTGGGCCAGATTGCTACAGACCTCTTCGAAAGTCCCGAGGTGCAGACCTTCTACATGAGGGCCATGCAGACCTCGAACGGGCTCTTTCCCTGTGACCAGCCCGGTCTTTACTATCACATTCACGCCCTGGGCCTTGTCTTTTCCATGGACGCGGCCGCTATCGTCGTGGGTGGAACCCACTCCATAACGCATGCATTGCTCCGCGCCTTTGAGAATTACGGCGGTGAGTTCTACGTGCTGAGCGAGGTCGAAAAGATTCTGGTAGAAAACGGGGCTGCCAAAGGCATAAGACTGAAAAATGGGACCGAGATCGCTGCAGACCTCGTGGTCAGTGACCTCAGCGTCGAGCTGACCCTGGAGGCCTTGGGTAAAGAGTATGTACCTCCGGCCGTGTGGGCTAAGGCGCAGAAGCTGAAGGAGAAACCTCCGAGATTGGAAGATACGGGCTATGAGCGTACACAGCTCTTCTGGGGCAACATTGCTCTGATGGAGGCGCCCAAGTATCCGATGAATCAAGATCTTGGCATGGTGCCACGGTTGTATTTCGGAGATGCCGATCCCGAGTATTTGTTGAGCGGCAAGTACCAGAAGGAACGCTGGGATCTGGGTATTGCTAACAAGCTCTATCTCCTCGTTGCTCCGGATTCGCAATGGGATAGAACCCGCGCGCCTGCCGGAAGGTTTACCGCGCTCCTTGAAGAGTTCACCTGCCCGTGGCGCAACTTTTCCGAAAAAGAGTGGCTGAGGATGAAACGTGAGGTCGTGGGCAGAATGATGAAAGAGTGGGCAAAGTATGCGCCGAATGTTACGATGGACAACTTCATTGAAGCCTTCATCACGACGCCTGATGACGTGGTCAACCGTAATCCGTGCATGCCCGGTGGTGGATGGGGAGCACTCGATTCTGACCTGAGCCACCTCGGCAGGATGCGCCCCTTCGCGGAAATCTCCAACTACCGCATGCCGGTGAAGAACTATTACCTCTGTTCATCTGCGGCACACTCTGCACATGGGATCGGTCGCGGCAGCGGTTACAACTGCTACAAGATAATCTCCCAGGACTATAAGTTGACATACAAACCATGGGAGGGAAGAGCGTTCTAGTTGCAAGGTGACGCGATGATGCGAAGAAGCGATGATGTGATGGTGCGGCACTGCAGGATCGTCTTTCCGCTTCCTCGCTTCCACTTTGTGTGTGTTAGGAGAAGAGCGTGAAGCCTCATCCGGAATGCGGCGCTTGTTTGATCCATTGGGTCCATGAACGGGCCGCAGCACATGCAGCTCCTGCGGACACATCGGCGCTGATCAGACGGATTGTAGGCATCCTCCTTGAAGAGACCACACCTACAGCCAACGTAGGGGCTCTCTGCAATAGTGCGGTCCGGACTGCTCTTGAGATCACCCCCGCGTTCGCCAAGCATTACGAACGCCTGAAAGCAGCAAGCAACGAACACGCAAGACAAATCTTACCGGAAGCAGCACTATACATTGTACATGCAGATACTGCCCGCGCAAGCTTCGAGCGGGCCTGCTTCCTCGCGGCAGCGGCGAACGTTTCTCCTCTCAACGCGCCTTCGGGCGCGTACACCTTCTCGGAAATGCGCTCCCTCATGACGGGGGAAAGCCCCGCTCCAGTTGTTGTGGGTGACGCCTATGGCATGGTCAAAGCTGCCTCCCGCGTGCTCTATGTGACGGACAATGCCGGCGAGATCGGGTTCGACTCACTTGTCCTGACCCAGCTCAAGGCAATGGGAAAACACGTGACGCTCGTAGTAAAGGAAAAAACCTTTTTCGAAGACGCCACGATAAGTGACGCCCTCTTCTTCGGACTGGACGGCCTCGTCGACAGCATTATCACAGTGGGGGGATTTCTCGTGCCGGGAGAGTTGGAGCCGCACGCAGCACAGGCCCTGCACACTGCGGATCTCGTGCTGGCCAAGGGAACAGGAAGCTACGAGGCATTGAAAGACGAGCTTGGACGCAAACCCGCAATTTTCATGCTGAAGGTAAAGTGTCCGGCCATTGCCCGCGAGACAGGCCTGAACACAGGAACAACCGTTGTAAAGCTGGAGAGAGGCCAAACAAGGATCAGTGAATAGTGGATAGAGAATCAGTGGGGGGGGATACGCATGAAGAGACTTGAGGGAAAAGTTGCCATAGTAACCGGTGCGGGGAAAGGCTTGGGAAGGGCTTTCTGCGTGGGACTGGCCAAAGAAGGCGCAAAGATATTGGCCGTCACGAGGAAGGACATGGGGGGGCTCGCAGAGACAGTCAGAAAGGTCGAAGAGGCGGGCTCAGAAGGCGAATTCCTCCAGATCGACGTTACCTCCAGCGGGCAGACCGAGAGCATGGCGAAGTTCGCGAAAGACAGGTTCGGGAAGATAGACATCCTCATCAACAATGCCGCGTTCTATGGCGGCCTTAAGAGAATGAACTTCTACGAGATCAGCGAAGAAGAGTGGGATAACCTGATGAGTGTGAACGTAAAGGGCACCTGGCAGTCCGTGAAAGCCGTCTTCCCTTACATGAAAGAACAGGGCAAGGGCAAGATCGTCAACTTGACCTCCGAAGTCTTCTTTACCGGGTCTCACGGCTTTGTCCATTATGTTGCCAGCAAAGGAGCTATTGTCGGGCTTACCCGTGCTCTTGCCATAGAGCTCGGGCCTTACAACATATGCATCAATGCCGTTGCTCCGGGCTTTACCGACACCGAGGGAAGCAGGACCATTGCTGATGTTACCAAGTACGATACGTCGAAAACGCCTTTACGGAGGCTCGGCGTGGCTGAAGATATCGTGGGTGCTGCACTGTTTTTTTCATCGGATGAGGCAGATTTTATTACAGGCCAGACTATGCTGGTCGATGGCGGAAGAGCAATGCACTAAAAAACAAAAAGGGGGAGTGATTATGAAAGTGTATGACTGCGTACCAGGTCTTGAGTTTGATGAGAAAACGGATTTTGAGATATCTCCGTGCTGGTTCCAGGACGCGACACATTCAGTGCCGCCCTGGACGCCCATGTTCGGCTGGTTCTGGGTCAACTTCTGCCGCCACGGCATGCAGTACGGAGCAGAATCACTCTCGTTGCCGACAGTCAAGGGGTGGGACTGGAGATTCAAGGATGGCGGCGGTTACTTGGCACTGCTGCTCGTTACCGACCCGAAGGAAAGAAAAGAGCGCGAGGAGCGCTTCAGGACCGCCATAAGGCCCCTCATTGAGAACTTCGACGGTATCTGGCAGGGCTTTGTGGATGAGATCGTGGGCAGGTACGAGAAACTGAAATCGCTCAACCTCGATACAGCGTCCAATATCCAGCTCCTCGCAAATTTTGAGGAGACGATCGATACCACGCGGCGCATGTGGGAAATACATATGTACATGATGTACGGCGTTTACACCGCGTTCGTGCTTTTCGAGCAGTTGACGAAGCAGCTCCTCGGCATCGATGATACGAGCCCCCAATTCCACAAGCTCACCAGCGGTTTCGATAACAAGAGCTTCCAGGTCGATAAGGGGCTTTTCGAGCTGGCGAAACTCGCTCAGAACATGGGGCTCAAGGACACGTTCCTCAAAACATCGGGTGAAAAACTGAAAGATGCGCTGAAGGCCGCGCCCAAGGGCCAGGAGTTCCTGAAAAAGTTTGATGACTTCATGGAAAAGGACGCGGGGATAAGGATGGAGCGCATGGCAGAGATCAACGTGCCCACCTGGCTCGAAGATCCGACGCCTGCTTTCAACGTGATCAAGATGAGCCTCGAGAGAGGGGTGAGCTATAGTCTGGACGATGAGCGCAAAAAACGTGAGGTAGAGCGCTTGGCAGCGGAGAAGGAGGTACTGGCAAAAATCGCTCCGGAACAGAGGAGCTGGTTCCAGATGATCCTGAAGCTTGCCCAGAGCAGCTCCAGGTTTAGCGAGGAGCACAACCATTACCTCGACCTCTATACACACGCGATGATCAGGAGAAGTGCACTGGGGCTTGGAAGACGCTGGGTCAAGGCCGGCACGATTGACAAAGCCGAAGACATGTTCTTCCTAATCCCCGATGAAGTAAGAAGGGCCGGCATCAACCCGGGCATGTTCAATATGAGGTCCATCGTCAACCGGAGAAAAGCCGACTGGCAGAGCTGGACCGAAAAAGGCAACGCGCCTATGATCATGAAGGAAGGCTTCGCCATTGAAGAGGCGATGAAGGCCCTTGTTGAGTCTCTCGATCCCATCGCGCTTAAGGTGGTCGTCGGCACCATGCCGGTGCCAAAGCCTGAACTGAAGGCAGACCTCTACGGAGTCTGCGGTTCACCCGGGGTTATCGAAGGCAAGGTGAAGGTCGTTTGGACTGAGAACGAGCTTTCAAAGATCGAAAAAGGTGACATCCTGGTGGCACCCACGACGTCCCCGAGCTGGACACCGGTCTTCTCGCTCCTCGGAGGCGTTATCGTCGACAGAGGCGCAAGCTTGTCCCACGCCGCCATTGTGGGCAGGGAGTTCGGCATACCCGTTGTGATGAACGTGTTTGAAGGAACGAAAGTATTGAAGGACGGCATGAATGTGAGGCTGGACGCCAACATGGGCACGGTCTTTATACTCAAGTGAAGCAGCTGGAGCAACCTGCTGATACCAGGTTGCATTCAAAAATAGAGCGAGGCGCTCAAGCCGTGGCGAACGGAGGCGTACTTCAAGTACGTCGCAGTGAGACAGGGCGCAACACCCACTGACGCGGGTACCCGGCAGCTATATGAATGAAGGCAACCTGGTATGGGGGGAGTGTGATGGAAGTGAAGGAAATCTATTGGCTCGATGAGCTATCAAAAGAATACAACGATATTGTGGGCAAGAAGTGCGCCAACCTGGGGGAGATGGTAAGGCTCGGACTTCGCGTACCTTACGGCTTCGCGCTCTCCGTCAAGGCCTATGAGCACTTCATGGAGACTACCGGACTGAAGGACAGGGTGCATCAAATAGTTGAAGACGCGATAGCCACGGGTCTTGATGTGGAACATGATGTAGCAAAAATGATGAAAGCGAGCGCCCAGATAAGGGGGGCAATCGAGGGGTGCCCGATGCCCCCTGACCTTGCGGCTGAGATAGGCCGTTATTATTCCGGATTGCAAAAGAAGGTAGCCATCGACAAGGTGGCTTGCGCAGTGCGGTCGAGCGGAGCGGTGAGTATGCCCGGACAGATGGAGACCTACCTGAACGTTGCAGGGGAGGAAGCCATTATCGAACACGTTAAAAAAGTGTGGGGCAGCGCCTTTACTACGAGAGCCATTGCCTTTCGGGTTCAGCAGAATATGCCTGTTTCGTGGGCACCGATCGGTGTGGCTGTCATCATGATGATTGAGGCAAGGTGCGCGGGCGTCATATTGACCGTTCTCCCGAACATAGGTGATACGGACCGGGCAATCGTAGAGGGTAATTTCGGCCTTGGAGAGAGCGTCGTGAGCGGGGAGATCACACCTGATTCCTTCATTGTGCACAAGCACGAGATGAATATCGAATCGAAGTCGGTCGCTGAAAAGACAAAGATGGTCGTCTATGATACCTGTGGCACATGCATTTGCGACGTGTCGGACGAGCTTAAGAATCAGCCCTGCCTCAATGACGCTGAAATACTTGAGATCGTGAGGGTTGCAAAGGATGTTGAGACGCACTTCGGTGCCCCGCAGGACATGGAGTGGGTGGTCGACAAGAGGTTCTCCTTTCCTGAAAGCATTTTCTGGGTCCAGGCCAGAGGTGCAAAATTCGCCAAAAAAGATGAGCACAAGGACGAGGAGTATGTGATTGATCTCATGCTGCAACTATTCCGAAAGTAGGAGGTTTCCATGTATGTGAGAATGACGTTTTTCAAGGTCAAGCCGGGTAAGATGGATGAGTTGCGTAATATTTACGTGAACGAGGTCATCCCTGCCCACTCAAACCACAAAGGTATCAGGTTCGTGCACCTCTTTGAAAATATGGAAAATAGGGACGAAGGCATCTCCATAACGGCCTGGGATAATAGGGGAGACCTGGAGAACTACGAACGGAGCGGAGATTACCAGAAAATCGTGGGCAGGTTCAAAGAAATGTTCGCAGGGGACGCGACGCTCAAGTCATACGAAGTGACAGCCAGCTCCGAACCCATGATTCTGCGCATATTTTAGGAGGACCCATGGCTATACTGTTCGCACAATACTGGGACGTGGTGGAGAACAAGGAAAGCGAATACCAGGATTTCATCCTCAGCAGGTATATCCCTACGTACGAAAAGACGGGCCTGCGCCTCGTCGGTGCGTACTACGTGGTGGTAGGAGCGGGACCCCGCATCATAGGCGTGTCTACCACGGAGGACCTCCTCGCGTTTCAGAAGGCGGTGGGATCTCAGGAATATGCGGACCTTCTCGAACAGATTTTCCCTCTCATCAGGAATTATTCCAGCAAGCTGTACGTGTCGTATGGCCCGATCAAGGTTGACAGGTATGACATACAGCTCGGTGTCTGGAAATTCAATCAGTACTTCAACATCCTGCCCGGTATGGAAAAGAGTTACAGGCAGTTCTTGGAGGCAGAGTTCATCCCAGGCATGGAAAAGCTTGGCATAACGATAACGAATATATGGAAAGCAGTAATCGGCTCGGGTCCCTTTATACTCGTCGAAGGTACGAGCCGGACTATACTGGGGGTTGCCAAAGCAATCGACACGGATGAATACCGCATGCTCACCAGGATTCTGAAATCAAAATACGTCATGGATTACCAGAGCAGAATCCTCTCACCAACGCGGAGGGTGGAACTTCCGTACTTTATCAAAGGATTGACGGCAGGACTATGAGAAAGGGCAGGCAAGAGATGAAGAAGGTAAAGGTGCCTTCCTTTCGCTCTCACCTCTACCTTTATTTGTTTTTACCTGTAGTTTGGATCCGGGGTTATTAGATGCCGACCGTATTGCTACTCAGCAGCCTCGACACGAGATACGATGAGACTCTGTACGCAAAAACTTTGCTGGAAGAGCACGGCTGCGACGTGCTATTGATGGACGTTTCTTTGGGTGCACATAAAGAGAGTCCGGCAGATTACAGTTGCGTTGATGTGGCAAAGGAGGCGGGCGTCGCGTTCGACGTCGTACGGAACAGCAAAGGCACATCAGAGCCGATGGATCACATGATCAAAGGCGCAACAAAGATCACACAGAGGCTCTATGCGCAGGATTCCATTGACTGCATCGCGGGACTCGGCGGTGCGAGTAATACAACCTTTTTCTCCTGGGTGATGAGACGGCTTCCGTTCGGCTTTCCCAAGATGATTCTTTCAAGTTCAGCTGCTATGCCTATGTACGCGGGACGCTATTACGGGTACAAGGACATAACCATCTTTCACTCGTGCGTCGACATAAACGGGATGAATCCTTTTGTACGGGACGTCCTGCAGCGCTTTGCAGCCATGGTAGGGGGCGTCTCTAAACGTGGCAAGGCTGAACACCTCACGGACGGGCGCCAGATAGCGATAGCGGAGTTTCAGTTTTGTGAGGTTTGCGCAAGGCGCGTAGCGACCATACTGGAGAAACAAGGGCTCGAGGTGATCCCCTTTCATGCCCAGGGGATTGGCGAACGGGTAATGGAAGAAATGATCGTAGACGGTCTTTTCCGTGGATTAGTAGATCTCTCTCCTGCAGGGCTTGCAGAGGCGATTCTTGGAGGCAATCGTAACGCAGGTGTGGAACGGCTTACGGGTGAACTCTCCACCAGCATACCTATAGCCATGAGCCTGTGCGGCTTCGATATGTTCAGCTGCGGCCCCTATGAGCGCAGACTCACGGACCCGATCTGGAAGAAGCGCAAACTTGAACAAAGAAAGCTCTATTTTCAGGATGAGATGCGCGTCCAGGCACGGACATCAAAAAAGGAGCTGGAGATCACGGCAAAGGCTTTTGCGGAAAAGCTGAACGCGGCACGAGCCATGGTTTCTCTGCACATCCCTTTGCGCGGCTTTTCCTCGCTCAGCGTTCAGGGCATGCCTCTGTATGATCCCGAATTAGATAAGGTTTTTATCAGGAATCTGAAGCAACACGTGAAGAACAAGAACGTTGAAATCGTGGAATTGGATTGTTCCATTATGGATGAGCCTTTTGCGCAGGCTCTCGCCGAGCGTTTTTTAGATATGTTGCAAAGCAAAGGTTGAAAGGGTCAATTCGGTAAAGCCTTTCGCACTGGGACTGAGCACCGGTCCAGCCAGGAATACCAACTGCACATCGATGAAGATGTCCGGGCTCTCGACGTTCAGCACCCTGAGCAACCCTTTTTCTAGTTCATCCCGGACAACAGCCGGAAAGATGAGGGCAATTCCCTTTCCTGCCAGCAGAAATTGTTTTATCATCTCCTGATTCTCTACCTCCAGCGCTATCGTCGGGGTTACCTTATTCTTGTCGAATATGTCTAAGACGGCCATTCGCGTTGCCGACCCTTCCCCCTGAAGGATGAAAGGTTGGCGAAGAAGTTCTTGCATCGGTATGTGGTTCCTGTGCGCGAGCGGGTGGCCCCCACTCGCCACGAATTCCATCCTTTCGCTGGAGATCGTGTGAGCCACAAATTTCGGACTGAGCGGTACCTTCGGGATGATGGCCAGGTCGTATTTGAGCTCAGAGATTTTCTGAATTATTTCGTGAGAAGGGCCTTCGGTGACGCTGATCTGTATGTTGGGAAAGTGCTCGTTGAACCTATTGACGAGAATCGGGAGATACGTCTGCGCGATCGACCTCGCTGCGCCCAGTCGAAGCACGCCCTTTCTGCTCTCCTTGAACGAGGACATCTCCTGCTCGATCTCCTTCGACTTCTTGTATAGCTCCTCGGCCAGAGGAAGAATGTGTTTGCCCACTTCCGTGAGCTGAAGATCCTTGCCGACACTCATGAAGAGTTTGACGCCAAACTGTCTTTCCAGGCTTTTGATCTTTGTTGTCACTGCCGGTTGCGTGAGGAACAACTGTGCGGCTGCCGCGCTGAAACTTTTCTCTTTTGCGACAAAGAGAAATGCAATGACATTGTCCAGATTGATTTTTACATTTTCCATTTTTTCTGCATCAAACCAAACAGGTGCTGACTCGCAAGCCTGGCAAAGCGAGGGTCCTCAAGCGGAAAATCGACGTCTATCACACGCGCCGGGCCCCAGTATTTTAACATTTGCTCCCTGAACGCGTTGATCAACTCTACGCCGTAATACTGGCCTCCTCGCATCCCTACTCCAGACCAGCCGCCCAGTGGCATAAGGAAGACGGCGTGCTCAGGGTGCGTCTTGTCCAGGATAGAGCCAATCCATCTGGCAACTTTGACGACCTCCTTGACGCTGGAACGGATACACCACCTGTAGTCGTACCTGTATACTTTTCTTTTGGCAAAGGCGCGAGGCAGAACGGCATCCATGGACATGTACGCAATGAAATCGAGGGCCCCGGGGGCCATAACCGCGGGGAGGTCCCTGGACAGGTACGCATAGAGCCTCCTTTCGTCCAACTTGCCGTAAGCCCCGGCAGCCACGTGGTCCAGGATATCATGAAGGGTGAGATCGAGGATCCCCTTGAAAAAACCTTTGTCCACAAGTTCTGCCATTGCCATCGTGCTCTCACCGACAGCATGAAACGGGATGAGCTCATAGCCCTTCTCATCCCAGAACGCCTTTGCGCCCGGAAGATATCCGGAGGTGATACCGATGTTGGTGATGGCAACAGCAGATCTATCAAGGCACGGCATAGCTCCATCCATGGAGGTCACCAGCGCCACACAGTTTTTCAAGACAGCTTTGCTCACCGGGTTCAGCCACCCAAAATCGCACGGGATCTGCACATAAACGATGTCCTTGTAAGTTCTGAGCATAGTCAGGCTGTTGGCAATCATGGTCGAGGCTATAACCTTCGGAATCATCAGCGGCATCTCTGTCATGACTCTGATAGCCATACCGAGGTTGGTTCCCCCACCGACAGAGATCGCACCGGATATGTGCTGTTGCTTTGTCAGCGTGTTCAATTTCTTCTTTGCCGCTTCGACAACGCTCAGCAGGGCTGTGTTTCTGTCCCCTGAGCCTTTCGTAGCTGAGAGGTCCAGCCTGATGGGAGTATGATTCCTTCTTGCGAGTTCCTGGCAAACGAAGTCCAGTTCCTCGCCTTTCGTATTCCAGGTGCCAATCACCACAAAATTGGCCATTAAAAGCATCATAGCAGATTTTGTGAAAAAAAATTACAGATAACTTTTTTGAAAAGCCCGCTTACTTGTCTTTCGATTACGGCTAAGGGAATTTTGGATTTTGAGTAGAGTGTGATAATGTGAAGTAACATATGGGCAAATTTTACCTCGATAAACGCTATTACGCTGACAAGCCGGCAAGGTGGGTGAGCTTCGAGAGCACGCCCAATCTGGATGCAACAAAGAAGGATATCTACGGCAAATGCGTCCCGTGTATAACCAACCTGTATGAACAGTTACAGGCGGGTAAGGTCGAGATAAACCTGGGCCCGGCTTATAGCTGCTGGAAGGTCGTGGCAGTGCTGGCCAATAATGAGGAGTGCGTGCAGGTGCTCGGCGAATTTGAGAAAGAGTTTCTCGGAGAACGGAAAATAAAAGGCAGGTTCGGCTCCGGTGATGAAGAGAAAACGACAAGAGTGATCGTCTTCTCTGCTGCGAACGAACAGGAAAAGGATAAACTGCTCGAAGAAGTCGCCGCCTGCAGCCAGCGCGTCAGTCCGGGCGCTGATGTCTTCTTTCATAGAGGCTGCGCCGAGCTTTACCATGAACTTTTTGGCAATTGGAAGAACTGGAACCAGAGTGAAGCGATCAAAAACCGGGAGGTTGTAAAGGAGATCCTCACGAGGATTCGAAAGGTGCTGTTTTGGGAAAAAGAAGGGTGATACCTTGTTCCGGGTTGCGAGTTACGTGTTACAGGTTACAACCAAGAACTGTTGCAGAAAGAGGCTCGTTACACGTTGCCATATCGCGCAACCGCGGGTTAAAGGCACGAGTCTTTCTTGTAACTTGTAACAGTACTTGTTTGTAACCTGTAACAGCTTTAGTTCTTAACCTGTAGTTGGTAACAGGTCCTATTTCGCCAGGATTTTCACGATATCCTCGAAAGGAGAGGAGGGAAACTTATGGAATCAGACAAGAAAGGGCGTGACGTGTATCAGCGGCTCGCCAAACACCTGTCTGCGCTGGGCATGGGTTACCCGGAAAAAGATGAATTGATTGAAATCTTGAAAGAGAATTTCACGCCCGAGGAGGCTGAGATCGCCCTCGCCATTCCGACGAAAGTGATTCCTTTCGAACCTGTCGGCGTACCTGACATCGCGCGCCACATGCATGGCCCGCACATGGCTCCAAAAGAATTGGAACACAAACTAACCCTGCTTGCCCACCGAGGTCTCTTATTTTCAAGAAAAATGGCTGATGGTGAGATGGGCTATGCCCTGCAGCAGTTCGGATACGGGTTTCCCCAAACCTTCTTCTGGGGGGGCGCCGACACCCCCTTCTCCAGGAAGATGGCACAGATGATCGTCAAGTACTCAAAAAGGGAAGAGATAAGAAAAGCTTATGGCGAGACGCCCACCAAGGCCATGCGCTATGTACCCGCAGCGCAAAGCCTGGATCCTGAGTCAAACGCAGTCTTCCCTTTTGAAATGATGGAACAATTGATCAAGAAGGTTAACGTCATAGCAGTCGCGCACTGTCCTTGCAGGATGACGGCTGACTTGATCGGCAGGCGGAAATGCAGCCACGAGCTGGAGGTCTGTCTTAAATACGACGATCTGGCCGAATATCTGATCGACAAAAAGATAGGAAGAGAGATATCACGGCAAGAAGCCATTGAGATAACGAGACGCTGCGAGGGAAAAGGCCTCGTGCACCTTGTTGATAACGCCAGAGAGGGCATCAGGCACACCTGCAACTGCTGCGGATGCTGCTGCTGGTCAGTGGGCTCTATCAAGAGGAAGACGATCCCACGCGACGTACTGATGGCCACCTATTTCATCAGGGAAACAGATCAGGAGAAGTGCAGCGCCTGCGGCGCCTGCGTTGACATTTGTCCTGTTAAAGCAGTCCGCCTGGAGAACGATACCTGCGTGGTCGATACGGACTGGTGTATAGGCTGCGGCGTCTGCGCCCTACCCTGCCCTACCAGCGCAGTCAGCCTCGTCAGAAAATCAGACGCGATTCCGCCGAAGGACTTCAAGGAATTGCACGAGATGATTCTGAGGGAAAAGACGGGCTGATTGGCTGACTGACTGATGAGCTGTCCGGCGATACAGTTGGCCCACCGCAGAACGGGCCTCCAGGCATAATGTTGCCGAGCGTAAACGGATTTTCGGTCATTGCTCTCTCCTCGCATTTTTTCTATGAGAATTATTCTGATGGAGAACAATTAGTTTGTCAAGCACTGCCTCATAGTCACACTGACAAAACCAGCGGCTTACCTACCCACGGGACGTGCTGATGGCGACCTATTTCACCCGGGAAACAGATCAGGGAGAAGTGCAGCGTCTGCGGCGTCTGCGTCCTGCTTCCGCGTAATGGCCCGACCCTCATGTGTTTCCTTACGTGTAAAGTTCTCCGAAAATTGTCGGACTTCTTTACGAATTTCATATGCGCAGCAACCCCTCGTGTTTATTAGAGTTTTAAAACTAAGCCCTTAACACCTCCAGAATTGATGTCGGAATACTTTACAAAATCCTCAAAGAGGAAAAATTAAATGTAAACAATATCAGGTAATTACGTGTGGCACATTTCTTGTAGAATCTTTAGTCAAGAACTGGCTGCTTCGCGTGGGGGCGAATAAGAGGTTCAAAATCATCAGAGGGAGGAACAAAACGATGAAAAGATGGTTGGTATTGGCGGTTGCGGTTGGGATTATAGGGATGATGGCGATGCCGGCAGGAGCTGGGGTAGCCCCCTCGGTTAATGTATCTGGATTTAACCAGAGCAACTACGCGGGGGCAGGAGTGAAAACTGGTGCTTATATCGAATATGAGTTTACCAGTGGTGGTGGTGTCCTTAGCGCCCTCGTTACAGGCAACTCGACGTACGACAATCTTGTTAGTGCCGGGGGAGACGACGTCATGGTTAACGTGTTCAACCAGTCTGGTGGAACCATTTCTGGCATAACCCTAGCAGGCGCTTCCGGTTTTCCTATTTTTGGCTTCGACCAGGACGGGCCCACTACATTCGGTGCACCCGGTCCAACAGGCAGCAGTGCTCCGACGTATGGCTATGCAGGGCCTGGGGTTACCTATACCGTGGTCGACAATTTTCATGGTACCGCTAATTTTACGGGTGGTCTTGCGAACGGAGGCAGCATTTGGTTCGGTCTTGAAGCTGTTCCAGACCTTCAGCATGTATCGGTTCCCGAACCGACCAGCCTGCTACTTCTCGGCTTTGGCCTCGTCGGTCTGGCAGGACTGAGGAGACGGTTTACAAAGTAACAAGCCACGTAACTGCACTGCAAAAGGCAGGGTCATCGCGACCCTGCCTTTTTTGTTGAGCACCTGGTTTTCTGTTGACAGCACGGCCAGATCGTAATACAACAATAATACAATGTCATCATATGTATGTTAGGGGGTAACCATGAGGAAAGCGGCGCCTTTATCAATCCGGGTCCCTGAGGAGCTGTCGGAACGCCTGGACGCTCTGGCCAAGGCGACCGACCGTTCCAAGTCTTTCCTGGCGGTACAGGCCATAGAGGAATTTGTTACGGTTCAAGAATGGCAGGTAGCGGCGATAAAGGAAGGCATCGCCGAAGCCGATGCAGGTAAGGTCGTACCCCACGAAACGGCAGTTGAGGAACTGAGCAAGTGGGGCACTAAGCAGCCATGAGGCTGCAATGGACGTTTACCGCCATTGGCGATCTGAAGGCTGCGGGAGAACTCATCTCCTTGCACAACCCCGACGCTGCTCGCAGAATGGCAGAACGTGTGAGCGAAGCAACCGGATATCTCCTTGATTATCCTCATATGGGCCGGCCAGGCAGGGTTGTGAACACCAGGGAACTGGTGGTCTCCGGCACGCCTCTTATAGTCATCTACCGTGTTCGAGGAAGGGCAGTTCAGACATTACGAGTGTTACATCATTCCAGAAAGTTGCCCTAATCCTATCCCCTACACCCTGACCCGTGACCCGGGGGGATAAGCCGCGTACACGAGGCCAGGGAAGGCATGGAAGAGAACGCCCCGCAACTGACGGCATGCCGCAGCAATCTGTTTGACATGAAAAATGGGTGGACGTATACTGGAGAAACCCAAAACGTGAAGCCGAGTGCAAAGGCTTCTATGCCAGGAAACGCCGGCCGAAGAGACCCATGCAGGACAGAAGAAAGGGAGCAGCAGAAGGCACGCCTACTAAACAAGACGGAAAGAAACCATCGGCACGAAATGCACCTTCTGCAAAAAAAGCCAGCGTCAACCGAAGCGCCGAGGTCACCGACGAACGTTCGCATCGTATCGTCTCTGCCTACCATGCCATGTCGACAAAGAAGCGCCTGCTCATAATCTCCCTGCTCCTCATCATCGCCGCCTTCACGGCCTTCTGGCAGGTCACGCACGGCGATTTCGTTACT
>DATFYE010000197.1:0-43412 GCA_035315185.1 Syntrophorhabdales bacterium | reverse complement strand
TATGCATCTTTGCCCATCAACTTAGATGCCCCCTCGCGGCCCTCAAGAGCAAGGCGCAATGGCGTCGCGCCGCAATTGTCCTTGGCGTTGACCGCGGCATGGTTCGCCAGCAGTAATGCTACCACGTCCTTATGGCCCATCATGGCCGCCATATGCAATGGCGTGTCGCCGCCGTTGGCCTTCGCGTCGACCTCCGCATGATTGGCCAGCAACAACGCCGCTACTTCTTTGTGACCCTCCATGGCGGCCACATGCAAGGGAGTCACGCCTTGGTTGTTCTGAGCATTGACATTGGCCTTCCTGCCGATCAGTAACTCAGCCACCTCATTGCGGCCCTTTTGCGCCGCGTTATGCAAAGGCGTCATGCCGTCGTCGCTCCTGGCATTGACGTCGGCCTTGTTGGCAAGGAGGAATTCCGCCATTTCCTTCTGGCCCCCAAATGCCGTCAGATGCAGTGGCGTCGCGCCGCCGTAAGCCCTGGCATTAAGGTCGGCCTTGTTGCTTAGCAACAATTTAGCCACCTCCTTGTGGCCGTTGCCCACCGCGAAGAACAAAGGCGTCATGAAATTGCTCATACCGGCATTGACATCGGCGCCGTTTGCCAACAACAATTTCGCCACCTCATTGCGGCCCTTTTGCGCCGCCAGGTGCAAGGGTGTCATAGCGGCACGCTTGTTGTCTCTGCAGGAAATCAGATCGGGACTCAGTTTGAGCAGCGCCTTAACCTTTTTCAGGTCGCCATTCAGGACGGCCTCCTCAACCTTGCCACAGAGCTCGGGACTGCCCCTCTGCTTGCTGTTCACCTGGTCTTGACCTTTCTGTACGCCTTCTCTGCCCGGTGGCGACGCGACCGACTCCCCGCTTCTCAAGTTAGGATCCTCTTTTTTGGCTATCGGGCTATGTTCTTCGGTTCGCAGCGACTCTTTTTCGCTCTGCTGTGGATTAACTTCTGGAGGCGGCGGTGACGACGAAACTACGGTGTTCCCATCTTTATCCTTCCAGGTATAGACGACTCCTAAGGAGGGCAATGTGAAAAACAGTATTAGACAAAAAGTCGTTATGATGATTCCAAGTTTCTTTGCCATTAGACGGTCCCCCTTTTTGACTCGGCACGCGACCATACTCTCAAAGGTTTATCGCTCGCTGAAGGCCGAACTTTACCTTGGGGCAAAACAGCGAGAAGAACCCCAAGGAACTCGGTTACAGCTTCTCACTTTCCAATAGAAAACGTGTGAAACTTTTCTGGGTCAAGATCCGGCAGTGTCAGCCTCTTCTGAAGCCATCCCCTTATCGATCATGCAGAGAAGCATGTCGAGCCCATCGCGATCGAACCAGATGAGGTTACAGGGATAGGGGACAGGCATGAAATTATGCTTTTCCCGTATCGCCTTGCTGCGTAAAGCCGCGGCCCAGTCCCATCCTTTCCCCGCGTCGTGCTGCCCCACTGACCGCCGACTGCACCATGCCAAGAAGGTGCCCCACTTCTGTGCCGTTTATGGTCAAGATGCCGACCTTACAGTGGTATGCGAAACCCCGCGCGAGGCACCTGTCCAGGAAGCTCCACTTGACATTCTGTATTCTTATAGAATAATCTATTTAGAATAATTCTTGGAGGAGACCATGGCGAACCCCTTTAGTATTGGGCACGTCCTTCCCGGAGAACCTTTTTGCGACAGAAAGCGCGAGCTCGAGGACCTGAAGACGCACGCGAGAAATTCGAGCAGCGTGGTGCTCTTTTCCCCGAGGCGGTATGGTAAGACTTCGTTGGTGAAACGCGTGATGGCTGATATGGAGAAAAAAGGTTTCGTCTCCACCTATGGCGACTTCTTCTCGGTAACGGATAAGAGGAGCTTCATTCAAAAGCTTGCCCTGATGGTCACCAAAGCCACGGGGGAAGCTGTGGGATCCGTTTCCTGGACTGATACCCTGAAAGGGCTCTTCAAACGCATAATACCGAGTATTGAGATCAAGCCTGAGGGCGTGAGTATCGAGATCCGCTATGATGACAAAGTCGAGGTGCCGTACCTGATAGAAGATATCTTCGGCGGCCTGTTCCGGCACCTCTCCCGCAAGAACCTGCAATGCATCATGGTATTCGATGAATTCCAGGAGATCACGAGACTGGAAGAGAGCAAAGCTATAGAAGGCACGCTTCGGGAGCAAATGCAGGGGTTCCGGGGCCTATCCTGTTTCTTCATCGGCAGCAGGAGACGGATCCTTCAGGACATGTTCACGGACAGCCGACGCCCCTTTTATAAACTCTGCTTTCCCTGCCGGCTCGAAAAGATATCGCGGGAAGATCTGACGACCTACATCATGGAACAGTTCTCGAAAACCGGAAAAGAGTGCTCCCCGGAGATTGCCGGACACGTGTACGACTACGTGGAAGGCCATACGGGTTACGTGCAGAAACTTGCCCATTTTCTCTGGGACATGACGAAGCAGAGAGCTACCGAGGCGCTCCTGCGCGCCTCCAAAGAAAAGTTGCTGTCCATGGAATCGGAAGATTTTCAAGGGGTCTTTGCCGGGCTCACCCGCATGGAAAAGAAGCTTCTTCTTGCCCTGGCCGTAGAGCCGACCGACAGACCTTTTTCGAGAGAATACCTGGCAGGGCACCAGCTTTCTCTTGGCGGGGTCCAGAAGAATCTCAAGTCTCTGATCGATGAGGACATCGTTGATTCAGAACTGGCTCGAACGGGAGTCTACCGGCTTACTGATCCACTCTTTGCAAAATGGGGGGTGCTCACCGACCTGGGGGAATCCGTGTGAATATGTTCCTGCGGCAAATTTGCAGCTTGGGGTCGAATCCTCAGCAGGCTGTTCACTATTCACTTAATTCGAGAGGTCGGGGTCGCCCTCTCAATGGAATATGCGGAATGAGCGCTCGGGTTATCGCTGGACGCGTCCTGAAGCGTCACCTGCCATGAGGGTTCTTACCTCTTTCACAGTCACGTGGTTATGGTCGCCCTCGATGGAATGCTTGAGACAGGACGCTGCGACCGCGAATTCCAGGGCATCCTTGTCGCTGTACCCGTTGAGAAAACTGTAAATCAGGCCGGCGGCGAAGGCGTCGCCGCCACCCACCCGGTCCACGATATGGATGGGATAGTTACGCGAAAAGTGATAAAGCCCATCTTTATAAAGCATGGCTGCCCAGTTATTGTCAGACGCGGAAATACTTCCCCTGAGAGTGATCGCCACTACCTTAAACCCAAACCGTTGTTTGAGCTGCCGGGCCACCGCCTCGTACCCCTCATGGCTCAGCACACCGCCCGTGATATCGCTCTCCGCCGCCCTGATGCCAAAGACCTTTTCCGCATCCTCCTCGTTCGCGATGCAAACGTCCACATGAGGCATGAAGGTGGCCATTACGTTTCCGGCCTTCTCACTGGACCAGAGGTTCTTGCGGAAGTTCAGATCGCAGCTGACCGTGAGGCCGGCAGTTTTGGCCGCTCTGCAGGCATCAAGGACGGCTTCAGCCACATTGTCTCCCAGGGCCGGCGTGATCCCGGTGAAATGAAACCATCCGGCTCCATCGAAGATGGCCTGCCAGTCGAAATCTGTTTTCTGTGCCTGAGAAATGGCCGAGGACTTCCGGTCGTATACTACCTTTGACGGCCGCTGAGAAGCGCCCTTCTCCAGAAAGTAAATCCCCAGCCGCTCGCCGCCCTTCTGCATGAATCGGGTATCAACCCCGTAGCGACGCATTTCGTTCACGGCAGCCTGGCCTATGGGGTTGGCAGGGACTTTGGTCACGAAGCATGTATCGAGCCCGTAATTGGCCAGCGAGACAGCGACATTAGCCTCGCCGCCACCGTACAGTACATCGAAAGAGGCTGCCTGCTCAAAGCGGAGATAATCTGGCGGGCTGAGCCGGAGCATGATCTCACCGAAGCAGACGATCTTTTTGGCCATCCCCTTATTCCTCCCTTTCAGCGTGTACGGGCTTGCCGAATTCTGCTGATGAACTGTTTCGCGAGGTCCGTAATCGACGCGTAATCGCCCTTTTTTGCACCGGCTGTCAGGTTCCCGCCCACGCCGACTGCAACACAGCCCGCCTCAATCCATTCGCCGACGTTGTCGAGGCTCACTCCTCCGGTCGGCATAAGCGAAGCTTGCGGCAACGGGCCTCTGACCGCCTTTACGAAGCCGGGACCCAGCGTCTCTCCGGGAAAGACCTTGATGATATCAGCCCCGGCTTCCATGGCCTCGACGACCTCCTTGGTGCTTCCCGCTCCGGGCATGCAGGGAACCTGATAGCGGTTGCACAGTTTTACGGTATCGATGTTCAGGCATGGACTGACCACGTATTGAGCTCCGGCGAGGATGGCCATGCGCGCGGTCTCGGCGTCAAGCACCGTGCCCGCACCAATGATGATTTCACCCGAATGATAGGTATCGGCCAGCTCTCGTATGACTTCAGCCGCTCCGGGAACGGTGAAGGTTATCTCTATTGCCGCCACTCCACCATGAATGCAGGCATCGGTGATCTTTTTTGCCTGCTCAGCCGATTCAGCCCTGATAACCGCAACGAGTCCGCTTTCAACAATTTTCTGCAACACGGCATATTTCGGTAACAAGGTTTGTAGCCTCCTTTACGGTAGATGTGGTGCTACCCGACCGACCGTTCTCGTTTATTTTCCCACAAGGTAAACTTCCGATCAAGCACAGGTTGAGCCTTTCACGGCGTGTCCGGAAACGCTTTACTTCTTAGATGAGCCAAGCGGTTTTGCCCGCCACAGCAGGTGAAGTATGTTGCCCTCGGGGTCCCGGAAAAAAATCAGTTTACTCTCTTCCGATTGCCGCAAATCAAAAAACTGATCGATTCCCCGCTCCCGCAAGTAATTCAGAGCCGCATCAAAATCGGAGACCGTTAACGCAAGGTGTCTCAGCCCGGCATGCGTTTGAAGGTAATCGATTTTTTCACCGGAGAACGCAGGCAAGATCTCTATCACCGTGCCGTCCGGTGCTCTTAAGAGATACGTAGGTGGTGTCTTGCCGTTGTCGTGCACCACCTGGAGACCAAACATCCTGATATACCAATCCGCCAGAGTCTTGCTGTCATGCGCAGCTATTGCTGTATGCTCGAAGCCTGAGAACATGTTCATCTCCCTTAGTCGCTCTTGCTATCACTCTACTCTTCCTCATACATAGCCAGCCGGGCGCCCTTCCAGGCGGGCTGGGCATTGGTTGCGTAAAGCGCGAGCACTCCCCGCGTCTCGCGCGGCGCAGGCTTGCGCCATGCCTTGAGCCGCTCTTCCAGATCATCGATGAGAAGTGACAGCTCTCGCTTGGGCATGCTGATATGAATCATATCCCCGTTTCTTATGACCGCAAGCGGTCCGCCAACCGCGGCCTCCGGGGAAATCTGGCAGACGCCCAGGCCGCGCGCGAAACCGGAAAAACGACCGTCCGTCACCACTGCCACCTTTCCTTCCAAGCCCCGGCCCACCACCGATGCCAGCACCGCGTACGTATCGGGCATGCCGGGCGCGCCTTTAGGGCCCGCGTGGCGGACGACCACTACGTCACCTTCTACGACCTTCCCGCTGTTGATACCCGCAATTGCATCTTCCTGGCAATCAAAACATTTTGCCGGTCCGGTATGCTCCGGAATCGTGTTATTGAGTCGGCGGGCCACAGCACCGAGAGGCGCGAGATTCCCTCTCATGATAGCAATGCCGCCCGTAGTGGCCACGGGATTGGTTCGCGGCCGGATAACCTGCAACGGATCGACAACTACTTCCTTCTTAGCTTCTCCGATCAGCTCTCCTATCGTCATTCCCGTTACGGTGGGCACTTTAAGATGCAGTTCCTTCTCCAGCGCCTCTAAAATCTTCATTACCCCTCCGGCCCGATGCAGGTCAGGCAGATAATAGTGACCGGTAGGTGTCACATCCACAAGGCAAGGTGTGCTGTTGCTGAATTCATTGATAAGGTCGAGGTCAATCTTGTCACCGAGTCCCAGTTCATGGGCAATCGCCAGAATGTGGAGCACCGCGTTGGTTGAGCCGCCGATTGTCATCTGCGTGCGAACCATATTTTCCAGCGCTTCCCTCGTCATGATTTTTTTGGCCGTCATCCTTTTTTTGACAAGCTCCATCGCCTTGTTGCCTGCCAGTTTTGCGAGGCGCAACTGCTCGCCTGACATGGCATAGCATGTGCCGGAACCGGGCATCGCCATACCGACCGCTTCCACCAGGCACTGCATGGTGTTCGCAGTTCCGAGGATCGGGCACGCACCGGGTCCCGGACAGACTTCGTCCTCCAGACAGAGGACCTCCTCTGCTGAAACCTTTCCCATCTGAAAGGCACCCCACACCTTTTCATCCAGATCGGCAAGCGACACAGGCTTGCCCTCATGCCTCCCCACCGCCATCACGCCGCCCGGCACCACGATAAACGGCATGTCAAGGCGGGCAGCGGCCATGAGCGCTCCTGGTATGGTCTTGTCGCACGTTACAATTACGACGACGCCATCGAAGATCTGGGTTTCCACGATGGTTTCTATATCGAAGGCGAGCAGGTCCCTCGCGGGAAGGTCGTAACGCATGGAGGCGAGCCCGAGCGAAGGAGTTGCGCACTGGGAAATCGAGGTAAATTCCATCGGCGTCCCGCCAGCCTGCCAGACGCCCGCTTTCACGGCGTCAGCAACCGCTCTCAGGTGGAAATGTCCGGGACAGACCTCACTCGGCGTGTTCACCACAGCCACGAGAGGTTTTTTCATATCGTCGTCGGTGTATCCCATGCCTTTATATGCAGCCCTGCGATGCGTTCCTTCGACGCCGTGAAAGTATTTTGCGGTTTTCAGTTTACTCATCAAACTCCTCCCCTTGTTATGGTTTGAGCACTATTTTCACCGGATTCTCATCAGGATTTAGTGCAATCTTCAGCGCCTTGTCCACATCAGACAGCGCAAATACGTGCGAGATGAGAGTGCCGAGGTCGATTGACTGAGTGAGTCCCAGTGCGGTTTCGAAATCCCAGCAATAGCCCTGGGATCCCTGTACCGTAATCTCCTGGGAAACGAATATGGTCGCCGGGATCTGAATGACAGGTTGTTCGAAGATGCCTACGATGGTGGCGATACCGCCTTTGCGAAGGCATCGCATCGACTGTTCGAAGGTCTGCTCACTGCCGACGCATTCGAAAGATCTGCCGATGCCACGGCCGCCGGTTCCTTGACGAGCCACGTCCACTATTGATTCTTTGCGCGAATTGAGCGTCCTGGTTGCCCCCATGAGCAATGCCTTCGTGAGGCGCGCATCTGCTATGTCACTGACTATAACCTCCTGCGCCCCCGCAGCTTTGCAGACCGCGGTCACGAGGAGGCCGATGGGGCCGGCACCGATGATCGCGACCTTATCCCCTAAACCGATCTTGGCTCTTCTCACGGCGTGGACAGCGACTGCCAGAGGCTCGATCAAGGCCCCCACCTCGTAAGACAGGTGAACAGGCAGCTTGTAAACGTAGCGCTGGTCAGCCACAAAGTAATCGGCCATTGCCCCCTGGCCCTGCCGGTAATGGAAGCTCAGGTTATCGCAATAGCCATATTCTCCACGGCTGCAGGGAGGGCAAAGGCCGCAGGCGATCACCGGTTCAACCGTCACCCGGTCGCCGACAGCGACTGACTTTACCTTCGAGCCGATGCTGATGACCTCACCGGCCAGTTCATGGCCGAGGGCCATGGGCAAGGGCGCGGAAGGATGCTTCCCTTTGTAGATATGAAGGTCGCCGCCGCAAATGCTGCAAGCCTTGATTGCGATGAGAACCTGCGTCTCTCCGGGCTCCTGCACCTCGCGTTCTACCAGCTCGGCCGCTCCGGCCGTGCTGACCATCGCCATCCTAGTTTTCACTATCCCCGTCCTCATGGAGCAGGTATTGTTCCTTCGAGCCGAAAAGCCGGTACTGCCCGGCTATTTGTCGCAACTCATCGGCAATTACGAAAACCTGAGCCGGACATCCGGGAACATAATGCTTCTTGCCCCTGTGGCGCTTCAGGCATCGCCCTACGACCAGATCATTCTCACCTGTCACGGTGCCATCCTCCCCGACGACGATGGTGAGGGGTGGCAGTTTATCCAGAAGGCCCGCTGTGTTGATGCGTCCCAGCGCGATTCGAACGCCGTCCAGGCACCCAGGGCACGCACCGCCGTCAATCAAGGTGATGCCCGGAATATCGGGAAACGGGCCTGACGCCGGCCGGAAATCTTTCTTGACTTCGTCGAGCGGCAGGCCAGTGAGCGCAATATCCGCCTCGCGCCAGACCCCTATCCTCTGCTCCTTCGCATAATTGAAGCATTTGAATTTCCAGGGGTCGAACCCCATGACCCGCGTTGCGATGAGATCTGTCGCCACCGGATCGGTTCCTACCAGAACCACGCCAAGGTTCTTCGGTGTGCCTTGCATCGGTCCGTCCCCTTCCATGGCAACGGTTGCGTCAACCACGCACAGGTGCGGTTTCACGATCGAGTTGAGGTCAGTGACAAACTTGTTAACCCCGAGAAAATGTGAACGCCTCTTTTCGTTTTCAGGCAAGACACCTTTCATATTTTTCAGGCAAAGGCTCACACCTGTCGCGACGTGGGTTTTCATGGTCGGCACATTAACCAGGAAATCGGCATCCAGAACCCTTTTGGCCACCTTGATCTCTTTGGCCACCATGCCATTCTTCACGGGAGTGGAGACAAATTCTTCATCATAGAGATCGATAATTGTAGCTCCCGTGCGCATGGCAACTTCTTCAAGGCCATTTGCGCGGAACGCCTTCTTGTTATCCAGGCCGCAGGCCGTTGCCTCAGCGATGAAAATTTCACCCGGTGCAGCCTGCTTCGCATATTGGATGATGCCTTCCACCGTGTAGGGATTGGTCACGATGCCTTGCTGCCACAGCTCCGTATCCGCGGTCAGGTTTGGCTTGATGAGCACTTTCGAGTCGGCTCTTATCATCTGTGTTGCAGGTAGCAGCGCGTTCAGGGCTTCGATGACATCCCTGATTACCGCTTCTCTGTTCATTGCGTCGCTCACCCGCCCGATATGGACTCTCGCTTTCCTCAACTGCTTCTCCTTTTATTCGCTGCTGGCCTGCGGGTCGCGGACTTCCAGCCTCATGCCTCGCGCGTCCTGCCCTATCACTATATAGTTGCACCAGGGGGTATCGTCGCGCGCAATGGGCTCATTATCCTCGTAACGATGAAAACGCAGGTGCGGCCCCCGGCTCTCGTCGCGCAAGGCCGCCGCAGCTACCACCATCTCCGCCACCAGGAGCATGCCCTTCGTCTCAAGCAAGAAGGAAAACCCGCGGCTGTCAACAGAAGCTCTTAAGCGCTTAAGCGCCCTGACCTGGGCCAGACCGCGCAAGAGGCTCTCTCCCGTGCGGATGATGCTTGCTCTCTGCTCCATGATCTGCCGGAGACTGCGGCGCAGCGCCGATGCGCTGATCTCGCCTGAGGCCATTCCTGAGAGTCGATTGCCGAACCGTTGAATCTCTTTTTTGAGGAAAGCCGCGTCGTCCGCTCCTGCCGAAGGGGTAGCCCTGGCTGCCGCGACACCTGCGATCTTACCGAAAACCTGACAATCGAGCAGAGCGTTGCCGCCCGGCCTGTTGGCGCCGTGCTGACCGCCGGCTGTTTCTCCTGCGGCCCACAGCCCGGGCACGGTAGTCCGTGCCTGTTCGTTGATTTTCACTCCGCCCTGAAAGTGCTGGGCGCACTCCGCGACCTCGATGAGATCGCCGTTAGCGAGGTCGACGCCCCGTTCCTTGAACCACTGGATCGAATCGGGATTGATCTCCTTAAGACGGCAGAGCGGCGACTCGCGCCGTCTTTCTTCGCCCATGTCATTGCGGATTTCGTTCCTGTAGCGGGCCTGCAATTCCGGTGCGAGAAGGTCGAAGGAGAACCCTTGGGGATTCCGGCCGTAATCAAGATATACCTTATGGCCCTTCTGATCCTCCTTATACAGGGCGATGTCGATAATGTGCGTCTTATGTTCGTAACTCACCGGCCAGGTAGCACCTTTTTTGAAGAAGGTGTTGAATTGTTCGGCAGGCGTGATTTCACGGGCAAAATAGTTGCTCAGGATCTCGTCGCCTGCTTCATTGATAAGCCTCGGAACGGCGCGCATCATGCTGCCGGAGCAGTTGAATTTTGTTTTCGTTGAAGCAATGCCGATCTGGATGAACTCCATGTTCACGAGCGCAGCCCCCGCTTCATAGGCCATGGCATAGCCATCTCCTGCCATGCCGGCAGGAAATACATTGTGCTCGTAGATCAGTCCTGCACCTCCAGTCGCCAGAATAACAGCAGGGGCGGCAAATGCGAGCATGGCCTTGTCAATATCTTTTTCCCTGGTAGTCAAAGCTAGGGCTCCTGTTATCTTCCCATCTTTGACGAGCAGTTTATGCACAGCCGTAAACTCGAACAGCTCGATATTCAGCGTGCGGAATTTCCGTAAGAGCGCCTCTTCGATATGGGCCGCTGTCTTCGGACCTGTGTAGCAGGCCCGGGCGTATTCCGAGCCGTCTGTGACGAACTGGTCGGCCAGACCGCTCTTCTTGACGAACGGCACGCCCAGCGCGTCCAGATAGTCGAAGGCTTCTTTGCCGCCCCTGGCCAGCACCTCAGCCAGCCTGCGGTCAGAGACCATTCCGCCGATGCGATAGATGTCATCCGCGTGATACTTCCACGCGTCCGGACCGCGCGGCTCGGTGTGGTCGAGCACCGCGTGAAAGGCCATCCGGTCGGAATAGGCATTCGCAGTCACGCCGCTCTTGCCGAGTTTCCCCTTCGTGGCCAGAGCAACCCGCAGGCCCACGTTGGTTTCTTTCGCGGCGATGGCGGCCCTCAGCGCCGCAGACCCTCCTCCAATGACCAGCACGTCGCAGGCCATGATCCTCACGTATCCGCCTCCACAGATGGCGGCCCTTCCCGGCCAAGCTCCTGTGCCCAGTGTTCGACGATGCCTTTCGGCGCATAGCAAAAAAGCATGACCAAATCCTCGTTCGCCGTGTTCCTGAGGGAGTGGCTTTGGCCGGGCCGGATGGCCGCGTAACTGCCGGCCTCGACCTGCGTCTCCTCATTGTCGATTCCGATCACGCCGTGTCCGCTCACGATGAAGTAGACCTCTTCCTGGCTATGGGCGTGACGGGGCACTTCACCGCCCGCGTAGATCGTCACGTACCCCATCACAAAATGGTCAGGCTCAACGGGCGCCCCCGGACCCGCAAGAACCCGCGTGAGGCGACCGGCAGGAAATCTTGTTCCCGCAACGTCATTCAAATGAAAAACGGGCATGGCATCTCCCTCATGAAGCCGGTAGCGCAGGAGTCCTATTCTTTAACATTCTCCCAGGTAGGCCTTTTTTATGGCCGCGTCACAGAGCAGTTCCCTGCCCTGGCCCCTCATCGTGATCTTCCCGTTTTCCAGCACATAGGCATAGTCACAAAGAGCCAGGGCTTTTCTCGCATTCTGCTCCACCAGTACCACGGTTATCCCATGCTCCCTGATCTGTCTGATCAGGTTGAACACGCCGTTGACGATTATGGGTCCTAATCCCAAAGAAGGCTCATCGAGAAGGATCAGTTTCGGCTCAGCCATCAGCCCGCGGCAGATAGCCAGCATCTGCTGCTCGCCCCCGCTCAAGGTGCCGGCCTGCTGATTCTGCCGTTCCCGCAAAATTGGGTAGAGGTCAAACATTCTTTCAATATTTTGCTCGAGGCGCGGCCCATCCTTAACCGTATATCCGCCTGCCATCAGATTTTCTCTAACCGTCAGACCCGCGAAGACTTTCCGTCCTTCCGGAACCTGTACAATGCCAAGCTTAACAACCTGGTGAGTGAGACGGGAGAGCTCCCGACCTTCGAATGTTATTGTCCCGCTCTTCTGGCGGACCAGCGCGCAGACTGTGTTCAGCAGGGTAGTCTTCCCTGCGCCGTTGGAGCCGATGATGCTGATGATCTGCCCCTTAGCCACCTCCAGGCTGATCCCGGCGAGGGCCTGAACCGGCCCGTAGGCGACCTGCAGTTTCTCTATGCTGAGCACTCCGTCTCCTCTTCCCCAAGGTAGGCCTCGGTCACCGCCCTATCACAGACGATCTCGGCCGGGGTGCCCATGGCTAACAATTTCCCGAAGTTGAGCACAAAGATTCTGGACGACAACTCCATAACCACTTCCAGACGGTGCTCGATGATGATGATTGAAAATTGAAATTGGGCGTGAATGGTCCGGGCCAGATCGATAAATGCACGCACCTCGCTCGGGTTGAGCCCTGCTGCCGGCTCATCCAGCAAAAGTATCCTCGGATTTGTCGCCAGAGCCCTTGCCAGCTCCAGCTTCCGCTGCATACCATACGGCAGGCTTTCCGGTTTTTCTTTCTCGTACCCTTCCAGCCCGACTATCTTCAAATAGTTCCTGCTGAGGTCTTTCACCGCTTTTTCACGCCGCCGCTTACGCGGGGTAAAAAGACAGACGTCGAGCAGATTGTACCCCGAATAGGGGTCGGCAGCGGTCATCACGTTCTCGAGCACATTCAGCCCCCGGAATAGCCGAATGTTTTGAAAAGTCCGTGCGATGCCCGCCCGGGTTATTGCATGCTGGGGGAGGCCGGTCAGATTTTTCCCATCCAGAAAAACCTGTCCGGCATCGAGCGAATAGACGCCCGTGAGCAGATTGAAAACGGTCGTCTTTCCTGCGCCGTTGGGTCCGATGATCCCCACGATATCGTGACCGTCGACCTCAAAAGAGAAATCGTCTATCGCTTTCACACCGCCGAATGCCTTGGAGATGCCTTTAACTTCCAGCGAGCTCACGCCGCCCTGGCCCCTTTTCGAAACAGCTTTTGCAGAAAGCTCAGCGAAATTTCATGCTCGCCGAATATGCCGCTGGGGCGGAAGTTGAGGATCAGCAGCACGATGACGCAATAGATCGCAATGCGCCACTCGGACGCAAATCTTAAGAATTCAGGCAACCCCGTTAAGATAAAGGTCGCGAACACCGCGCCCGTGAGGCTGTTGACTCCTCCCACAAACACGATGATCATCCATTCAGCGGAGATGACCCATCCAAAGGCGCCCGGTTCAACGTAGGTGGTATAGAACACATAGAGTACACCGGCGAAACTGGTCATGACACTGGCAATCAAGAAAGTGACGAGCTTCAATCTTTCCACATTGATGCCCATTGATTTGGCCGCGAGTTCATCGTTGCGCAATGCCAGGCATTGCCTCCCATACTTCGAATTCTTGTAGCTGATGACGATCGCCACACATACGAGGAGGCTGGCAAAGACGAGCAGAAAACTGGTCTTCTGCGGCACGCCGGATAAACCCATGGCGCCACCGGTAATGTTGGCGGTGTTGTTGAGCACCGCGATGATCGCCTCGCCAAAACCAAAGGTAACCAGCGAAATATAGTCACGACGCAGGCGAACCGTCGGAAGGCCAACCAGAAGGCCCGCTGCCAGCCCGACGAGCATGGCCACCAGTGCTGCAAGCGGCAATGGTAAGCCAAGGTTCTTGTAAAGGACAGCGGATACGTAGGCTCCGATTGCCAGGAATGCGGCCTGGCCAAAGGAGAAGAGGCCGGTCAGGCCTGTAACCATGTAAACGCCCAGAACACCTATCAAGGTGATGCCAGTAAACGTGAGCGTTGAAACAAGGTATTCCATACGGTCCCCTTCAGGCTTTCTCCTGTACGATCACGCCCGATATGCCGCGCGGCCGCAACAGCAGAAAGACCAGCATGATGACGAAGATAACCACGGGGGACCAACCCGCACCCACGAGACCGATGAGAAATATCTCGACGATCCCCAGCAGCACCGCACCGATGAGGGCACCCGATATGCTGCCGAGGCCGCCGATAACGGACGCGACGAACCCTTTCACGATGAGCTGCCCGAGCTGCGGGTAGAGGGTATAGTTGATTCCCAGGAAGACGCCTGCTACGCCGCCCAGTACACCTGAGGCAAAGAAGGTCGCGGCAACAACCCTGTTGGGATCCATGCCCATCAGTTTTGCCGTGCTGGTGTCGAAGGACGTGGAGCGAATAGCCAGCCCGATCCTTGTCCGAAAGAGGACCACGAGGAGTATCACCAGGGCCGATGCCGAAAAAAGAAGGGTGAGAAGGTCCGGTATAGCGACGCTCAGTGCCCCGAACCTGATCACGGAAGTGGGGAAAAACGAAGGATAGGAATAAAAATTTGAGCTCGCAAAAATGGTGACGGAGTTCTCCATCAGAATACCCATCGTAATCGAAGAGATGAAATAGTAGATGACCGAGCTATTGCTGTTGCGCAGGCGCCTGAAGGCAACCCGCTCAACAATGAGCGCGAGCAGTCCGCCGCCCAGGGCCGCGGCTATCAGCGTGACGACAAAGAGCGGCAGGCCTTTGACGTAGTGGCCGATAAAGATGGACGCGACGTAGCCGATATAGGCGGTCACCGACATGAGACCGCCGTGGGAAAAATTAGAGAACTTGAGTATGTTGAAGATTAACGCAAAGCCCACCGCGATCAGCGCGTATACCGAACCAAGAGAGATCCCGTTGATCAGCAGCTGGATTGTCACGGTCGCCGTTCCTCATCTGCGGTCTCCTGTCTTGGCGCCTGCGTAGCCTTCATTTCTGACCCCGCGCTAGGGCCCTGCCCGCATTCACGCGGGCAGGGGATAATTTCAAATCAAGCCTGACTACTGCTGCTGTTTATGTTTGGCGGGGACATAACGGCCAAGGTCTTTGTATACGCCGTGATCAAGATGGTACATCACCATGGACAAACCAACGGGCTGATGCGTTTTCGGCGATATAGTGATAACTCCGGTGGTGCCCTGGAGCCCGCTTACCTTGTTGAGGCCTTCGATGATCTTGTCAGGCGTTGCGCCGCCGCCCTTCTTGATGCCCTCCACCACAACCAGCATCTTGTCGTATCCGAGATAGACCTTGTTGATGGGGTCTTCGTTGTACTTGGCTTTATAAGCGCTTCTTACTGCCGTCAGCTGCGGCTCGCTGTCAGAGTAATTATTCGCGAAGTAAATATTGTTGGCAGCCTCCGGGTCATTCACCAGAGACGCAAACGGCGCAGCATAGTCGAGAGCGCCGACAAACGGCATCGTCAAACCGAGCTGCTTGGCCTGTTTGGCGGTTATCACCAAGCCCTGAATGTAATTGGGGGCAAAGACGCAGTCGGCGCCTGAACTCTTAATCTTCGACAGTTGTGTTCTGTAATCCCTGTCGGTCTTACCGTAGACCTCTTCGTCAACTATCTTGGCGCCAACCGACTCAGCGTAAGCCTTGAAGGGAGCCACCAGCGAAACAGCGTAGGCGTTCGACTGATCATAAAGGATGGCGATCTTCTTGAGACCCAGTTTCTCCACGGTGTAGCTGGCCATGATCTCGCCGTACTGCACGGTGGTGGGCTGAATGAGAAACATGGAAGGATGCACCTTTCCATCCTCGCCGACTGTAGCGCGCGGATCTGCAAAGCTACCCACGAAGGCCACCTTCTTTGCGTCGGCGATTGGCGCGAGGCCGATGCCTATGTTGCTGATCGGAGGACCGATCACTGCAACGGCCTTGTCCTGATCGACCAGGCGATTAAAGGCCTTGATCGCTTCCTGCACGTCTCCCTTGGTATCGAGGCTGATCATCTTGATTTTGGCGCCGTTGATTCCGCCCTGAGCGTTGATCTTCTCGGCCGCAAGCTCCGCGCCGCGGGTAACAGCATTGCCCCACACGGACGTGGGACCGCTCAGATCCTGCAGATTGCCGATAATGATCTCCTTTGCGGGCGCGCCCATGACCGAACTGGAAGCACCAAGAAGGGCAATAGCAACCACGACCAATCCAACCAGACCCATTACACCGTACTTTTTCATCTCTATCCTCCCTTAGTGTGGTAATTATTCTGTGTTTTTAGTTGCGCTATATATACATATATTATTTTTCACGGAAAGTCGCGATAAAGTTTCACCAGGGAATGAGCACGGCTTTCAATGCCTCATGGCCCTCCATCACTCTGAGCGCCTTGTTGGCTTCCTCCAACCGGAACCGGTGCGTGATCATCTTGCCGAACAGCTCCTTCTGCCTTTCAATAAGCTTCAGGGCCTGGAAGGTGTGGCGCGTGCCACTCACCCAGACGCCTTGGATTTTGATATTCTTTCTAACAACGTCCTTGAAAAAATCAACGTTACAAATGCCTGGCGGCTGAGAAAACCCTATTGACAGGTATGCCCCGCCCGGCCGCAAAAGCGGCAGGCCTTCATGGACCGCGGATGGATCTCCCGCAGCTTCGATCACGACATCTGCGCCACGGCCGCCTGTTCGGCCGAGGATAAATTCCTTGCGCTCTTCAATGCTCGATGTGCGCCGGTTGAGGACGGCGGTTGCTCCAAAATCCTTGCAGAGCTGCAAACGATTTTCCGAACCGCCCGTAACGATTATATCGCTCGCCCCAAGGTGCCTGGCGAAGGCTACCGCATAGACCCCGAGAGGACCCGGCCCCTGGATCACAACGCTACTCCCAAAGGGAAAAGAATGTTCGTCAAAGGCGTGGGCCACGGTTGCCCCTGAGCACGACGCTGAAACAAAAATGGCCGGGTCGGTTTCTTCGTCAATCTTGAAGATGTCCGTGGAGGCCGCCAGTACGAGATGTTCCGCATAACAGCCGTTGAGGCCGGGTGGCTCAGAAAGCGGCCGGTTAATCCCGTAGACCTTACGCGTATTGCAGAGCCACGGTTGATTCAGGACAGCACAATAATAGCAGCCGTTACAGCTTACGCCGCGATTCCATAAGATTCGATCCCCCGTCTTCAGCGCCCCTCCGGTAACATACTCTTTCCTTCCTTTCACGTCGGCTACTGTTCCCACGCCTTCGTGACCGAGAACGATCGGCAATGGCGTTCTTTCGTCCTCGCCCTTCCACATGTGGACATCAGAGCCGCAGACTCCGGCGGCATCGATCCTCACGAGCACCTCGGAATCCTGCAGCATCGGTATTTCAAGCTCCCTCATCTTCAAGGGAGCGTTAAATGCTTCCAACACCATTGCCCTTGTTTTCAAGAAACCAGTCCTTTCTAGAGTTAGAGGTGTTCCGCCACGCTGTCGCTTTCGAAAGGCGGCTTCCCTTCCCGCCCTTTCCTATAAATCGGGAGGTAGACCTCCTTATCCCTTGGCACGCACCCGGCGCATCCGCCGTCGCGCATGATGGTCGTGCACTGGCTGCACGCAAGGCATGTCTTCTTGGAATCGAGCGTTCCTGTCTTCAGGAGATTGGCGGCGAAATCGGGGTAGGCAATCGCCTGGCGGCCAAAACCTGCGAGCTTGAACCAACCCTGCTCCACGCATCCCGCAGCCACATTGGCGGAAAATTTGCGCAGCCAGCTCAATCCTGCACCTATGATCACGGCTTCAGGCGCAGCGGCCTGCATCACCTTCGCCGCGTTCAGCAGCAGGCTGACCCCCTCCAGCGGGTGCACGGGCGGGATGTAGCCGCCCTTGTCGTAGGGTCTTGTCAGATGGGGATTGTAATACGGATTTCCAGCGCTGATGGCGAAGAGCTTTACGCCCTTCTCCCACAACAGTTTAACAAGCCTGGCCGGTTCGGTATAATCCGGCCTGTGATAGTTGTGTTTATCAGTACCCCAGCCGTGAGGGTGGGGCACCTGCTCGTAAACGCCCAGGCGCACTGCCAGGGTTATCTTACTCCCCAGCTTATTCCTGATCCGGTCAACGATGGAACGGAGGGCACGGGTGCGGTTTTCAAAACTGCCTCCGTAGCGGCCTTCCCTCGTGTGGGCCGAGAGGAGTTCAGCCAATAGGTAACCGTGACAAGCCTTGATATCGACCGCATCGAAACCCACCTCCGCCGCAGCTTGCGCAGCCAAGACAAACTTTTCTTCCAGTTGTTCCAGCTCTTCGTCGGAAATCACGTGGATCTCGGGAAGCCTTGCATCGAGATAAGGATTGGGAACGGCGACGATCGGCGCGGGGGCGCTGCCGGGCCTGCTGTACCGGCCGGAGTGGGTAAGCTGAATGACGGAATAAGGACGGCCGTGGCCCGCCGCACTCGCTGCCTCTTGCAATCCCTTGAGCGTCGCTGCGACATCTGCCTTGGTTTGCCGGTTTATCTGCAGCTGGCGCGGGTTTGCCCGCCCCTCGTTCACCACCGCAGTCGCCTCAAACCAGACAAGCCCCGCCCCGCCCTGGCCGAAACGCCTGTAACGGCGGCGCGTAAGGTCGCTGGGCTTTCCTTCCGGCGTGCCGTCGCACCCCTCCATCGGGTTGATCGCCAAGCGGTTGGGTACGGTCTTATCACCGATCTTTATCGGGTGAAAGAGAGGAGAAATGTCCGATGAAACCGGTATATCGAGCCCTAGCTTCGCAATATCCTCTTTCAATTCGTCAATAGTTTTGTAATGAAAACGATCATGCTGCGCCATTACTATCCTCCATCTTTCCGCAAGCCGCCCGTGCAATCTCGGCCTCTGAACCATTCGTCAAACAGAATAGCTTTTGATATCAGTCTGAGAAAATCAACAACTGACGGCTGATCCGTTATTATAGCAGATTTCTTCACTGTGAGGAGGGCATTTCCGTCAGTTGTCCCTTGGTCCCTTCACAGAAAATTGATTCTTCGGACGGCCCTGTCTGATGCTGCTTCGGTCTTTGAGGATGGGGTGCCGAATTATTCCGATTGAAGAGTTTACGCAAAACGAGTTTAATATAGGCAGAAGGCCTGTCCAATTAAACTGTAGCAGAATTTGAATTCACAGTAGAATCATAAATCATAAAGGAGGTTGCCATGGCTGGCGCAAAGATTAAGGAGATCTTGGATCTGCTGGACAACAGTCTGCGAGTTGAAGGTGGAGCGGTCAAGGTAAGCAACCCTACTAAATTTCGGCAAAAGGTCCATAAGCTCGCCGAGACGTCGGCCCTTGAGTCAGGAGAAAAGCAGGGGCTGGCTCGCTTTCTCACGCGTGCAGCTGCGCTCGACTTGGGCATTATCCCTGCCTCAATTCATGATCTATACATGGCCCGTGGTCGTGGTGAAGTTCCACCCACTTTTACGGTACCCGCAATCAATTTGCGAATGCTTGCCTTTGATTCAGCGCGTGTCGTTTTCCGCGTGGCCAAAAGTGTGGATGCAGGGGCGTTTATCTTTGAGTTAGCCCGGTCCGAGATGGGCTATACAAACCAGCGGCCGTCAGAATACACCACATCAGTGCTCGCGGCAGCTATCGCGGAGGATTTTAAAGGCCCGGTCTTCATCCAGGGCGATCATTTTCAGGTCTCTGCCAAGAAGTATGGCGCTGAGCCTGATAAGGAAGTGCAGGCAGTGAAAGACTTGATGAAGGAGTCGGTCTCGGCAGGTTTCTTCAACATCGATGTAGATACGTCCACACTCGTGGATTTGACCAAGCCCTCCGTGCCTGAACAGCAGGCTATCAATACGAGCCTTTCTGCCAGGTTTACATCCTATCTTCGCACGTTGCAGCCGGCAGGGATTACCATCTCCGTGGGCGGTGAAATCGGCGAAGTTGGTGGGCGCAATTCAACAGAGGAAGAGTTGCGTGCGTACATCGAAGGGTTCAGGAAGGAACTGGACAAAGAAGGGAAGGGTTTGACCGGCCTCTCCAAGATCAGCATCCAGACAGGGACGTCTCACGGTGGCGTTGCCCTACCCGACGGGACCATAGCAAAGGTTAAGGTCGATTTTGACACCCTGAAGCGGTTGAGCCAAGTCGCGCGGCGGGATTACGGCATGGCCGGTGCTGTGCAGCACGGCGCATCGACATTACCGGAAGACGCGTTCGGTAAATTCGTAGAAACGGAAACGTGCGAGATCCATCTGGCAACGGGGTTTATGAATATGTTCTTCGAGCGCTTGCCCGAGGCTCTGCGCAACGAGATGTACGCTTATTTACGGGAGAAACAGGCCTCAGAGCGCAAAAGCGATATGACCGACGAACAGTTCTACTACAAGGTACGTAAGAATGCGGTGGGACCGTTCAAGGCACAGTCCTGGGGTTTGCCCCTTTCCGTCAAGGAACAGATTAACAAAGACTGGGAGGCCCAGTTCACGAAGCTCTTTCATCTATTGGGCACGAAAGGTACCCGGCAGTACGTTGAAAAGTGCATCAAGCAGGTCGTGATTCAACCCAACCTCAAAGACTATCTCGGAGAAAAGGCGGGGGTTGAAAATATATCGGATCTAGCGGATTAGCCATTTCAGTTTTCTCGCTCGCAAATCTTTTAGGGATGCCGCGCAACGCGCGGCATCCCTTTCTTGCGTATCCGCGTATAATCTGTCAACGTATCAACTAATCAACCTGTATCCGGACTAAAGCCGCGGCGCATCGTGTTTTCGGTGACAACCCGCGGATCCATGAAATGGAGGAGGTACTCAGGGCCTCCTGCCTTCGTTCCCAGACCGGACATGCGGAAACCGCCGAAAGGCTGCCGTCCCACCAGGGCTCCCGTGATCTGCCTGTTGAGGTAAAGGTTTCCTACCAGGAACTGGCGCCGGGCCTCCTCCAGATGGCGCGGGCTGCGGCTGAACACGCCCCCGGTCAGGGCGTACCGGGTTGAATTGGCCCACTCAAGAGCTTGCGGAAAGTTTTTAACCTGCATCACGGCGAGGACCGGACCAAATATCTCCTCCTGCGCGATTCTGTGATCGGGCCGTACATCGCCTATGATGGTGATAGGAACGTAATGGCCTCCATCTTCGGGCGTAGAGCTTCTATAGAGAATTCGCCCTTCCTCTTTTCCGACTTCGATGTATTTGAGAATCTTTGTCCGCGCATGCTCGTCTGCAACGGGACCGACTGCGTATGCTGGATTTTCGGGTGGGCCCATAGTGAGCGCCCTGGCTGCATTCACGAGACGCTCTACGAATTGATGGTAGATCGATTCGAGCACGATCGCGCGGGAGCACGAGGAGCATTTCTGTCCCTGAAATCCGAAGGCTGATACCAGAACAGCAGGTATGGCTTCGTCAAGGTCTGCGTCATCATCAATGATGATCGCGTTCTTGCCTCCCATCTCGCAGATCACCCGCTTCACGTTTATTTGGCCCGGTCGCACCCTTGCAGCCCTTTCTATGATGTTGAGGCCCACCTGCGTGGACCCGGTGAAGGCAATGGTGCTTACGGCCGGGTGGTCGACCAGATATTCGGCAATTCTTTCAGTGCGGCCCGGCACATAATTGAAAACTCCTCGCGGAAGACCAGCGTCGCGGAAAATCTCCACCAGGTGGTGGCCGATGACAGGCGTGAGGGGGGATGGTTTATAGACAACGCAGTTGCCTGAGGCGATAGCAGCGGAGACCATGCCTGCACTGATCGCCAGGGGAAAATTCCAGGGTGCGATGACGAGCGTGACCCCCCTCGGCTCATAAAGGTAGCGGTTCACTTCCCCGGGCACTGAGCCAAATGGCTGAGGCGCCCCCAGGCGCACCATCTCTCGTGCGTAGTATTCGAGGAAATCGCATGCCTCGGCCACGTCCGCAGATGCTTGATCCCACTGCTTCCCGATCTCCAGTATCTGCCAAGCCGCAAGCTCGTGCCTGCGACCGCGAAGCAAGGCTGCTGCCCTTAAGAGATACGCTGTCCTTTCCCGGGGATCTACATCGCGCCAGGAGAGAAAGGCAGATTGCGCCGCCCGGATGGCTTTCTCAGCCTCTTCTCTCCCCGCCTGACAGACGTTGCCTATTATTTCATCGGGTCTTGCCGGATTGATCGAAGGCAGCCTTTCCGCTGTCACGACCTCTTTACCGTTGATGTAGAGCGGGTAGGTCTTCCCGAGATTGTTGCGGACCAGCGCAATTGCCCGCGGGAAGCTTTCCCGCTCATCCCGCGCCGCAAAATCTGATGCGGGTTGATTTCTAAAGGGCGCGAAATCGCCTTGCTTCTCAGGTCCCTTTTGCTCGGTCGGCGCCTTGCTGGCCACACTCAAAACAGCCTCTTCCGGGTCCCGGAGAAGCTCATCAATCTGTGCAGACTCATCGAACAGCCGGCGAAGAAAACCTTGATTAGCTGTATTTTCCAGGAGGCGCCGCACGAGATAGGCCATACCGGGCACCATCTCACCATAGGGGCAGTAAAGCCTTACTCTTCCTGCTTCCTTTAGAAGGGCACTCCGGATCGGCTCTGCCATACCGTACAGAACCTGAAACTCATAGCGTGCCTCGGGGACCCCGAGGGCTCTCGCCAGTTCCAATGCGGCTGCGATCGAACGAATGTTGTGGGAACCGCACGCAAGATAGCAGGTGTCACTCTGCTCCAGGATCATCCTCACGTGGCGCTCAAAGGCCGCATCCGTCTCAAACTTATCAATGTAGACCGGAATGGCCCAGCCATTCTGTTTCGCCTTTGCGACTTCGTAATCCCAGTATGCGCCTTTGACAAGCCGGATCGAGGAGGGCAGGTCCTCGTCTCTCATCCAGGCGAGGACGTAGCGCAGGTCTTCGTCCGTATCGCGCAGATACGACTGCATCGCAATGCCGAGGTGGGGATAGGTTGCATAGTCCGAGCGCAGACGTCTGAAGACCTCCAGGTTGATGCCTTTGTACTGGTGAGTCTCCATATCGATGCAGAGCGAGCCGCCGATACCAATCACCTTCTCATAGATCGGCCGAAGCCGTTTGAGAATTCCGGTTACCGAACCCTCAAAGTCTTGCGGCCTTGTCTGTGAGTGGAGGGAACTCGGTTTGAGTGAAACGCTGATCTTGGGCGCTTGATTCCAGTCCAGATTCCCTTTTTGTGCGCCCTCACCCAGCGGAGACCAATCCTGTTGGGCGTCATTCAGAGCGGCGAGCAGGTCAACATAGGCCGCTGCGTACCGCTTTGCCTCTTCCTCGCTGATGGTCTCCTCTCCCAGGATATCGATGGAAAAAGCCAATCCTTCCCTGCGTAATTGCGTCAGATTCTTGATTGCATCTTGGCTCGTTTCACCCACGATGAACTGACCGGCGAGCTTCCTTACAGCGTAACGAGTGAGGCCGCGGACAAAGAGAGCTCCCAGGGGGCCGCTACGCCCCGCGAGCTGCGCACCCAGCCGCAGCAACGCCGGCGTCTCCTGATCTCCCCGGCCAAAATATTCCGTTATGTGCTGATTTACCAGCGTGCCATTGGAAAGACAGGGAAAAACATCAACGAAGCGGAGCATCGCGGTGCGGAACTCTGGATGGTTTATGGACCAGGCCGTCACTCTCCCCATCCAACGCCTTTTATCAAAGAGGGACGGTTTCTCGCCTTTCATTGCTAGGGAGAGCTTCTTCCCTCTGGAGACGATCCTGTCGCTTAGTTCCTGATCGTTCATTGGTACACACATTATCTTATGCATCCTGACCGCGCAATGCACCATTCGGCACGAATCTTTCTGCGAAACGTGCTACCGAGCACTCACTCTTGCTACCCCCTTTAATGAGTGACCTCTGGTGGTGTAAAATATTGGGATTGATCTCGCAAGGGGGAAAAATGAGAAACAAGGGATATACAATCCGCAAGAGGCCGGCGCAGGGGAAATCAGGGCCGACAAAATCGGTTGACGAGATTGTGAGAGAGGCAAGACAGGCTGGGCCTGCAGGCGGCTACAGGGAGCGTTCTTTGCAGATTCATGGCCTCATCTGCGCCAAGTGCGCACGGGAATTCGATTACAAGGACCAGCACCTTCTCACCGTGCATCACAGGGACGGTAACCCGAACAACAATCCGCCTGATGGTTCCAACTGGGAGAACCTCTGTGTGTACTGCCACGACGATGAGCACAGCAGGGGTTTACTGGGCGACTACTTCAGCGAGAAGAAGTGATACCGATTTGCCTTCAAGCGTATACCTTTCGGGTACCCACGTGAGTGAGTGGTGCGCCCTGACTCGCTCCGACGTACTCTAGTACGCCCCCGTTCGCCAGAGCTTGAGCGCCTCGGTCTCCATCTTGAAGGCGAATCGGTATAATCACAGGTAAGGGATGAAGCAGGTTGAGGTAAAGACTAAAGCGAAGGTTGAGAGAAAAGATAGTGTATAAGAAATAGTCTGAGTCGCGCGGTTTCTGTTTTGTCTTAACCTTAACCTTTGTTTTAGTTATTACCTCAACCTTCTTTTGTCTTTACCTGTTTTATTCTCTCAGGGTGGCTACTAACTTCTCCGGATGCAAAACAAGACCCAGCGCGTGAGCTATATCTGTCACAACAATATCCGCTTCCTTAAGAACAGACGCGGCACTTCCTTCCTCACCGATGACTGCTATGCCTAAGGCCGCCTCGCGTAACATCATCGCGTCGTTTGCCCCATTACCTATGGCTACCACGTGTTCGGGTCCAAGATGCCGAACCAGATCTGCCTTGTCGCTACCGGTCGACACCTTCCTTACGGTGAAGCTGCCGGCGGCTTCTTTGTCTATGCTCCCATAGGTATCTGAAGAGACTAGATAAACTTTCACGTGTTTAGAAACCTCGTCAAGAAGTTCCCTCACACCCTGTTTCATCTGCCCGTCATAAGCTGTCGTGCCATTAAAGTCAACCAAGAGATACTCCAGGGATAATTCACCCCATTCCGGAATCGAAGCCGTAACCATGAAATCCTCCTTATGTAGGTCCAATCAGTCTACCACGGGTTGAGTAGCAAAAACCAGCATTATAAGCTATTCCCGCCAATTTTGTCCTTGATTGTTGGGTCAAATCTCATTAGACTTTCAAGGCTATGAAACGTTTATTGGGATCGGTAACCGCCTTCTTTCCAACACCGTGTGTGCTCGTTGTATCAGGCGACATGAAGCTCTCTCACATCACCATGGTAGCCTGGGCCGGGGTGGTCAATGCCGATCCTCCGATGCTGGGGATCTCCATGAGAGCGCAAACCCACTCATACGCCCTTGTCAAGAGGTACGGGGAGTTCACCGTGAACATCCCCCATGAGAGCCTGCTGCGGCAGATAGATGCCTGTGCCACGATGGCAGGGATTACGAGCGATCACTTTGCGAACGCTAAGCTGACGAAAATGGCTTCCAAGAAGGTCACTCCCCCGATCATCAACGAGGCTATCGTGAGCCTGGAATGTGAAGTCCATGAAGCTCATTCCTTGGGTAGTCATACACTTGTTATCGGTGAGATCGCCGAAGTCCATGTGGACGAGCAGATTCTTGATGCTCAGGGAAACATCGTGATCGAACATCTGAAGCCCGTGGTATGCTGCCCTATAATGCGCGAATACAGAACTGTCAGTGGAAAGCTGGAATCCTATGGGTTCTCGAAAAGATAAACGAGAGATCAGGTGCGTGATTTACGACTGTGACGGGGTCCTCTTTGATTCCCTCGAAGCAAATCGGAGACTGTACAATCACATCTGTGTCTCCATGGGCAGGAAGCCGCTGACAAAAGAGGAGCTGGATTACTGCCACACGCACACCGTGTTCGAAGCCATCCACTCTCTTTTCGAGAACAGCGAAGAAGAAAAAAGGGCCCTCGACTTCCTGAGGCACAACGTGGACCTGAAACAGTTCGTCGAATATCTTGTCATGGAGCCACATCTGCTGGAGACTTTAACAATTCTGCGGCAGAAAAAGATCATAACAGCAATCAGCACCAACAGGACCACATCGATGAAACATGTCATAGAGAGGTTTGGGCTGCAGCCCTACTTCGATATGGTGGTGACGGCGCTCGATGTCCAGCACCCAAAGCCGCACGGCGAATCTGTAGAAAAAATAGTCTCGGCTTTTAATCTGAACAAGAAAGAAATCCTCTTTGTGGGAGATTCCGACGTGGATAAGCAGACTGCCGAGGCCTCAGGAGTGGGCTTCGTTGCCTACAAGGCAAGGTATCTTTCAGAAGACGCGTCTATAGATGACCATCTTGCTTTGCTAAACTTTCTTTCGGATGGGCATGCTCCTCAGGAATAGCCCTCCTCCCCCTGACCAGACGGACGATCGGACCGGATAGCACATAGCCGAAGGTAATCACAAAGAGCATAATCTCCGGTTCGATGAGAATGATCACGAAGAGCAGAACAGCAACAACAATCGACTCGAAGGGTCTGTTTCTAAAGTATGCCATGTCCTTGAATGTGTGGTACCGGATATTGCTCACCATGAGAAAAGCGAGCACGTACACAAGTATCGGCATGAAAATACGCTTGGTCTCGAGCAAGGGACCGTAGTCGGTAAAAAAGAGGATGCAACCCGCGATCGTAGCTGCCGCTGCGGGGATGGGAAGCCCCAGAAACTGTTTCTTCTGAACCGTCTCGACTTGCGTGTTGAACCGGGCGAGCCTGAGTGCGCCGCACGTCACATACAGAAAAGCTGCCAGCCACCCGAACCTTCCATACCCTTTGAGCGCCCACATGTAGACGAGCAGCCCCGGTGCTACGCCAAAGGCTATTACGTCGGCAAGAGAGTCGTATTCGACGCCGAACTTACTGGTCGATCCGGTCATCCGGGCTACTCTGCCATCCAGGGCGTCGAACAGACAGGACAAAAATATGGCGATACATGCGTAGGTGAATTTCTTATCTATTGTGGCGACGATAGAATAGAAGCCGCAAAAAAGACTTGCGGTCGTGAGAAGATTGGGTAGTATATATGCCCCTCTTCGTCTCCTTCTTTTCATGCCTCTCATGTTTCCCCCCTTTTCCTTGCCAGCAGCGTCAAACCGCTCTTCACTTTCTGGCCTAATTGTACCATAATTTCGTAGCCAGGCGGAATGTAGATGTCCACTCTCGACCCGAAAGCAATGATACCAAGGGGATCCCCCTTTCTTACAGTATCCTTTTCGTGAACCCAGCAGCAGATGCGCCGGGCAAGAAAGCCAGCGATCTGCACAACGAGCAGCTTCTCGTTCTCCTTCTCCAGGAGAATGTAATTTCTCTCGTTCTCCCTATCTACGTCCTTCTTAAAGGCAAGCCCGTAGCGGCCGGGCCTATGACTTATGCGGCTCACGACACCGTCACACGGAGCCCGGTTCACGTGTACGTCGGCAAGGCCCATGAACGTGGAGACGCGCTGCGCCCGACCTTTCAGAAACTCTTCTTCGCTCAGTTCTTCTATTCCCATCACTTTTCCGTCTGCAGGGGCTATGAGCTCGGCAGCACCGCTCTGACCTATTCTTTTCGGATTCCTGAAGAAATAGATAAAGAAGAGGAAAAGAAAAATGAAAATCAGCGCCAGGATGTAGAGATGAAAGAAGAGGAAAAGGAGGGACAGCAGAAGAGAAGGCAGAACAAAGATCAGCCCCTCCTTCGCAAGAGGAAAATCCCTCAATCCTTTCTCCCGATCCAGCTCATCATCGCGCGGAGTTTGGCGCCCACCTGTTCGATCAGGTGTTCGCTCTCCTTTTTCTTGACTGCAGAATAAACCGGCCTTCCGGCCATGTTTTCAAGGATCCATTCCCTGGCGAACTCACCCGACTGGATCTCTTTGAGTATTCTTTGCATCTCGGCCCTTGTCTCCTGAGAGATGATGCGCTTACCCCTCGTGAGATCGCCATATTCGGCCGTGTCACTGATGGAATAACGCATGTATGAGATGCCCCCCTCGTACATAAGATCAACGATCAGCTTCAGCTCGTGGAGACACTCAAAGTAGGCGATCTCAGGCTGGTATCCTGCTGCGACGAGTGTGTCAAAGCCAGCGCGGACCAGCTCTGATGCGCCTCCGCAGAGGACAGCCTGCTCGCCGAACAGGTCTGTTTCCGTCTCTTCAGCGAACGTGGTCTCAAGAACACCCGCCCGTGTGGCACCTATGCCTCTGGCATACGCAAGTGCCTTCTTCTTGGCCTTACCCGAGTAATCCTGGTAAATCGCAATCAGGGAGGGCACGCCGGCGCCTCGTTCAAATTCCCTTCTCACCAGATGGCCCGGACCTTTGGGGGCAACCATGATCACGTCTATATCTGCCGGCGGCACGATCTGACCGAAGTGGATGTTGAAACCATGAGAAAAGACGAGCGTCTTTCCTTTCTTCAGGCTGTCTTTGATCTCGCTTCGGTACAGAGCGGCCTGAGTCTGGTCAGGCGCAAGGATCTGAATAATGTCTGCCTGCTCAGAAGCCAGCTTTGCCGTCGTTGGTTTGAAGCCGTGCTCAACGGCGAGGTCGTAGTTTTTCGTGCCCTTGAGCTCTGCCACAATCACCTGAACGCCCGAATCCCTCAGGTTCTGTGCCTGGGCATGACCCTGGCTTCCGTACCCGATAATCGCCACTTTTTTTCCTTTGAGCTCTGCAAGGTTCGCGTCACCATCGTAGTAAACCTTAACCATCATTTCCTCCTATAGGCTCTTTTTCTTTCACCTGTATCATCTTCTCCCCCCTGATCATGGCAACAGGACCCGTCCTTACCAGCTCCTTGATGCCCAGGGGTTTAACGAGGGTCAGAAAAGCCTTGATCTTCTCTTCCGTACCCGTGATCTCAACCGTATACGTCCTGGCTGACACATCAATGACCCGTCCTCGAAATATCTCGGTCATCCGGAGGACCTCTTCCCGGTTACGTTCCGTTGCATGTATCTTGACCAGCACCATCTCCCGCGATACGTGCTCCACTTCCTGGAAATCAATCACCTTTATCACGTTTATGAGCTTGTTGAGCTGCTTGAGGATCTGCTCCAGGATCGCTTCGCTTCCCTTCGTAACGATAGTCATCGCAGAGACTGTCGGATCAAGAGTCTCCGCCACGCAGAGACTCTCTATGTTGAACCCCCTTCCACTGAAGAGGCCCGATACCCGGGCAAGGACACCAAACTCGTTCTCTACCAGGACCGATATGATATGTCTCACGCGCCCTCCATCACACGAGCACCATTTCATTGAGCGGCGCACCTGAAGGTACCATGGGATAGACGCATTCTTCGGGATCCACATGCACGTCAATAAATGTGGGCTTCCCGTTACTGAAGGCCTTCTTGAGGACCTTGTCCACTTCCTTCTCGTCCTCTATCTCGTACCCCACAGCTCCATAAGCTTCCGCCAATTTCACAAAATCAGGTGTACATTCGAGCAGAGAGCAGGAGTATCTCTTCTCATAAAAAAACTGTTGCCACTGTCTCACCATGCCGAGACAGCCATTATTGAGAATCACCACTTTGACGGGCAGGCAGTACTGGACTGCGGTGGCCAGCTCCTGGATATTCATCTGGATGCTGCCGTCACCTGCTATATTTACGACCAGCATATCCGGATGCGCTGCCTGAGCACCTAGTGCGGCAGGAAAACCATACCCCATGGTCCCCAGCCCGCCTGACGTCAGAATCGTCCGGGGCTTCATGAACTTGTAGAACTGGGCAGTCCACATCTGGTTCTGGCCCACTTCCGTAGCAATGATCGCCTTGCCCTTGGTAAGCTCGTAGATTCTCTCTATAACATACTGGGGTTTAAGTAGTCTGCCCTTCGTATATCCGAGAGGAAATTTCTTCTTCCAGTCATCCAGCAGGCCAAGCCACTCGGCGATGCCATGCTTGTATTCGCGCACGGCAGTCTTTTCCTCCTCGAGTACTTCGAGCATCTTCTTCAGCACGTTTTTCGCATCGCCTACAATGGGGATGTCCACCCGAATGTTCTTGCTGATGGAGGTCGGGTCAATGTCAACGTGGATAACCTTAGCATGAGGCGCAAAGCTATCTGTCCTGCCGGTAGCCCGGTCATCAAAACGCGCACCTATGGCGATGAGAACATCGGACTGCATGAGCGCCATATTGGCGGCATAGGTGCCGTGCATGCCCAGCATGCCGAGGAACTGCGGATGAGTGCCCGGGAAACCACCGAGCCCCATGAGCGTGTTGCTGACCGGCAGAGAAAGTGTTTCTGCAAAGGCAAGCAGTTCGTCCGCTGCCTCCGATGCGATTATGCCCCCGCCGGTGTAGAGTATCGGTTTCTTGGAAGACAGAATCAGCTTAACAGCCCTTTTGATCTGACCGGGATGTCCCGCGTACGTCGGCTGATAGCTCCTGATATGGACCTTGTCAGGGTATTTAAACTCTGCTATGGCTGCCGAGACGTCCTTGGGTATGTCGACGAGCACAGGGCCGGGCCTTCCCGAACGCGCAATATAGAATGCTTCCTTTATTATCCTTGCCAGATCTTTCACATCTTTGACCAGGTAATTGTGCTTGGTGCAGGGACGGGTGATACCGACAATGTCAGCCTCCTGGAAGGCATCGTTGCCAATCAGCATGGTAGCAACCTGCCCTGAGAAAACGACGACCGGCACGGAGTCCATATACGCGCTTGCAATGCCTGTCACTGTGTTCGTTGCACCCGGACCGGACGTGACGAGAGCCACACCGACCTTTCCCGAGGCGCGGGCATAACCGTCCGCTGCGTGGACAGCGCCCTGTTCGTGTCTGACAAGGACCTGGCGTATGTCCGCTCCGTAGAGTGCATCCGTGATGTAGAGGACCGCTCCTCCCGGATAGCAGAAAATGGTATCAACGCCTTCCATCTTGAGCGCTTCAACGAATATCTGTGCTCCGTTTTTCTTCATGCTCCCCTTCTCTTACTCCTCCTCCTGCCCTTTTTTCATCCTCTCCATAAGGTCTTTATAGTAGAGCTTTTTTTTCTTGAGTTCGCGTACCTCTATTTCCTCGCTTTCTGTCAGGAAAGGTTTTTTCAGCAGCATCTGTAATCTTCTCTCGAGCGAGGTGTGACGACTCTTCGCTTCTTCGTACAAGTCTTCTTTACTCTTGCCGTTGTCCATGGATAGCGATAAGGTAACGTATAAAATATGGCGAAAAATGTCAAACGTATCTGGAATCGGGCATGAACCAAGCCCCGCTGTGTCCGAATGAGTAAAGTAGAATACGATATGGCAGTACCAAAGTCAACGCTACCGCCGTTTTTGACTGTTTTGGCCCCCCCTTGGAAGAACCTATTGAAAAATTGCTCATATTAGCCTATAAAACTGTAACGTGTTGAACGCCAAAGCAGATTTGAGACGTGGGGCTGACCATGGATAAGGTGGACATCTCGGTACTCGTGCCGATCCTAAATGAGGAAGAGTCTCTTCGCGAGCTCAACGAACGGTTGCATAAGTCTTTAGACTCACTGGGAAGAACATACGAGATCATTTATATAAACGACGGAAGCACTGACGGCACCCAGCAGATACTGGAGGAGTTTCATGGTCAGGACAATCATGTCAGAGTAGTCGAATTCAACCGGAATTACGGACAGCACATGGCTCTTTTCGCAGGCATGGAGCGCTCACGCGGCAACATGGTGATCACGATAGATGCCGATCTCCAGAATCCCCCTGAGGAGATACCGAAGTTAGTGGCGAAGATTGATGAAGGCTTTGAAGTGGTCGGGACGTACCGCAAGGAGAGGAAGGATTCCATCTTCAGGACACTGCCCTCGTATATAGTCAACAAGATCACGGCCAGGCTGGTCGGCGTGAAGCTGCGCGATTGGGGATGCATGCTCCGGGCGTACGACAGAGACATTGTTGACTCCATGAACATGTGTGGGGAGTCGGCCAGCTTTATACCCGCGCTGGCTGCCACCTTTGCAAGAAAAGTTATTGAGATAGAGGTGCGGCATGAGGCGCGCAAGAAGGGCATGACAAAGTACAGCCTCTTCCGTCTCTTGCATCTCAACTTCGACCTGATGACGGGATTCTCCTTGCTGCCCATCCAGTTTATAGGCATGCTGGGTGTTATCATCGCCCTGGTCGGCCTCGCATTCGCCCTCTTCCTCATCATCCGCCGTTTGGTTGTTGGCCCTGAGGTTGAGGGTGTATTCACCCTGTTTGCCATAAACTTCGTCTTCATGGGTGCAATGATATTCGCCCTCGGGGTCATCGGCGAATACATAGGAAGAATATATCAGCAGGTACGGGGCAGGCCACGCTTCATCATCAAAAAGGAGCTTCTGTGAAGGCGGCCGTCTTCGCGTACCATGAGATAGGGTACGTCTGCCTCGAAGAAGTGCTTGCATCGGGTATGGAAGTCGCGTGTCTCTTCACGCACAAAGATGACCCCGGAGAAGAAATATGGTTCAGGAGGCCGATTGAGCTGGCCCTTAAGCGGTCTATCCCGGTATATGATCCCGAAAGCCTGCGCGACAGCACATGGACAGATCTTCTAAGAACCCTCGCTCCCGATTTTATCTTCTCCTTTTATTACCGGTACATGATACCTCGGCAAATGCTCGATACGGCGAGAATTGCCGCGCTTAACCTGCACGGTTCTTTGCTGCCGAAGTTTCGTGGTCGCTGCCCGGTGAACTGGGTACTTATAAAGGGTGAGCAGAAAAGCGGCGTCACGCTTCACGTGATGGAAGCGAAACCTGACGCAGGCGACATTGTGGCGCAGAAGGAAGTAGAGATTGCTTTTGACGACACAGCGCGCAGCCTGTTTCTCAAACTGGCATCCTCAGCCCGTCTGTTGATGAGGGATATACTCCCGCAGCTCATCTCCGGCAGGTTTCCGCGAATGGCGCAAATAGGCCCTTCCTCGTATTACGGAGGAAGAAGACCGGAGGATGGACTGATAGATTGGTCACATGATGCCCTCACCGTATATAACCTGATCAGGGCCGTTACGCACCCTTATCCCGGGGCCTTTACTTTTATGGAAGGGAAGAAGCTTTTTATCTGGAGGGCAGAGCCCGTGCAAATCGCTCACACCGCCCCGAGCGGCACGTTTATCTCAACGAACCCCTTGCTTGTGGCCACTGATAAGGGAGCTCTCAGACTCATCTCGGTACAGCTTAACGGGGAACCTGAAACTACAGCGGAAGTATTTGTGAAGGCTCATCAGCTCCAAGACAAACGTTTAGGAGGCGCTTCGTGAAAGTACTCATATTGGGAATCAATGGGTTTATCGGAAATAGCCTGGCTGAGAAGATCCTCAGCCAGACAGACTGGGAATTATACGGGATGGATATCCGCGAAGACAAGCTGGAGAAGTGTCACGGCCAGCGATGCTTCCACTTTGTTGAAGGAGACATCTCCATAAATAAAGAATGGATTGAGTACCACATCAAGAAGTGTGACGTGGTTCTGCCCCTCGTGGCCATCGCCACACCCGCTACGTACGTGAAGGAACCGCTAAAAGTCTTCGAGCTCGACTTCGAACAGAACCTGCAAATCGTGAGACTCTGTGTGAAATACGGAAAGAGGTTGGTATTTCCGTCGACCTCCGAGGTATACGGCATGTGCCCGGACAAGGAGTTTGACGAAGACGCGAGCCCCCTGGTGACGGGACCCATACGCATGCAGCGGTGGATCTACAGCGCGTCCAAACAGTTACTGGACCGGGTTATCTGGGCGTACGGCTTTGAGAAGGGGCTCAAGTTCACCTGCTTCCGGCCCTTCAACTGGATTGGCCCGAAACTGGATGACCTCACCCTTGAGCCCGAAAAAGAGGGGAGTTCCAGAGTGGTCACTCAGTTCATATCAAGCCTTTTCCGCGGTGACACCATAAAACTGGTTGACGGCGGCATGCAGAAGCGCTGCTTCACGTATGTTGATGACGGCATCGCCTGCCTGATGAAAATCATCGAAAATAAGAATGGCGTGTGCGATGGGCAGATATTCAACGTCGGCAACCCTAAGAATGAAGCAACGATAAAGGAGCTTGCCCACAAGTTGAAAGAGCTTTTCGTGAGTCACCCGGCCACCAAACAGTACAAGAAGTTCTCCGAGATCGTCGAGGTTTCATCCGGGGAATACTACGGCAAGGGATACCAGGATATCGATTTCAGAGTTCCTTCTATCCGGAAGGCGCGCGAGATTATCGGCTGGCAGCCCAAGGTCGACCTTGACACTGCGCTGAAGAAGACTATCGAGTACTATCTGGAGTCGAACACAAAAATTGAAGAATAAGGAAAGACTCGTTACGGGTTACGGGTTACGGGTAGGGAAAGACTCGTTACGGGTTACAGGTTACGGGTTGCGTGTTGAAGACGCCAGAACTCGGAACTCAAAACTCAGAACTCGGAATTGCCTTCCATGACCCGCATCATTGGCCTGAAAGTGGATGTGGACACCTGCGAGGGTATGAAGCAAGGTGTCCCCAGGCTTGCTGCACTCTTTAGAAAGTACGGGGTTCCGGCGAGCTTTTTTGTGCCCATGGGGAAAGATCACACGGGCTGGACCGTAAAACGGGTATTCACAAGACGCGGCTTCCTGTCGAAGGCAAGCCGCGTTGGCGTCATAGATACCTACGGCATTAAGACGCTCTTGTACGGACTTCTTCTGCCGGGACCCAACATTGCTCTCAAAAATGCCGGCCTGTTACGCAGTCTCGCGGAAGAGGGGTATGAAGTAGGGATCCATGGGCTCGATCACGTCTACTGGCACGACCACATCAGAGCGTTGAACTGCGAAAACACTTGGAAGATATTAGCCGAAGCTGCATCCGTTTACAGGCAGGTGATGGGCCGCGACCCACGCTCTTTTGCTGCACCTGGCTGGGCCATCAATGAGCACGCCCTGGCATGGTTCGAAAAGAAGGGGTTCGTCTACACGAGTGACGTTCGCGGCACGTCGATTTTTCTGCCCAGGCTGGGCGGAACGACCTTCAGGGTGCCGCAGATCCCCACAACTCTGCCGACACTTGATGAAGCTGTGGGAATCAAAGCAAACGACCAGGAAAGTCTCACGCAATTTTTTGTCGATTCGCTAAAGGACGGGATCAATATTCTCACGGTCCACGCTGAGCTTGAGGGCAAGAACTGGACGGGGTTTCTGGAGTCATTCATCCTGAAAACAGCAGCTCACGGTTTCCGATATGAGCGGCTTATCGATATTGCTACTCATGTGGGGGAACTAGGCCCTTTGCCGGTACACCAAATCGAATTCGGATTTGTGGAAGGACGGGCAGGGGAGGTGGCAGTTCAAAAATGATAAGGGGGCCGAAGCCCCCTTATCTTGTAACTCGTAACCCGCAACTCGCAACGGGTTCTTATTCTTAATACATATCACCCATTCCACCACCCGGCGGCATTGGCGGAAATGGTGCTTTTTCCTTCGGTTTCTCAGCGATCATAGCATCAGTGGTGAGCAGGAGCGAGGCAACCGAGGCAGCATTCTGCAGTGCCGTGCGCGCGACCTTTGTCGGATCCATGATGCCGGCCTCCATCATATCGTCCACGTAAACCTCTTTCGCAGCGTCAAAGCCGTAGTTCCCTTTGCCGTTCCTCACTTTCTCCGTTACGATCGAGCCATCAAACCCTGCATTATTGGCTATCCACCTGATGGGCTCTTCCAAAGCCTTTGCGACGATTTTGACACCACCCTGCTGTTCGCCTTCCAGTTTCAACTTCTCAAGCTTTGCCAAGGAGCGGATGAAGCCAACACCGCCACCAGGGATGACACCTTCTTCCACAGCAGCCTTGGTAGCATTGAGCGCGTCCTCAACGCGGGCTTTCTTCTCCTTCATCTCTGATTCCGTGGCCGCGCCGACATTGATCACAGCGACGCCGCCCACAAGTTTTGCCAGCCTTTCCTGGAGCTTCTCCCTGTCGTAGTCGGATGTCGTCTCTTCAACCTGGGTCCGTATCTGTTTTACACGTCCCTCGATCTCTTTCTTCTGTCCTGCGCCGTCAACGATTGTCGTGTTGTCTTTATCAATTACGATTCTCTTGGCCGAGCCCAGGTCTTTTGCCGTGATGCTTTCCAGCTTGATACCGAGCTCCTCGGAAATCATCTGGCCGCCCGTAAGGATTGCGATATCCTCAAGCATTGCCTTTCTTCTTTCACCAAAGCCGGGTGCCTTTACCGCCGCAACCTTCAGGGTACCCCTCAGTTTGTTCACAACCAGCGTGGCAAGCGCCTCACCTTCCACATCTTCCGATATGATCAGGAGGGATCTGCCCATCTTGGCCACCTGCTCGAGAACGGGCAGCAGGTCTTTCATGGTGCTTATCTTCTTCTCGTTGATAAGGATAAGCGGCTCATCGAGCACTGCTTCCATCTTCTCCGGGTTGGTAACAAAGTACGGAGAGATATATCCCTTATCAAACTGCATACCTTCGACGATTTCGAGGCTCGTTTCAATGGCTTTTGCTTCTTCCACAGTAATGACGCCCTCTTTGCCGACCTTACCCATCGCCTCGGCTATGATGTTGCCGATGGTTTCGTCATTGTTGGCAGAAATCGTTCCGACCTGCGCAATCTCTTTCTGATCCTTGGTCGGCTTGGAGAGCTTCTTCAGCTCTTCAACAACTATTTCAACAGCTTTCTCGATGCCCCTCTTCAATTCCATGGGGTTGTGACCGGCGGCAACAAGTTTCACGCCTTCCCTGTAAATCGCCTGGGCGAGAACCGTGGCCGTGGTCGTGCCATCACCTGCGACATCAGATGTCTTGCTTGCAACCTCTTTCACCATCTGGGCGCCCATATTCTCGAACTTGTCCTCCAGCTCTATCTCCTTAGCCACTGTTACACCGTCTTTTGTGACGGATGGAGACCCGAAGGTTTTCTCCAGAATTACGTTCCTGCCTTTCGGTCCAAGGGTCACCTTGACTGCATCGGCAAGTACGTTGACGCCTTTGAGAAGTGCATCCCTTGCTTTCTGATCGTACAATATTTCTTTAGCCATCCTTGTTCCCTCCTTCCTTTAGTCTTGAACAATAGCAAGAACGTCTTCTTCCCGCAGGATGAGATGTTCCTCGCCGTCAATTTTGATCTCGGTCCCGGAATACTTGCCAAAGAGGATTTTGTCCCCGGGTTTCACCGTCAATGGGGCTTTCTGTCCACTTTCCAACGTTTTGCCGTCTCCTATTGCAACGACGCGTCCTTCCTGAGGCTTTTCTTTGGCCGAGTCGGGAATGATGATGCCACCTTTGGTTTTCTCCTCCTCCTCGATCCTCTTAATAACGAGCCTGTCCTGTAATGGTTTGATCTTCATCGTATCACACTCCTTTCATCAATTATAAGTCTGTTAGCAATCGAAGGTAGTGATTGCTAATCAATAATATATTCATATTCCTCTTTTTTGTCAACCCTCTAATAAAAAATTTTCGCGTAACGTTCCTTGAAAGGTATTGATTCTTGAGTAATTTAGTACTAAAATATGGAGTGCGCCGATTTCTCGTTCTCTTTCTTTTGCTGGTCGCCGTGTTCTTGTCATGCACGCCGGCTGATTCAATTACCTATCAGGAAGGCGTCAGGGCGGCCAAAGACCAGAACAAGCCGCTCTACCTTTACTTCTACACTGATGACTGACCGTACTGCAGAATGATGGACAGGTCTGTCCTCGGAGACATAGAGATCGAGACAATGCTCAAGAAAGACTTTATCTACGTGCGAATCGACATAGACAAGACAGCGGACATCGCAAGGCTTTACGGGATACGGGGCTACCCTTCCTCGTGGTTCTTGGAGTCCTCAGGGGCGAGGATCGTAGAGGTTCCCGGTTACGTCCAGAAGTCCCTCTTCAAGAAAGTGCTGCAGTACGTCAAAGGCGGTTATTACAGGACAAGCGACGTAAACGAGTACATGAAGAAACATTGAAGCTAGCCCGGTACCGCCTCAGAGAATCCTTCTAAAATGTGAAAAGCTTCTCCGCCAATAGGAGAGGTCGAGGTTTCCAACCGCAACCCCTCTTGATGAGGATGCGTGTACAAACTCCCGTTCATTCATCATGATACCGATGTGGTAGGCCCGTTTTATGTTGAAAATAACGAGATCGCCGGCCAGTACGTTCTCTCTCGCCACCTGATAGCCTGTATGGACCAGTTCTTCTGTGCTGTACGGCACCTTGATATCGAAGCGCCCGTACACATAATAAACGAACCCGCTGCAGTCAAAGGCGTCGGGGCCCTTCCCTCCCAGCTTGTAGGGCCTGCCGAGTAGGCCCGCGGCGTACTGCACTATGGCTTCGCCTTTCTGTGGCACCCCTTCGTAGACCTTTATTTTTTTCGGCGCACATCCTTGAATAAAAAAGAGAGATACTAGAAACAGAAGAACGAGCCGCGTCAGGCTTTTCACCTGTGCCGTCTCAAAAGATCCGCTGCTGAATCGAGCGAACCGTTGTGGATTGCATGGTCAACCAATGGAAGCAGGTTCGGATGCGGGTGAAAGCCGATCGAAAGACCAACGGACTCGAACATGCCCTTGTCTCCTTCGCCGTCCCCTATTGCTGCCGCCTCACCAGGCGCGATGCCGAGTTCCCGCAATATGCGCTCTACCCAGTACCCTTTGTTGTCGTGCTCCACGTGAATTTTGATTTCGCCCGTAAGCCGACTTTCGTGCACAAGTACGTCGTTTGAAACGGCACGTGTGATCCCCAGGTCCTTTCTAACCCGCTCGACCAGAAATGAAAGACCCGTTGACAGGATCACGGAGAGAATGCCTTCTGCCTGTAGCCAACCAGTCAGTTCCCGCGCTCCCTCATGGTATGGGATCTCTTCTATCACGGCCATGACGCGTTCCACCGGGAGTCCCTTCCAGACAAGGGCATCTCGCTTACAGAATTCGTAGTAGTCAATCTTTCCTTCGCGGAAGAGGCGCTGGAATTCATCCGCGTTATTGTCCCACAGACCGAGCCTGCGGTGAAGGTACTCCCAACTGCTTTTGACCGTAGTGAGCGTCCCGTCGCAATCAAGAAAAACGATTTTCAACGACATGTTTTCTGTTTATATCACCAAACAGGCCGGAAATCTATCACTTAAATCTATTTCTAAACCGCTGCAGAAGCCTTATACTAGGGATAAGATGCCTGTTATCGATGCCCATACGCATCTCTTCCCTCCCGATGTCATAAAGATCAGGGACCGGATAGCGGCGCAGGACGTTCGCTTTTCATTGCTTTACGCGAGCCCGAAGGCACGCATGGCGGATGGGGTCGAGCTCGGCCGGTATATGGCCGAAGAGCAGATCGACCGCGCGGTGATTACCGCTTTTCCTTTCAAGGACAGAGGTTTGGTTAGAACGTGCAACGACTACATTCTGGAAATGGCCAGAGGCGACCCGAAGCTGATCCCTTTTGCCATGGTGGATGTGCACGACGAGAGCTTTGCCCTGGTCGAGGCGGAGCGCTCTCTTAGCCTCGGTGCGCGAGGAATCGGAGAACTCGCTTTCTACGAGACGGGCTTCGGCGCTACGGAAAGAAAGGCGCTGGACAGCCTTGCCGACTACGCCGAAAAGAACGATTTACCTCTCATGATTCATGTGAATGAGCAGGTAGGCCATGCCTATCACGGCAAGACCAGGATGGACTTCCAGGAACTGGTGGCTCTGGTCGAAGCTCACCCGGAGCTCGTAATGATTCTGTCTCATCTCGGAGGGGGTATCTGCTTCTACGAATTCATGCCGGAGATCAAGAAGGCCTTTGCCCGCGTTTACTACGATCTGGCAGCCGTTCCACTGCTTTACGCCAAAGAGGTTTACGGATTCATCGCGCATTACATGCCGGATAAGGTGCTCTTCGGATCCGATTACCCGCTCCTCTCCTACAAAAGATATGCGCGTGACCTCGATCTCCTGGAAGAGGAAGGAAGACAAAAACTGCTCCATCTCAACGCGAGGAATTTGTTCCAATGAGTGATTGGGACAAGAGATACCGGGAGGGCTTCTACTCAGGCTCCCTGCACCCCCACCCGCTCGTAAGCCGGTTCTGGAACATGGTACCGTCAGGATCGCCCGTAATCGATATTGCCATGGGCACGGGACGCGATCTCTTCCTGTTCGCGGAGAAGGGGTGGTTCTGCTGCGGCCTCGACCGATCCTGGGAAGGGATCAAAATGGCGCTGCAGGAAGCGTCCGGTCGCGGGCTGCAGATTTTTCCAACCTACGGCGATGCTTACCGCCTCCCATTCAGGAAGGGCTCTGCGGGTGCCGTCCTCGTTTTTTACTTTCTCGTCCGGGAGATCATGCACGAACTGACTTCATTGCTCCGCCCAGGCGGCATCCTGATGTATGAAACGTTTCTGCAAACTCAAAACACCATTGATCGTTTTCGTAATCCGGATTACCAGCTGCATGATGGAGAGCTCATCGGCTACTTTACGGGCTTTGATCTCCTGTTCTATGAGGAGGGTACATTCCTGTTCCAGGATAAGAAGCGGGCTATCGCCCGTTATGTTGGGAGGAAGCGATGATTCTGGAATGGAATCCCTCAAGACCTAAAAAAAGGGCGACTGACACGATTCTCGCGGCGTTGAGAAACGGCGAAATTATTGCCTACCCGACGGACACTTTCTATGGGCTTGGCTGCGATCTCTTCAACATAAAGGCCATCAGGCGCCTGTATGAGATACGGGGTCTCAACGAGGCGAGACCGCTCAGTGTGATTTTCAAGGATTTTAAGGAGATCAGCATCTACGCGGTGATGAGCGATTTTGCTTTCCGCGTTCTCAAGGCCTCTCTTCCCGGGCCTTATACATTCATTCTCAGAGCAAGGAGGATCACCCCCCGCCTCTTGATGTCAGGCAAGAAAGAGGTGGGGGTGAGAATGCCTAACCATCCTGTACCAATCGCGCTCACGCGTCTTCTGGAAAGGCCGCTCATTAACACGAGCGCCAAGAGCCAGAACCTCGGCTTACTCACTGATCCCAAAGACATCGACCGATACCTGAAGGGCTCCGTCTCCCTGGTGATTGACGGCGGTCTCATTCCGGGTGAACCGTCTACGGTGATAAGCCTGGTAGATGACGAGGTAAAGGTCTTGCGAGAAGGTAAAGGACCGATTAGAGATCTTCTTGCGGGGTAGATTCCGATTCCGACAGGGCCTCGTCCATCTCCTGCTCAAAGCCCTCTCCCAGCTCGTCTCCAAACTCCCGGCCCATGCGTCTCATAAGCTTTTCCACGCTCCTGGGATCCTTCTCATCCAGGTCTGACAATCTACTCGGGTCGAGCAGACTTTCCATCCTGCTCTCCTCGCTTTTCAAAACGGTTACGCGGGAGAGAATACGCCGGACGTCCTTTGCCTTGCAGCTCTTGCAGTAAGGCTCAATCTCTTCCGTAGCCCGCAGGAGCAGGAAAGAAGATACCTTTTTGCAGCGATCACAGTAGTACTCGTAAATAGGCATGGATGCTTTTCAACTCCTTCTATCAATTTGCCTTCACGTGTATACCTTCCGGGTACCCACGCAGTGGGTGTCTGCGTCGCTCCCCTCGACGTACCCCCAGGTACGCCCGGGTACCCGCCTGCGGGTGGGGCTCCTCGCTGCCGCCCGGGGTACCCGGGCGAAGGCTGGGTCGTCCCCGCGAATGCAAATTGATAATATTTCGCAGCGTTCTTGCCATTATTTTATTTTTTTGAAATTGAATTGTAAAGCCTTTGGGTATATCTTTAAAAGGACCCATGAAGACAAGAGAGAGATGCTTCACGTGCCTTCAAGATTTTGCCCGGCAGATTGTTTCCCTTTCCGGCGCCAACGGCGCGCTCGCTGAACGCTGTTTTCACCTCATTGACCTGCTGTACAGCCCTTCGAAGAATCCTACAGAGATTTCAAACCAGCTTCTTAAGTTCATAAGGGGCGTGACCGGCGTGGCAGATCCTTTTGCCGCAAAAAAGGCCACGGAGTTCCGTCAGGCCAGAGAAGCGGCAGAGAAGTTCCAAAGGCTCTTCTCTGCGGATCTGGAGGGCTTGCTCAAATATTCGTGCCTGGGCAATTCCCATGACTATTTTGAGGGTAGCTACAACATGTCAGACTTCCACTTTCTGTGTGATGTGGAGAGAATCCAGGAACGGATTAAGAGTGCGGGCAGCAAGGTATTACTCTTCGGGGACAACGTAGGAGATTTTTTCTTCGATCTACCGTTGACGCGTTTCCTGGCAAACCGTGGGAAAGATGTCTATTATGCGGTCAAGGAGGCTCCGGCGCAGAATGACCTGTCCATGCCTGACGTGGAGCATTGGGACCTGCGTGGCCTGTTCGCAAACATCATCTCGACAGGTGCGGATGAAGTGGGCATGAGAAGAGAACGAATGGTCGGCCCGATCAAAGACTTGTGGGAGAGCGATGCCCTGGTCATTGCCAAGGGTATGGCCAATTATGAAGCTATCTCAGAATTTCACGACGAGAGACCGGTTCTATACATCCTTAAGGTAAAGTGCAAAACCGTTGCTGAAGCCCTCGGCCGGAATGTCGGCGAGCATACTTCCTTTATAGGTGGTGTCTATGGCAGCTAAGAAGGATTATTACGAGCTCCTCGGAGTGCAGAAGAATGCAGCTGAAGACGACATAAAGAAGGCTTACCGAAAGCTGGCCATGAAATATCACCCTGACCGGAATCCGGGCAACAAGCAGGCGGAAGAACATTTCAAAGAGATCAACGAAGCGTACGCGGTGCTTAGCGACAAGGAGAAACGACAGCAATATGATACGTACGGCATGAGCGGCTTCCAGCAGAGATATTCTCAGGAAGACATTTACCGTGGGTTCAATATGGGTGATCTTTTTAAAGACCTTGGTTTCGGGAACAAGGATTTATTCAGCATCATTTTTGGCGGCAGGCAACAGGGAAGGGAAGCGGGCAGAGCGGGTGGCAGAAGAGGGTTTGATTTTGACTCCGGAGATTTTGCCGCGAGAGAGAGGCCTGCCGGAGATCTCGACCTTCACTATGAACTGGAAATACCCTTCATGGACGCAATCCATGGAGCGGAGAAGAGGCTCTCGTTCAGCGGACCTCACGGGGCGGAAGAGATCAAGGTCAAGATACCCAAGGGCATCAACTCAGGCCAGCGCTTGCGCCTACAGGGGAAAGGTAATAAGGATCGGGGGCGGGCAGGGGACCTTTACGTGACCGTCAAAGTCGGAGAACATCCGGTCTTCAGGCGGGTTGGCAATGATCTCTATGTCACCAAGGAAATAAAAATCAGCGATGCCGTCCTCGGCGGAACGGTAGAGGTACCCACCATCGATGGCTCCAAACATATACGGATCCCGCCGGGCGTGAAGGCATCAACCAAAGTCCGAATGAAAGGGCTCGGCGTATCAGAGGCCGGCAAGGCAGTGGGCGATCAGTACGTAGAGGTCACGATCGATGTTCCCAAGCGGCTCACCGACAGACAGAAAGCCTTGCTGGAGGAACTGAGGAAAGAAGGCATATAGTAAGAACAGGAAAAAGATAAAGCAGGTTGAGGTAAGGACTAAAGCTCCGCCGGATCTTTCGGCCCGCTCTTCACGCCTATCAGGGGATAGATCTTCTCCCGGTAAAAGATACCAAGCAATACCGCATAGCCAAAGATGTTCAGCATGAAATGGTTGGGGATCATGAGGAGGCCGCTCAGGAGCACGACCAGGCGGGCAATTACGCCGAGGTTACCTCCGAGGTAGCCAAGAAAGGCCATGGACATGGCGGCGATGGCGAAGAAGGCGGTTATGATGCGGAAGAGCGTGTAAACCAGCGGACCATTGAACATCAGCTCCGGCGAGTAGACCACCATGTAAGGGACAATATACGTGGGCGCGGAAATCAGGAAGGCCAGGTTCGTTGTCTTCAGCGGGTCGGTCTTGGCAATGCCGGCTGCAGCAAAGGAG
>DATFYE010000196.1:0-13120 GCA_035315185.1 Syntrophorhabdales bacterium | reverse complement strand
TAGGACCAGACATGATGGCGATGGCCGGGTCTGAGCCTGACACAAGACCCATCGTTGAGCCAGAGACGTCCGCGTTTGGGCTGCTTCTTAGGAATCTTCAGCCCCTCCTGGCGCCAGATGCGTTCCACCCGCTTATGATTGACCCGCCAACCCTCTCGTCTGAGCAGTGCCGTAATCCTTCGATAACCGTACCGCCCGTAGGCTTTGGCAAGCTTCACAATTTCTTCTCGGAGCCTCTCTTCAGCCTCTGTGCGTGTTGGCATGGATCTCTGAGTTGACCTCGGCTGGCCCACTACCTGACACGCACGCCTCTCTGATACTCGCAGCTCCTTGCGTAGGTGAAAAACGCATCTTCTACGCCGCTCGGGGCTTAGTAATTTCCCTCAAGCGCCTCTCTCAAAATCAGCTTGTCAAGAGTTAAGTCTGCAACTGCCAGCTTCAATCGAGCACTCTCCTGTTCAAGCTCCTTCAGACGCCGAGCCTGGGATACCTTCATACCGCCATATTCTTTCCTCCAGCGGTAATAGGTCTGCTCGGTAATCCCCAACTCTCGGCTCACCAGCTTGACGCTCTTCCCCTGAGAGAGATGAACCTCAGCCTCCCTGAGCATCCTGATGATCTGCTCCACTGTAAAACGATTACGCTTCATCCTGACCTCCATGTTTGGCCCAGGCCTTACTCTATACTAACTTAGAACCTGGACCAGTTTTTGGGGGGCAGGCCAATGAATCCTCCGGATCTCTGCCACCACATTCCTGGCCATGTCAGCTCCTCTCTCTTCCTGGCCCAAGCCAACAATCCGGAACCGACAGGCACGTCAAGATCATCAATGACACAATCTCGAGTCACCAACCCTCCTCGAAGAAATCTCCATCCCGACTCCCATTTGCGCTGACGTCGCACAGACACAGGATCGGTTCCCACTCTACATGAGCCAAGAGCAGGCGTTACCCTCTCCCTCATCTTCTTCGTCAGAGGTGATGCTCTTGAGCGATTGATCCGGTGGCATCAGTCATTCAGCAGGGCCGTCATGCCTCTAACACCATAAGAACGGGAGACGGATAGCCTCGACGGCGAGATCATTTCCAATCTGAGAAACTTTTTTATCGCCGGTGCATCTGAACGATAAAATGGTGAATGGCCAAATTGGTGAAAGTTTTTGGCTGAGTGAGATTCAGGTCCATTAATTAGTTCGGAAGAGGGGGAAATTGCAACAATTTCAAGTAACGCAAGAAAATCACCATCTGGACTCCAATGGTTAGGAGCTTGGCGGTCGTTAGCGAGACTGTGGGGGGGTAATATGGCCGGGCTCGTGACGTGGGTGGCCAAGCAGCGTGGCACCTGCTCAAGACGATATCGTATTCAAGGAGGAAATCTATGAAACTGAGTTCCGCATGGTGTGGGTCGTTAATATGCGGCCCTCTGGCAATAGTGCCTACCCAAGCGGCTCAGACGCGAGGCCTACCGCTACCCCAACCTGAGTCTATAACGGTTGATCGGTCGCTTTCTAAGGCAGATGCTGCGCAAATGATTAAAACGGCACGTTTGTTCTATGCGTTTTGGGATACAGGAAACGCGGCGTACGTCGCGGCCGCGGTGGACAGCGATTTCCGTGACAATACACTGCCGGAAGGACGACCTCAAGGCCCCAAAGGCTTGCTGTACGCTTCGTAGACTTTCCGACGTGCCGTACCCGACCTCCATTGCAAGATCGAGGACCTGCTGGTAAGCGGCGATAAAGTCACCGCGCGGCTGACGTTTACCGGCACTCACAAAGGTGAGTTCATGGGCCACCCGGCGACCGGCAAGCCTGTGAGGTTCTTTGCAATCGACATACTGCGTATTCGAGGTGGAAGGATTGTTGAGGATTGGCATCTCGAAGACAACCTAACCTTGTTGGAACAACTAGGTTAGGTTCCTTGAAGAAGTAGGAGGACCAGGCCATGGATCGCCGCGCATTCTTGCAGACGAGCATCTTAACCGCTGCGGCGATGGTTACGACATCCGCCGCCAGAGCTCCCCGGCCAAGACGAATTCGAAAGGAGGGGATTGAAATGAAGAATTCAGGCGCTTTTTGGCCGAACGGAGCGCGCCTAGTGGTCTCCGTCTCAATGCAGTTTGAAGCAGGTGCACAGCCCGAGCGGGGCGCGGAGAGTCCGTTCCCGGTCATCGACACCAGATATCCGGATCTCCCCGTCGCAAAGTGGTACGACTATGGATTCAAAGAAGGAATCCCTCGGATGTTAGATATGTTTGACCGAGTTGGGGTGAAGGTCACTTCTCACATGGTCGGCGCAGCGGTGGAGAGAAATCCTCAACTTGCAAAGGAGATCGTGGAGCGCGGGCACGAAGCGGCAGGACATGGGCAAACATGGACGCCGCAGTTCTCGATGACACCCGAGGAGGAGCGCACCTCCTACCAAGCGAGTATCAAAACGATCGAAACCGCAACCGGTACACGCCCAGTAGGTTTCAACGCCTTCTGGTTGCGTGGCACGCCTCGCACGCTCGAGATCTTGCAAGACCTTGGATTTATTTATCACATCGACGATGTCAGTCGTGACGAACCTTTTTTAGCCCCTGTTCGGAATAAGCCGTTCGTAGTGGTGCCCTATACGATCCACATGAATGACATCGTGAACTATGAAGGCCGTCATTGGACGGGTGCGCAGTTCGCAAGCGAATTGAAATACGAGTTTGATCAGTTGTATGCCGAGGCCGCGACACGTCGCCGCATGATGTCCGTCAGTGCGCACGACCGCATCTCTGGTCGTCCCGCTCGAACCAAGGTTTTGGAAGAGTTCATTGTCTACGCTCAGAAGCAGCCCGGGGTTGTTTTTCTACGCAAGGACCAAATCGCGCGATTCGCTCTTGAGAGTTCAGCCACGCCACGCGAGGGTTGGTAGGGTACAAGGCCAGAAGCGACACTCAAAGGATGAAACTCGGGTGATCTGATGGTACGAGTCGCGCTCGTCACGGGAGGCGGTCCAGTATGAGGACATCATCGGAACAGAACAGCTATGAAGGAAACACACAAGCATCTATCCGACGGCACACCACGCGGTGGTGCGTCTGGTCCGGGAAGGCCTGCGTAACCGCAGGGCCGGACCTTCGGGGATGAGCGGGATCTGTTCATCTACCCGTGGATGACACCTGAGTCAGCGGCACAGCTCGATCAGTTGCGAGATGGTGAGCTGTCGTACATGAAGATCAAGGGCGCCTTTACTCTGGCGGTGGTTGGGGACATCATCGACTCTTATCCGATCGCTGACCTGCAGGAGCCAGCTGTTCAGAGCGTGCTTAGCATCATCAGGAGCGCAGACGTGGCCTTCGGCAACATGGAAGCCAACGTCACCGGCTACGACAGCGCTACCGGGTAGGTCGGCGGGCTCACCGGGCCCAAGCTGATCGCGATCAGCAAGCGTGACCTTGCGAGAGGATTTGATGAGTGGATTTAAGTTGCAGCGCCTGGGGCTGGTGATGGAGCCGGAGCCGGGTAATCCTCAAGAAATCGAAGGCGTCCTGAATCCGGCTGCCGTTCGTGGCCCTGATGGTGAGCTCTACCTCTTCCCGCGGCTGACAGCGCGGGGCAATTACTCGCGCGTCGGCATTGCCCGAGTACGGTTCAATGAAGCCGGCGATCCGGCAGGCGTCGAGCGGCTCGGCATCGCACTAGAGCCGGAAGCCGATTATGAGCGGCGGCCCGACGGCAGCGGTGGCTGCGAGGATCCTCGTATCACCTTCGTGGAACCGCTGCAGCGCTACATGATGACTTACACGGCACTATCGCCCCAAGGCCCACGGATCGCCCTGGCCATATCGGATGACCTCTTCCGCTGGCAGCGTCTGGGGCTAGCGACCTTTGCTCCGTATCACGGCATCGAATTCTCCGGAGTGGATAACAAAGATGCCAGCCTCTTCCCCGTAGCCATTCCTAATCCATCCGGCCGGCCGGAACTGGCCATTCTCCATCGGCCGCTTTTTCCGGGCACTCGTCCGGAGGAAACCTGCTTCCACCCCGCGTCTCGTGAGGTGGATCTCCATCGAGAAAGCATCTGGATTTCCTACTGCCCAACGGCCTTGGGAAGCAGTGAACCAAATCGCCTCTGCCAGTTTACCTCTCATCATCGGCTGGCGGCTCCGGTGTCGCCCTGGGAGCGGCTCAAAATCGGCAGCGGCACTCCGCCCATCCTAACCCGACACGGCTGGCTGATCATTTACCACGGCGTGAGCGAAATGGCGGAGCCGAGCAGCGACGGACATCAGCTGTGCTACTCCGCCGGGGTGATGGTGCTCTCGAAGGAGCATCCGCGCGTGATCCGTTATCGTTCGGCGGAGCCGGTGTTGACGCCGGTGTTGCCGGAAGAACGCGGCGGGACCATCGCCAACGTCGTGTTCCCCACCGGCATCGACCGGAGCGACGATCTTGGCTCACCGGACCGCTTCGACGTCTATTATGGGATGGCTGACGACCGGATTGGCGTGGCACGCCTTGACATGCCGGATTTCGTACCGTCGGAAGGAGTCGCCGACCCGCCGGCCACGGTGCGTTCAGCACAGACCGCGTCGATGATTATCCGGCCACAAAGTTAAAGCTCGTACCAACGAGCAGCGAGAGAAAGGTCAGCCGTTAGCAGAGTGACTTTAGGAAAGGAGTAAGAGAGGTGCCTGAGATCGAACACTACGATATCCTCGTTATTGGAAGCGGTGAAGCGGGTAAATACCTGGCTTGGACACTGGCGAAGGCGGGCCATAGAACAGTGGTGGTCGAGCGGAAGCTAATTGGGGGGGCGTGCCCTAACATTGCCTGCCTGCCGAGCAAAAACGTGATTCATTCCGCCAAAGTAGCCTCTTTGGCCAGGCGTGGCGCGGAATTTGGACTCGAAACAGGGCCGATCGTTACAAACATGGAGGGTGTCCAGCGCCGCAAGCGGCTGATGGTCGATGGACTGATTCAGATGCATCTCGACAGATACAAAGCTAGCGGCGCAGAACTGATCATGGGAGAGGCCTACTTTATTGCTTCGAGAACTGTTGAAGTCAGACTGAACAGTGGCGGCGTTAGGGGAATCGTCGGCGATCGGGTTTTTCTCAATTTAGGTACCCGTGCGGCTTTGCCTGATTGGCCCGGCCTGGCGGCGGCCCAGCCTATGACCCACGTCGAAACTCTCGATCTCGACCGACTGCCAAACCATCTCATTGTCTTGGGCGGAGGTTTTGTCAGCCTTGAACTTGCACAGGCCATGCGTCGTTTAGGCTCAAGCGTGACCGTGATTGAAAGAGGCCCGCAGATCGCCAGCCACGAGGACCCTGACGTTGGAGGCGCGCTTTTGGAGTTATTCCATGACGAGGGAATCGATGTATTACTAGCAACGCAAGTCAGCCGGGTCGAGGGGCTCTCAGGCCAGCACGTCCTGGTCCACACCCAAACCACCAAGAGCGAGGCAGTCATCGAAGGAACGGACCTTCTCGTCGCTGTAGGCCGGACCCCAAACACTCAGGGCATCGGACTCGATCAGGCAGAAGTGGAGCTAAACGAGCAGGGTTATATCAAGGTCAATGAGCGCCTAGAGACAACTGCTGCGAATGTCTGGGCAATGGGCGAATGCGCCGACAGCCCGAAATTTACGCACGTCTCCTTTGACGATTTCCGGGTCGTGTACGACAACCTAAACGGAGGCAATCGGACCACGAGAAACCGATTGGTGCCTTTCTGCATGTTTACCGATCCGGTACTGGCACGGGTAGGATTGAACGAATCCGAGGCAAAGAGTCGCGGGATTGGATATCGCCTGGTCCGGATGCCCATGGCCAACATCCTGAAGACCAGGACTCTCTCTGAGCCTCGTGGTTTTTTGAAAATGCTCATCGGCGCACAGAGTGATGAGATTTTGGGATTCACAGTATTCGGCGCTGAAGGAAGCGAACTGATGGCGATTGTCCAGACCGCCATGGTTGGAAACTTGCCATATACGACGCTACGCGAGGCGATTTTCACCCATCCCACAGTCGCCGAAGGACTAACCGCGCTCTTGGCAAACGTTCCTGCGAAGGCTACCCGGCAGTTGTCTTAAGTATCTGCCACTTGGCGCCTCGAGGTCGGGCCCATTAGGCGCAGCACGCAAGCCTGGCGGCGGGGACGTTCACCGCGCCCGTGAGCCGCCCTCTTGTCGGTTTGGCGCTCTCTGCTCTCGTCCACGGCAGCAACTTCATGGAGTCTTTCGGGTCCCGTAGGACCGCACGGTAATGAACTACCCCCATTTTCCTGGCAACGGCTCGGTAGCTGCGGGTCTGAATCCAGGGCTATTCGCTGTAGTCTCGAATCAGCCGGGAACCGATGACGAAAAAAGTGACTGCATACAGGAAAAGAACCGCCAGCGATAGCAATGCAGGTGAATCAATCGAATTCTGGCGAATGAGGAAGTTGGTATGCGTCAGAGGGAAGACCCAAACCACTGCCTGCAGCGGTTCCGGTATCCGATCCACCGGAAAGAACGTCCCGCTGAAAAATGCCATAGGCAGAATGAAGAAGTTGTTATAAGTGGCCGTATCTTCATGCGACTTCGTAAGCATTCCGGTGATCACTCCCAGACTGGCAAAGAGGAAACAGTTGAGCAGAAGGGTCAGGACGAAAAGCGGCGTGATCGACAGATGGCTGGCCGTAACGAAGCCCACGATCAGGATGAGGCCCGAGGCGAACAGTCCCTTTACCATTCCCGCCAGCACTTCTCCGACCATGATGGCGGATGGTCGTATGGGGGCTTGGATGAAAACCTGAAAGTTCTTGAAGTACAGCCGGTTAAGGTTCAGGGCATTGGCCACCCAGGTGTAGGAATTCATCATTGAACTCATGGCTACGAGCCCCGGAATCAGGTAGCTGAGATAGTCCGCACCCTTTATCTGCACCATCCGACCGAGGCCCAGACCGAACGTGAGGAGATAAATGATCGGTAGAAGCATCGCGGAGAAGAGATAGCTGATCCTCAGGAGCTTTCTCCTGAACAGGAGCATCTCGCGCAGAAAAATAGGATACCAGGCGCCTCCGATCATTCGATGCGCTCCCCCGTGAGTTTAATGAATACGTCCTCGAGATTGGACTTCCTTATCTTGACCTCGCAGTCCGTACAGAGCACCAGACTGTTTGCCTCTTCACGATCCTTGCACATCTGCTGTATGAGCTTGCCCTCATCATTTACGAATTCGACGATATACTCACCGACGGTCTCCTTGAGGTTGTCTGGCGTGTCGAGCGCAATGAGCGAGCCTTTGTCAAGAATGCCCACCCGATCGCAGAGCGCTTCGGCTTCCTCGATGTAGTGCGTGGTGATCACGACTGTCCGGCCTTCAATGCGAGTCTTGCGGATGATGTCCCACACTTGACGTCTGATCTGTGGGTCCAGGCCGATGGATGGCTCGTCGAGGAAAAGTACCGACGGCTCTGTAAGAAGCGACCTCGCGATAAGGAGGCGACGCTGCATGCCGCCCGAGAACCGTGTCACCAATTCGGCTCGTCGCTCCCAGAGATCGACAAGATGAAGACACGAGCGGATCTTCGTCTCAGGATCGGGCACCCCATGCAGCATACTGTAGATTAGGAGGTTCTCATGCGCGGTGAGGTCCAGGTCGAGATTGTTCTCTTGCGGCATAACACCCATCAGCCTTTTGACTGCAATTGGATTTTTTACCACATCGTGACCGGCTATGAGGGCACGACCCCCATCGGGCTTCGAGAGCGTGGTGAGTACCTTTATGGTCGTCGTCTTGCCGGCTCCATTGGGCCCCAAAAGGCCAAAGACACTCCCCCGTCCGACCCTGAAAGAGACGTTGTCGAGCGCCGTTATGTTGCCGTATTGTTTGGTCAATCCCGTGACTTCTATCATGATACACAGAGCCTCAGCACGAAGACTTTCTCAAATTGCATGTCAGCGGGCTTTTCGATGCGGTACAAATATAATTTCAGGCCAACCTTGATTTGCCCCTGAATCATGTACCACTCGTTAAGTTAAAGGTATAGTCCCTTGGCCTTCTGGAATAGAGAAAGGATGAGCGGGTGTGGTACACGCGGTCCATGTTGTGAGTATAGCCTCGGGAGCGGGCGGTAGTTCGATGAGCTGCGAGGTCTTAAGGCGTCGTCGCGGCTTGGCCGGGATTTTTGACGGCACCCGGTGCACCTCATATCGCGAAGCCACCCCTTCCTGATGCCATACTCACAACGTGGATCATCCACGCTCCCCAGCAGATTCTCTCCCTCACCCAGAAGGACAACGGACTATACCTCTAACTGACCATGTGATACAAAATCCTGGGGCAGGTCAATGCTGCAGGGATGTTCAGGAAGAGGTCGGAGGAAAAGAACATGAAGGCGGTCGGATTCAATGGCAGCCCAAGGAAGGATGGAAACACCGCTGTATTGATCCAGAAAGTCTTTCGTGAGATGGAGAATGAGGGAATAGAAACGGAGTTTGTTCAGCTTTCCCACAAGAGCATTCATGGCTGTGCATCGTGTTACCAATGTCTTGAGAATAAGGATGAACAATGTGCCGTGCACGATGACGCGGCAAACGAGTATATCGAAAAGATCATTCGTGCACAGGGTGTTGTCTTGGGATCTCCTGTGTACTTTATGGATGTCACACCTGAGATGAAGGCGTTGATCGACCGGGTAGGTTTTGTTTCCAGATCCAATGGGGGGATGTTCAGGAACAAGGTGGGCTGCCTGGTGGCCGCGGCGCGCCGGACGGGCGCCGTGCACACTCTGGACACCATGAGTCATTTCTTTCTGAGTATGGACATGATCATTGTCGGCCGTGCCATCGGTATAGGCCGGGACAAGGGTGATGTGGAGAAGGATGAGGAAGGCAGGCTGCTGGCAGAGCTTCTGGGGAAAAGGATGGCATGGGTGTTAAAGAGGATTTACGGGTGAGATATTTTCTCGCAGAGACGCAGTGAAGAGCTATTCCTTTCCAATGGCGATCCGCCATTGGAAGAACGCTCGTCGCTTCGAGGGGTCTTACGCCGCTGTCGTTTGTTGTTTCTACCTCCGCTTCCCCAATTCGCTCCGGATGTGATCACGGCTGATCGCTCTCCATGTGGCGCTCTTTTGTTCGTGCGACAAATGAAGTGCTCATTAAGAATCTTTTTCTTTACCGGTGCATCTACAAATTTAAGTTACGAATGGGCCAAATTGGGAAAGTTTTGGGCCGAGTGAGATATGGAGCCATCAGTTAATTAAGAATGAAAGAGGGAAATCGCTACCGATTCTCGTAATGCAAGAGAATCATTAGTGAGACAAGTGCCGGACACAAAGCAGGTGCCGGACGCACAAAGCAATCGGAAGTGAATGACACAATGAAAATTGTACTGGCTCTGGTCGGAGCGGGTCTCGTCTTGATCGTCCTGTGGGATGCCTTCGAGACAATCATTCTTCCCCGCCGCGTGACCCGCCGGATTCGCTTGACCCGTCTTTTCTATCATAACACATGGATAATCTATTCCAGCTTGGTTTCTTTCTTGCTCTCAGGCAAACGCCGAGACGCCTATTTCAGCTACTACGGCCCTCTCTCATTACTCGTGCTGATTGGTCTATGGGCTTTAGGTCTGATAGTGGGCTTCGCATGCCTTCATTGGGCCGGAGGTTCCGGCCTAAACATTCCGCACGGCCGGCAAAGCTTTCTTACCGATCTGTATCTAAGCGGGACAACCTTTTTTACGCTTGGGTTGGGTGACGTTGTCCCTCGTACGACCCTTGCAAGGTTTCTTGTTGTCCTTGAGGCCGGTGTGGGATTTGCTTTTCTGGCTCTGATCATCGGTTATCTTCCGCCACTCAATCAATCCTTTTCTCGCCGTGAGGTAACTATTTCTTTACTGGATGCACGGGCAGGTTCGCCGCCGTCGGCAGCGGAAATGTTACTCCGGCATAGGGACACCCCCGAGATGGAGGCTCTGCAAGAGCTTCTCCACGAGTGGGGACTATGGTCAGCGGAATTCCTTGAGATTCACTTGTCTTATCCAGTACTTGCTCATTTTCGTTCACAGCACGACAACCAGTCATGGCTTGCGGCCCTGACAACTATTCTTGACACGACTGCATTGCTAATGACGGGAGTTGAGGGGGCCTGCGAGCGCCAAGCACAGCGGACATTTGCTATGGCGCGACCTACAATCGTGGATCTTGCCATCGTGTTTTTCACTCCTCCTCGCGAGCCAGAGCAAGACCGTCTCTCTCCGAAGGATTTGGCCCATCTGCGCTCGGCATTGTCTTCGTCCGGTTTGAAACTACGCGAAGGTAGGGATGCAGACCAAAAGCTGGCAGACCTGCGCAAAATGTACGAACCCGATGTTTGTTCGTTGTCCGAATATTTTCGCGTTAGCATTCCGCCTTGGATGCACCCTGTCACCTATCCGGACAATTGGCAAATGAGCGCATGGGAGCCAGCTTCACGCCTCTCACGCAAACGCGAAACAGGGCACTTCTAATTGTTAATTAACGGAGGATTGCAATGAACGAAATGAGAAAGATTCGGAAGGCATTAAAGAGCAAGCCCATCGAGCGTATCATAGCCAAAGAGGGGCGTGGCGTATAAATAAAGGGGGTTTGAACATGGTGGAAAAAGGTTTGACGCTGATACAGCGGGTGGCAATCTGCTTCGCGGCGGGGGTTATAGGCGGACTGGCCGTGGTCCTTTTCAGCCGCGTCCTGTTTGGGCTCGGAGTTAGCGCGGCATTCGGGGTAAAGGCCCCTATCTCCTTGAAATCGCCGGATATATACAGGCCGCTCTTCTGGGCCGGGCTGTGGGGTATCCCGTTCGGGCTCTTTATGAAGACCGTCTGGAAGCGACTCTACCTGTTCGGTCTTCTATACTTCCTCGCGCCGGTGCTGGCGTTGTTTTTAATCTTCCTGCCGATGAGCGGCGCGGGGTATTTCGGGCTTCGGCAGGGCGGGCCGATGTTCACAGTCTACCTGCTGCTGATAAATCTACCCTACGGGATAATCACCACTTTGGCCGCCAGGGCGATAATAGGAAAGGAACCGTAAGCATCCTGGGCGAAAGAAAAAAGCCGCTGGGGATTCAGATCTTGGCTTCCAAGGCCGGGGGGTGAGGAGCCCGGCAACGCCAAGCCTTCTGCAAGGGAGGGGAAAGCGGCGGATCATAGGGTGCCGCGATTTTGTGTCAGTGATCGGTGGAGTTATTTCGGGCAGATAGGAGTGTGAAGGATCTGGATTCCGGTCCTCGGATGGGGTACATGGCGTTTGCTGAACGATGTATCCGCGAGGAGGACCGGAGATGGAAAGACCAATATCCGACATGGCCTCGACGGTCAATGAGATTCTTACCTTTGTGCGTCGTGAGGCACAAAGGATGGAGATCGGAGAGGTGGAACGGCAGCTCATTTCCCTGGTGATGGAGGTCGGGAGAGCGGCTCTTCAGGAATTCGTGGCCGTGAAGGGCACCGGATATGCTGGCAAGGAGGTCGTCGATGCACAGGGGAAGCGCTGCCCGTATGTTCGGGACAGGAGTTGTACCTATCGGTCCATCTTCGGAACAATCCCTATCCGGAGAGCCTACTATCATGCCGCTGGGTCATCCGGGATCTTTCCCTTGGACGGAGACCTTAACTTGCCCGAGAGAGGCTATTCATACCTGGTTCAGGAGTTCTCTTCCCGACTGGCGATCACGACTAGTTATGAGAATGCTCAAGAGATTCTCCGTTCCTTCTTTCCCATAAAGATGCCGATTCGGTCTTTGGAGAGCATTGTCGGAGACGTCTGTGATGAGGTGGACCGGTTCTACGCGGAGAAGGCCCCGCCAAAAGTCAGTTCAGAGGCTGTGGTGACCGTCGCCACGGTGGACAAGAAAGGCGTCATTATTCGTAAGCCCCATACGGACGAAGCCGGTTCCGAGGCGGCCGTTCCCAATCCCGACAAGCCCGGAAAGAAGAAGATGGCAACGGTGATCTCTGCTTACGCCACCCGACGCCATCTGAGAACGGTGAATGACATTGTTCGAGAGACAACAGGCCAAGACAATCCAGGCTCCAAATCCAGGCCCGAAAACAAATACGTGTGGGGCAGCCTCACCGATAGCCCGGAGAAGACCGTCACCCGTCTTACGACGGCTGTGAGTCAGCGATTGCCGCAAGACAACGAGCTGGTTTGTCTCCTGGACGGAGAGCGATCATTGTGGACTCTCATGTACACGTATTTTCCCATGGCTTTCTTCGTCCTCGACATTTTTCATGTGCTGGAACACTTGGCGAAAGCCGCGCTCTGCTTTTATGACGAGCAGAGCCCACAGGCCAGAGATTTCGTGACCCAACGATTGAAAATGCTCCTTGAAGGAAGGGCCGGAAGGCTTATCGGCGGGCTCAAGCAGATGCTGACCAAGCAGGAGCTCTCCAACACCAAGAAGCATACCCTGAGCCAAGTCATCGGATATCTCGAACGAAACCGAAAACACATGCGGTACGAGATCTGTTTGGCAATGGGCTATCCCATCGGAAGCGGGGTTATCGAAGGCGCATGCCGTAACCTGATCAATGACAGACTGGAACTCACAGGGATGAGCTGGAAGCTACATGGAGCCGAGAGTGTGATGCGTCTGCGGGCCGTTCAGATCAACAAGGACTGGGACTCCTTCTGGAAACAAAGACGGATGTCGGAAAGGAGACGCCTCTACGGCATCGAGGATACAAACTCCCCTGAGATCCGGGACCAAGAACTCTCACGTGCCGCATGACTCGTGACAAGAAGTAGCGGCACCCCGGATCATAGGAGGTGAGCCAACATCGTGCACAAAATCCGCTTTTCCTAGAAAAATACAGCATACACCCTATTTATTTCTCTATATGTCAATGCCAAACTAAATTGTGGGGCTCTCAAATAGGAGGTTAGAAATGGCAAATACACAGAAAACAGCAATCGTGACCGGCGGCTCGCAAGGCATCGGAGCAGGTCTTGTGAAGGCCTTTCTGGATCGCGGTTACAACGTGGTGGCCTGCCCCCGTATTATGTACCACTTGTTAAGTTAGAGTTATAGTACCATGACCTCCTGAGATAGGGAAAGGATCTCCTGGTGGAGCATGGAGGATCCACGTTGTGAGTATGGCCTCAGGAGCAGGC
>DATFYE010000195.1:0-18150 GCA_035315185.1 Syntrophorhabdales bacterium | reverse complement strand
TCCTATACTTTACCGGGAAGACGATGTGGTAATGAATCTGCCACGCGCAGTGGTACCCTTTTCTGACCGTGCTTTCAGCGTCCACCTTCCCAGTATACCAGGACCCCCTGTAGCAAGCTACAGGGAACTCTCAAGTTAGATATAAGTGGAAGCTGTACCGCAATCCACCGGCTCATACATTGCATGACAGTCAAATCTCAAGGTCCCGAGCGTAACTCTATTTTAAATGAGATTGGCATTACGTAACTCTATTTCAAAATGGGGTGCACCACTCTATCTTAACAAACACGACTCTATTTCAAATCTACATCTGAGCACGACTTATTTCAAACAAACACAGTTAATTTTGAAGATATAAGTGGTGTTTTCGAGGCCTGTTTGAAGCAAGCGGGGTAGACTATAAGCCGGGTTCTGTTGCTGAAACTTCAGCATGTGGCCATTTCTCTAGGATTCAGATTGCTCTGAACCTCATGCGGCCTACCTGGGTTAAGGGACGGGCCATCCCCGCCGCACTTTCGCGGCCCCCTTTTTGGCCTTGCATCGGGTGGGGTTTGCAAAGCCATTCAGTCTCCTGAATGCTGGTGGGCTCTTACCCCGCCTTTTCACCCTTACCCCGCGTGCAGCGAGGCGGTATATTTTCTGTTGCACTTTCCTTAGGGTTTCCCCCAGTCCCCGTTAGGGACCACCCTGCCCTCTGATGCCCGGACTTTCCTCAGGGATCCATTCCCGCGGCCACACGTCTACCCCGACTGCTGTGATGCTGCGCCCTTGGCAAGCTTGTCTGCAAGCTTGTTTTTCTCTCGCGGAATGTATTTTATTTCGAAGTCGTTGAACTCATCAATCAGGTCTTTTGCTTCCTGCAAATACTTTTTCAGACGATCATTCTTTACCCTGTACGTGCCCAGGACCTGCTTTGCAACGAGTTCAGAATCGGTATAAACAGAGACCATTGTAATGGCCATCTCACGCGCCTTGCGAAGTGCGCGCACCAGAGCTTCGTATTCTGCCATGTTGTTTGTCATAGTTCCAAGGTGTATACCTTCTCTCCACACCTCGTTGCCTTCTTCATCGTAACCGACAATTCCGGCGCCGGATCGGCCGGGATTACCGAGAGACGCACCGTCTATGTAAATGTGCCATCCTCTCACGAATCTTCCCTGTAGCAGAAGATTCTGTTGCAGCTTGGGCAGGTGATCAGCCGCGCATTCTTCGTGACTTCGATAAACAGCTGGGGAGGAATATTCATGTAGCAGCCCAGACAGACGCCGTTCTTAACATTGACAACTGCAAGTCCGCTTCTCTTCTCCATGAGCACCTTGTAACGAGCCTTTGCCTCGCCGCTGATCCTGCCGAGCAATGCGTCGCGTTCCTTCTTTAGCTCCGTTACCACACTCTCGACGGAGCTCATCTCTTTTTCCAGCTCCTTCCTTTCAGATTCAACTTCTTTGTCCCTCTTCTTTACATAGGCCAGTGTGGCGTCGTAATCTTTGCGCAACTCCTCGATTCGCTCCAGTAGAAGAATAATTTCTTCCTCTGTCTTGTCGTTAGCTGCCTGTGCGGCTTCGGTTTCCTTCAGAACTGCCTGATATTCCTTATTCGTCTTTATCTCATAAAGCTTCGATTGAACCTTCTTTATCCTTTCTTTTTCAGCGTCAAGCTCTTTCTCCTTGCGCCGCCTCTCCTTGTCCAGCTCGTCAATGATCTCTTTCTCTTTCGCCGCCTTATCCTTCGCCCTTTGAAGATCCTGCTCTAACTCATCGAGACGCTTCGGCGCCTGTACCCTCTTCCGCTCGTGCTCGATCAGTTGCGTGTCTAGCCTCTGCATCTCGCAAAGCGTTTCCAATTCCTCTATCAACGTCATCCTCCTTAATGTTAAAGGGGGGTGTACGGTTCGTACACCCCCCTCTGCTTAACCCACGTGACGCGGGAACAAAATATGGCAGCTCATTCATTTCTCGCTAAATGGTGGGCCCACCTGGGCTCGAACCAGGGACCTACCGGTTATGAGCCGGTGGCTCTTCCAGCTGAGCTATGGGCCCATCGCAGAAGCTAGTGTAACCGATGACAATCTCGGTTGTCAAGGGCTTGGTTTGTGGTCACAGGCTACACGGCAAGCCCGAGAAACAACCGTCCGGTTCCAAGAATAGCCCCCCCAAAGTCCTGAAATAGGGGCAGTGACGGCGTCGATCGATCGCTATGTCCACTTCCATAGGATTACTAAATCGAGATGCACATTCCGCCAACCATTAACTCTATGTGGAGGGTAGCCGGAGGTTGGAAATGAAGGGCTTTGGGGGCCGTACTCCGAAAAGAAAGGTGGCCAAAGCGTGGCATATTTATTGCTTGCCACTACAAAAGGATGAATATGGCCCGGACCAAAATAGATTTCCACGGGTAAGCGCTCGGGACCCAGCGGTTTCCCGCTCGAATTCTATTTAGCGAGCACGACAAGTGAGAGGGGGCGACCAGGTACCCGCGTGCGGGCGTCCCAATTAATAAGCATACCCATAAACGAGGAAGGCTTCTATGAATCAGTCCTTTGTAACCAGAAAGCCGCTTTTAGATAGGAACAGGAATATTGCCGCCTACGAAGTTTCATTCAGGGACATAAACGGCCTTCGACCGGACGCTGTACCAACACAATCACCCGGCGAAGCCCTCGTAGTGTTCCTAAGTACCAACAGCTTCGAACAACTGACGGGTGAAAAGGCAGGCCTGATCAGCCTCGGACCTGATCTATTGAAAGACCACATCGTTGCCTTAATTCCAAAGGACAGAGCCGTGCTCGGGCTATCAGATGGAGACCCCCTCACAAATGCAGTGCTTATGGAACAGTGTAAAAACCTTCGGCAGCGCGGGTATCGATTCTGTCTCAACCACGTCAAACATGAGGGATCGTATCCCTCCTTTATGCAACTCGCCGAATTTGTGAAGATAAGTATGACGGAAAACGATCGCGCCAAAATTGCCGAGAGCAACGCTTTGCTCAAAAAGCTGCCTGTAAAACTGATCGCTTCAGACGTGGACACGGAGGATGAGTACAAATATTCTCTCGGCCTGGACTTTGATCTGTTTGAGGGATCTTTCTATTACAAACATTCAGCGGTCACCTCGAAGTCAATCTCCCCCTCGCAAATACTTCTACTCGAACTTTCCGCTTATCTTGCCAAAGACGAGGATATGCACATTGTGGAGGGCATATTCAAGAAGAACCCCGAACTCACCTTCGGACTTCTCAAGTTGATCAACTCCGCCTTCTTTCGGGTACAGCAGAAGATCACGTCGATCAGACAAGCCATAGCGTTACTCGGGTACGCGAATTTGCAGAAGTGGGTGGGATTGCTCCTCTTCACCATAGACCATCGTGACCACGCACTCAATCCTCTCGTTGAAAAGGTGCTCATCCGTGGCAGGATGATGGAGATGCTGGCTGAACGGGTGACCGGCAGCAAAACCGCCGCGGACGGCGCCTTTATCACGGGTATCCTCTCCTTCGTCAACGTACTCTTCGGCAAACCTCTTCATGAGATCGTTGATAAACTAAGCCTTGCTCCAGAAATCCGCGAAGCTCTCTTGCAGAGAGAGGGGGTCCTGGGTAACCTGCTCGCCATCACTGAAGACTTGGATGATGAAAATTATAGCGACCTCGAAAAGAGGTTTTCGTTAGTGGGCATTCGCGCTATCGATCTTCTCTCAATCGAGACCAAAGCAATCCTGGAGTATCAGGCATCGGTTAATGACGATATACCGAAGCATCCTCAGGGAAAGGAGGTGAACTAGGGTCTTTGTGCGCGGTGGCACACAGCTTCTGTGCCGGGCGTAACCAAGAAACGGAGTGAAGTAACATGGATGTTTTTGTTGCCCGGCAGCCAATTTTTGACGCGCGCCAGACCGTGTACGGATACGAGCTGCTCTACCGTTCCGGATCTTCTAACGTATACGAAGGCACAGATGGGAGCCAAGCCTCACTAAGCGTCATACGGAATGCTTTCCTCATGCTGGGGCCCCAAGCGCTCACGGGTCGAAAAAAGGCGTTTATAAACTTCACCAAAGACCTCCTGGTGAGCGGGGTAGCCCTGAGTTTGCCCCATGACCAAACGGTCGTCGAAATTCTGGAAGACATCGAGGCGGATGAGAGCACACTCAGCGCGTGCAGAGGCCTCAAGGAAGCAGGTTTTACGCTTGCCCTAGATGATTATACCCTTGCCAATACCACTCAGGAATCTTTCCTGGAACTTGCCGACATTGTCAAAGTCGATTTTAAGCTGACACCTGAACAAGATCGCTGGAAGATCGTACAGCGTGCTTCAGGCCAGCCGAAGCGGTTCCTGGCAGAGAAGGTGGAAACAAGGCAGGAGTTCAACGAGGCTGTCAAAAAAGGGTACGGGCTGTTTCAAGGATACTTTTTCAGCAAGCCCGTTATTGTCTCCGGCAGAGATATTCCGACCATCAAGCTCAATTACATGCAGGTGGTGCAGGAGGTGAACCGACGGGAACTCGACTTCTACCAGCTGGAAAAGGTCATAAAGCAGGATACCTCACTCTGTTACACCCTGTTGAACTATATCAACTCTGCCTACTTTGGTCTGCGAGAACATATCAATTCCATACGACACGCCATGGTGCTGTTGGGAGAAAATGAAGTAAGAAAATGGGCCTCCCTCGTTCTATTCACGTTCATCGGGCAAGATAGACCGCCTGAAGTGATGGTCACATCTCTTATCAGAGCCAGGATGTGTGAGGCGCTGGCCAGTCACACGGGTCTCAGGGGCTCCGAGTCAGAACTTTTTTTTGTGGGTATGTTCTCCATGCTCGACGTTCTGATCGGTCGGCCCTTGCGTGAAATTCTCGACTCCATGCGCTTGTCGAAGGACGTGAAAAACGCCCTGCTCGGTGCGAAAAGCAAGTACAAAGAGGTTTTTGATCTGGTGGTCAACTATCAGGGGGGCAATTGGGAACAGTTCGCACAGTCTGCCAAAAAGCTCTCGCTCGCTGAAACAACAGTTCCAAAGCTCTACGTGGAATCCATCGAGTGGGCTGACCAGATTACAAGTCTCAAGGAGAATTCGGGAACCTGAACAAAGGGCTTGCCATCCAGTTTAGTCTTTTCCTCGTAATCGGTCTGTTTGGTTTCTCTAGCTTCTCTGGTTTCTCTCGTTCTTCTGGTCTATCTGGTTTGTCTTTGGTGTCACCGATCATGGGCCTTCTTCCTCTGACTTGACTCATGGCCCTATCCCTCCCATCCGAATGGCGAAGTGGCAACAAAAGTGTTTGATTTTACCATGGCTCTATGTTATGAAATTCACAAGACGTGCCAATTACAACCGCCAGCGGCGCCTTGACCAGCCCAAGCCGCTATTTCTTCGGGAGGCTGCAATGAGTAACTTTCTCGATAAGCTTACGATCAGATTTATGCGAGAAGACGACCTCGACGCCATTATAGACATAGACACTAAGGTGCTCGGAGAGGCAAGGAAGGACTACTGGGTAACAAAAATCATTAATCAGGGCCAGTCCCGACCACGTGATGCTTCTCTTGTTTCAGAGATAGATGGCAAAGTGATCGGCTTTATCCTCGGCGAAGTTAGCGGATGGGAGTTCAAGGTTCCCAACAACATAGGGTGGATAGACACGATAGGCATAGACCCTGATTACCAGAACCGTGGAATAGCCAAGGAACTCGCAAACGCCCTCGTCACGAATCTCAGGAAGCATGGGGTTGACACTATCTATACCCTTGTCAATTGGAATGACTGGGATTTACTGCAGTTCTTCCATGCGATGGGATTTACCAGGGGCGATATGATCAACCTTGTCTTGAAGGTTTAATATAACGAGGGTCAGCCTTTCTTGGCCGGGAGACGCAGCTTCGTGCCGGCCAAAACACGATCGCTTCTCAGGTTGTTTGCCCGTTTGAGCGCAAATACGTTTATACCGTACTTTTCCGAGATATCCGAAAGATTCTCACCTTTCCTAACCGTGTGATAGCTGCTCGCCACTTTAGGTCGTGACTTTTTCTGGGATACCAGCTCGATCCGCATATTCGGATAAATCTGGTTCTTCTTTATCCTGTTTATCTCCTTCAGGGTAGCCACATCCACCCCATATTTCTCTGAAATATCGGCGAGCCTCTCGCCTTTCTTAACAATATGGTATGTCTTCTTTACATCTTTCTTTTCAGCTGCGACTGAGTGCCTCGGCCCTGCGACCAATTCTTTCCGGGTGCCTGCCCGTGTCTCGGGCGCTTCATTTTTCAGAACTCTCGCCACCTGTACCTTCGGCTCGGCCTTGAGCGTGGGCTCATTATAGAATGAGGGAATGTAAATCACGCTGCCCCGCTTCGCCTTGAGTCCCGTGTCACAGTAGTTGACGAGCGCGAGATCCGCATAGGTCACCCTGTAACGCTTTGTGATGCTTGGCAAAGAATCCTTCTTCTTCACTATGTAAGCAAAAAACCCTTTTATCTTCCTTTCCTTTTCCACAGCATCATTTAGATTGTCGCGAAATTCCTTTTGTTCAATGCCCTTCGGAAGCTTGATTACGTAATATTGCGTATCGGGTGGCGTTATGGCGGTTAAGAGCTCGGGGTTATACGACCTGAGCAGGGATATGTCTGTCGACGCGGCCCGTGCCACTGTTTCCAAACGAATGCCCCCGGGCACCTGCTGCCGCACAAACTCTATTGGCGCCTCATAATCGATATCCGTAAATCCGTACCGCTCCGGGTTTTTTGCGATGATTGCTGCCGCAATCAGCTGCGGGATATAGTCCCGGGTTTCCCGAGGCAATGTATTATACTTGCTCAACTCCCAGAAGTCGGCCGTTTCGTGGCGCACGATGGCTCTTTCGATCCGCTTCTCTCCTGCGTTGTATCCTGCCGCCGCCAGGTACCAGTCACCAAACTGTTTAAAGAGATCCCGAAGGTATCGGGCCGCCGCAACGGTCGATTTTTCTGGATCTCTCCGTTCGTCAACCCAGTGGCTCACCTTCAGACCGTACCGTTCACCCGTCTCATAAATGAACTGCCAGGGGCCGCACGCCTTCATGGGTGAATAAGCTTTTGTATTAAAGCCGCTCTCAATCATCGCCAGGTAAACAAGGTCTTCCGGCAGACCATGCTGTCTCAATATTTCCCTGATCGGCGGCACGTACCTTTCGGACCGTCGGAGCCATTTGGTGAAAACTTTTCTTTTTTCCACGGTGAAAAAATGAATGAAGTATTGCACAGCATCGTTGAAAACGATGGGTATGTCGAAATTCTCGAGCGAGCCGGGGCTTACGAGAAGACGTGGCTCTTCCTCCTCGATCTGATCAGGAGCTATGGGCTCGTTCCCATCATTGGCAAAAGTCGCCCCTCTGTCGGGAGTAAGAGTACCGCCGATAACTGAGGTATCCTGACCGCGACCCAAAGAAGCGCGATCTTCGAGCATAGGGATATTTGTGGGCGGAGAGGCAATTGCCTGCGAGCTTGTCCCGGCCAGCATCACTGCCAACCCAACAGCACCAAACAGGCCTACAAGACGCCGTATCCTTGTCTCCATGTCCTCCGTTCTAGCAAAAAGGATACCAAACATGCTAAACTCTCTTGATAATAAAGACTAAAGCTGCCGCTGTCAAGAAAAAAATGACCCAAAAGCCTGTCAGGAGAATCTTTTACCAACTGCACCCCTGTAGCCTCTCGCGAATTCAGAGGCGCTCATCCTTCTCCTGTTCTCGAGCTGCACCTCTTTTAGCAGGACAGAACCGCTCAGGGAAGCTACCAGTAGCCCATCCGGCAGGACTTCCAGCACAATACCAGGCTCAGACTCTTCTGTCCTGTGACCGAGATCTGCTGCAAACACCTTCACCAGCTTGCCATCGAGAAACGTGTAAGCCGTTGGCCAAACCACCAGTGCTCTTACCTGCCTGACTATCTGGATTGCATCTGTAGCCCAGGAAATGAGTCCCATCTCCCTCGTGATGATGGGTGTATACGTGGCATCCTCCTCCCGTTGAACCGTCCCTTGGGGTAAACCGTCTGTCTCAACGCCCTTCAAAAAGCCCAGCAAGATCTGGGCCGTCCTTTGAGACAGTCTTTCAGAGAGCCCCCTGGCGTCCTCGCCTGCCCGGATTGAAAACGGCTCCTGATAAAGAATATCGCCTGCGTCCATCCTCTCACTCATCTTTATGATAGTGATGCCGGTTTCAGACTCACCGTCGCGAATAGCCCACTGGATGGGCGCAGGCCCGCGATACTTCGGAAGCAGCGAAGGATGCACGTTTATGGCGCCGATAATTGGCACGTCCAGGAACCACTTAGGTATGAGAAGGCCAAAACTGACTACTACGAGCAAGTCGGGCTTGAGCGCTGCAAGATCCCGCGCCGCGGGGTCCTTAAAGGAGTCAATCTCAAAAAGAGGCAGTTTCAGACGACGGGCTAATTGAGCCACCTCACCATCCTCTAACAGGTAACCGCGCCCTCTTGGCTTTGCCTTTTTCGTCACGACAGCGGAAACAAGGGAATAAATCGATTCAAGTGGAAAAACAGAGAAGCTTGAGGAGCCGAAGAAGAGTATCCTCATTCACTCCTTCATATATTCTTTTCGAAATAATTGCCTCTTAACCGGGCTCAAGTGATCAACGAGCAGTATCCCGTTAAGATGATCAATCTCGTGTTGGAATGCCCTGGCCAGAAGACCTTCACATTCCATGCTAAACTCCTTTCCCTCCAGAGTGACAGCTTTCACCAGTACTTGCCTCGCTCTCTTTACTGTTTCGTAAAAGCCGGGCAGGCTGAGGCACCCCTCCTCAGCTGTTTCTTCTGACGTAAGCTGAACAATCTCTGGGTTCACAAGGACAAGAGGCTGAGATTCTTTTTCGAGCCCTAGCTCAAGGCTTATAATTCTGACGGGGACTCCAATCTGATTGGCCGCAAGCCCGACACCCCGCGCTGCACGCATCGTTTCTATCATATCCTGGGAAAGCTTGCACAGCTCGACGGAGAGGTCGGTCACTTTTTCAGCCACCTTTCTCAGGACAGGATCCGGGTACCGTCTGACAGAATGAATTGCCATAGTCAATATTTTAATCTGGCCCTATGGGATAGTCAAGGCAGGCCGTTCCCTCACCTTTCGTTGTTGCTTTTTTCTCGATTCACGGGCTCGGCCGTGCGCGCCCTACGTCTGTCAACGTTGTAACAGCTTCCCTTACTTAGCTTCGAGTAATGTTTCATCTCAGAAGCTACTTCCGTTATCTCAACAGCGACGGAAAATGGGATGAACTTATTATGGGCAACACCAATGGAGATCGACATGATTGGAAAGGAGACCGCATTCCCTGACCTGTCAGTGGATTCAATATACCCTTTGGCCTGGTCCTCCCTATCGTAAAAGATAGGTATAATCCCATCAAAATTCCTTATGATCTTCTGAGAAACGACCTCCACACCGTCGTATTTGACTATAAAAACGAAGTCGTCTCCACCGACGTGACCGACGAAGCTGTTGACCGGCTGCTCTTCCTTAACGGTGTTGAGAAGGAGCCTCCCCACCATTTTCAGCACCTCGTCGCCACGCGCAAACCCATACTTGTCGTTAAACGGCTTGAAGTCATCGAGGTCTGCCCAGGCTACCGCAAAGGCATCACCTGTATCGAGTCGACTCTGTATCTGCTTTAGGATGGCAATGTTACCTGGAAGTCTCGTTAACGGGTTGATCTCCACAAAGCGGGCCGCGCGTTCAACACATAGTTCCACGCGGGCTCTGGCCTCGGCCTCCAGACTCGACTTCCTCACAAAGTCGTCCGCGACCAGACAGTCCCAGTCACGAGAAACCACGTGGTCCTCAGTGATGACTATGATCGGAATCCGACCAAAGATGGGATCATTCTTTAAGTCACTGAGTATGCCTCTCGTCCATGAGTCGCTGACACTCGCCGATTCAACTACCATCAGGTCGGCCATTGAACTGTACACGTAGTCGAGCGATGACTGGACATTGCTGAAGAGAACGAGCGTGAATGACTCAGCAAGTACCCGCTCTAGCCTGTTCCTTAAGATAAGATCCTTCGTAATGAGTACGACTGATTTCAAGTGGCCTTCCCAGCCAAGAGTAGCCCCTCTGCCTGTTCCAACAGATCTTCCATCTCAATCAGCGTCTCTCTTATGTGTCCGTCAGAAAGGCCAAGAAGCCGCCATGCACCCTCATCAACACAGGGTACCAGGTTGTCGCCCCCAAAGCCAAAACCTCGGCCCCTTATGAGGATGTCTGAAAAGTGGACTATTGCCGTATGCACTCTATAATGTTTCGAAAGATCGGGCTTATGGTGGTACGTCATCTGCTCAACCAGACTCCGCGGAAAATTCCACTTCTTACCCACCCACCCTCCCACATCCGCATGCGTGACGCCGAACAACTCCTTTTCGGCATCTGCTACAAAAATGGCCCTGGCATTGGCTTCGGCAATAACTTGACTGTATAGATCCGGAAACTGCACGCTGAGAAAGACCTTGCCTATGTCGTGGAGCAACCCTGCTATCGATACTTCTTCTGGATCCTTCAATCCCTTTCTCCTGGCAATAATCCTTGCGGTGATGGCACAACCAACAGAGTGCTCCCATAACCCGACGATGGATTTTTGCATGATTTCGAGAACGGATACGCCAAGGAGCAAGCCCCTGGCCACATTCAAGCCGAGCAGGAGCAGCGCCTGTGTTATTGACGATATCCGCCCGGGAAAACCATAAATCGGCGAATTCACAACCTTCAGAATTTTCAAGGCAAGCACCGGATCCTTGGCTATGAAGGTCGCTATCTCAGGCAACGATGCATTGGGATTTTCAAACATTTTGAGTAAATTCCAGAGAACCGCCGGGAGCGTTGGAACCGCATCAAGATGTTCAATCTGCGTTTTCACCGAACGCATTGTCATCATGAGTAAATCTCCCGCAGGTGCTCCCTCAACAGCCGTTTGACTCTGTCCATGTGCGGTTGATCCCCGGCCTGAGCAAATCTCGCTTCGAGCGCTGAAAGCATCTTGTCAAGTGAATCGTCATCTGATCGGTCAACCACAAACACATGCCGGATATCCGCGTTGTCGAGTTTCCGGATCATCTCCTCTGATATCCTGACCCCACGATCGACCAGCATGGCGCCAGCGCCATTAAACACAGGTTTTGACAGCTGCATGCCTGGTGCCAGGTTTTTGAGAGCTATTCTGGGCACAAGTCTCCCTTAATTGGTTATCGCCGATACCGGATTTCGATTAAATCCCTCGAAGTGACTCTTTCTGTTCGGCTTCTGGCAAATTGGCATGGACGGCTTATATTTAGTAAGACAGAAAAAAAGATTTCCACGGATACCCCCGTGGAAATCTATCTAGCGAGCACGGCAAGCCGGGTGCCCACGCAGTGGGTGGTGGGAGGCTCCAACGGCCGGGTACCCGCTTGCGGGTGTGGTGCAGCGGGCGACGCGAGCCCCGATCAAATAGTTGCATGGAGGAATCTATGGCCAGGCTAGACCGTTTGTTGCGAGAAGAGGTACATGACCCGTACTTTGTAAAACAAAGATACCGTGATCCTTCGGTGTACGAACGATGTAATGTTCTCTTCCGGAATGGAGCCTTTGAATGGGTGAAGATAATACCGCGAGACGCGGTAAAAATGATCTGCCCGGCGTGTTTCCGCATAGAAGATCAATTCGAAGGCGGCGTTGTTACATTAGGGGGCGATTTTCTGTCGCAGCACAAGTCTGATATTATGAATATCATCACAAATACAGAAAAGGCAGAGCAAAGCTTACGCCCCCTTGAACGAATAATCTCTTTGACTGACCGAGGTACAAGTATAGAGATCCGGACGACATACGAGCATATCGCCCGAAGGATAGGAGAGGCTATTCACAAGGCGTATAAGGGGGAATTGGCCATTCAGTACCCCGAAGGCGAAAAGTACGCACGGGTTTCCTGGAAGAAATGAGGTGGATAAAAGACCCCTGAATCCTCAAATAGCAGATTCTTTGGGCCAAAATCATCCACGGATAGTCGCCGAACCAGTTTAAGCGCCCTGTGCTCCCCATCCTCAAAGGGGACGCCTCTGTTTCTGAGCCTTAATGATACTACTTTGCCCCAAACAAGATCCCCTGTTTCTATGTCCAGTGAAGCGTGGAGAATGAGGCTGATTCCCCGGACACCCTGGGTACTGATGCCCGCATAGGTCACGAAGTTTCCGAGGCTGTAGGTAATCAGTTTGTTCTTATAGACTTCAAATCCTCTCAACACGTGTGGCCCGTGGCCGATCAGGAGATCTGCCCCTCCATCCACCATCTCATGGGCAAACCGCCGCGTCTCTCCTCGCGACTCACCGGCAAAAAACTCCGATCCCTCAGGTACATGAAGGGCATTAATTCCCTCAGGGCCGGCGTGAAAGGAGACGATGACGATATCGCTCTCTCTTTTCAATTCCTTCACCACATGCCGGGCCCCGGATATATCCAGAACCGAGGGGAACGGCGGTTCCAGGCGCGAGAAGGAGAAACCAGCTACTGCCACTTTTTTCCGCCCTACGCTGAAACGGGCAATGCTCTTGCCGGCTGCCGGCTGTATTAGGGCGTTTTGCAAACTCGCCCGGGTCTTTCTTTCTCCCTCCACTCCAAAGTCGAGCGTATGGTTATTTGCTGTGCTGACCACGTTGAATCCCGCCTTTACCAGGTGGTTGACATATCTCGTTGGCATCCTGAACGCGTAACAGGTTCCCGAGGTTTCCTGTCCAGCACATTTAGCTGTGCTGCCCTCGTCAAGAAGCGTGCCTTCCAGGTTTCCGAAAACGACGTCCGCCCCTTTAAGCCTCTCCCTCATGTTCTGGAACAGATGCTCTCCGTCCTGGGGAGGAAGCTTTTGTGCAGGAAAGGTCGTTCCCATCATGATATCCCCCACAGCCGCCACAAGGAGATATTTCTTTTGTTGTACACCGGGATCGGTTGGCTTCGCTAACAGGACGATGGCCACCATGAGAATGAGCGAACAAATCAAGTATCGCATAAGTTTCGTGTACGATGCTTCTTGACGTAAATCTAGCACAGCTATTTTCCTTCTTCCAGCGGACCTGGGGTTCCCTCAACACAAATCCTCAGTCCGGGCCCAAGACGTAGATCAATACTTGCTCATGATATAATAGCGCATGAGATCGGTTATCAAGGAAATATACGCCAAGTCTGTGCTCTCCCGATCCGGGATTGAAGGCATCAGCTACACGGTCAATCCTTACATAGGCTGTTCGCACGGATGCCGCTATTGTTATGCGACGTTTATGAAAAAATATACCGGTCATCCCGAGGCTTGGGGCGCGTTTGTCGATGCAAAAGTGAACGCGCCGCTGCTTCTGGAAAAGCAACTATCCAGAGCTGAAAGAGGAACCGTCATCCTGAGCAGCGTCACGGACCCCTATCAACAAATCGAAGGGCAATACAAGCTCACACGAGCCTGTCTCGTTGCCCTCTCCAATTCCGACTTTCCTGTCGAGATCCTTACAAAGTCGCCTCTTGTGCTGAGAGACATGGATGTGATCTCAAAATGCAGCCATATTGAGGTGGGGTTCACTATAACTACAGATGATGACAACATAAGACGGATCTTTGAGCCGCAGGCCCCGCCCGTAGAGGAGCGTGTACGGGCCTTGCAGGCGCTTCACGATAAGGGGATTAGAACCTATGTCTTCGTGGGGCCGGTTCTACCGATGAACCCGGACACTCTCGCACAGAAGATACGTCCTTATGCCCACCGAGTCATGGTCGACGCTATGAACTACCCGTCCAAAACGATAGGCATCTATCGATCTCACCGCCTGGATCAGTGGCTTAATCGTGATCACGTGAACAGCGTAATTGAGACGCTTCGACAAGGGCTCGGCTCACTACCCGTCGAGATCTGCTAATACAAAGTGCGGAAGCGAGCCGATGATGCGAAGAAGCGTGGAAGCGGGAATACAAAGTCTCTTGTTCTCGTTGTACTTCAGGATATCCGCTTCCTCATGAGCATTAATTGGTAGGAAGGGTTTGGAGCCACGTATCGAGCCTGCTGCAGCCCTTTCTCAGCTCTTCCAGACAATTGGCGAAAGAAAACCGGACATGAGAACCTGCTCTGAATAAACCAAAATCATAACCTGGCGTGAGCGCTACTTTAGCTTCGTGAAGGGCTTTTTGCACAAAATCCATGCTGTCGAGCTTCCACCTCTCAATACCTGCATAAATATAGAAAGCTCCCTGTGGCTCAACAGGCACGGAAAAACCAAGCCTTGTCAGTTCAGGCAAAAGAAAGTCTCTCCGCTCCCTGTAAACGCGCCTCATCTGCTCGACTTCGGTAAGGGCATCCAGAGCTTGTATCGCAGCGTACTGCGAGATTGTGGGAGCCGAGATGAAAACATTCTGAGCAACTTTCTGGATAGGCCTTACGAGCGCGGGCGGAACAACCACCCAGCCAAGCCGCCACCCTGTCATTGCATAGGTCTTTGAAAATCCGTCGACGACGATGATGTCGTCTGAGACGGCAAGTGCCGTGAGAAAATTCTCCCCGTAAGTAAGACCGGAGTAAATCTCATCCACGACCATAAGACCATTTTTTCCTGAAACAAATGCCCAGAGTCGACCAAGACTTTCAGGGCTGTACAGAGTGCCCGTCGGATTGGATGGGTTCGCGATAAGCAAGAGATGCGGCAAGCCTTTAAGATCGCGCAAATCCTCGACCCTGATCTCAAAACCCGAATCCTCCGAAACCGGTATGGCGTTGACACGGGCCCCGGCCAGTACGCCAAAGTTCTTATAGCAGGGATACCCTGGATCAGAAAGCAGGAGATTCCGATTCCTGCTCAGCAACACTGTCGACAAGAGAAGGAATGCACCGGACGTACCGTTTGTAATCACAATGCGTTCCGGGGAAACTGACACTCCGTGAACTTTCTGATAATGACCAGCGATTCTCTCCCGGAGTGCTGGGAGTCCCAGGCTTTCCGTGTAAAAGGTGCGGTTCTCCTGTATCGCCTGGATTGCGGCTCTCTTCACTGCCTCAGGCGTCTGAAAGTCGGGCTCACCTATCTCCAGATGAATGACAGTCTCCCCCGTGCGCTCAATCTCACGCGCCTGTTCGAGCAGTTCCATGACGTAGAAAGGCTCTATTCTGTCGGCTTTTTTCGTGAGCGCTATACGCTTCCGCTTACGCATTGTCCTAAGCAGTAAACATAACACACGTTACACGTTACAAGATACAGCCTGTTACAGGTTAACGACAGGAACCCTGTTACAAGTTACAGGATACTGCCTGTTACAAGTTAACGATAGGAACCGTTAGCGGTGGGCACCACGCTTTGTTTTGCGTCATTGCCCGTAACATGTCTTGTCTGTAACGTATTGCTTGTAACGGGTGCTGCAAGCGCCCCTAACCTGTAACTCGTAACCCGTAACTCGTAACGATTGGTGCGGGGACATTTTAGATGTTGTGTGCTGAAATGGACTGCGGGAACAGGCGAGCACATCGGTCGGGATCAGGCTCGCTCGTCGAACTGAAAACCTTTCTCTCTGAAGAGCACAAGGCACGCATCTACAACCTTAGGGTTGTAAAGCGTGCCCTTCCCCTCTGATATCTCATTAAGGGCCTTCTCAATCCCCACACCTTCGCGGTAAGGCCGCCGTGAAGCCATCGATTCTACCACGTCCGCAACGGCCAGAATTTCTGCCTCCACGGTCAGAGCCTCTGCGGTAAGCCCTTCCGGATAGCCTGAGCCGTCGCGCCGCTCATGATGCTGAAGCACAGCCTTGGCCACCGGCCATGGAAATTCCAGGAGCCTCAGTATTTCGTAGCCAACGCTCGAGTGCGTCCTGATCAGGCTCAATTCAGCCTCGTTGATGCGGCCCGGCTTGCTCAAGATTTCTGCCGGTACACCGATCTTGCCGACATCATGTAAGAATCCGCTAACCCGGATGCCCTCGATCTGGTCATCAGACATGCCCATCTCTTTAGCCACCGCAGATGCCAGTTGCGCAACACGCCGCTGATGACCAGCCGTGTATGGATCGCGCATTTCACTCATGCAGGCTATGGCCTCAACCGTCTCGCCCAGAACTTTCTTCATGCCCGCAAGGCTCGTTTCCAGTTCTCTTTCCAGGAGTAACGATTTCAACGCGACTGTTATGTCTCCTGCAGCTTCCATGAGAAACTCGATCTCTTCAGGCCCGAACGCATCTTTCTCTCCAGAGTAAACATCAAGGCTCCCCATTACTTCCCCGTTGCTTACCAGTGGCAGAGCGATAGTAGACTTGAAGCCTCGTCTCAGCGCTTCCGATCGCCACGCTTCATAAGAAGGGTCCTGCTGCGTATCATTTACCACGGCGGGAGCTCCAGTAGTGATTGCCCTTCCCACAGGACCGCGACCCTCGGCTAGGTCATCCCAGGTAAAGGTACACAAGGCAAGAAAGCCCTCTTCTGCACCCGCATAAGCCACAGGTTTTATCTCGCACCGATCCTTGTCGAGCAGACTAATGGTAACAAGCTTAAAATTTACAACGTTTGCAAGAGATTCGCAGATCTGCTGGAAAAGCTCTGGTTCGCTTTTCATGCGAAGCAGGCTCTCATTCATGCTTCTGACGGCCATAAGCAGGCTATTCAGCTTTGTCCTCTTCTCTTCAGCCCTCCGTCCCTCTGTCACGTCACGGAAGACGAGTACTGCACCAAGTATGTTCCCATCGTCGTCAACAATAGGTGCCGCACTATCATCCACGATAAGTGTGGTACCCTCTTTGCCGAACAGGAGATTATTCCTCAAATCGACGACCACTGCTTCTTCGAGCACCTTCACCACGGGATTCTTGATCAAGATGCATCCGTCCTGATCTCTCACACTGAAGACCTCGCCAAGATCCCTACCCAGGGCCTCCGTCTGCTTCCATCCCGTCAGGAGTTCTGCAACCGGGTTCATGAAGGTGATACGTCCCTCGGTGTTTGTTGCTATGACTGCGTCGGCTATGCTCTTGAGAGTCGTGGCAAACCATCGCTCGCTTTCCTTGAGCCTCTTCTGCATGGTATGCCTGTACATCGCCACTTCGATCGTTGTGTGCAGTTCTCTCTCATCAAACGGCTTAAGGATGTACCCGGATGGTTCTGTGACTTTGGCTCTGTTGAGCGTGTGCTCGTCTGAATAGGCCGTCAGGTAGATCACGGGAACGTGGAGCCGGGCGCGAATAGTTTCTGCTGCCTCTACCCCGTCGATATCTCCTTTCAGCACAATGTCCATGAGGACAAGATCAGGCTGCAGGGACTCTGCCTTCTTAATGGCCTCGTCCCCAGAAAAAGCGGTCCCGCAAACCTTGTATCCAAGACCTTTCAGGCTCTCCTGTATATCCTTGGAGACAACACTCTCGTCCTCGACAACGAGCACCCTTATAGGGTTTGCAGTCTTGACGTCGATGTCCTTTTCACTTGCCCAGTGCACTTTTCGTTACCTCGTTACTCCGGCTTCCCAGCATCACATCTGCCGGCTGCGTAGAGACAAAAATAGCGTGGCTCCAGATGCTCCTTCGCCCTGCTCCTGTCATTTCGCAGCGTAAACAGGCCATAATAATAGTTAACTTTCTTAATGTATCGGATTTTTAGGGGAAAACCTTAAGGGCAGCGTGACAGTGTAGTGGTTAGTGTTTGGTGGTTAGTGTTTGGTGGTTAGTGGCTAGGTAAAGCGCAGGCAAAAGGCACAAGGCTAGGGGTAATCACCCGAGCAGAACCAGCAGGCTTGCCCTGCCCTTTGCCGTTAGCCTTTGGCTTTTGCCTCGTCGTTCCTTATTTTTGGGATATTGCCTGTTAGAGAATGGCTATGCCTTTCTGCGATTCGTCAACACTGCGGGTCAGAGACTCCTGAGCCAATTGGCCAGGCCTACATTTCTCATTTTATTGTCAACAATCCGACGATTGTCAATACTGTGACAATGATTTGTCTCCTTATGAAGCGTCTTCTTCTGAGGAATAAGAATGCTGTAAAGAAGTTCTAATGCCTATTTGAGAAATGCCAATACATCGTGCACCCTGATGTGCCAATACATCGGTTACCCTTAATGCCGGTTTTTGTGCCAATACATCGTGCACCCGAGGCCCCTTTCCGTGCGATAATCGTACCCATTACCAGAGAGGAGGTTATCG